>NZ_JBICBL010000011.1:0-314961 GCF_043089925.1 Streptomyces sp. NPDC013457
CGGGTCTGGGTGCGGGCCGTACGGGGGAAGGACGGCGTCACCGTCGTCGAGATGGCGGGCCTCGGCCGGAGCGAGTCCGCCAAGCTCCCCGAGGAGCTGGCCGGACTCGCGGCCACGCTCCACGCACAGGCGCCGACCGCGCCGGAATCCGAGCGGGCCGACGCCGAGCGCCCGGACGCCGAACCGACCGAAGCCGAACCGGCCGAACCCGCAGAACCTGCCGAAGCCGAAGCAGAAGCCGAAGGGGCTGAGAAGTGAATCTCGCCGCCGTGAGTCTCGCCGCCGAGACCAACGAGAGCCTGGCGCGGATGAGCGACATGCTCATCTACTCGTCGATGGCCGTCTACACCCTGGCCTTCTTCGCGCACATCGCCGAGTGGGTGCTGGGCAGCCGGAGCAAGGTCGGCCGCACGGCCGCCGCGCTGACCGCCCAGGCGAAGGCGACCGCTTCCGCCCCGGCCGTCCAGGTCAGGACGGCCGGCGGAGGCACCGCCGTGCTCGACAAGCCCACCGTCGTCACCCGGTCGGGCGCGGGCGCCCGCGACGTCCCCGACGGTCCCGGCGCGGCCGGCGGCACGGTCAAGGGCGATCTGTACGGCCGTATCGCCGTCTCGCTGACCGCGCTCGCGTTCCTCGTCGAGGCGTCGGGCGTGATCGCCCGGGCGCTCGCCGTGCAGCGGGCGCCGTGGGGCAACATGTACGAGTTCTCCACCACCTTCTCCACCGTGGCGGTCGGCGCGTACCTCGGCTTCCTCGTCGCCAGGAAGAACGTGCGCTGGCTCGGCCTGCCGCTGGTCACCACGGTCCTGCTCGACCTGGGCATGGCCACCACCTGGCTGAAGACCCCCAGCGACCAGCTGGTCCCCGCGCTGGACTCGTACTGGCTGTGGATCCACGTCTCCACCGCCATCTTCTGCGGCGCGGTCTTCTACCTCGGCGCGGTCGCCACCCTGCTGTACCTCTTCCGCGACTCGTACGAGAACAAGCTCGCGACCGGCGGCAACCCGGGCTCCTTCGCCCGCTCCGTCCTGGAGCGGCTGCCGTCGGCGGCCTCCCTCGACAAGTTCTCCTACCGGGTGAACGCGGCGATCTTCCCGCTGTGGACCTTCACGATCATCGCCGGAGCGATCTGGGCCGGCGACGCGTGGGGCCGCTACTGGGGCTGGGACGCCAAGGAGGTCTGGTCCTTCATCACGTGGGTCGGTTACGCGGCGTACCTGCACGCGCGGGCGACGGCGGGATGGAAGGGCCGCAAGGCCGCGTACATCGCGCTCATCGCCTTCGGTTGCTTCCTCTTCAACTACTACGGCGTCAACATCTTCGTGAGCAGCAAGCACTCGTACGCGGGCGTCTGAGCTGGCACGGCGCCCGCCCCGGCGTGACGCTTGAGGTATGAGCGAGATCCCCCGGGGCAGGTGCGAGACCCATGACGGCAACCTCCATCACCTGCGGTACGTGATCGACCTGCCCCATCCGGTGGTGCGGGTCTGGGTGGCCGTCGCGACGCCGGAGGGGCTGCCGCAGTGGCTCTGTGCGGCGGATCCGCTGGAGCCGAGGCTCGGCGGAGCGGTGACGCTGCGCTGGCTGAACGGTGACACGGAGGTCTCCGGGCAGGTGACGGCCTGGGACCCGGAGTACGTGGCCGAGTACACGGTCGGCCCGTCGCACGGCCGGATCCGGTTCCATCTGGAACCGGCCGGGAGCGGCGGGGCGACCGTTCTGCGTTTCACCAACGAGTTCCGGGCGACGCACGAAGAGAAGCTGGACGTCATGGCGGGGTGGCACGACCACTTCGAGCGGCTGTCGGAGGCGCTGGAGGGCAGGCCCACGGACTGGCGCGCGTGGTCGCCCGAGCGCTGGCAGCATCTGCGCGAGCTGTACGTACGGGACGACGCGCCGTGGCCCAAGTGGGAGCCGTGAGCGGCCCGCGGTGACCCGGCGTCCGGCCCGCGGTGACCCGGCGTCCGGCCCGCGGTGACCCGGCGTCCGGCCCGCGGTGACCCGGCGTCCGGCAGCCGTTCACCGCCGGTCACCGTGGGGTGTCGAGACCGTCCTCCCGGACCCGTGACGCCAGGTCGATCTTGGCCTGGGCACGCCGAACGCGAGCAAGGCCCCGGGGACCGGCGTCGTCCAGGCCACGGGCGGCAACTGTCTGACCCTGCGCTGGCAGGATCGCGGCTCCAACCACTGGGAGATGGTCGAGATGGGCACCGGCCAGTGCCTGCTCGACACCGCGCAGCCAGGAGGTGCTCGGTGCCTGTGGCGGCGTCGGCGAGCCCTGGCCCTCGCTGTGGACCCCGAGGCCGCCGGGTACCAGGCCGTACCCGGCGGCCCCCGCCTCCGACGGCACGTACCCGGCGGCACCCGCCTCCGGCCCGCGCCGGAAGCGCTGGACGGGCCGGGGTCAGTCCGTCCAGGTCTCCCGTATCCGGGCGAGCCGTGCGCGGTGGTCGGCGATCCAGTCGTCGGCCGGCTCCAGCAGGACCCGGGCGGTCGCCCGTGAGCCCGCGCGGTCGGCGACGGAGACGCGGATCATCCCCTCGGCGAGCTCGGGGTCGTCGACGTCGACGTGGAGTTCGGTCGCCCGCTTGTCCTTCCGCCAGGCGATGTTCTCGCCCCTGGCGAGCGCGGCCAGGCTCTCCTCCCAGGTGGTGAGGTCGTCGGGGAAGATCCAGGTCTTCAGCGTCCCCGTGAGGAACTTCGTGCGGACGACGAACTCGCCGACCAGCACCGGTACTTCCGGATATCCGCCGAACTCACGGCCCGTCACTCGGACCGCCACGGTCCCGCCGCCGTCGGTGAGGCGGACGAGGTCGATCGGCTCGGCTTCCATGTGCGCTTCCCCCTGCGTGCGTGGACGGGTCGCGAATGTACCCCGCCGGCCCGTCCGGTCCCGCACCTCCCGGCCGGCCTCAGGCCGGCCGCCCTCTGCCTCTACCCCCTCCTAGGCGGCAGGCAGTCCTTCGCCGGGGGCCTGCCCTCGGGCCAGGCGATCTGGACGAACCTCTGCGAGCCGTCCTGGGCCAGTTCCACGATCGGGACCGCCTTGTTGAACGGGTTGCCGAAGTTGTCCAGGCAGATCCAGCCGCTCGCGCCGTCGACCCGGAGCGAGCCCTTCACCTGCGGCCACTGGGTGACCACGTCCGCCGCCTCCGGGAACTGTGCGCCCTGCGGGGTCGCCTGGCGGATCGCGTGGACCGCCGTCGCCATCGCGTCGTACGCCACGATCGCCTGGCCGTCCGCGAGCGGGACCGGCTTCGTCGTGGCCTTCGTGACGTCCGCGAGGAACGTCTCGTACGCGGCCGTCGAACCGCCCGTGCTCGGCACCGGGCGTCCGGGAGCCGGCTTCCAGGCGTCGGGGTGCGCGAGCGAGGCGTAGCGGACGGTCAGTCTCGCCTTCAGCGCGGCCCGGTTGAGCTTGGTGTCCCCGCCGAGGTACGAGCCCTCGTCACCGGTCAGGATCGTGAACGGGCGCTCGGCGCAACCCCGCGCGCCGAGGGCGTTGATGAACTGCCGCAGCTGGGTGTGGCGGCCGGCGAAGAAGACCGTCTCCGCCCTCGTGTCGCAGATCAGATGAGTGATCTGGCGGAAGGTGTTCGCCGTGGTGCCCTCCTCCGTCGGGTCCGCGGGTGAGGTGAAGAGCTGCGGCTCGTACGGGGCGCCCTTGAGGGAGGACGTGAAGGCCGCCTTCAGGGTGTCCGTGTAGTGGTCGCCGGTCCGGGTGTCCTGGACGAGCAGCGCCTTCGCCCCCTCGACCTTCCCGAAGTGGGCCAGCGCCTTGGCCTCGTCGCCGTTGGTGGGGGAGACGCGGGCGAGGCCGGGGTAGCGGTTCTTGCCGGCGCCGGGGCCGTTGGCGATGTCGTCGGCGGTGATCGTGGTGCCGACGACGGCGATGCCCGCGTCCGTCAGGGCCGTCACCGCCTCCCGTATCTCGGTCGAGGAGGTGGCGACTCCGCTGACCGCCCGCAGCCGGTCGGGGCCGTCCGTCATCGCCTTCAGCCGGTCGACGGTCGTCCGCCAGTGAGCGTTGCCCTTACCGGTGTTGGCCAGGACGAGCCTGATCTTCGGGGTCTCGTTGTTGGACTCGTGGTTGGCCCGGTACTGGCGGGCGTAGGCGCCGACGACCTCGTGCAGCACCTTCACCCGTAAGCCGCTGTCCGTCGAGGTGAGCGGCAGCAGCAGGGCGACCGTCGCGTACTCGTCGTACTTCAGCGCGCGGTTCTCGTCGCGGATCCGTCCGGCGATCTCGGTCAGCGCCGGGACGCCGAAGTCGAAGCCGTCGCCGTTGACGCCGACGCACTCGGTGCTGCCCGCCGGCCGCTCCACTCCGGCGGCGCAGGAACGGTCCTCCGGGGTGGTGGCGCGGTCGATCGCGTACCCGGCCAGGGAGCCGACGACGGCGAGGGCGACCGCGGACGTGAGGATCTTCTGCCGGGTGGTGTACCAGAGCCGGTAGCGCAGCGGGCTGACCATGGCCTCAGACTCCGTTCTCCGCACCGGGCGGGAGCGAGAGCCCCCGCCACGCGCGGATGTCCCTCGGCCAGTGGGTGGCCGCGTCCCAGAGCGGACTGTTCCCCGTCCGATGGCGGCCGGAGAGCTGGCGCAGCTCGTGCGCCAGCTTGTCGGTCACGTCCTCGTCGGGCAGCGCGAGCGGATCGGTGAGCAGCCATACGGCGTGCAGCAACCGCCGCAGACTCAAGTGGAGTTCGACGGTGTCGTCGTCGTACGCGGTGGGCATGGTCTCGCCGGACTCCCGGCCGAGCGCGATCGCCCGCCGCGGGTCGGGACCGGTGCGGCCCCTGTCGTACGGGTACGGCGCCGAGGCGATGAACCGCAGCCTGCCCAGCCAGTCGAGGACGTCCGCGTCGGGGAAGGTGACCCGCAGGTGGGTCACGGCGTCGTCGGTGCGCCCGAGCGCCAGTTCCTGGTGCAGCAGGTACGGGACGGGCCCGGTGGCGTAGTGCCGGTGCAGGGTCTCGTGGACGGCCCGCCAGGTCGCGTACTCCTCCCCGTCCTCGTAGCGCAGCCGGTGCAGGAGCAGGGCGCGCAGCAGCGGGTCGGCGACGAAGTGCTCGGGGCCCTCCGGCCAGTCCTCGGCGCGCAGGAGGTCCCGGACGCGCAACGCGGTGTCGCCTTCGAGGGACTCGCCGCGCAGCCGGGTCCGGGCGAGCAGCCGTGCCGACTCCTCGTCGTGGGCGGCGGCGAGCACGGCGAAGGGGCCGTGCCGCAGGCCAGGCAGGAGTTCTTCGAGCAGGGTGGGGGCGACCGGCACGGGGGCGCTGTCCTCGCGCAGTTCCACCGTGAGGTCGAGCAGGGCGCCGGGGGTCAGCGAGGGCTTCCGGGCGGCGGGCACCTCGCCCGCGGTCCGGCCGAGCAGGACCACGCCGAGCGGACGTCCGCCGGTGAGCCGGTGGACGGCCCGGGCCAGTTCGGCAGGGGTCCGGCCCGCCGGGTCGAAGCGGTCGAAGGCGCTCTGGGTCTGGGCGGGCGACAGCGGGGGCAGTTCGACGGCGAGGATGCCGGACGTGACGTCCGGGCCGCGCGGGCAGGGCGCGCGGTGCGCGGTCTCGGGCAGTCGCAGCCGGGCCGCGTGCCGGATGCCGTCGTGGTCGCGGACGCGGGAGGTGGCGATGACGACGACCCGGTCGCGTCGGCCGCCGGCACGCGCCCGCAGAATCGGTTCGACCAGCCGCCGGCCGAGCGGCTCGTGGGCGTTGTCGAGGAGGAGGACGGGCCGGCCGCGGCGGGCGCCGCGGTTGGCGAGGCCGGTGAAGGCGCGGACCAGGTCCTCGACGAGCGCGCCGACGAGGAAGTCCTCGGCCTCGCGGCGGCGCCGGCCGCCCTGCTCGAAGTCCATCGCGAGCTGCTGGAGCCCGGCCTGGCCGCGGCCGCCCGCGTTGCGATAGCTCCCGTACCAGCTTTCGGCCTTCTGCTGGAAGCGGCCGAACACCTCTTCAAGGACGGTTTCCACGGTCGCCTCGGCGAGCAGCCCGGCCATCGGCGCGCCGGCCTCGGCGAACTTGGCGGCGAGTTTGGTGAGGACCTTGGTGACCCAGTTGGCGGCGGCACCCTTGGTGGCGTCGACGGTCGCGAGGACCGGTCCGAGCCGCTGGAGATCGCGCCGGGCCCGCTCGTCGTCCTCCTGCGACCAGCTGATGGACGCGACGGCGACCAGCCCGAGCGAGAGGCGCGGGAACTGCACGGGCCGCGCCGCGAGCACCCGCGGCGCCAGCTGTACGGCGAGCTCGGCGAGCGCCCCGGTGAGCGGGTTCCAGCCGGGGCCGTGGTCGGCGGGCGGTTCGATGTGCGCGCAGTCGAGCAGGGCGAGCGGGGTGGCCGCCTTGTAGGCGTTGCGGATCTGCTTGAGCAGCGCCGTCTTGCCCATGCCCCGGCCGCCGGTGAAGACGGTGACGGGCGGGTCGTCGCCGTGTTCGTACGCGGTACGGTCGTAGCGGTGCGGGGACAGTCCGACGAGCCGCGCGGCGAGTCCGGAATCCTGGAAGACCGCCTCGCGGCCGTACAGCTCTCTGTCCACGTGTCGTTACCCCCGTCACGCCACTTGTCTCAGCCAACTCCAGGATATCGACGACGTGTTGGGAAAGCGGCAGGCTTTTCGACTCTGTTGCGCAGGTGTTGTCACTCCGTGGCGATCGCGTCGAGCTGGGCCCGGAGGTAGGCGTGGGACTCGATCCCGTGGATGGTGGTCCCGGGGTCGCACTCGTAGAAGTACACGAGCGACATCAGCTCCTCGGCGGGAACGTCGGCGGGCGGCGGAAGCACCCGGTGCCGGCCGGAACGCCAGCGGCCTCCGGTCCAGCCGGCCATCACGTCACCGATGTTGACCGTGAACGCGTCGGGGTCGAAGGGCGCGTCCTGCCAGCCGTGGGCGTCGGTGTGGACCTGGAGTCCGCCCCGGCCGGCCTGCCGGTCGAGGAGGGTCACCGTACCGAAGTCGGTGTGCGGCCCGATCCGGAACTGGCCGGGTTCCGGCTCGCCCGTGCGCTCCCGCCCCGGGTACCAGTTGATGTTGAAGCCGAACGTGGGGTGGCCGGTGTGCCGGGTGAAGAAGTCCCGCTCCTCGCCGAGGGCGATGCCGAGCAGATCGAGGACGCGGTCCGAGAGCGCCCGCATCTCCGTGAGGTACGCCTGGACGAGCGGCTTCAGCTCCGGCACCTCGGCGGGCCAGGTGTTCGGCAGGAACCACTCGGCGTCCACGGCCGGGTCGCCGGTCGGCTCGTCCGCCGCGAAGGAGAGCGACTCCTTGAGGTCGGGCGGGGTGACCGTGCCCTCGGCGTACCCGTTCGCCTCCGCGCCCGGCCCGAGCCATCCCCGTCCGCCGACCCGCACGGCGTACGGTTCCTTCGCGGCGGCCGGGAGGTGGAAGAACCGCCGGGAGACGTCCCGGATCGCGGCCCGCAGGCCGGGGTCGACCCCGTGCCCGGTGACCAGCAGGAACCCGGCCTCGCGCAGGGCGCGGTCGACGGCGGGAAGCTGCGGGGCGGGGTCGCGGCCGAGGTCGATGGTGGGGAGCCGGGCTTCACTCATGACCGATGTCCTCGTTCCAGAGGTCGGGGTGGGTGCGGACGAACTCCCGCATGAGCGCGGTGCATTCGGGGTCATCGAGAACGAGAACGTCGACCCCGTGCCCGGCCAGCCAGTCGTGTCCGCCGTGGAACGTCTCCGCCTCCCCGACGACGACCCGGGAGATCCCGAACTGCCGCACGAGACCGGAGCAGTACCAGCAGGGGGAGAGGGTCGTCACCATGGTCGTCCCGCGGTACGACCGCTGCCGGCCGGCCGCCCGGAACGCGGCGGTCTCCGCGTGCAGCGACGGGTCCCCGTCCTGAACGCGCCGGTTCCGCCCCCGCCCGAGGAGCGTCCCGTCGGCCGCGTAGAGGGCGGCGCCGATGGGGATGCCCCCTTCGGCCAGCCCGGCGCGCGCTTCGGCGAGGGCGGTGCCGAGCCAGGCGTGGGCCTGTCGCTTGTCCATGGACGTGACTCTTCCCCGGAGCGGGCGGGCTGTCACACCCGCTGTCGAGTCTCATCCGTCGGGAGTGGATCGACGACGAACGTGCCCTTGCCGTGAACGGTGAGGATCAGTCCACGCTCGCGCAGGACCCGGGCCGTGCCTGGAGCGGCCGTACGTGCAACCCGTGCGACGGAGCGCGCCGGGGGTGAGCGCCGAGGGGGGCGATGCCGAGCTTCACACTGGCGAGCCCAGGCAGGCACCGCCCCCGCCCGGGGGCGCTACGGGCAGTTGTAGCGGTAGTCGTTCGCGTCGGTGGTGCACGTGTCGATGCCGGCCCCGCCGTCCACGGCGTCGTTGGCGCCGACGCCGTCCTGGGAGTTGAGGTTGTCGTTGCCGCCCTCGCCGGCGAGCCAGTCGTTGCCGCCCTGTCCGAACAGCCGGTCCGTGCCGGTGCCGCCGCTGATGTAGTCGTTGCCGGCGCCGCCGTAGATCGTGTCGTTGCCGCCGTGGCCGTAGACGGTGTCGTTGCCGCTGAGTGCGCAGATCACGTCGCCGGCGGAGGTGCCGTTGATCGTCTCGGTGGCGCTGGTGCCGACGATGGTGCAGCCGCGGGCGTTGTTGACGGTGGTGGAGAAGTTGGCGTTGTTGTTGGCCTGGTTGGGGTCCTGCTGGACCGACCCGACCGCCACCCAGTCCGTCAGCGTGCCGGTCGCGCGCGGCTCGGCGACGACGGTGACGGTGGCGGAGGCGCCGGGGGCGATGTTCCCGAGGCTGCAGTTCATGGTGGTCGGGCTGACCGTGCAGGGACCGCCCTGGCTGGGCGTCGCGGACAGGATCGTCCCGGACCCGCCGGTCAGCGTGTCGGAGATCGAGACCCCCGCGGTCGTGGTGGTGCTGTGGTTGGTCACCCGGATCGTGTACGTGGCGGCGTCGCCGAGACTGATGGTCGCGGGGCCGGTCTTGGTCACCGAGACGTCGACGGTGGGCGGGGGTTCGCTGCCTCCGCCGCCGAGGTAGCGCGCCAGGGCGCGGTCGGAGGCGGCGTCGCCGGCGCTGCCGACGGAGCCTGCGGCGACGATCCTTCCGTCGCCCTGCACGGCCACCGATGCGGCATTGTCCTGGGCGGTGCCGAAGTCGGTCGTCACCCGCCCGTCGCCGCCGAAGTCGGTGTCAAGGCTGCCGCCGGTGTTGTAGCGCACCAGCGCGAAGTCTCCGGCGTACTGGCCGGCGGCGACGATCCGGCCGTCGGACTGCAGTGCCACGCCCTGGACGAAGAGGCTCTCCGGTCCGAAGGAGGTCGTCACCGTGCCGTCGCCGTCGAAGGTGGGGTCGAGCGCGCCGGTCGTGCTGAACCGCGCCACGGCGAACGCGTTGCCGACCCCGCCGGCGTTGCCGGCCGCGACGATCCGGCCGTCGGGCTGCAGGACGACGTCACTGACCCCGGCCCCGAAGCCGGAGGTCAGCCGTCCGTCGCCGTCGAAGGCGGTGTCCAGGCTGCCGTCGGTGTTGTAGCGATGCAGGGTGAAACCGGGAGCGTTGCGGTGTCCGGCGGCGATGATCTTGTTGTCGGACTGGAGTGCCAGGCTCGAGACCGCCCCGGGGTCGGTGGCGATGATGCCGTCGCCGTCGAAGGTGGTGTCCGGAGTGCCGTCGGCGTTGTAGCGGACCAGCGCCCACCGGTCGAAGCTGCCCCCGCCCGCGACGATCTTGCCGTCGGACTGCACGACGACCGCCAGGGCGGTCTCGATCGCGCTGGGGTCGATCTCGGTGACGACCTTGCCGCCCTCGCCGAAGGTCGTGTCCAGACTTCCGTCCGGGTTGTACCGGGCCGCCGTCCACGCGCCGTTGCCGGAGAAGTTGGCCGTGCCGCCGACGGCGACGATCTTGCCGTCGGGCTGCAACGCGAGGGCTCGGCCCTCGTCGTTGCCGCTGTCCTGGAAGTCGGTGGTGACGATGCCGTCCCCGTCGAACGTGGTGTCCAGGCTGCCGTCCGCGTTGTGGCGCAGCACGACGAAGTCGCTGGACGTCGCGTCGAAGGAGGCCGTCCCCACCGAGACGATCTTGCCGTCCGGCTGGATGACCACGCCTCCGCCGCTCTCGTAGCCGGACACGTCCGTGACGACCCTGCCGTCCCCGTCGAAGCTCGGATCCAGGTCGCCCGGCGCGGCCGCCGCGACGCCCGGCAGGCTCAGGACGAGGGACAGGGCGAGGCCGGTGACGAGTGCCGCGGCCCCCCGTGGGCGTCCGCGACCGCGATTGATGGTGGACATACCGCTCACTCTCCGCATGGGGCCGCCCGGAGCCGGCCACTGTCAGTGACGGAGCACAGCTTCGGGCGACCACCGGCGGCGCAGGGGGTGCGGCTCGCCGCACTGGACCCACTGGGCGAGGCGATCCCACTCAGGTGAGTGACCGGACTCCCGACGCGGGCGGAGCCGCTCGGCCAGGAACGCGAGGATCTCGGCGCGCGCCCGCACGGTCGGGTGGCCGTCCCGGTCGACGGGCGGCATGGGTGACGATTGCGCGGGATCGCGCTTGCGGCCCTCGCCGCCCGTCATCGGCTTCGCCGATGACCCCATCGGCAGGACGCCCCAGTGGCTCGTGGACCGGGTTGCGCCCTGCTTCGTAGCGTCGTCGGCATGAGAAACGAGACCAGGGGCACCCTCGAACTGACCCTCGCCATGGTGCTCTCCGGCACCCTCGGCATCTTCGTCGTCGAGTCCGGGGCGGAGCCCTTCGACGTGGTGTTCTTCCGGTGCCTCTTCGGGGCCGTCGCGCTCGGCGCGTACAGCCTGGCGCGGGGGTACTTCACCGGGCACGGGTTCACGCCGCGGAAGCTCGGACTCGCCGCGCTCGGCGGGGTGTTCATCGTCTTCAACTGGGTGCTTCTCTTCGAGGCGTACGAGGCGACCTCGATCTCCTTCGCCACCGTCGTCTACCACACCCAGCCGTTCTTCCTCGTGGTCCTCGGCGTCGTCCTCTTCCGGGAGCGGATCACCGCCGCCAAGTTCGGCTGGCTCGGGGTCGCCTTCGTCGGGCTCGTGCTCGTCTCCGGCATACGGCCCGGGGACACCGCCTCCCTCAAGGGGCTCGGGCTCGCCCTCGCCGCCGCCGTGCTCTACGCCCTCTCGACCGTCGTCACCAAGCGGATCACCGGCGTCCGGCCGCATCTCATCGCCCTCGTGCAGGTCCTGGTCGGGCTTCCCCTGCTGCTGCCCTTCGTCGACATGGGCGGCATGAAGGGCATAGGCGCCGGGTGGGCCTGGCTCGTCGGGCTCGGGCTCATTCACACCGGGCTCATGTACGTCCTCATGTACGCCGCCTACCAGAAGCTGCCCACCGCCAAGATCGCCGTGCTCGCCTTCACCTACCCCGCCGTCGCGATGTTCGCCGACTGGGCCGTGTACGGGCACCACATCGGGCTCGTCCAGGCGCTCGGTGTTCCGCTGATCGTGCTCGCCAGCCTCAGGGTGACTCTTGCACCAGCCGCCGCGCCTGCTCCACGAACAGCCGCACATGTGCCGGCAGCCGCTTCCCCCTCCGCCACGCGATCTGCGTGAAGAGGGTGAAGGGGGCCTTCCACGGCAACTCCGTCAGCGTCCCCGTCGCCAGTTCCTCCGCCACCGTGACCCTCGGAAGCAGCGCGATGCCCAGGCCGCCCGCCACGCCCCGCTTCGTCGCCTCCAGCGTGCCGAACTCCATGAACGGCGGCGACCACTCCCGTAGCTCGCGCTCGAACAGGTCGCGGTACGGACAGCCCGGCTCCGTCCCCATCAGCTGGGACTTCGCCACCTCCGCCGACGTCAGGGTCGTACGGGCCGCCAGCGCGTGGCGTGGACTCGCCACCAAGGACAGTGGCTCCTCCGCCAGGACTGCGCTCTCCAGGCCCGCGTGTTCCGTCTCGGGCTCCATCAGGAAACCGATGTCGTACGTCCCCTGGCGCAGCGCCTGCCGCGTCTCGTCGCCGAGCGTCGGGCGCAGCGACAACCGGACCTTCGGGTAGCGGTGGTGGAAGAGCTCCAGGAGCGGAGGCAGACGGTACGACGTCAGCGACTCCATCGTGCCGATCGCGATGGGGCCCGATGGTTCGTCCGTCTCCGTCACCGCCGTCCTTGCTTCCTCGGTCAGCTCGATGATCCGGCGGGCGTACGGAACCAGGCGCTCGCCCGCCTCCGTCAGACGGATACGGCTGCCCAGCCGTTCGAAGAGCTCCACGCCGAGCGAGGACTCCAGGGCACGGATCTGGCCGGTGACGCTGGACTGGGCGTAGCGGAGCTCGGTCGCGGCGCGGGTGAAGGAGAGGACGGTGGCGACCTTCTCGAAGGTGACCAGGAGCCGGAGCTCCATCAACCGTCGTTCTCCCTGGCCTCGCCGCCCTGCTCCCGCTTCCTCAGCTCCTCCTCGCGGCGGCGCAGGTCCGCCTCCCAGTCCTTGAGGGCGGTCTCGTCCTGCTTGTTCTCGTCCTGCTTGCTCTCGTCCTTGAGGGACTTGAGGAACTCGGGATTGTCGTCGGGCGCGACCCACGAGCCCGACGCCGCGCCCCGGGCGGCCGCGCGGCGCTTCTTGCCCGCGGCGAACCAGACGACCGGGCCGACGATCCAGAAGAGCAGGATGATGATGACCCAGACGACCTTGGGCAGGTGCTTCGCCTCGTCCTCGGGGGTGTTGAGACAGTCGATGAAGGCGTAGATCGTCAGCGCCAGCGGCAGGATGAACATCAGCGCCCTGAGCATGTGGGACAGCCCCCTGGATCCAGTGGCGGGGTTCGTTTCGTCGGCCCCGGTGACAGGTCAAGCGTAGCCGGTGGCCGATACTGGGCCCCATGGCTTACGACGATCTCCGCTCGCTGCTCAGGGCGCTGGAGCGCGAGGGCGACCTCAAGCGCATCAAGGCCGAAGTCGATCCGTACCTGGAGGTCGGGGAGATCGTCGACCGGGTGAACAAGGCGGGAGGCCCGGCGCTCCTCTTCGAGAACGTCAAGGGCTCCGCCATGCCGCTCGCGATGAACGTCTTCGGCACGGACCGCCGGCTGCTCAAGGCCCTCGGCCTGAAGTCGTACGGCGAGATCAGCGAGAAGATCGGCGGACTGCTCAAGCCGGAGCTCCCGCAGGGCTTCGTCGGCGTGCGCGAGGCGTTCGGCAAGCTCGGCTCGATGGTCCACGTGCCGCCGAAGAAGGTGAAGGACGCTCCCGTCCAGGAGGTCGTCCTCACCGGGGACGACGTCGACCTCGACGAGCTCCCCGCGCTCTTCACCTGGCCCAAGGACGGCGGATCCTTCTTCAACCTGGGGCTCACCCACACCAAGCACCCGGAGACCGGGGTCCGCAACCTCGGGCTCTACCGCCTGCAGCGCCACGACAAGCGCACCATCGGCATGCACTGGCAGATCCACAAGGACAGCCGGAACCACTACGCGGTGGCCGCGGAGCGGGGCGAGCGGCTGCCCGTCGCGATCGCCTTCGGCTGCCCGCCCGCCGTGACGTACGCGTCGACGGCCCCGCTGCCGGGTGACATCGACGAGTACCTGTTCGCGGGGTTCGTGCAGGGCAAGCGGATCGAGATGGTCGACTGCAAGACCGTGCCGCTCCAGGTGCCGGCGCAGGCCGAGGTCGTCATCGAGGGCTGGCTGGAGCCGGGAGAGATGCTGCCGGAGGGCCCCTTCGGCGACCACACCGGTTTCTACACGCCGCAGGAGCCCTTCCCGGCGCTGAAGATCGACTGCGTGACGATGCGGAAGCGTCCGCTGCTCCAGTCGATCGTGGTCGGCCGGCCGCCGACGGAGGACGGTCCGCTGGGGCGGGCGACGGAGCGTTTCTTCCTGCCGCTCCTCAAGATCATCGTGCCGGACATCGTGGACTACCACCTGCCCGAGTCGGGCGGCTTCCACAACTGCGCCATCGTCTCGATCGACAAGAAGTACCCGAAGCA
Organism: Streptomyces sp. NPDC013457; assembly: GCF_043089925.1. Lineage (NCBI taxonomy): Bacteria > Bacillati > Actinomycetota > Actinomycetes > Kitasatosporales > Streptomycetaceae > Streptomyces > Streptomyces sp. NPDC013457. The sequence continues at coordinate 13,898 of NZ_JBICBL010000011.1, forward strand.
CGCGCAGAAGGTCATGCACGCCATCTGGGGCGCGCACATGATGTCGCTGACCAAGCTGATCATCGTGGTGGACAAGGACTGCGACGTGCACGATCTGCACGAGGTCTCCTGGCGGGCGCTCGGGAACACCGACTACTCCCGTGACCTGACGGTCGTCGAGGGGCCCGTGGACCACCTGGACCACGCCTCGTACCAGCAGTTCTGGGGCGGCAAGGCGGGCATCGACGCCACGAAGAAGCTTCCCGAGGAGGGCTACACCCGGGACGGCGGCTGGCCGGACATGGTGGAGTCGGACCCGGCGACGGCCGCCCTGGTGGACCGCCGCTGGAAGGAGTACGGCCTGTGACCACCGCGGCCGTACCCGGCGCCGAGCCGGGCCGTACGAAGGCCTTCCTTCGGCTCGTGATGATCGAGCACTCGGTCTTCGCGCTGCCCTTCGCCTACATCGCCTCGCTGACCGCGATGTTCCAGCTCGACCGGAACATCCACTGGGGGAAGCTGCTCCTCGTCACCGTCTGCATGGTGGGGCTGCGGACCTTCGCGATGGCCTGCAACCGGATCATCGACCGCGAGATCGACGCCCGTAACCCGCGGACGGCCGGCCGTGAGCTGGTGACCGGGGCGGTGTCGGTCCGGTCGGCGTGGACGGGCGCCGGCATCGCCGTCGTCGTCTTCCTCGGGGCCGCGGCGCTGCTCAACCCGCTCTGCCTGGCCCTCGCGCCGCTCGCCGTGGTGCCGATGGTGGTCTACCCGTACGGCAAGCGGTTCACCAACTTCCCGCACGCGATCCTCGGTATCGCCCAGGCCATAGGGCCGATCGGCGCCTGGCTCGCGGTGACCGGGGAGTGGTCCTGGGACGCGGTGATCCTCGGCTTCGCGGTCGGGATCTGGATCGGCGGCTTCGACCTGATCTTCGCCTGCCAGGACGTCCAGGCCGACCGCGCCCAGGGCGTCATGTCGGTTCCCGCCCGCTTCGGCGTCCCGGCGGCGCTCTGGGGCGCCCGCGCCTCGGCGGTCGTGACGACGGGTCTGCTGGTCTGGTACGCGCTGGCCACCGACGCCGGTCTGTTCTTCTGGATCGGCCTCGTGATCGTGATCGCGGCGTTCTGCTACGAGCACACGATCGTGAAGCCGCACGACCTGTCCCGGCTGAACCGCGCGTTCTTCACGACGAACGGCTTCATCGGCATCTCGCTGTTCCTGTGCGCCCTGATCGACCTGGTGGCGCGCGGCCTGACCGTCTGACGGCCTGGCGCCAGGCCGTCAGTCGATCTCGAAGCGCGGCCGGACCGGTCCGGCCGGCCGCGCGGGCGGCGCCGCGGCCGGAGCGGCGACCTCGGCCTCGGGCTCGCCCATCTGGCGGAAGCCGCCCAACGGGTTGCTCCAGCTGTCGGTGCTGCTGTCCGAGTCGTAGTCCGAGTTCGACCCGACGTCCGCGGTGATGTTCTCGCCCTTGCGCGGGGCGCCGCTCCTGTCGTTCCGCCGCTTGATGGAGTCCTGCAGGGTGTTCGGGTTCTCCAGGAGCGGGAGACCGAGGCCGGGCGCGGGCTCGCCCGTGGCGGCCTGGAAGACCGAGCGGGCGAAGGTCGTGCAGTTGAACGTGGCCAGGTTGTAGGCGTGGCCCTCGTTCGCCCGGATGTACTCCCGGGCCCTGTTGTACTGCTCCTCCGTCAGCTCGGCGGTGAGCCGGGACGTCGAGCTGTCCGGGCTGTCGTGGTTCCTCTTGACCTGACCCTTCACCGACCGGAAGGGCTTGTCGCGGGCGACCTCCTCGGCGGGGAAGAAGCCGTACGACTTCCAGGTCTCCTGCCCGCCCTCCTCCTTGTAGAGGGCGACCCAGGCATGCCCGAAGGCGAGGTTCCCCCAGTAGTCGAGGTGGTGGCTGCGGCTGTTCTTCGCCGTCTGGATCTGGATTCGGTACCGCGACCCGCCGGCCTGGGTCTGGCCGCCCTGCGTCCCGCCGCCCGGATCGCTCCCGTTCTCCACCCGCTGGACCGTGTGCTGCCGGCCGAGCGCGCGGACCGCCGCCGCGTTCCCGACGGTGCGCTGCAGCGCGTGGACGTGGGCGGGCGTGAGGTGCTGGGGCTGCCCGGGGAGGTGGAGGCGGTCCCGGGCTTCGGGCGCCCGCTGCTCGCGCCCCTGGCCGGGCGCGGACTCGGCCGCTCCGCGGTCTCGTCGAGTGAACATGGCCGCTCCGGAAGGCGTGACGTGAGGACGTGCGCGTCCGCAGTCTCCCGGCGACGCGTCCGGCCGGTCCAGGCCCCCGAGGGCAGAGCCGGGTGCACCGCGGGGCGGCTCCGGGGCGGCCCCGGCGGGGCGGTTACCCGGCGCCGGCGGGGGCGGTTACCCGGCGCCTGCGCGGTGGCTGTCCGGTCGTTGGCCGACGAGCCGCGTCCCTCCGAGGCGCGGCCCCCGGGGCGGCTCCGGCTGCTTCCGCTCGTCCGTCGGAGAGCGGCGTGTGCTCTACCGGCCGGACGACGTGACGATCACGGTGTACGTGGTCAAGGCCGGCAGGGCGGCCTGAGGGGGCGGTGGCTCCACGCCGCCGGATAGGCTCGGCGACGTGGAGCCGGTAGAGGAAGAGCAGCGTCGTCCCTGGGTGGTCGGGGTGTCCGGGGCGTCGGGGACCCCGTACGCCGCCGCCGTTCTGCGGGGGTTGCTGGCAGCGGGGGAGAGTGTCGACCTGGTCGTCTCGCGGGCGTCGCGGCTGACGCTGCTCGACGAGACGGGGATCGCCTTCCGGGACGCGCACTGGCGCGAGGACCTGGCGGCGTGGCTGGCGCGGGGCGCCGACGGGAAGCCGGGGACGTTCGCGCCCGGCATCGACGACGTGCGGTACTGGGCGGCCGGGGATCTGGCCGCCGGGCCGAGCAGCGGCTCGTACCCCGTGAAGGGAATGCTCATCGTGCCGGCGTCGACCGCCTCGGTGGCGGGCGTGGCGCTGGGGCTTTCGAAGGACCTGCTGCAGCGGGCGGCGAGCGTGACGCTCAAGGAGCGGCGGCCGCTGGTGGTCGCGGTGCGGGAGACCCCGCTGAACGGACAGACGCTGAAGCACCTGGTGGCGCTGGACGAGGCGGGCGCCGTGGTGCTGCCCGCCTCTCCGGCGTTCTACGCGGGGGCGACGCACATCCAGGATCTGGTGGACTTCGTCGCCGGGCGGGTGCTCGACGCGGCAGGGGTGCCGCACCGGCTGTACCGCCGTTGGGAGGGAGAGCTCGGTGCTGCTGCGAGCCCCCGTAACGACTAGCGCTTCTTCGCGGCGCGCTTCTTCTCGGCGCGGCGGAAGGCGGACGGACGGTGGGCACGCGAGCGGTCGGCCATCTCCTGCAGCTCACGCATGCGGGCATGGGCCATCTCGATCGTGTACACGGTGAACACCACTCCTGAAAGATCGTCTTTGTTCAATTGAAAGATTCACAGGGCGTCGACCCCTGTGTACCTTAGATTCTATACCTAAACTCGCGGTATCGCTGGACAATGGAAGGCTTCATACCTATGGACGCCGTGGACAGGCAGCTCATCCAGGCTCTGCGCGAGAACGGCAGGGCTTCGTACGCCGAACTCGGCCGGCTCGTCGGGCTCTCCGGCCCCTCCGTCACCGACCGCATCAACCGCCTGGAGGCGGCAGGCGTCATCACCGGCTACCGCGCGACGGTCGACGCCGCCTCGCTCGGCCTCGGCGTGACCGCCCTCATCGGCATCTCCCTCTCCGACGCCGCCGACCACGAGGACGTGGCCCGCCGTCTGAAGGACCTCGCCGAGATCGAGGACTGCTGGTTCATCGCCGGCGACGACTCGTACATGCTCAAGGTGCGGGTCGACGACGTCGACGGACTGGAGAAGACCATCCGCCGCCTCTCCGGCACCAAGGGCGTCTCCCGCACCCGCACGACGATCGTGCTCTCCACCAAGTGGGAGAACCGGGTCGGGGATCTGCCCGAAGAGGGCTGAGAGTACGGTGGGTGGAGCCTGAATCGTCAGACATGGGAGGCGGCCGCATGACTGCATCTATCAAAGATGTGGGTCTCAAGCGCGAGCTGGAGCAGAAGGTCCGTTCCGGAGAGCGGCTGAGCCGCGAGGACGGCATCGCTCTGTACGAGTCCGACGACCTGGCCTGGCTCGGCGGCCTGGCCCACGAGGTCCGGACCCGCAAGAACGGTGACGTCGTCCACTTCAACGTCAACCGCCACCTCAACATGACGAACGTGTGCACCGCGTCCTGCGCGTACTGCTCGTTCCAGCGCAAGCCGGGCGAGAAGGACGCGTACACGATGCGCATCGAGGAGGCCGTCCGCCTCGCCAAGGCGATGGAGAACGAGAACCTCACCGAGCTGCACATCGTCAACGGGCTCCACCCCAACCTGCCCTGGCGCTACTACCCGCGCTCGCTCTCCGAGCTGAAGAAGGCGCTGCCGAACGTCTCGCTCAAGGCGTTCACCGCCACCGAGATCCACCACTTCGAGACCATCTCGGGCATGTCGGCCTCCGACATCCTCGACGAGCTGATCGAGGCCGGCCTGGAGTCCCTCACCGGCGGCGGCGCGGAGATCTTCGACTGGGAGGTCCGCCAGCACATCGTGGACCACCGCACCCACTGGGAGGACTGGTCCCGGATCCACCGCCTGGCCCACTCGAAGGGTCTGAAGACCCCCAGCACGATGCTGTACGGGCACATCGAGGAGCCCCGGCACCGCGTCGACCACGTGCTGCGGCTGCGTGAACTCCAGGACGAGACGAACGGCTTCCAGGTCTTCATCCCGCTGCGCTACCAGCACGACTTCGTCGACATGCAGGACGGCAAGGTCCGCAACAAGCTCCAGGCGCGCACCACGATGGCGACGGGCGCGGAGGCGCTGAAGACCTTCGCGGTCTCCCGACTCCTCTTCGACAACGTGCCGCACGTCAAGGTCTTCTGGGTCATGCACGGCGTGCAGACCGCCCAGCTCGCGCTCCAGCACGGCGCCGACGACATGGACGGCTCGGTCGTCGAGTACAAGATCACGCACGACGCCGACAACTACGGCACGCCGAACAAGCTGGGCCGCGAGGACCTGCTGGAGCTGATCCGCGACGCCGGCTTCCGCCCGGTGGAGCGCAACACGCGGTACGAGATCATCCGCGAGTACCCGGGACCGGACGCCGACCGCCGCGAGTCCCCCCAGCCGATGCGGGTCTGACGCCGTGAGCCTCACGTTCGAACTCGACCCCGAGGTCACCCCCGCGCTGCGCGACGGCGTCCTGCGTCTCTGGACCGACGTCTCCAACGCGGGCGGTGCCGTCGGCTTCGTCCCGCCGGTCACCCGGGACGAGGTCAGGCCCGAGCTGCTCAAGCACCTCGTCGCGATGACCGAGGGCCGGATGCGGCTCGTCGTCGGGTACGAGGAGGACGGCACCGTCGCCGCCACCACCTTCGTCGCGTACAACACGCACCGGCTGATGCGGCACTGGGTCTGGCTCTACACCGTCATGGTCCACCCCTCCCACCAGGGCAAGGGGTACGGCCGCGACCTGATGGCCGCCGTCGAGGACGCGGTCCGCGGCTTCGAGGGGATCGACGCGATACGGCTCAGCTGTCGCGGCGGCACCGGCGCCGACCGCTTCTACGGCTCCTGCGGTTACAAGGAGGTCGGGCGGGTGCCCGGCGCCATCCGGGTGGCCGAGGGCGACGACCGTGACGACATTTTCATGCTGCTCCCCCTGAACTGATCCAATTCGGGCCGTGCTTCACTGGACGGGCAATCGAGAGAAAGGGGCCGTCGTGGCCGCGAACGGGACGGGCGCTGCGACCCTCCGCTACACCCTCATGCGACTCGGCGTCTTCGTCGGCTGCTTCTTCGCCCTCTGGGGGCTCGTCTACGTCGGCGTGCTGCCGCGCGGCCTCGGCGACTCCAACCTGCTCTGGGTGCTGCTCCTCGCCATCGTGATCTCCGCGCCGCTCAGCTTCGTGCTGCTGCGCGGACAGCGGGACGCGATGTCCGCGCAGATCGTGGCCAAGGTGGACCGGGCCAAGGGCCGCCTGGCGGAGAACCGGTCGCGCGAGGACGCGTAAGCCGGAGACGCGGGACACGCGTAAGGACGCGTGAGCCGGAGGCCAGGGCGTGTAAGTCCTGGGTAAGTTTCATCACAGCACAAACACCCCGATCAGGAACTTCGAAGGCTCCTGACCGGGGTGTTCTGCGTTTCGGAGGCGGAGAGGGCTCTCGGCATCTCAAAGAAGGTCTTTGAGGTTCTCAAAGTTCAAGTGTTAACGTACCTGCCATGACGACAGCACTGCGCCTCCTCGATGCCGCGAGCACCCCGCTCGTGGCGCGCCTGCATGTCGATCTGTGCCGCTGTATGTCCGCGGTCTGTTGCCGCGAGCTCTGACCCCGGCATCATGCGGCGGTACCGCAGAAACGCGTGTGTACCGCACCCCCGTCCCCGTATTTCCGATACGCACCGCTGGAGTGTGTCTGTGTCCGCGTCCGCGTCCACGCCCGAGACGAAGTCCCCGGCTTCCTCCCGAATACCCAAGATCCCCTTCTGGGCCCAGATCGTCGCCGGTCTCGCGCTCGGCGTCCTGCTCGGCTGGCTCGCCCGCAGCCAGGACGTCAGCTGGCTGAAGGAGACCCTCGGCCAGGTCGGCGACATCTTCGTCCAGCTCCTGAAGCTGGCCGTCGCCCCGCTCGTCTTCTTCGCGATCCTGGTGTCGATCACCAACCTCCGCAAGGTCAACAACGCCGCCCGGCTGGCCGCCCAGACCCTGGTCTGGTTCATGATCACCTCGCTGATCGCGGTCGGCATCGGCCTCGCGATCGGCCTGCTCACCAACCCGGGCGCCGGCACCGGCCTCACCCCGCAGGACGGCGAACTGCCGAAGCGTGAGGGCACCTGGATCGACTTCCTGACCGGGATCATCCCGTCCGATGTCATCACGCCGTTCACCGAGCTGAACGTCCTTCAGATCGTCTTCATGGCCGCCGTCGCCGGCGTCGCCGCGCTGAAGCTCGGTGACCGCGCCAAGCCGATCCTCGCCCTCTCCGAGTCGGTCCTGGAGCTCCTCCAGAAGGCCCTGTGGTGGGTCATCCGCCTCGCCCCCATCGGCACCGTCGGCCTCATCGGCTTCGCCATCGCCGACTACGGCTGGGAGCTGATCGGCAAGTACGCGACCTTCACCGCCGACGTCTACATCGGTTCGGCCCTCGTGATGTTCGGCGTCTACCCGCTGCTGCTCGCGACGGTCGCCAAGGTCAACCCGGTCCAGTTCTTCAAGGGCGCCTGGCCGGCCATCCAGCTGGCCTTCGTCTCCCGCTCCTCGGTCGGCACCATGCCGGTCACCCAGAAGGTCACCGAGCGCCTCGGCGTCCCGAAGGAGTACGCCTCCTTCGCCGTCCCGTTCGGCGCCACGACCAAGATGGACGGCTGCGCCGCGATCTACCCGGCGCTCGCCGCGATCTTCATCGCGCAGATCTTCGACGTGCAGCTGGGCATCCAGGACTACCTGCTGATCGCCTTCGTCTCGGTCGTCGGCTCCGCGGCCACCGCGGGCCTCACCGGCGCGACGGTCATGCTGACCCTGACCCTCTCCACGCTGGGCCTCCCGCTGGAGGGCGTGGGCCTGCTGATGGCGATCGACCCGATCCTGGACATGATGAGGACGGCGACGAACGTCGCAGGCCAAGCTGTCACGCCGGTGATCGTGGCTGCGCGGGAGAACATCCTCGACCGCGACGCCTACAACTCCGCGTCCTCTTCCCCGATCGAGGACCGCGAGCCGGCTCTCGCCGCGTAACGCTCAGGCCTACAGCCGCCGTCGATGCCCTTGCCCCGAACGCGGGGGCAGGGGCATCTCGGCGTTCCGGGCATGCGCCGGGGCGCGTCATCTCGCGCTCCGGTGCCCTGCGTTTCCCAAGGAAAAGGAACGGGAGAGACCCCACCCGACCACCCCCCACCCCCTCAACTCCCGTCGCCACACGAACGGGTGACTTGGTTTCGGAAGGGTGTACCGGTGCGGTACGGTCTGCCGCAACAACGGCATATGCAACTCGGCCCTCGACAGGACGGCAATCCTGACCGAGGGCCTGACCGCTCAGGAAGAGAACGCTTCCCGATGGCTGATTCGCAGTCTAACGCTGCCCTGCCCCCGTCTCATGCGATCCCCGAAGGCGCGCCCCGCTCCGGTGTGATCCACGTCCGGCACCGCCACACCGATCGCTTCACCGTCGTCGGGAACCACCTCGCCCAGCACGAGGAGCTCTCCGCCGTGGCGATCGGCCTCGCCGTGTACATCCAGTCGCTGCCCGACGGGGTCTCGGTGACCGCGAAGGCACTCGCGCTGCGCTTCCGGGAAGGCGAGAAGACCATCCGCCGGGCGCTCAACGAGCTGGAGGCAGCCGGATACCTCGCCCGCCCCCGACTCCCGGTAGGCGGCGGCAAGTTCGCCACACGCACCTTCTCGTACGACAGGCCCGGCTGCGTACGCGCGCCGGAGCCCGACCCGGAGCCCGACCCCGACCCCGACTCCGACCCCGACCCGGAGCCCGACCCCGAGCCGGACCCCGACCCCGAGCCGGAGCCGGACCCTGCGCCGAAGCCCGTCCGCGAGAACTCGCGCCCACCATGGCCCGCGCGTCCCAGCACCCCCACCGGCCCCGCCGCCGACATCCTCGGCCGGCTACGGTGTGCCGACCCGCGTCTGATGCTCTCCACGCGGGACATCCACCGCCTCGCCCCGGCCGTCGACGTCTGGCTCGCCCGTGCCGCCACCCCCGACCAGATCACGCGGACCCTCACCGTGAACCTCCCGGAACGGGTCCCCATCCACCACCCGGCCCGTCTGCTGGAGTACCGCCTCGCCGCCCACCTGCCGCCACCGCTCCCGGCCGAAGCCCCTCCACCGCCCAGGCCCGCACCGCTGATCACCTGCGAGGGCTGCGAGCGCGCCTTCCGGAGTCACGATCAGGACGAACGCTGTTCCGACTGCCGTGCTCGGGCCGACCGGCCCGCCGCATGACCACCCTGCTCACCATCGGCGAACCCACGCGGAGAAGTTCGCCGGCGTGAAGACACCGTAGGCTCTCCCCCGGACAGGCGAGCAGGGTGGGAAGGCGGGCGGCGTGGGGGCCAGCAGGGTCAAGCGGATGCCGCGGGAAGTGCGGGAGCGGCAGATGATGGACGCCGCCGTGCAGACCTTCGGGCAGCGGGGGTATCAGGCCGCGTCCATGGACGAGATCGCCGAACTCGCCGGGGTCTCGAAGCCGCTGGTCTATCTGTATCTGAACTCCAAGGAAGAGCTCTTCACCGCCTGCATCCGGAGGGAGGCGGAGGCGCTGCTCGCCGCCGTCGCGGCCGGGGTCGACGCCCGGTTGCCGGCCGAGGAGCAGTTGTGGGCCGGGCTGCTGGCCTTCTTCACGCACACCGCCGAGCACCCCGACGGCTGGGCCGTGCTCAGCCGGCAGGCGCGGACCCAGGGGGAGCCCTTCGCGAGCGAGGCGGGGCGGATGCGGGGCGAGATCGTGGCGTATGTGGGGACGCTGATCGGGGCCGCCGCGGAGGCCACCCATCGCGAGACGCACCGGGATCCCGAGCTGGCCGAGCGGGATGTCGCCGGGCTCTCCCAGGCGCTCGTCGGGGCCGCGGAGTCGGTGGCCACGTGGGCCAACGAGACGCCCGGGATGACGGCCTGGGAGTCCGCGGCGACGCTGATGAACTTCTCCTGGGCCGGGCTCGGCAACCTCATGAAGAGCGAGCGCTGGTCTCCTCGGGCCGGTTCGGATCCACGATGAGGTGCAGGCGGTCGCCGGTCCTCAGCTGGACGCGGCCGCTGTCGTCGGTCGCGTAGGCCACGGTCGAGGGCAGGAGCAGGGGAGCCTTGAATTCGGCCTTCACGTAGGCCGGTTCGTTCTCGGCGTCCCGTTCCGCCAGGCAGCGCGCGAGCGTCCACATGCCGTGTGCGACCGTCCTCGGGAAGCCGAAGGCACGCGCGGTCAGCGGGTGGAGGTGGATCGGGTTGCGGTCGCCGGACACAGCCGCGTAGCGGCGGCCCAGGTTCCGGGGGAGGTGCCACTCGGCGGTGGTTGGCGTGGGCGGGAGCGGGTGTGCGTCGCGCGGCGGGGCCTTGGCGGTGGTGTCGTGGCGGGCCAGGTAGCCGCTCGCCGACTCCCAGACCAGTCGGCCGGCCAGCCGTGCCTCCGTCACCATCGTGACCTCGGTGCCCCGGTGGTGGGGCTTCGACTCCCGTGCGTACACCGTGAGCTCGGGGCTGTCGGCCGCCGTGAGCGGGGTGTGCCGGGTGATCGTGATCCAGGTGTGGACGAGCCCGAGCAGGGGGAGGGGGAAGTCCCGGCGGCTCATCAGCCGCATCGCCTGCGGGAAGCCGAGGACGTGGGGGTAGGTCAGGGGGAGCGGGCCGCCCGCGACGTGCCGGAAGCCGCAGAGGCGGGCGTACGCGGCGAGGCGGTCCTCGTCGACGCGCACCGGGCCGCGGGTGATCCGGACCGGGGGAGGCGGGACGTCCGGGCGGGCCCGGGTGAACGGGGCGCGGGCCACGGCGCCGGTCAGGGCCAGGAGGTCCGTCAGCGCGTCACGCGTCGTCATGGTCCAAACTCCTTGCCCGGTCTTGGATTTACTGAAAAGTAAGGTTACTCAAAGGTCAGTAGTCCGTAGCGACCGAGGAGCCGCACGTGCCCGACAACGAGCCGCAGCCGTACGTCACCGTCGTCGCCGGGAAGGTCCGCGAGGCCTCCGTGCCCCCGCTCGCGCCCCCGGTCCGGCGGGGCTCGCTCGCCGACATCCCCTACGACAACGCGCGCGCGGAGCCGGGCGCCGTCGCCTTCTCCCGCAAGCGCGCCGACGGCACCTGGGAGGACGTCACCGCCTCCGCGTTCGCCGCCGAAGTCCACTCCGTGGCCAAGGGGCTGATCGCCGCGGGCCTTCGGCCCGGGGACCGGCTCGCCCTGATGGCCCGTACCACCTACGCGTGGACCCTGCTCGACTTCGCGGCCTGGGCCGCCGGGCTGATCACCGTCCCGGTCTACCCCACCTCCTCGGCCTTCCAGACCCGCTGGATCCTCCAGGACTCCGGCGCGGCCGCCTGTGTCGTGGAGGACACCACCCAGGGCCGGCTGGTCTCCACCGAACGCCGCGGACTGCCCGGCCTCGCCCACCTCTGGGTCCTCGACTCCGGCGCCGTCGACCAGCTGCGCAAGGCCGGGGCGCACGTCCCCGACGAGGCCGTGACCGCCCGCCGCGGGCTGCTCACCCCCGAGACCTTCGCCACCCTCGTCTACACCTCGGGTACCACCGGCCGGCCGAAGGGCTGCGCGCTCACCCACGCCAACTTCTTCGCCGAGGTCGACAACGCCATCGCGTTTCTCCACCCCGTCTTCCGCGAGGTGAGCAGGGAGGTCCCGTCGACGCTGCTCTTCCTGCCGCTCGCGCACGTCTTCGGCCGGATGGTCGCGATCGGCTGCGTACGGGCCCGGGTGCGGCTCGGGCACGCCCCGTCCATCGAGGACGGCGACCTGCTCGCCGACCTGGCCGGCTTCCGGCCCACGTTCCTCCTCGCCATCCCGTACGTCCTGGAGAAGGTGTACGACTCGGCCCGGGCGACGGCGGAGCGGAGCGGCCGGGCCGGCTCCTTCGACCGCGCGGCCCGCGTCGCCCGCCGGTACGGGCACGAGGACGAACCCTCGCTGGGGCTGCGCGCGGCGCGGGCGCTGTACGACCCGCTGGTCTACCGGCGGATCCGGGACGCGCTCGGCGGCCGGGTCCGGCACGTGATCTGCGGCGGCTCGCGGCTGGCGACCCGGCTCTCGGAGTTCTCCTCGGGCGCGGGGATCGAGGTCTACGAGGGGTACGGCCTGACGGAGACCTGCGCCGCCGCGACGGTCACCCCGCCGCGCCGCCCGCGCACCGGGACCGTCGGCCGGCCGCTGCCCGGCACGGCGGTACGGATCGCCGACGACGGCGAGGTCTGGCTCAAGGGCGGTCATGTCTTCGCCGGCTACTGGGACTCCCAGCGCGGGGTCGCGCTGCCGTACACGGACGAGGGCTGGTTCCCGACGGGTGACCTGGGGGCGCTGGACGAGGACGGCTATCTGCGGATCACCGGCCGGAAGAAGGACATCCTGATCACCTCGGCGGGCAAGAACGTCGCCCCGGCCCCGCTGGAGGACTGGATCCGCGCCCACCCGCTGGTCGGCCAGTGCATGGTGCTGGGAGACGACCGCCCGTACGTCACCGCGCTGATCACTCTCGACCACGAGGGTCTCGTGCACTGGCGGCGGATGCGGAAGAAGGACCACATCGCGCTCTGGGAGTTCGCCCGCGAGGAGGAGCTCCTCGCGGTGCTCCAGCGTGCCGTGGACGACGCCAACCGGCTGGTGTCCCGGGCCGAGGCGGTCCGCGCGTTCCGCGCCCTGACCACCGAGTGGTCAGAGACCAGCGGCCATCTGACGCCCTCGCTCAAGCTGAGGCGGGGCGCGGTGCTGCGCGACTTCGCCCGCGAGATCGAGGAGATGTACGGGGGCGAGGGCGCGGCGGTCACACCATGAGGCTCACTTCGTGGATCTCGTCGGCGGCGTGGCCCGTGCGGGCGTGGATGCGCTGGACGGCGTCGGCCGAGGGCCCGTGGGACAGGCAGTAGACCGTGCCGGACTCCGGGTCGGCCCAGGCCTTCTCGAAGTGGACGCCCTCGTCCTTCTCGATCGCGAGGTCGGCGGCGTGCGCCTCCCTCAGCTCGTCTGCGGTGATCCCCACCATGTTCCGGTGGACATCCATGTACATACCCATGGTTCTCGCACCTCCTCCTCTCATGGTGCGCCCCGGTCGGCGGTCACGGCCAGAGCAGCTCGGTGACCCAGCCGCCGGCCTCGCGGCGGTAGCGCAGCCGGACGTGCCGCCGCCGCTCGTCGCCCTGGAAGAACTCGACCTCGTCCGCCTCCAGGACGTACAGCGTCCAGCTCTCGGCATGGGCGCCCGGCTCCGCCTCCGCCCGCTCCCAGGCGGCCTCGCTCACCCGGCGCAGCTCCTCCTGCGACTCCAGCACCTCGCTCTGCCTGCCCACCAGGGCCGAGGCCAGCGCCCCGGTGGTGCGGGCGTGCAGATCGGCGTACGCCTCGTCCCGCGGGGACGTGGAGACCCGGCCGCGGACCCGGACCTGGCGGGCCTGGCGCGGCCAGTAGAAGCCGAGCGCGGCCTCGGGCCGGGCGGCGAGCTGGCGGCCCTTCGCGCTCGTGGAGTGCGAGGCGAAGTGCCAGCCGCGCTCGTCGGCGCCGTGCAGCATGACCGTACGGACGTCGGGCCGGCCGGCCTCGTCCACGGTCGCGAGCGACATGGTGTGCGGCTCGACCTGCCCGGCGTCGGCCGCGGACACGAACCAGTCGCGGAAGAGGGGCAGGGGCTCGGCGGGCGCGGTCCCGGGGTCGAAGCCGGGCAGCTCGGTGTCCCAGACGCGCAACGAGCGGAGGGCGTGGTCGAAGCGGGAGTCGTTCATGGTGTCCATCATGATGGGGGCATGGCACGTTCCTTCGAGGACCTGATCGGTGAGGCCGAGGCGGCGCCCGTCGCGGGCTGGGACTTCTCCTGGCTCGACGGCCGGGCCACCGAGGAGCGCCCGTCCTGGGGATACCAGCGGATCCTGGCCGACCGCGTCGCCGGAGCCTCGGCCGCGCTGGACATCCAGACCGGCGGCGGCGAGGTACTGGCCGGTGCCCTGCGGACCGGTGCGGGGAAGCCCGCGGTGCTGGCGGCCACCGAGTCCTGGCCGCCGAACGTCGTGAAGGCCACCCGGCTCCTGCACCCGCTCGGCGTCGTGGTCGTCGCCGACCCGGACGAGCCGCCGCTGCCGTTCGCGGACGCGGCCTTCGACCTGGTCACGAGCCGTCATCCGGCGACCGTGTGGTGGACCGAGATCGCCCGGGTGCTGCGTCCCGGCGGGACGTACCTGGCCCAGCACGTCGGCCCCGCCTCGGTCTTCGAGCTGGTCGAGTTCTTCCTCGGGCCGCAGCCCGAGGAGGTGCGGCGGGGCCGTCACCCCGACGACGAGAGCGCGCAGGCGCGCGCCGCCGGCCTGGACGTGGTCGATCTGCGTCCGCAGTCGCTGCGGACGGAGTTCTTCGACATCGGCGCGGTCGTGTACTTCCTGCGCAAGGTGATCTGGATGGTGCCCGGCTTCACGGTGGAGGCGTACCGGGACCGGCTGCGGGAGCTGCACGAACGGATCGAGCGGGAGGGCCCGTTCGTCGCGCATTCGACCCGCTTCCTCATCGAGGCACGCAAGCCGTAGCGGGGGAGACCGGCGCGGTCTCGTACTCCTTCAGCGGGACCGCGTGGGCCGCGCGCTGGATGTCGTCGCGGATCTTCTTCGCGATCAGGTTCTTCCACGGGGTGCGGGGGAGCGTGCGGACCATCAGCATGCGCAGGGCGATCTTCCAGCGGGAGGAGACCGTCATCTCCTTCGCGAAGCCGGCCGCGAACCGCTGGTTCAGCTCCACGCCCGGCCGCATGACGCGCTCGTACTCCGCGAAGGCCGTGCGGTGGTCGCCGTGTGCGGCGGCGAGTTCGCCCGCGAGGACGTACGCGCCGGTGAGGGCGAGGCCGGTGCCCTGGCCCGAGGCGGGGGAGGCGCAGTGGGCGGCGTCGCCGAGGAGGACGACGCGGCCGCTCGACCAGCGGTCCATCTCGATGAGGGCGATGGCGTCGAAGTAGAAGTCGTCGGCTCCGGCCGCGTCCGCGATCAGCCGAGGGATCTCCCAGTCGTCACCCGCGAAGGCGTCGGCGAGCAGCCGCTTCTGGGCGTCCGGGTCCCGGTGGTCGTAGGAGAGCTCCCCGGGCGCGGCGAAGACGAAGCAGTTCTTCGCGGTGTGCGCCTGCTCGCCCGCCGTGCTGTAGACGGAGACCAGCTTGTCCGGGCGGGCGTGGTAGGTCTCCCAGCGGGTGAGGCCCAGCCGGTTCGGGCCGGTGAAGATCGAGATGTACGCGCCCAGGTACCGCCGGAAGCGCCGCTCGTCGCCGAAGACGAGGCGCCGGGTGTTCGAGTGCATGCCGTCCGCGCCGACCACCAGGTCGAAGCGGCGGCGCGCCCCGCTCTCGAAGGTGACGTCGACGCCGTCGCCGTCGTCGTGGAGGGCGGCGATCGAGTCGCCGAAGAGGTACTCGACGTCCTCGCGGGTCCGCTCGTACAGGATCCGGGCGAGGTCGCCGCGCATGATCTCGTCGTCCTGCTCGGCCCGGCCGCCGAAGATCTCCGCGGGCATCTGACCGACCGTGCGGCCCTTGGCGTCGACGTACGAACCGCCGGACATGTCCGTGGAGGCGGCGCGGATCTCGTCGAGGATCCCGAGCCGTCGGCAGACCTCGACGGCGGTGCCGCGGATGTCGACCTTGTAGCCGCCGGTGCGGAGTTCGGGGGCGCTTTCGACCACGGTCGGGGTGAAGCCGTGGCGGTGGAGCTGGAGGGCCAGGGCCGGTCCGGCGACGGAGGCGCCGGAGATGAGGACCGTCTTGTTCGCGGGCGTGTGCGTCATGGCGGGACTCCTCGTCGTGTGGGTGCGGGGCCTTGGCGGGCCCGCACCCATGACTATACGGATGTCCTACACGCTTGTCTATGACGAATGTATAGATCCGGGGCGGCGGTGCGACCCGGCCTCAGCCCCGGCCGAGCACCACCGTTCCCGACGAGCAGAACCAGCCCCCCGTCCCCGACGCCACCGCCAGCTCCGGCAGGCTCCCGTCCGGCCGGCGCACCTGGAGTCCCGGCGCCTCCCCGCGCAGCTGCCGTACCGCCTCCACCAGCAGGAACAGTCCCCGCATCCCCGGGTGGCAGGCCGAGAGCCCGCCGCCGTCCGTGTTCACCGGCAGCCGGTCCTTCTCCTCGACGAACGGGCCGCCCTCGCCCTTCGCGCAGAAGCCCAGGTCCTCCAGCGTCACCAGCGTCATGTACGTGAAGGCGTCGTAGATCTCCGCGAGATCGACGTCCTCCGGCCGCACCCCGGCCCGCTCGAACGCGAGCCGGCCGCTCACCGCGGCCGGGGAGACCGTGAAGTCCTCCCACTCCGACATCGTGGTGTGCGAGACGTGCTCGCCCGTGCCGAGGACCCACACCGGCGCCTTCGCCGTGTCCGGTACGTACTCCTCGGCGGCGAGCAGCACCGCGCAGCCGCCGTCGCTGCGGATGCAGCAGTGGAGCTTGGTGAACGGGTCGGCGATCATCGGGCCGCCGAGCACCTCGTCGACCGTGACGGGCTCGCGGAACATCGCCTCCGGGTTGAGCGCGGCGTTCGCCCGCGCCTGGACGGCGACCTCGGCGAGCTGCTCCAGGGTCGTCCCGTACTGGTGCATATGGCGGCGGGCCGCCATCGCGTACTTGGCGATCAGGGTGTGGCCGTAGGGGACCTCGAACTGCAAGGGCCCACGCGCCCCGAAGGAGAGGTTCGACGTGCGCCGCCGGGCCTTGATGTCGGCGCGGGCGGTCGAACCGTAGACGAGCAGGACGGCGTTGGCGTGGCCCGCGGCGATGGCGTCGGCCGCGTGGGCGGCCATGACCTCCCAGGTGGCGCCGCCCACGGCGGTCGAGTCCACCCAGCGGGGGCGCAGGCCCAGGTACTCGGCGACCTCGACCGGCGCGAGGGTGCCGAGCCCCGCCGAGGCGAGACCGTCGATCACCGAGCGGTCGAGTCCGCTGTCCGCGAGGGCGCGGCGCGCCGCCTGGGCGTGCAGAGTGTAGGGAGTGGCCTCGTCGACCCGGCCGCAGTCGGAGAGGGATATGCCGACGACGGCGACGCGGCGCCCGGCGCGGTTCCGTGAAGTGGTGGGCATGAATCTGACGGTACATCAGATAGGGAGAATCCGATGCCGAGGAGTACGGCCGAAGACGTCGACACCTACCTGGCCGAGATCGTGGAGCCGGACCGTCTGACGGCCCTCGTGCGCCTGCGCGAGCTCTGCCGCACCGAACTCCACGGCTTCGAGGAGGCCATGGCCTACGGCATGCCCGTCTACCGGCGGTCGGGCGGCGAGCCGGAGATCGCCTTCGCCTCGCAGAAGCAGTACATCTTCTTCTATCTGATGCGGCCGGACGTCCGGGAGGGCTTCGAGGAGCGGCTCGCGGACCAGGACATGGGCAAGGGGTGCCTGCGGTTCCGGCGCCCGGAGCGCGTCGACTTCACCCTCGTACGGGATCTGCTGCGCGCGACGGCGAAGGCGCCGGGCGACGTCTGCTGAGGGGCCCCGCCGAACATCGTGTCCCTCCAGGCTCTGGGTTTCTTCCTCCGGGCGCCCTAGCATGACGGGCCGTCAGATACGGAGGGGAGCTCCATGGACGCCGCCTTCACCGCGGAGCAGGACGAGATCCGCCGCACCTTGCGCGAACTGCTCGCCAAACGCTCCGGACCCGCCGAGGTCCGCGCCGCCGTCGCGACCCCCGAGGGGTACGACACCGACCTGTGGGGCCGGATGTCCGGCGCCCTGGGTCTGCCCGGGCTCGCCCTGCCCGAGGAGTACGGAGGCGTCGGCTGCGGCCCCGCCGAACTCGCCCTCGCCTGCGAGGAGACCGGCCGGGCGCTGGCCCCCTCCCCCCTCCTCGCCACCGCCCTGCTCGCCGCCCCGGCGATCCGCGCCCTCGGCACCGCGCGGCAGCGCGCCGAGCTGCTGCCGCGCATCGCCGACGGCTCCCTGGCCTGCGCACTCGCCGTCCCCGGCGCCTCACTGGCGCTCGCCCTCGGCCTGACGGGCGACAACCGGTCCTGGGTCGCGGGCGGCGGTCGGGCCGGCGGTGTCCAGGCGCGGGCCACGGACGAGGGATGGCAGCTGTACGGGGAGGTGACCCAGGTCCTCGACGGCCACAGCGCCGGGCTGCTCGTGGTGGCCGCCCATGCCGGCGGCTTCGCCCGGAGCCGGACCCTGCTCTTCCTCGTCCGCGGGGAGGCGGCCGGACTCGTTCGCACCCGGCAGCCGACCCTGGACGCGACCCGGTCCCAGGCGGCGATCCAACTCCGTGATGTGGAAGCCGAGTTGCTCGGCGAGGAGCCGGTCGACGTGCTCGGGACGCTGGCCGCGACCGGACGGTCGGCGGCCGCGGCGCTCGCGGCCGAGGCGATCGGCGCGGCCCAGGCCGCCCTGGACCGCACGGTCGAGTACGTCGGCTCCCGTGAGCAGTTCGGGCGGCCCGTCGGCTCCTTCCAGGCGATCAAGCACCGGATCGCCGACCTGTACGTCCAGGTGGAGGCGGCGCGCTCGCTCACCTACGGAGCCGCCCGCGAACCGGCGACGGGCGCGCTCGCACTCGCGGCGGCCCTGGAGGCGCTGCGGTCGGTCGCGGGCGAGACGATCCAGCTCCACGGCGGCATCGGCTTCACCTGGGAGCACGAGGCGCATCTGTACATCAAGCGGGCCACGGCCGACGAGCTGCTCTTCGGGCCCGCGCGCCGGCTGCGCGAGCGGGCGGCCCAGGCGACGGGCCTCTTCGGAGAGGTGGCGGCCTGATGCCCGTGGGGTTGCGTCTGATGCAGAAGGTGTCGTCCACGAGGACGTTCGCGAAGGTCGCCCCGCACTTCATCCCGGCCATGGACCGGGCCGTGCACCGGCTGACGCGCGGAAAGGTGCTGCTGAGCGCCCAGATGCTGCCCGGGGTGGTCCTGACGGCGAAGGGCGCCAGGTCGGGGCAGCCGCGTGTGACGCCCCTCGCGTGCATGCCGGAGCCCGCCGGTACCTGGCTCCTGATCGGGTCGAACTTCGGGCGCGACGGGCATCCGGCCTGGACGGCGAACCTGCTGAGACACCCGGACGCGGAGGTGAGCTGGCGCGGCGAGGTGATCCCGGTGCGGGCGGAGCTGCTGGCGGGGGAGGAGCGGGCGGAGGCGTGGCGTGCGGCGCTCGCCTTCTGGCCGCCGTACGCGACGTACCAGCAGCGGGTGGAGCGCGAGATCAGGCTCTTCCGCCTGACGAGGCGCTGAGGTCCCGGGGCGGAGGTCCCCGGGCGGCGGCGATCCCGGTCCCGCCCGTCGCCGGACAGGGAAACGCCGGCGGCGGTCTCGCGAAGGGGACCGCCGCCGGCGCGACAGGACGGACGGGAAACGGGCCCGGAGCTACTTCGTCGGCTTCTTGCCGGTGATGCCCAGGTGCACCAACAGCGCCAGGTTCGGCTTCAGTTCGGCCTGCTTCACACCCCAGGTCTGGAAGCCCTTCTGGTGGCCGGCCACCGAGGCCAGCATCGCCACCAGGGAGCCCGCCATCGCCGCGGGGCTGACGTCCTTGTCGACCTTGCCCTTCGACTGGAGCTCCTTCACGCTGTCCGTGAGGGAGTTGGTGACGGAGTTCAGGATCTTCATGCGGATCTTGTAGAACCGCTTGTCGCCCTCCGCGGCGCCGAGGTCCACGACCCGCAGGATCGCGTCGTGCTTGCGCCAGAAGTCCAGGAAGCCCTCGACCAGTTCCTCGGAGGTCTGCCAGCCGGCCTTGCCGACCCAGGAGCGGCCGGAGACCAGCTCGGTCAACGCGGCGCCCTCCTTGGCCATTTCCTCCGCGATCTCGAGGACGGCGCCCTCGACGTCGGGGAAGTACTGGTAGAACGTCGCGGGTGAAGTGCCCGCCTTCCGGGCCACGTCGATGACCTTGACGTCCCGGTACGGCGAGGAGCTGAGCATCTCGCTGAGGCAGTCGAGCAGCTTCTGCCGCGTCGCCTGGCCGCGTCGTCCGGCCACGCGGCCGTCGACGGTACGTACTTGTCCTGTCATGCCGTCAGCTTACCGAGGGGTGATCGGCGCGCGATTCGGCCGACTGCAAATGGGGTGCACCCCCGTCCACCCCTCCCCGCCGAGGTCGGGAGCGGCGGAAGGATCAGCTCCATTCGAAAAGGCTTATTAACAGCCTGTGGACAACTTCGGTGGACAACTCAGGGGCCGCCGGGTTCGCCGCCTCCCTATATGGCGGTATGTTCGATTATGGGGCGTGCGAGGCGGGTGCCCCCGGCCTAGCGTGGAGCCATGGCCGTATTCACAGAGGGCACCCCGTGCTGGGTGGAGGCGCAGCTCCCCGACCTCGAGGCGGGCAAGCGGTTCTACGGCGAGCTCTTCGGCTGGACCTTCGACCCCGACCGCGACGAGGCCCTCAGCGAAGGCAGGCGCGTCGCCGGACTCGTACCGAAGCGGGACGGCAGGATGCCCACCACCTGGACCGTCTTCCTTGCCACCGAGAACGCGGGCACGCTCGCGGCCCGGATCAAGGCGGCCGGCGGCCAGATGATCATGGAGCCGTACCCGGTGGGTCCCTTCGGAGTCCTTGCGCTCGCCGCCGACCCCGGCGGCGCCGTCTTCGGGCTCCGGCAGGCCGGTGACGACGAAGGCTTCGAGAAGACGATGCTCCCCGGCTCCTTCTGCTGGATGGAGGTCTATACGAGGGAGCCGGGCGCGGTCGACACCTTCTACGCCTCCGTCTTCGGCTACCTCGGCCGCCAGGTGGACGCGGACGAGGAGGGCAGGGAGGGCGGCTTCGACTACCGCGTCTGGTCCCCGCCCGGCTCCCGCCCCGGGGACGACACCGCCTTCGGCGGCCGGGCCGTCCTCACGGAGGCGTTCCCCGCCGAGATGCCGGGACATGTCCTCCTCTACTTCGCCGTGGCGGACTGCGACGCGGCCTGCGCGACCGCCGTCGAGCTCGGCGGCCGGGTCACCAACCCGCCCTTCGACACCCCGCACGGCCGCATCGCCGTCCTCCGCGACAACCAGGGCGCCCGCTTCGCGATCCTCGCGGAGCCCTCGCCCGAACCCGCGAACGGGCCGCCGACCCGTTCGGGGGACGACGAATCCGCCGAATCGGCTGAAAGTGCTACCTCCGCGTCCGACGATATGCACTGAGACACCCCGATCCGCCCCCGGGTTCGCAACCGTCGCCCCGGACAGGAAGAATCAGGGCCACGGGGCCGTATTCTCATGGCCCGTACGGGGAGGTGGCAGGCAAGTGGAGCAGCTGACGCAGCACGACCCGAGACGGATCGGGCCCTTCGAGGTGCTGGGACGGCTCGGTGCCGGCGGCATGGGTCTCGTCTATCTCGCGCGCTCGGCGTCGGGGCGGCGTGTGGCGATCAAGACCGTGCGGACCGAGCTCGCCGAGGACCAGCTGTTCCGCGTCCGTTTCACCCGTGAGGTCGAGGCCGCGCGGGCCGTCTCCGGCTTCTACACGGCCGCCGTCGTCGATGCCGACCCCCGGGCCGCCGTGCCGTGGCTCGCCACCGCCTACGTCCCCGCTCCCTCCCTCGAAGAGATAGTGAACGAGTGCGGGCCGCTGCCGGCCCAGGCCGTGCGCTGGCTGGCCGCCGGGGTCGCCGAGGCCCTGCAGTCCATCCACGGCGCGGGCCTGGTCCACCGCGACCTGAAGCCGTCCAACGTCCTCGTCGTCGAGGACGGCCCCCGGGTGATCGACTTCGGTATCGCCTCCGGGGTCTCCAACACCCGGCTGACCATGACCAACGTCGCCGTCGGCACGCCCGCGTACATGTCGCCCGAGCAGGCCCGCGACTCGCGCAGCGTCACCGGCGCCAGCGACGTCTTCTCGCTGGGCTCGATGCTGGTCTTCGCCGCCACCGGCCACGCCCCCTTCCACGGTGCCAACCCCGTCGAGACGGTGTTCATGCTGCTCAGGGAGGGCCCGGACCTGGAAGGGCTTCCCGACGAGCTGCGTCCGCTGATCGACTCCTGTATGCAGATGGACGTCTCGCGCCGTCCCTCCCCGGCCGACCTGCAGGCCCAGCTCGCGCCCCATCTCTTCGGCCCGGGCAGTGACGACAGCGGTACGGCGTCGGCGTGGCTGCCGCAGTCAGCGACCGCCATGATCGAGACGCGCCGCGGCGGCCGTCCGAGCACCCCGCCGCCCCCGGCCGCCCCGCCCGCGCCGCCGCGACCGCCCCGCCAGGCGCCGGAGTGGGGCGCCGACCCGCGCCCCGGCGCCGACCCGCGCCCCGGCGGCGGGCGGCACGCCGCCCCGGCCGAGTCCTCCGGTCCCGTACGGCTGGCCGGAGCCGCCGTCCCGATCGGCCCCGGCCCCCGGGTCGCCGACACCCGCGCCGCGATCGGCCAGGTCTCGGACACCGCCACCGGCTGGATCCGCCCGCCCGGCGGCGGTGCGAACGGCGCCGAGCCCGGCCCGCCGCCGGGCGCCCGCCCGCTCCCCGTACCGGCACCGGCGGCGGAGGCGGCGCCCGAGCCCGCGCACTGGCGGCCCTGGCGCTTCCGGATGTCGAACGACGTCTGGGGCACCCCGGTCGTCGCCGGCGACCTGCTCTACGTGACCTCCTTCGAGGTGCACGCCCTGGACGTGGCCAGTGGCCGCCGCCAGTTCAAGACGCGGGACGTCGCCTGGTCGATGGCGGTGGCCCAGGGCCGTATCCACGCCTCCGACGGACCGACGCTCTACGCGCTCGACGCGACCGACGGCAGCGAGCGCTGGCGGCTCCAGACGGACGCCTGGGTGTACTCGCTCAAGGTCGACCGGGGCACGGTCGTCACCGGCACCCGGGGCGGCGGCGTCCAGGGCTGGGAGGCCTCCAACGGCGCCAAGCTGTGGGAGATCACCGGCGCGCAGACGGACTTCGAGACCCCGGAGGCGGGGCCCGCCGTGCACGGCGACACGGTGTACGTGTGGCGCGAGGCCCGGCTCCAGGCGCTGGACGCACGTACGGGCGCGGAGCGCTGGTCGTACCCGGTCGGCGACGCCGCCTCGTGCGGCAACGTGCCGGTGCGGGTGACTCCGGCGGAGGACGGCTGCGTGTACGTCGCCGCCGGGACGCGGGTCCTCTCGATCGACATCGCGGGCGGGCGCGTCCGCTGGCACTTCGAGGCGCCCGCCGTCTTCCTCTCGCCGCCGGCCTTCGCGCCCGGTCCCGCCGTCACGGGCGGCGGGGTCTACCTCGCCGACTACCTCGGGACGGTGTACGCGCTGGACGCGACCACCGGCCAGGACCGCTGGCGGATCGCGACCGAGTCGCGCCAGTCGCCCGAGCCGGTCCTGGTCGTCGACGGCAACGTCCACGTGGGCAGCGGCAGCGCGC
Source organism: Streptomyces sp. NPDC013457 (assembly GCF_043089925.1). Lineage (NCBI taxonomy): Bacteria > Bacillati > Actinomycetota > Actinomycetes > Kitasatosporales > Streptomycetaceae > Streptomyces > Streptomyces sp. NPDC013457. The sequence goes on from NZ_JBICBL010000011.1 coordinate 36,918, forward strand.
TGTACACGCTCGACGCCGTCACCGGCACGCCGAAGTGGCGGTTCGCGGCGGGCGGCGAGCTGACCGGTACGCCGGTCGTCGCCGACGGCCGGGTGCACTTCGGCTCGGCGGACCACGTCCTGTACACGCTGGACGCGACGGGCGGCCAGCTGCGCTGGAAGCTCGCGACCGGCGGCGAGATCACCGGCTCGCCGGTGGCGCGGGGCGGGGTCGTGTACGCGTGCAGCAAGGACCGGTGCGTGTACGCGCTGGACGCGGTGAAGGGCACGGCGACCGGCCGCGGGGCGGCGGCACCCAGGACCTGAGCCCGCGAGGCCTGAGCACGCGAGGCCTGAGCCCGCTCCCCCGGCCCGCGGGCCGGGGCGTCGCGGGTCGGGGGAGTGCCGGGTCGGGGCGTCAGCGTCAGGCGCGGTGGCTGGGCGGCGGCTGCTGCCCCGGGTCCTGGTCCCAGGGCGGGACGTCCATGGTCCGGGTGGGCGCGCCGTAGGGGTCGTCCGGCATCGGGTGGCCGGGCTGCGTCGGCTGGTCGGGACCCACGGGCCCGCCGGGCGGCATGTGATCCGTCGGCTGCTGCCATGGTTCCGTGTGGCGTCCGGGCTCCGGCCCGCCGAGGGGCAGGCTCCGACTGGGGGCCCGGCGGCCGGACATGACGAGGGCCGCCAGGAGGAGCAGGACCCCGCCGCCGAGGGCGTTCGCGACGCCGTCGCCGAGCCCCGTACCGTCGGCGGTGATCGTCAGGCCGCCCTCGGCCTGGCCGACGCGGACCATCCACAGGATGGTGAAGCCCAGCACGGTCAGCCCGGCGAGCGCCACGAGCAGGCGGGAGCGGAAGACCACGCCGACGAGGGTGACCACGGCCGCGAAGGCGAACGGCAGCAGGATCGAACCGATCACGTCCGCCTTGGCGTCGGTGATGCCGCCGAACAGGTCCTGGATGCGGTATTCGCTGCCGTGACGGCCGTCGTACCAGGCACGGAAGGGGCTCCAGACGGCGGCCGTCGCTCCGGCGAGGGCCAGAACCGAGCCGATGACGTTACGAACCATCGATCGGCCTCCTCACGGTCCGGCTCTCGCTGTCGACGCTACGCCGGGTGCGGGGGCCCCGCCACGCGGCGCTAGGGTGGCCCGCACAAGACAGGGACACGACAGAAATGCGGAAGGGCGGGGCGCGGTGAGGGCAGGGCGACGACTGCGGTTCTCGGCGGTGCTCGTGGTGGTCGTGCTGGCGCTGACCGGCTTCCAGACGGGCAAGAGCAGCGGCGGCAGCGGCGGCAAGAGCCGTGGCAGTTCGAGCGGCGGCGGCTGCTCCAGCTCCAAGAAGAAGAACAACGACTACGACTACGACCACGACCTGAGCAGCGGTGACAGCAGCGGCTCCGGCGGCTCCGATGCCTACCCGACCGACTCCGCGCCGTCCCCGACGGTCACCTCGTCCGCCGTTCCGGCGGAGGTGACGGTGGTGGATTGTGTGAAGTTCGCGCAGAAGAAGCGCAAAGGCCGGCCGGCCCGGAAGGCGGACACCACCGCCAGTGTCCGGATCACCTCGCGGGCCTCGGTGACGGAGACCTTCCGCGTTGAGCTGGAGTTCCAGGACGCGGGCGGCATGAAGCGGGACGAGGCGTCCGAGGACGTCACCGTGGGGCCGGGGGAGAGCAAGGTCTTCGACATCGCGATGGAGTCGCCGAGCGCGGTCGACCGGGTCCGGACGTGTGAAATCGCGGGCCTCTCCGTCCAGTAGGGTGACGTGCGCCCGTCAAGGCGGGCGCATCCGCTCATTCGCACATCGCACATTCAACGGGGGTTGAAGCGTGAAGCTTCGTCATGTCCGTGCCATCGCCGTCTTCGGTATCGCTCTGGTCGCGCTCACCGGCGCCCGCGGCTCCCACGGCGGCAGCTGCTCCGGCGGCGGCTCCAGCAGCTCGGGAAGCAACAGCAGCTCCAGCGGCGGCTCCGACAGCAACAGCTCCAGCAGCGGTGGCGTGACCACCGGCGGCGTCGGGGGCTCGTCGCGGGACAAGGCACAGCGCGACGTCCGCATCGACGAGTGCAAGCTCAGCGACGACCGCAAGAACCTGGTCGCCAAGGTGACGATCACCAACAGCGACTCCTCGGCGTACCTCTACGACGTCTCCCTGCAGTTCAAGGGCGACCCGAGCGCCAGCATCGCGATGGCCAAGGTCGACGACGTCCGCGTCGAGGGCGGCGCCTCGGCGCCGGCCGAGGCGACGACCCCGTACACCGGCACCGGTGACGGCTCCGAGTACACCCAGTGCGTCGTCGTCGACGCCGACCGCACCATCGGCTGACGTATCCCCGCTAGCGCGTCCGGAAGCCCGCCGCCCTCCTCGTGAACAGCTCCGCCTGGCGCTCCGGCGGCAGGTTCCCCAGCGTGACGAGGTGCGGCGCGTGGGCGAGGGCCTGGGCGCGGGCGGCCTCCTTGGCCGACCACAGGGCGCGGACCGTGCCCTGGACCGCCTCGGTCGGGTACGCCGCGATGACTGCGGCGGCCCGGCGGGCGGCGTCCAGCGCCCCGCCGGGCTCCGTCAGCTCCGAGACGAGCCCCGTCTCGTACGCCCGGCGGGCCGAGATCCGCTCGGCCGTGCCCATCAGGGCCATCCGAGCGACCTCCCCGAACGGCATCTTCTGCGCCATGTGGATGGTCTCGAAGGCGCTGACCATCCCGTAGGCGGTGTGCGGGTCGAAGAAGGTCGCGTCCTCCCCGGCGACGAGGAACTCCGCCTCGCCGAGCAGGTAGAACGCCCCGCCGCAGGCCATACCCTCCACGGCGGCGACCACCGGCTTCCACAGGTCGTTGGCCTTGGGCCCGACGGCGACGAGCGGATCGTCGATCGTGTACGGGGACGAGGGCTGGGGGACCTCGGCCGAGCGGTCGATGCCGGTGCAGAAGGCCCGGGTGCCCGCGCCGGTGACGACGACCGCCCGCACCTCGTCCTCGTACCTGAACTCCCGCCAGGTGTCGGCCAGTCGGCGCGCCATGTCCAGGGTGATGGCGTTGTGCTTCTCGGCCCGGTCGAGGGTGACGACCGCGACGCCCGTCTCCTTGTCGCGTACGACGGTGAGGGTCATCCGCGCTCCAGGAGCCAGCGGGGCACTGCCATGCCGTCGATCTGGGTGAACGCGACCCGCACGCCCGCCCCGATCCGGAGCCGGGCCGGGTCGACCGAGTCGAGCGCCGCGCCGGGGGTGGCGACGACGTTGCCGACGAGCCGGATGCGCGGGGCGTCGACGAGCTCGACCACCACGGCGTTGTACGGGGCCTGGGCGGCGTAGTCGGGCAGGAGCGGCGGGTGGGGCAGGACGTACGACCAGATCCGGCCGCGTCCCGACATCAGCCGCCACTCCGCGGCGAAGGACTGGCAGTGCGGGCAGCAGGGCCGGGGCGGGAAGCGCAGCTCGCCGCAGTCGGCGCAGCCCTGGATCCTCAGTTCGCCCCGGGCGGCGTACTCCCAGAAGGGGGCGCCGTCCTCGTCCACGACAGGCGTCAGCATGGTGGGACTCAACTCCTCAGGCTCGAAGCAGGATGGCCGATGTGGGGACGCCCTCGCCCGCGGTGACCAGGCAGGTGGCAGCGTCCGGGACCTGGGCGGTGGAGGTGCCGCGGAGCTGCTTCACACCCTCGTTGATGAGGTTGAAGCCGTGGACGTACGCCTCGCTGAGTCCGCCGCCGCCGGTGTTGATGGGCAGCCGGCCGCCGATCTCCAGGGCGCCGCCCTCGGTGAACGCGGCGCCCTCGCCGCGGTCGCAGAAGCCGTACCCCTCCAGGGAGAGCGGGATGAGCGGGGTGAACGCGTCGTAGATCTGGGCGACATCGACGTCCTGGGGCCCGAAGTCGGCCTGCTTCCAGAGGTGCCGGGCGGCGGTCCAGGCGGGTCCGGTGAGCGGGTCGTCGTTCCAGTAGTTGACCATCCCGTGGTGCTGGGAGGGCAGGCCCTGGGCGGCGGAGTGGACGTACACGGGCTTCTGGCGGCAGTCGCGGGCCCGCTCGGCGCTGACGATCACGCACGCCAACGCGCCGTCGGTCTCCAGGCAGTTGTCGAAGAGGCAGAGCGGTTCGCTGATCCAGCGCGCGGTCATGTACATCTCGCGGGTCAGCGGGCGCTCGTACATGATCGCGGCCGGGTTCTGGTTGGCGCGGTTGCGGCAGGCGAGGGCGACGTTGAAGAGGTGGTCGCGGGTCGCGCCGTACTCGTGCATGTAGCGGCGGGCGAGCATGCCGATCTCGTCGGAGGGCCGCAGGAGCCCGAAGGGACGGGTCCACTGGCCGGGGGTGGGCAGCTGCACGGCGGTGTTCTTCCACGGCCGGGGGCCGCTGCCGCGCTTGCGTGACCGCCAGGCCACCCCGACGCTCGCCTGCCCGGTGGCGACGGCGGCGGCGATATGGCCGACGGTGGCGCACGAGCCTCCGCCGCCGAAGCCGACCTTGGAGAAGAAGGTGACGTCGCCGGCGCCGATGGCCTTGGCGACCTCGACCTCGTCGGTCTCCTCCATCGTGTACGAGGCGAAGGCGTCGACCTCGGAGGGCGCGATGCCGGCGTCGTCGAGTGCCGCGAGGATCGCCCGGCAGGCGAGCGTCTTCTCGGACTCGGGGAGCTGTTTCGCGAATGGTGTCTGTCCGATCCCGACGATGGCCGTGGCGTCCTTGAGCACTGCAACCTCCCCGATCGCGAGCTGCTGACAGCGCGTCAGGGTACAGCTAATCTGACGGATAGTCAGCTACGGGTGCGGCGGAAGGGACTGCGATGCGCGGCGACCTGGAATGGGGCTCGATAGCGGGGCTCGTACGCTCGGCGGCCGAACGGTACGGGGCGGCGGAGGCGGTGGTCGACGGCCGTACCCGCGTCTCGTACGAGGAGCTGGGCGAGCGCGTCGAACGCGCCGCCGCCGCCTGTCTCGCGGCAGGCGTGGAGCGCGGCGACCGGGTCGCGATCTGGGCGCCGAACACCCTGGACTGGATCGTCTCGGCGCTCGGGGCGGTGACGGCGGGGGCGGTCCTCGTCCCGCTGAACACCCGCTTCAAGGGCACGGAGGCGGCGTACGTCATCTCACGGTCCCGGGCGAAGCTGCTCTTCGTCACCGGGACCTTCCTGGGCACCTCGTACGTCGCCTCCCTGCGCCGCGCCGGGGTCGAACTCCCGTACCTGGAGCGGGTGGTGGTGCTCGCGGACGCGGCGCCCGAGGAGTACACGACCTGGAAGGACTTCCTCACGGAGGGGGAGGCGGTCTCCTCGGCGGAGGTCCGCGCCCGGGCCGCAGCTATCGACTCCGCCGACCCCTCCGACATCATCTACACCTCGGGGACCACGGGCGCGCCGAAGGGCGCGGTGATCACGCACGCGCAGACGCTGCGCTGCTACGGAATCTGGTCGGAGCTCGCCGGGCTGCGGGAGGGCGACCGCTATCTGATCGTCAACCCGTTCTTCCACACCTTCGGCTACAAGGCCGGGATCATCGCCTGCCTGATGCGCGGGGCGGTGATGGTGCCGCAGCCCGTCTTCAACGTCGACACCGCCCTCGCGAACATCGCCGCCGAGCGCATCTCGGTCCTGCCCGGCCCGCCGACCCTGCACCAGTCGCTCCTGGACCACCCGGCCCGCTCCTCGTACGACCTCTCCGCCCTGCGGCTCGTGGTCACCGGCGCGGCCGTGGTGCCGCTGCGGCTCGTGGAGCGCCTGCGCGGCGAGCTGGGCGTCGGCACGGTCCTCACGGCGTACGGACTCTCCGAGGCGAGCGGCATCGTCACGATGTGCCGCAGGGGCGACCCGGCGGACGTCATCGCGACCACCTCCGGCCGCCCGATCCCCGGCACCGAGGTCAGGCTCTCGACGGCGGGGGAGGTGCTGGTCCGTGGCCACCACGTGATGAGCGGCTACTTCGAGGACCCGGAGGAGACGGCGCGCGCCGTCGACGCGGAGGGCTGGCTCCACACGGGGGACGTCGGGGTCCTGGACGAGGCGGGCAACCTGCGCATCACGGACCGGATCAAGGACATGTTCATCGTCGGCGGCTTCAACGCCTATCCGGCGGAGATCGAGCAGCTCCTCGGCCTGCACCCGGACATCGCCGACGTCGCGGTCATCGGCGTTCCCGACCCGCGGCTCGGGGAGGTCGGCAAGGCCTTCGCGGTGCGGAGGCCGTCGGCGAGGGTCACGGCGGACGACGTGATCGCCTGGGCGCGGCGCGAGATGGCGAACTACAAGGTGCCGAGGGAGGTGGAGTTCGTCGCGGAGCTGCCGAGGAACGCGAGCGGCAAGGTGGTCAAGGGGGTGCTGAGGTCACAACATCGTCGCTGACCGGCGGAACGCCGCCTTCAGGGCGGGCGGGCCGGGAACAATCCGCACCGCACGGCGTCCCCTTCCCCTCGTCTCCCCCAGGAGCAGCCGGTGTCGTCTCCCGAACTCCCCATCACCCTCACCCCGCAGCAGGCGGCCACGGGCGTGACCCTCACCCTCACGCTGCCGACCGGACCCGCGCACATCCGGATCCCGCCGTGCCGCCACGGCGACCTGATCCCGGCGCAGGTCGGCGCCGGCGCGGTGCTCCTGCGCATCCAGGTCGCCGGCCCGGCCCAGGCCCCGCGCAAGGCGAGTCCCTGGGGCTGCCTCGTGGCGCTGGGCGTGATCGGCGCGGTGGTCGCGGCGCTCGTCCTCACGAGCGACGGCGACGACGAGACCCCGACGGCGGGCTCGCCGCCCGCCGCCACCACGACGACCCCGTCCCCGTTCCCGACGACCGCCCCGGCCCCCACGGCGACGACGGAGGCCCCGCCGGACCCGTACACGAAGGGCACCTGCCTCAACGGCACGCTCCCCGACTCGACGACGGCGCAGAGCGTGAGCGACATCGACGAGGTCTCCTGCTCGGCCTCGGACGCGCACTACCGGGTGATCCAGACGTTCCCGCTCACCTCGGACCTGAACCGCTGCAACGCCAACCCGAAGACGCAGTACGCCTTCTCGCACCGCTACACGATCAACGGGGCGACGGTGAACGAGTACGTCTACTGCCTGGTGGGGCTGGGGACGTACGCGCGGGGGTAACGGCGGCGGGCGCCGGCGGCCCGGTCAGGTCGCGTGGAAGTCCTGGGGGCCGGTGCCCGTGGCGTGGAAGTCCTGGGGCCCGGTGCCCGTGGCGTGGAAGTCCGCCAGGGCCGGGGTCGCCGTGCCGGCGGCGAAGAGCGCGGCGATGAAGGCTCCGGCCAGGAAGCGTGCGGTGCGGGACATGGCGACTCCTTGTGCGGACAGGGGCGTGCGTGCCGTCCCAGCCTCTGCGATCGAGAACGTCAGTTCGACGGTTGCGTGACATTCCGGCCAAGTGGGGCCGGGGGATTGGCCGGGATGCCCCGGCCGACGCGAGAGGGGCCGGGCGGATGCCCGGCCCCTCCTCACCGTCCGGTCGCTCGACGCGACAGGCTCTGCCCGACCGGTCCCCCCGGCCGTCGGACGTCCCCCGAGCCTTCGCCTTCGGCATGTCCGGACGGTCACGGCTTCGGCGGCTCCCCCGATGGCGCCGCCGGGGCCGTCCCCCGTCGCGAGCCGGCCCTCGTCCCCCGTGGGCCGGCCCGGGTCGCTACTTGATGGGCTCACCGGTCGCGTGGGCGTCCAGCGGCTTGATGGGCTTGACGGGCTCGCTCGTCGCGTGGGCGTCCAGCGGCTTGATGGGCTCGCTCGTCGCGTGCGCGTCGCCCAGCGTGGTGATCTCCTCGCCCGTGGCGTGGGCGTCGGTGGGCTTGAGGTTGTCGGCCATGAAGGTCATCTCCTGTAGCTGATGGACGTGGCGAGAGCGACGCCCGCCCGGCGATTCCCCCGTGGATCGCCGGGTGGGACGTCCAGGGCCGATCACCCTAACGGTGGGGCCTCATCGCGATCCGTCTGCCCCCCGACGCGGCGGATCGACATACATGAGAGTGCCGTACGGCGATAAACGATTGATGAACGACCAGGTGCGTCACGCGACCGCGGCCGGGTGCAGCAGCGCGCGGACGTCCCCGGCCTCGGGGGAGTCGAGCTCCTCGAAGACCGTCAGAGCCTCACGCCAGCACACGCGTGCCCGGTCGATCTGCCCCAGCGCCGACAGGCCGCGCCCCAGCACCGTCAGGACGTTGGCCCGCCGCCACTCGCCGCCGATCCCGTGCAGGACGGCGAGCGCCTGCTCCGCGTGGGACGCCGCCGACGCGGACTTGCGCTCGGCGAGATTGACCTCGGCGAGCCGGAACAGCGTCATGCCGTGCCACAGCTTCTGCCGGCTCTCCTGGAAGACGTTCAGCGCCTCGGTGAGGACGGCACGTGCCTGACCGGTCTCACCGGCCTCGGTGAGCGCGAGACCCAGCGCGTACTTGCCGTTGGCGAGGCGGAGCGGCAGACCGTCGTCCGCCTCCTCGTAGATCGCGATTCCCTGGCGCGCCAGGTCGACCGCGCTGGCGATCCTGCCCATGGCGAGGTGCACCCGGGACAGGTTGCACAGGGCGCTGGCCTCCCCGGGCTTGTTCTGGTCGGCCCTGAACGCGGCGAGCGCCTGCGACAGATGACTCTCCGCGTCCGTGTGACGGCTCTCGTAGAGCGCGATGATCCCGAGCTGGTTGGGCGCCTGCGCGGACGAGACGGGGTCGCCGGCCGCGAGGCCGGCGTCCAGCGCGCGGCGGGCCTCCTCGGCGGCCTCGCCGAACCGCCCCGAGGTGCTGTGCACATGGGTGAGCATCGTCCGGGACCGCGCCTCCGCCCGCATCTCCCCGGCCTTCGCCGCAGCCTCGCTCACGGTCGTGGCCGCCTGCGCGAACTGATGTGTGTTCGCCCCCGACTCGGCGAGGTCGACGGCGGCCATCAGCAGGTCCGCGGCGCGGCGGAGAAGTCCGTTGCCGGCGGACTGGCGGGCGCAGGCGAGGAGCCCGCCGGCCTCGGTGAACAGCCAGTCCAGGGCGGCTTCCTGGGTGTCGAAGGCGAGACCGGGGTACTGGGTGCGCTCGAAGTGGTCCAGGACCCGCTCCCCCGGCCGTTCGATCGCGTAGACCCGGGCCGCCGTCGACAGGTAGAAGTCCAGCAGCCGCGACAGCGCCAGTTCCCGTTCCACCGGCGGCTGTTCGTCCCGCTCCGCGCACGCACGCGCGTAGAGCCGCACCAGGTCGTGGTACCGGTAGCGGCCCGGGGCCGCCGACTCCAGGAGGGAGGTGTCGACCAGCGCCTCCAGGAGGTCCTCCGTGTCGTGCAGCTCCAGGTCGAGGACGGCCGCGGCCGCCGCGAGGGAGATGTCCGGGCCGTCGGCCAGGCCGAGGAGGCGGAAGGCGCGGGCCTGGGCCGGCTCCAGCTGGCCGTAGCCGAGTTCGAAGGTGGCCTTGACCGCGAGGTCGCCCGCCTGGAGTTCGTCCAGGCGGCGCCGCTCGTCGGCGAGCTTCGCCGCCAGGACCGCCACCGTCCAGGTGCGGCGGGCGGCCAGCCGGGAGGCCGCGATACGGATCGCCAGCGGGAGGAAGCCGCATGCGGCGACCACGTCGAGGGCCGCCTCCCGCTCCGCCGAGACGCGCTCCTCGCCGACGATCCGGGTGAAGAGCTGGAGCGCCTCCTCCGGCGACATGACGTCCAGGTCCACCAGGTGCGCCCCGGCCAGGTCCACCATCCGGATGCGGCTGGTCACCAGCGCCGCGCAGCCCGCCGTGCCCGGCAGGAGGGGGCGGATCTGGGCCGCGTCCCGCGCGTTGTCGAGCAGCACGAGGACCCGCCGGCCGTCCAGCGTGGAGCGGTAGAGCGCCGCCCGCTCGTCCAGCGAGTCGGGGATCGCGGAGTCGGGCGTGCCGAGGGCCCGGAGGAACGCGCCGAGGACCGTCTCGGGGGCCGCCGCGCGGGCGCCCGCGCCCTGGAGGTCGACGTAGAGCTGTCCGTCGGGGAAGTGCGGCCGCGCCTCGTGCGCCACGTGCACGGCGAGCGTCGTCTTGCCGACGCCGCCGATGCCCGCGAGCGCCGAGACGGCCATCACGGAGCCCTCGGCCGTGGCCAGACGTCTGCCCAGCTCCCGTACGAAGGAGTTGCGGCCGGTGAAGTCCGGGACCGTGGCCGGGAGCTGCGCGGGCCGGGAGACGACGGGCGCGGGAGCCGACTCCTCCACCGGGCGGGCCAGTTCGGTGTCGGCCTGGAGGATCCGCTGCTGAAGGCGGGAGAGCTCCGGGTTCGGGTCGACGCCCAGCTCGTCGGCGAGGAGCCGACGGGTGTCGGCGTAGACGGCCAGCGCCTCGGCCTGCCGGCCGCTGCGGTAGAGGGCCAGCATCAGCAGTTCGCGCAGGCGCTCGCGCAGCGGGTGGGCGGCGGTGAGCGCGGTCAGCTCGGAGACGGCCTCCGCGTGCGCGCCGGCCTCCAGGTCCATGTCGAGCCGGGTCTCCAGGAGCTGGAGCCGCCACTCCTCCAGGCGTACCCGCTGCGTCTCGGCGTACGGCCCCGGTACGGAGGCCAGCGCCTCGCCGTCCCACAGTCCGAGGGCCTTGTTCAGCCGGGACCTGGCCGCCGCGCGGTCGCCCGCGCCCCGCAGCTTGTCGGCCTCGGCGGCCAGCTCCTGGGCGACGTTCAGGTCCAGGGCCCCGGCGTCGGCGGTGCGGATGGCGTACCCGCCCGACTCGCTGACCAGCACCCCGGCGTCGAGGACCTTGCGCAGCCGCGAGGCGTACGTCCGTACCGCCGCCAGTGCCTGCGAGGGGGACTCCTCGCCCCAGATGGCGTCGATCAGCTCGCCGGCCGTGGCCGTGCGCCCGTCGCGCAGGAGCAGCGCGGCGAGCAGAGCGCGTTGCTGGGGCGAGCCCGAGGGGAGGACGGTGCCGTCCCGCCAGGCGCGTACCGGGCCGAGCACACTGAAGCGCAGGTCGTCCGTGCGGACGCGACCTGTCAGCGGAGCTCGCTGCTCCGGGACGTGCGGGCCGTTCTCACGGTCCATAGCTCCCCCTGCCGTACCGCTGGTTTCGCCCCTGACAGTCTGCCTTGCCCGGAGGGGATGCGTCAGCATCGGGTCACCGTCTGCACAAGTCCCGCCACATGATTCGGCCGACCAAGGAGCTGACGGGCCGTCAGATGGGCGCTACCGTGAAACGCATGGAGACCTTCCCGAAGATCATCTCGGTGGACGACCACACCGTGGAGCCGCCTCACGTCTGGCGGGACCGGCTCCCGTCCAGGTACCGCGACACCGGACCCCGGATCGTCCGCGCGCCCCTGAAGGAAATGACCTTCCTCGGCGGAAAGTTCGCACCCGTCATGGGTGCCAAGGGCGACGACGGGCCCATCGGCGACTGGTGGGTGTACGAGGACCTGCACCGGCCGCTCACCCGGCTCGACACCGCCGTCGGGTACGACCGGGACGAGATCAGGCTGGAGGTCATCACCTACGAGCAGATGCGCCCCGGCTCGTACAGCGTCCCCGACCGGCTGGCCGACATGGACGTCAACCACGTCCAGTCCGCGCTCTGCTTCCCCACCTTCCCGCGCTTCTGCGGGCAGACCTTCACCGAGGCGAGCGACCGCGAGCTCGGTCTCCTCGGCGTTCGCGCGTACAACGACTGGATGGTGGAGGAATGGTGCGGGCCCGAGGCCCGCGGGCGGCTGATCCCCCTCACCCTCATACCCCTGTGGGACGCCGAACTGGCCGCAGAGGAGGTGCGGCGCAACGCCGCCCGCGGGGTCCGCGCCGTCGCCTTCTCCGAGATCCCGCCGCACCTCGGGCTCCCGTCGGTCCACACCGACTACTGGGACCCCTTCCTTCGCGCCTGCGACGAGACCGGAACCGTCGTCGCCATGCACATCGGCTCCTCGAGCCGGATGCCGTCCACCTCCGCCGACGCCCCGCCCGCCGTCGGCTCCACCATCACCTTCGCCAACTGCTGCTTCTCGATGGTGGACTGGCTGATGAGCGGAAAGTTCGAGCGCTTCCCCAACCTGAGGATCATGTACGCCGAGGGGCAGATCGGCTGGATCCCGTACATCCTCGAGCGCGCCGACGTCGTCTGGGAGGAGAACCGTGGCTGGGGCGGTGTCGCCGACAAGGTGCTGCGCCCGCCGTCGGAGCTCTTCGCCGAGCACGTCTACGGCTGCTTCTTCGACGACGCCTTCGGCCTGAAGAACCTGGACGCGATCGGCGTCGGGAACGTCCTCTACGAGACGGACTACCCGCACTCCGACTCCACCTGGCCCAAGTCGCGCGAGGTCGGCGAGGCGCAGATGGGGCAACTGGCGCCGGACGTGGTGGAGCGGATCGTGCGCGGCAACGCGATCGACCTGCTCGGGCTGACCCCGGACGGGCTCTGGGTGCCCTAGCCCCGGAGAGCGCGGAGAGGCCGCGGCGCACCGGCACCACGGCCTCTCCCGGCCCCGCGGCTCAGCCGAGGCGGACCGGCGCCCCGGAGTCCTTCTCGTCGGAGAGGGCGACGCCGCTGTACCCCCCGCCGGTGTTCCCTCCGCTGCCGTACCCGCCGGCGGGGTCGGTGGCGCCACCCGCCTTCTTGCCGGTCGGGGTCACGCCGAACCAGGTGCCGCCCACGCCCTGGCCGTTGGTGTCGCCCGGGCGCAGGTCCTTGCCGAAGCGGTAGACGGGCCAGCCGCCGATGGTGACCTGGAGGTTGCCGTCGTCGCGCTTGACGACGCCCACGTCCGACTTCCTCACGCCGTCGATGAAGATCCGGCCGCCCGGGGCGACGACGACCGGCGGCCAGGTGGTGGCGCAGGCGTCGTTGCAGGTGGACTTCGACGGCTTCGCGGTGTCGTTGTCGAAGCGGTAGAGCGTGAAGCCCGCGCCGTTGACGACGACCGGGTCGAGGGCGCCCGCGCGGCCGGCGCTCAGCTGGACCCACTTCTGCGGCTTGCCGGGAGTGTTCGCCCAGTCTCCGGTCTTCGGCTGTGCCTTGTTCTGCTTCGCGGTGCCGTTGAGGAAGTCGAAACCGGACACGGCCGCCGCGGCGCCGGAGGCCGCGTTCTCGGCGGCCTTGCCGAGGGCCGTGTCCTCCGTGCCCCCGCACGCGGTGAGCAGCAGGGCGGCGGCCGTGGTGGCGGCGGCGACGGCTCCGAAGCGCTGGATGTTCATGGTTCCCCCTGTGTGGTGGTGTGCGCTGCCTTCGCCGGGGAGTACGGCGATGGCTGCAGGGGGCACTCAGCCGGTTACGCGCCTGAGACGTGCCCGGGACGCTTCCGGCACCGTGTCCCGGCGCACCCCTTGTCTGATGGCCCGTCAGAAGCGAGCATGAGGGCCACTCATCGATATGACGAATCGTCAGATCCATAGGGGGTTCCACCATGGTGGTCTACGGGATGCAGCTCCCGGTCCAGTCGCAGAGCACCCTCTACGCCGAGCCCTGGGAGGCCGCCGCCGGGCCCGCCGACCTGGTGGAGGTCGCCCGGGTCGCCGACCGGACCGGCTTCGACTACATCGCGAGCTGCGACCACGTCGCCATCCCCCGCCGCCTCGCCGGGCCCATGAGCACCGTCTGGTACGACCCGGTCGCCACGCTCTCCTTCCTGGCCGCCGCGACCGAGCGCGTCCGGCTGCTCTCGCACGTCGCGGTCGTCGGTCTGCGCCACCCCCTGGTGACCGCCAAGGCGTACGCGACCCTCGACCACCTCTCCGGCGGCCGTCTGGTCCTCGGGGTCGGGGCCGGGCACGTCCAGGAGGAGTTCGAGGCCGTCGGGGCGGACTTCGCCGGGCGCGGGGGCGTGCTGGACGAGACGATCGACGCGCTCCGGGCGGCGCTCGGTCCGGAGGAGTACCCGGAACACACGGGTGAGCGGTTCGCCTTCAAGGACCTCGGGCAGCTGCCGCGGCCCGCCCAGGAGCGGGTGCCCGTCTGGGTGGGCGGCTCCTCGCCGGCCGCCGTGCGCCGGGCGGCCCTCAGGGGGGACGGCTGGCTGCCCCAGGGCGACCCGAGGACCGAGCTCCCCGCGCAGATCGCCCGGCTCAGGAGCCTGCGCGAGGAGGCCGGGATCGAGGAGCCGATCACCGTCGGGGCGATCGTCGAGGCCCTGTACGTCGGCGAGGCCGGCTGGGACGTCGGCCGGCGCACGCTCTCCGGCGAGCCGGAGGCCCTCGCCGAGTCGCTGAACGCGTACGGAGCGATGGGCGTGCACCAGATCCAGGTCCGGTTCCGCTCCCGGAGTCGTACCGAACTCACCGATCAGATGTCGGCGTTCGCCGCCGAGGTCGCCCCCCACCTGAGCTGAGGAGTGGACGGACATGGGCAAGCTGGACGGGCGGGTCGTCGTCGTCACCGGCGCGGCGCGCGGACAGGGCGAGCAGGAGGCGCGGCTCTTCGCCGCCGAGGGGGCGCGGGTCGTCCTCGCCGACGTGCTCGACGCTCCCGGCGAGGCGCTGGCGAAGGAGCTGGGGGAGGAGCGCGCGGTCTACGTCCACCTCGACGTCACGCGTGAGGAGGACTGGAGGGCGGCGGTCGCCGCCGCCAAGGAGCGCTTCGGGCGGATCGACGGCCTGGTGAACAACGCGGGCATCCTGCGCTTCAACGAGCTGGTCTCCACGCCCCTGGAGGAGTTCCAGGCGATCGTCTCGGTCAACCAGGTCGGCTGCTTCCTGGGGATCCGCAGCGTCGCGCCCGAGATCGAGGCGGCCGGTGGCGGCACGATCGTCAACACGGCTTCGTACACCGGTCTGACGGGCATGGCGGGCGTCGGCGCGTACGCGGCGACCAAGCACGCGGTGCTCGGCCTGACCCGGGTGGCCGCGCTGGAGCTGGCGGCGAAGGGCATCCGGGTCAACGCGGTCTGCCCGGGGGCGATCGACACCCCGATGAGCAACCCGGAGGGCGTGGACCCGGAGGCGACCGCAGGGCTGTACCGGCAGCTGGTGCCGATGGGCCGGATCGGGAGACCCGAGGAGGTGGCGGCGCTCGCGCTCTTCCTCACCGCCGACGACTCCTCGTACATCACCGGGCAGCCGTTCGTCATCGACGGGGGATGGCTCGCCGGAGTCAAGCTCTTCTGAACGGTTCTGACGCTCCATCAGGTATTGACGCACCTGCCGCGCGGTGCGAAAGTCGGGCACATCGAGAATCTGACGGTACGTCAGAAACAACGAGGACGGTGAACCCCCTTGGAATTCGGGATCTTCGTACAGGGATACGTCGGCAAGCGCGCCGAGACCGATCCCGAGGCCGAGCACAAGGCGCTGATGGAGGAGACCGAGTACGTCATCCAGGCGGACAGGTCCGGGTTCAAGTACGCCTGGGCCTCCGAGCACCACTTCCTGGAGGAGTACTCGCACCTCTCGGCGAACGACGTCTACCTCGGCTACCTCGCCCACGCCACCGACCGGATCCACCTCGGCTCCGGCATCTTCAACCCCCTGGCGCCGGTGAACCACCCGGTGAAGGTCGCCGAGAAGGTCGCCATGCTCGACCACCTCTCCCAGGGCCGCTTCGAGTTCGGTTCGGGCCGCGGGGCGGGCTCCCACGAGATCCTCGGGTTCATGCCGGGCATCACCGACATGAACCACACGAAGGAGATCTGGGAGGAGACGATCGCCGAGTTCCCCAAGATGTGGCTCCAGGACGAGTACGTCGGCTTCCAGGGCAAGCACTGGTCCCTGCCGCCGCGCAAGGTCCTGCCCAAGCCGTACGGGAAGTCCCACCCGGCCATGTGGTACGCGGCCGGCTCGCCCTCCTCGTACGCGATGGCGGGCAGGAAGGGGCTCGGCGTCCTCGGGTTCAGCGTGCAGAAGGTCTCCGACATGGAGTGGGTCGTCGAGTCGTACAAGACGGCCGTCAAGGAGGCCAAGGCGGTCGGCGACTTCGTCAACGACAATGTGATGGTCACCTCGACCGCGATCTGCGCCGAGACGCACGACAAGGCCGTCGAGATCGCCGTCAGCGGCGGCCTCAACTACCTGCAGTCGCTGCTCTTCCGCTACCACGACACCTTCCCCCGGCCCGAGGGCATCCCCGAGTGGCCGGAGCTGCTGCCCGAGTACAGCGCGGAGATCATCGAACTCCTCATCGCGGAGGAGCTGATGATCTGCGGCGACCCGGAGGAGGTGCTGGGCCAGTGCAAGCGCTGGGAGCAGGCGGGCGCCGACCAGCTGTCCTTCGGCCTGCCGATCGGGATCAGCTACGAGGACACGATGAACACGGTCAAGCTGATCGGTGAGCACGTGATCCCCAAGATCGACACGGACCCGGTCCACCGCACGACCCGCTTCCGCCAGGCCGCGACGTCCTGACGGGGGCCCGCCCTCCGGGCCGGGGAGCTCCCCGACCGTCACGAGCGCGGGGCGGTGTCTTCCCGGACCACCGTTCCGTACCGGCCCCGGCCGGGGACGTCGTAGCCGCGGCCGGCTACCGCGTCCCCGGCCGGGGCGTGTTCACGTGCAGAAAGGGACCGTCATGCTCGACCACCTGATCAAGGGCGCCACCGTCGTGGACGGCACCGGCGCCCCCGCCTTCGTCGCCGACATCGGCATCCGCGACGGACGGATCGTCATCGCCGGAGCGGACGCCACCGCCCGCACCACCGAGGACGCCACCGGCCTCGTCCTCGCCCCCGGCTTCGTCGACCCCCACACCCACTACGACGCACAGCTCTTCTGGGACCCCTTCGCCACCCCCTCCATGAACCACGGTGTCACCACCGTCGCCGGCGGCAACTGCGGCTTCACGCTCGCGCCCCTCCACCCGGACCGTCCCGAGGACGCCGACTACACGCGCCGCATGATGTCCAAGGTCGAGGGCATGGCCCTCAAGGCCCTGGAGGAGGGGGTCGACTGGAGCTGGTCCTCCTTCGGCCAGTACCTCGACGCCCTCGAAGGACGGATCGCCGTCAACGCGGGCTTCATGGTCGGACACTGCGCCCTGCGCCGGTACGTGATGGGCGCGGAGGCCGTCGGCGGGCAGCCCACGCCCGAGCAGCTCGACCGGATGACGGCGCTGCTCCACGAGGCCATGGAGGCCGGGGCCTGGGGCCTGTCCACCACCCAGTCCGCCACCCACTCCGACGGCGACGGCGCCCCCGTCGCCTCCCGGCACGCCACGCCCGCCGAGCTGATCGCGCTCTCCGCGGCGGTCGGCGAGCACGAGGGCACCCAGCTCGAAGCGATCCTCGCCGGCTGCCTCGACCAGTTCTCCGACGACGAGATCGACCTCTTCGTCGACATGACGGCCGCCGCCGGACGCCCCCTGAACTGGAACGTCCTCACCATCGACGCCGCCGTCCCCGAACGCGTCCCGCGCCAGCTCGTCGCCTCCGAACGCGCCCGCAAGTCCGGCGGCCGGATCGTCGCGCTCACCATGCCGATCCTCACCCCCATGAACATGTCGCTCGGCACCTTCTGCGCCCTCAACCTCATCCCCGGCTGGGGCGAGATCCTGGCGCTCCCCGTACCCGAGCGGATCGCCAGGCTCCGCGACCCGGACGTCCGGGCCGAGATGCTGCGCCGGGCCGACTCCAAGGAGGCCGGTGTCTTCCGCCGCCTCGCGCACTTCGGCCGGTACGTCATCGGCGACACCTACAGCCGCGAGAACGAGGGACTCACCGGACGGGTCGTGGACGACATCGCCGCCGAGCGCGGCCAGGACCCCTTCCAGTGCCTCGTCGAGATCTGTGCGAACGACGAGCTCAGGACGGTGCTGTGGCCGATGCCCAGCGACAACGACCCGGCCTCCTGGGCGCTGCGCCGCGAGACCTGGGAGCACGAGGACGTGATGCTCGGCGGCTCCGACGCGGGCGCGCACCTGGACCGCATGTGCGGCGCCCCCTACACGACCCGCTTCCTCGGCGACTGTCTGCGCGGCCGGAAGCTGGTCACGCTGGAGCAGGCGGTGAAGATGCTCAGCGACGACCCGGCCCGGCTCTTCGGGCTGCGCGAGCGCGGGCGGATCGCCGAGGGGTTCCACGCCGACCTGGTCCTCTTCGACCCCGAGCGGATCGACGCGGGCCCGGCGACCCTGGTGCACGACCTGCCGGGCGACAGCCCCCGGCTCGACTCGCGCGCGGTCGGCGTCGTCTCCGTCCGCGTCAACGGCGTGGAGACCATCCGCGACGACGAGGTGACCGGCGCGATCCCCGGCAGGGTGCTCCGCTCGGGCCGTGACACGAGGACGGTGTCCACACGGTGACGCAGCGACTCTTCATCGGCGGGGAGTGGGTCGAGCCCGACGGCGGGCACTACGAGGTGGTCAACCCGGCCACCGAGGAGGTCGTCGGGCTCGCGCCCGAAGCCTCCCGCGACCAGGTGTACGAAGCGGCCGAGGCCGCCCGGGAGGCCTTCGCGACCTGGTCCCGTACGAAACCGGAGGAACGCGCCGCGATCCTCGACCGGGCAGCCGACCTGATGGCCCGCGACGCGGAGGCGAACGTGGTCCTCGCGCAGGCCGAGACCGGCGCCACCACCGGGACCGCGCGGGGCATGCAGGTCGCCGTCGGCTCCTCCCGGTTCCGGCGGTACGCGCGCGGCGCCCTGGAACCGGTCGAGCAGGCGCTGCCGCCGCAGATCAACGAGGCCGGTCCGATGGGGAAGGCCGGGGTCTTCGGCGCGGTCGCGGTGCGCCGCCCGGTCGGGGTGGTCACCTGCATCACCTCGTACAACAACCCCTGGGCCAATCCGGCCGGCAAGATCGCCCCGGCCCTCGCCATGGGCAACACGGTCGTGGTGAAGCCCGCCCCGCAGGACCCGCTCTCCGTCTTCGCGATGGCCCGGGCGCTGGAGGAGGCGGGCGTCCCCGCGGGTGTGGTCAACGTCGTCACGGGCACGAGCACGGCCGTCGGCGAGGCCGCGGTCGACTCCCCGGCCGTCGACATGGTCTCCTTCACCGGCTCCACGGCCGTCGGGCAGCGCATCGGCGAGGTCTGCGGCCGGGCGCTGAAGCGGCAGCTGATGGAGCTCGGCGGGAAGGGCGCGGCGCTGGTCTTCGACGACGCCGACCTCGACTCCGCGGTGATGGGGATCGGCACCACCTTCTCCTTCTACAGCGGACAGATCTGCACGGCCCCGACCCGGGTCCTCGCCCAGCGCGGGATCCACGAGCAGCTGATCCAGAAGCTCACCGGCTATCTCGGCTTCATGAAGGTCGGCGACCCGACGGTGCCGGGCACGGTCGTCGGCCCGGTGATCTCGGCGGCCCACCGCGACCGGGTGGAGTCGTACGTCGAGCTGGGGCGGAAGGAGGGTGCGCGGGTGGTCGTGGGCGGCGAGCGCCCGGCCGTGGAGCGCGGCTTCTACGTGGCCCCGACGCTGCTCGCGGAGTGCACGAACGACATGCGGGTGGTCCGGGAGGAGATCTTCGGCCCGGTCGTGGTGGTCGTCCCCTTCGACGACGAGGAGGAGGGGATCGAGCTGGCGAACGACAGCGACTACGGGCTGCTCGACTACGTGTGGTCGGGCGACGTGGCCCGCGCGTTCCGCGTCGCGGCCCGGCTGAGGGCGGGCGGTGTCGGGGTGAACACGATCGGACGGAACATGGAGGCGCCGTTCGGCGGGTTCAAGAAGAGCGGTGTCGGGCGGGACGTGGGGTCGTACGCCCTGCACGCGTACAGCGAGACGCAGGCGGTGGTCTGGCCGGGCTGACGCCCTCCCCGCACGGCCCGGAAAATTCTTCGGGAAAATTTGGAAACGGACATTAAGGACAGTGCTGCGGTTCCCGCATACCGGACAGTCTCTGAGACGCCTACCAATCGGTCGGTTCGGATCCATCGTCGATCTTTCAATCAATGACGATTTGGCGTTACGAGCCTTGTAATGCAAGGCGAAGATCGCTCAATGGCCCCGGACTCGCGTCCTCCGGATGTGGAAACCGCAGCACTTAACGTCCTGTTCATGACTCAGGTGGATGCACGGCCCCAGGCCGGAGACACGGTAAGGGGCGTCACCCCCTCGGGTGAGAGCCAGGGCGTACGCACGAAGGGGCTCGGCGGAAACTCCGTCGGGCTCATGGGCAGCGCCGTCATCGGCATCTCGACGGTCGCCCCCGTCTACTGCCTGACCTCCACGCTCGGCTCCACGGCCGGCGAGGTCGGGCTCCAGATGCCCGCGATCTTCCTCGCGGGCTTCCTCCCGATGCTCCTCGTCGCCTTCGCGTACCGGGAGCTCAACCGGGTCATGCCGGACTGCGGCACCTCCTTCACCTGGACGGTCAAGGCCTTCGGCCCCCGGATCGGCTGGATGTGCGGCTGGGGCCTCGTCATCGCGACGATCATCGTCCTGTCCAACCTGGCCGGCGTCGCCACCTCGTACTTCTGGCTCCTCGCCGGTGAGATCACCGGCAGCGACTCCGTCGCCGCCCTGGACGACAACAAGGCCGTCCACATCCTCACCTGCCTCGTGCTCATCGCCGTCGCGACCGCGATCAGCTACCGCGGCATGACCGCCACCAAGGGCGTGCAGTACGCCCTCGTCGGTCTCCAGCTCGTCGTCCTCGCGCTCTTCGTCGCGATGGCCTTCCAGAAGGCCGGCAGCGGGGCCTTCGACACCGGGCTCTCCTTCTCCTGGGAGTGGATGAACCCGTTCGCCGTCCAGTCCTTCGCCGCCTTCACGGCCGGTCTCTCCCTCTCGATCTTCATGTACTGGGGCTGGGACGCCTGCATGGCGACCAACGAGGAGACCACCGGCAGCGCCAAGACCCCCGGCCGCGCCGCGCTCATCGCGATGGTCGTCCTGGTCGGCTCCTACCTCGCCACCGGCGTCGCCGCGCAGATGGCCGTCGGCTCCGGCGACAGCGGCCTCGGCCTCGCCAACCCGGAGACCTCCGACAACGTCTTCGCGGCCCTCGCGGGACCGGTCATGGGCCCGGCCCTCGGCATCCTGCTCTTCGTCGCCGTCCTCGCCTCCGCGGCGGCCAGCCTCCAGACGACGTTCATCCCGGTGGCCCGCACAGTGCTGGCGATGTCGACGTACGAGGCGCTCCCGGCGTCCTTCGCCAAGGTCGACCCGCGCTTCAAGGTGCCGGGCAAGGCCACGGTCATCGCGGGCGTCGCCACCGGCGTCTTCTACACGGTGATGACCCTCGTCAGCGAGAACGTCCTGGTCGACACGATCTACGCGCTCGGCCTGATGATCTGCTTCTACTACTCGCTGACCGCGTTCGCCTGCGCCTGGTACTTCCGCAAGGAGCTCTTCCGCTCCGGCCGGGACTTCGTCTACAAGGGCCTGTGCCCGGTTCTCGGCGGCATCCTGCTCACCGGTGTCTTCGGCAAGACGCTGTACGACATGTGGGACCCGGCCTACGGCAGCGGCTCCTCCGTCCTCGGCGTCGGCTCGGTCTTCGTGATCGGCGTCGGACTGCTGCTGGTCGGCCTGGTGATCATGCTGGTGATGCAGCGCAGGAGCCCCGCCTTCTTCCGGGGCGAGGTGCTGACGAAGGAGACGCCGTCGCTGGTCGTGGCGGACTGAACCCCGGCCGGGTGGGCCTCCGGGCCGTGTGAGCCCCTGAGCCGTGTGAGCCCCTGAGTCGAACGACGAACGAGGTGGCGGGACCGTCTTCCGGTCCCGCCACCTCGTTCGTCCGTCGGCCCGTCCGGCCGCCTCTGCGGTCGTCAGCGCCCCGGGAGCAGTCGCTCCACCGTCGCGTTGGCGGCCGGCAGGTCGGCCGCGGAGGCGGGCTTCTCCTGGGGGTTCAGGAGGCCGCTCAGCGGCACGACGGACGGCAGCGTGGCGTTGCCGAGGTCGGTGGTGTCGGCGACGGCGGACCCGGCGGCGCCGATGCCCCCGGCGACGGCGAGTCCGGTCAGGACGGCGGTGAGGATCTTCTTCATGCCCCCACCAACGAGCGGCCCCCGTGCCAGGTGGCGCCCGGCTCTCCCTAGGATGCGTGCGTGTATACGGAAACTACATGGTCGCTGCGCCCCGGGCGGGCCGAGGACGTGGAGCCGATCGCCGAACTGCGGGCGGTCGTGATGCGCGACGACCTGGTGCGGCTCGGCCGCTACGACGAGCACCGGGTGCGCCAGCGCCTGCGCGACGGCTTCTCCCCGGAACACACCTCGGTCGTCGAGGCCGGCGGGGCCTTCGTGGGCTGTGTGACGCTCCGCCCGTACGGCGACGGCCCCGGGCTCTACCTCGAACACTTCTACCTGGCCCCCGAGGCCCAGGGGGCGGGCCTCGGGACGGCGGTCCTGCGGGAGCTGCTTGCCCGGGCGGACGAGCGGTCCCTCCCCGTGCGGCTCGTCGTGGTGCGGGGCAGCAGGGCCCAGCGCCTCTACGAACGCGAGGGGTTCACGGTGGAGTCGACCGTGGACCCGATCGACGTCCTGATGGTGCGCGAGGCGCCGCTCAGAGAGCCACGCCCGCCGGCTGCCTGATCGTCACGTTGATCCGGTTGAACAGATTGGTGAGGGCGACCATCATCACGATCGCCGAGAGCTGCTTCTCGTCGAAGTGGTCGGCGGCCGCGTCCCACACCGCGTCCGGCACGGCGTCCGAGGTGTCGGCCAGCCGCGTCGCGTGCTCGGCGAGCGCCAGCGCGGCCCGCTCCTCGTCCGTGAAGTACGGCGCCTCGCGCCAGGCGGCGACGGCGAAGAGCTTCTCGTCGCTCATCCCCGCCTTCCGGGCGGACTTGACGCCGTAGTCGACGCAGAAACCGCAGCCGTTGATCTGGCTGGCACGCAGGTGCACGAGCTCCAGCGTCGACTCCGGGACGCCGCCCTGACGGGTGGCCTTCACCAGACTCTGGATGGCGGCTCCGGCGTCGGGCAGGACGTAGGCGGGGTTGGTCATCCGGGGGGTGATCTCGTGCAGCATGGTCGCTCCTCCAGCGGTTGAGTGGTGCCGTTCGGCTTGCCTTCACAGCACTGACGGAGCGCGCGACACGGATGTGACACGTCCGGGGAAGTTTTTTCAGGAGGCGGGCTCCGCGATGAGCGCCGTGCCGACCGTGCGGAAGCCGAGCCGCCCGTAGAGCCTGGCCACCGACTCGTCCGACGCCGACAGGAAGACGGTCTCCACGCCCGCGGCCCGGGCGTCGGCGACCAGCGCGGCGGTCACCGCGAGCCCCAGGCCGCGGCGGCGTGAGTCGGGCAGGGTGCCGACGCCGACGACCTCCGCGACCGGGCCGACCGGCTGGTACTGCCCGGCGGACAGGGCGGTGCCCGTCGCGTCCACCGCGGCGGCGAGCCGGGTGAGCCCCGCCTCGATCCTGGCGGCCAGCGTGGCGGCGGCCCCGGGGGCCGGGGCCACCCCGAAGGCAGCGAACGGCGCGGCGGCGGCCGACTCCAGGACGGCGTCGCCGGCGCCCACGATCCGTACGGTGACGTCCTCGGGCGCCGCGACCGCGGCGGGCTCCCCGTCCAGGACCATCAGCGGGTGCTCGTGCACCACGAGCCCGCTCTTCTCCACGGCCGCGCGCAGCCCCGGGGTCGTCTCCGCGACCCACTCGAAGGCCTCGGGAACACCCAGCTCGCGCTGGAGCGCGCGCACGCGCTCCACGTCGTCGGCCGTCACCTCCCCGGTGTGCCCGAGCGTCGGCCGGGCGTAGTACGGCCACCCCTCCCCCTCCCGTACGAAGAGGGTGAGCGGCCCGAGCTCCTCGGTACGGGCGGCGGATCGGGGGACGGTGTCGTAATAGGTCTCGAGTCGGCTGAGCATGCCGCTCATCCAAGCAGCCGGGCTACGGAAGCACAGGCGGATTTCCCTGCGTCCAGACGATGCTCAGATCGGCGCGGGAGAGCCGCCAGCCGTCCGGGGTGCGGACGAACTCGTTCTCCGTGCGTCCGCCGGACAGGAAAAGCCCGCCGTCGTCGGCCCGTACGTGCGTGGAGAGCTGGTTGCCGAGGAGGGTGGCACGGTCGCCGTCGACCTCGACGAGGTGGTTGGAGCCGAAGTGCACGGTCCGGTCGAAGAGCCCCATCGCCGTCCGCACGGTGGCGGCGATCGCCTCGCGCCCCCGGGTGTCGCCTGCGGGGGTCGAGCTGGTCGCGTCCTCGGTGAAGAACGCGGCGGCCCAGGTGTCGTCGAAGGGTCCGCCGTCGTCGAGGGAGCGGAGGTAGCGGTCGAAGAGGCGGGTGATGTCAGCGGTGTCCGTGTCCATGCGAGGAGACTCGTACATCAACCAAGGTCGAGGTCAAGGGGCTCGTGTGACCGCGGGCGGGGTGCGAGACCATGAGGGCATGACCGAGATCCTCACGCCCCGCCTCCTCCTGCGCCGCTGGACCGACGACGACCTCGTCCCCATGGCCGAGATCAACGCCGACCCCGAGGTGATGCGCTGGATCGGCGACGGATCGACCCGCGATCTGGAGCAGACCGCCGAGGACATCGAGCGGTGGGAGGAGGAGTGGGACGAGGAGGGCTTCGGGCTCTTCGCCGTCGAGCTCCTCGGCTCCGGTGAGCTGATCGGCTTCGCCGGGCTCTCCGTGCCCGGGTTCCTGCCCGAACTCCGGCACGAGGTGGAGGTCGGCTGGCGGCTCGGGCGGCCCTACTGGGGGCAGGGGTACGCCTCCGAGGCCGCCCACGCGGCCCTGGAGTTCGCACTCCAGGACCGCGGCCTCGACCGCGTCGTCAGCATCACCCACATCTCCAACCAGGCCTCCGAGAACGTCATCCGCAAGCTCGGCATGACCCCGGAGCGCGAGACGGACCACCCGGACTTCGGCGTTCCGCTGCGGGTGTACGCGATCGACCTCAGCGAGTACCAGGGCTGATCAGCGGAGCTGCAGGAACACCGGGTTCGTGAAGGCCGCCAGCGCGCCGGGCAGCGGCGGCAGCGCCACCGGGTGCCGCACCTCGGCCCGGACATAGGAGGCGTACGCGGCCGTCGTCACCCACTCCACCGGCTGCCCGGCCGCCGGCGCCGTGTGCAGCACGCCCTGGTCGGTGACGAGCCGGACCGTACCGCCCGCCGGGGCGCCGCCCACCGCCAGCCGGACGGTGACGGGCTCGTCCGCGGGCACCCGCAGCCGCCCGCCGATGCCCGCCGAACGACCCCTGCCGTCCGTCACCGAGAGGTCGACGGAGACGGCCGAGGACTCGGCGACGTACGAACGGCCCGCGCGCAGGCCCTCCAGGATCGCCTCCCGGCTCAGCTCGTCGGCCAGGACCACGGTCTGCGGGGTGCCGACGCGGTCCGGGTCGCGGTGGGCGTCGGAGTTGCCCATCGCCGGGGTCCAGCGGCCCTTCGCGAGCGCCGCGTCCCAGCCGGCCAGCGACACCTCGTCGTCCGGGGTGTAGGGGCCGTTCCACACCTCGACCGCGTCCGCGTCGCCGAAGCCGAACTTCCAGTTGCAGCCGATGCAGGTGGCGTGCGGGTGCGCCGGGACGACCAGACCGCCCGCCCTGCGGATCTCGCGCGCGAAATGCCCGAAACGATTCTCCCGCGCCCGGTAGCGCCAGTCCACGAAGGTGCCCGGGTCCGTCCCCACGGCCAGGACGTGGCCGTTGCGGGTGGTGACCTCCTCGCCGAGCAGGACCAGCAGGTCGTCCCCGGCGGCCTCGGCCCACGCCCCGTGCCCGGCATGGGTGTTGTGCTCGGTGGCCGTGAGGAAGTCGAGCCCGGCGGCGCGCGCGAGCACGGCGACCTCGTCGGGCGTGCGGCGCCCGTCCGAGTGCACGGTGTGCAGATGGCTGTCGCCGCGGTACCAGGCCCGGCCCCGGCCCTCGGCCCGCTCGGGCGGGTACACGGGCCGGGGCGTGGGCAGTGAGGCGCCGAAGCGCAGGGTGATCGTCACAGAGTAGGTGAGCCCCTGAGGCGCCACCGTGTACGGGGCGAGCACGACGAACCAGGTCCCGGCCCTGAGCGGGCCGGCTACGTAGCCGGGCGTCGCCGCGTCGGCGCGGAGGAAGAACTCCGTGCGCGCCCCGCCCGACCACCCCCGGAAGCCCTTGCCGCCGAGTTCGGTGCCGCGCTGGTCGAAGATGCCGATGTCCAGGGCGTTGCCCTGGGTCCCGGCGGGAACGGCGGGCCGCTCGTACGCGTACGAGACGTGGATCTCGCGCACCCCGTGGGGGATCTCGACGGGGAGGTACACGTAGTCGGGGGAGCCGGGCGGCAGCGTGCCGCCGACCGTCTCCGTCCGGTCGCCGCCGGAGGAGCCGTCAGGGGCGTCGGCCGCGTGCGCGAAGCTCACGCTTCCCAAGGTAAGGGCGGAGGCCACGCTCGTCGTCAGGAGCGTTCGTCGGGTCGGTTCGCTCATGTCGGGCACCCTCGTAGTAGGGCGTGAACTCCCGGACAACGCAAGAGGCCCGTCGCGCCGCGGCTCTCGGAAATCCCCGCCGCAGCCCCTACCGTGCCGCTATGCGGATCTCGACCACGATCTTCCTGACCGACGAGACCATCACCCCCGTCCGCCTCGCGCGCGAGCTCGAACAGCGGGGCTTCGCCGGGCTCTACCTGCCCGAACACACCCACATCCCGATCGAGCGCACCACGCCCTACCCCGCGGCCGGCACCGAACTGCCCCGGGAGTACGGCCGCACCCTCGACCCCTTCGTCGCCCTCGGCCAGGCCTCCGCCGTCACCGAACGGCTCGAACTCGGCACCGGAATCACCCTGATCACCGAGCACGACCCGATCGCCCTGGCCAAGCAGATCGCCACCCTGGACCACCTCTCGGGCGGACGCTTCACGCTCGGCGTCGGCTTCGGCTGGAACAAGGAGGAGGCCGCCGACCACGGCGTGGAGTGGTCGACCCGGCGTGAACTCAGCCGGGAGCGGATGGCGCTCATGCGGGCGCTGTGGGCCGACGAACCGACGGCTTACGAAGGCGAGTTCGGTGTGTCGGTACGGGCGTCCCACGCCTACCCCAAGCCTGCCGGCGGCGCCCCGCGCATCCTCGTCGGCGGCGGGGCGGGCCCGAAGCTCTTCGCGCAGATCGCCGAGTACGCGGACGGCTGGATGCCCATCGGCGGCCGCGGCCTGACCCAGTCGATGCCGGTGCTCCGAGAGGCCTGGGAGCAGGCGGGCCGCGACCCCAAGAACCTCCAGGTCGTCCCGTACGCGGTCCTCCCCAATCCGGGCAAGCTCGCGCACTACGAGGAGCTGGGCTGCGAGGAGGTGGTGCTCCAGCTGCCGCCGGGGGACGAGACGGAGGTCCTCGGGGTGCTGGACGAGTTCGCCCGGTATCTGTGATCCGTCGATCCGTCGATCCGTCGATCCGTCGATCCGGTGATCCGGCCGGGGCCGGATCGGTGACGGCGGATCGGTGACGGCGGACAGGTGACGGCGGACAGGTGACAGCGGACCGGTGACGACGGGCGGGTGACGACGGGTGGGTCCGGCGGCCGCCGGCCGGTCGGCCCGCGGCGGCGGCCGGACCCCGCCGCCGCACACCGGCCCGGCCCGCGGGCCTGTGCCCGTCGGCGGGCACTCGTATGCTCGGTGCATGACGGATCAGCAGCCCGGACCGGCAGGACGGCCCACCGAGAACGCCATGCGCCGTGCCCTCAAGAGGGCCAGGGACGGAGTGGCGCTCGACGTCGGCGAGGCCGCCGTGCTTCTCCAGGCACGGGGGACGGATCTGGACGATCTGGTCGCCTCGGCCGGGCGCGTGCGGGACGCGGGCCTGGACGCCGCCGGGCGCCCCGGGGTCATCACGTACTCGAAGAGCGTCTTCATACCGCTCACCCGCCTCTGCCGCGACAAGTGCCACTACTGCACGTTCGTGACCGTGCCGGGGAAGCTCCGCCGCGCGGGCCACGGGATGTTCATGTCTCCCGACGAGGTCCTCGACATCGCCCGCCGCGGCGCCGAACTGGGCTGCAAGGAAGCCCTGATCACGCTCGGCGACAAGCCCGAGGACCGCTGGCCGGAGGCGCGCGAGTGGCTCGACGCGCACGGCTACGACGACACCCTGGCGTACGTACGGGCCATGGCGATCCGCATCCTGGAGGAGACCGGCCTCCTCCCGCACCTCAACCCGGGCGTGATGTCCTGGACGGACTTCCAGCGGCTCAAGCCCGTCGCGCCGTCCATGGGCATGATGCTGGAGACGACGGCGACCCGGCTCTGGTCCGAGCCCGGCGGCCCGCACTTCGGCTCCCCCGACAAGGAGCCGGCCGTCCGGCTGCGGGTCCTGGAGGACGCCGGCCGCTCGTCCGTGCCGTTCACCAGCGGTCTGCTCATCGGGATCGGCGAGACGTACGAGGAGCGGGCCGAGTCCCTCTTCGCGCTGCGCAGGGTCTCCCGCGCGTACCACTCCGTCCAGGAGCTGATCATCCAGAACTTCCGCGCCAAGCCGGACACGGCGATGCGCGGCATGCCGGACGCCGAACTGGACGACCTGATCGCCACGATCGCCGTAGCCCGGCACATCATGGGCCCCTCGGCCTGCCTCCAGGCCCCGCCGAACCTCGTCGACGAGGAGTACGGACGGCTGATCGCCGCCGGCATCGACGACTGGGGCGGGGTCTCCCCGCTCACCATCGACCACGTGAACCCGGAGCGGCCCTGGCCGCAGATCGACACCCTCGCGGAGAAGTCCCGCGCCGCCGGGTTCGAGCTGCGCGAACGCCTCTGCGTCTACCCGGAGTTCGTCGGCCGCGGCGAGCCCTGGCTCGACCCGCGCCTGCTGCCGCACGTGCGGGCGCTCGCCGACCCGGAGACCGGTCTCGCGAACCCGGACGCGAC
Organism: Streptomyces sp. NPDC013457; assembly: GCF_043089925.1. Classification (NCBI taxonomy): domain Bacteria; kingdom Bacillati; phylum Actinomycetota; class Actinomycetes; order Kitasatosporales; family Streptomycetaceae; genus Streptomyces; species Streptomyces sp. NPDC013457. The sequence goes on from NZ_JBICBL010000011.1 coordinate 65,446, forward strand.
GGTCCGCGGACTGCCCTGGCAGGAACCGGACGAGGCGTTCACCTCGGCGGGCCGCACCGATCTGCACCGCACGATCGACACCACCGGCCGCACCCACGACCGCCGTGAGGACTTCGACGAGGTCTACGGCGACTGGGAGGCGCTGCGGGAGGCGGCCGCGCCCGGCATGGTCGCCCAGCGCATCGACACCGACGTGCGGGCCGCGCTCGCCACCGCGGCCGACGATCCGACGAAGCTCACCGACGACGAGGCGCTCGCCCTCCTGCACGCCGACGGTCCCGCGCTCGACGCGCTGACCCGGATCGCCGACGACGTGCGCAGGTCGGTGGCGGGCGACGAGGTCACGTACATCGTCACGCGGAACATCAACTTCACCAACGTCTGCTACACCGGCTGCCGTTTCTGCGCCTTCGCCCAGCGCCGCACCGACGCCGACGCCTACACCCTCTCCCTCGACCAGGTCGCCGACCGCGCCCAGCAGGCCTGGGAGGTCGGCGCGGTGGAGGTCTGCATGCAGGGCGGCATCCACCCGGACCTGCCCGGCACGGCCTACTTCGACATCGCGCGGGCGGTGAAGGAGCGCGTGCCCGGGATGCACGTCCACGCCTTCTCGCCGATGGAGGTCGTCAACGGCGCGACCCGGACCGGTCTGTCGATCCGGGAGTGGCTGACGGCGGCGAAGGAGGCCGGACTCGACTCGATCCCCGGCACCGCCGCCGAGATCCTCGACGACGAGGTCCGCTGGGTCCTCACCAAGGGCAAGCTGCCGACGGCCACCTGGATCGAGGTGATCAAGACCGCCCACGAGCTGGGCATCCGCTCCTCGTCGACGATGATGTACGGGCATGTGGACCAGCCCCGGCACTGGCTCGGCCACTTCCGCACGCTGGCCGGGATCCAGCAGGAGACCGGCGGCTTCACGGAGTTCGTGACACTGCCCTTCATCCACACCAACGCCCCCGTCTACCTCGCGGGCATCGCCCGCCCCGGCCCGACGGTCCGCGACAACCGCGCGGTCACGGCGATGGCGCGGCTGCTGCTCCACCCGTACATCCCGAACATCCAGACCAGCTGGGTGAAGCTCGGTGCGGACGGTGCCGCCGAGATGCTCCGCTCGGGCGCCAACGACCTGGGCGGCACGCTGATGGAGGAGACCATCTCCCGTATGGCGGGATCCAGTTACGGCTCGTACCGCTCGATCCGGGACCTCGTCGCCATCGCCGAGGCGGCGGGCAGGCCGTCGCGCCCGCGCACGACGCTGTACGGCGAGGTGGCCGAGGAGCGGATGGCGGCGGCGCGGGCGTCCGACGGGCACCTCCCGGAGCTGCTGCCGGTGCTGGGGGACTGACGGGCGCTGCACGGAACGCCTCGCGCGGCGCGGGGCGTGCTGGAACACTCGACGCATGACCAACGGCGCGCGACCGTCCATGCAGGCGCTGCTCCAGCGGCGCAAGAAGGCCGGGTTCGTCGGTCGGCGCGGTGAACTCGCTCTGTTCCGGGAGAACTTCGACGTTCCCGTGGAGGACGACCGGCATCGTTTCGTCTTCCATGTGCGAGGCGACGCGGGCGTCGGCAAGACCACGCTCGTCGGAGAGCTGACGGACGTCGCGGCGGGACGCGGCGCCGTGACCGCGTACGCCGACGAAGGGCTCAACAGCATCCCCGAGGTGATGGGGGAGATCGCCGCCTCCTTCGCCCGGCAGGGGCACCCGTTGAAGGCGCTGGACCGGCAGCTCGCCGCCTACCTGCAGCGGCGCCACGAGGCCGAGGCGGCGTCGATCGCCGCGGCCGAGACCGGGGAGGCGCCCGGCGGCGCCCCTTCGGCGGGCAGCACGGCCCTGGCCCAGGCGGGGCTCATCGGCGCCGGAATGATCCCGGTCGTGGGCGCCTTCGCGGGCGCCGTCGACCCGAACCGCCTCGCCCAGGGCACCGACCGGCTGCGGGCGCTCCTCAGCGCCCGGTTCCGCAACCAGGACGATGTGCAGCTCGTCCTCGCTCCGGTGCGCGCCCTCACCCCGGTGCTGGTGTCGGACCTGGAGCGGGTGGCGGCCGAGGTCCCCTGGCTCGCGCTCTTCTTCGACACCTACGAGCGCACCGCGCCCTATCTCGACAGCTGGCTGCGCGACCTGATCACCACCGAACGGTACGGCGCCCTGCCCGCCACCACCGTCTTCGTCGTCGCCGGCCGCGACCGGCTCGACCCCTCCTCCTGGACGGACCACGCCGACTTCGTGCAGGACATGCCGCTCGACCCGTTCACCGAGGCGGAGGCGCGACAACTCCTCTCGGCGAAAGGGGTGGTGGACGAGAGCGTCGTCCAGGACGTCCTGCGCCTCTCCGGCGGCCTCCCGGTTCTGGTCTCCACCCTCGCCGCCCGCCCCGGCGAGGTCGGCCTCGCCGGCGCCACCGCCGTGGACCGGTTCCTGAGCGGGGTGCCCGACCGGACCCGTAAGGACGCGGCCAATGCCGGAGCACTGCCCCGCCGGCTGAACGAGGACGTCTTCACCGTCGCCTCCCAGGAGGACCCCGCGCTCCTCGACTGGCTGCGGACCCTGCCCTTCGTCGCCCACCGGGACGGACACCTCCAGTACCACGACGTCGTCCGCGGCCCGATGCTGCTGCTGCGCCGCACCGAGTCGCCGCGCGGCTGGCGGGAGGACCAGGAACGGCTCGCCGCCGCGTTCGCGGGCTGGGCGGAGGAGGCCGCCGAGGACCTGCGGGAGGACGAGCGCTGGGAGCACGAAGCCTGGCGGGACGCCCGCCTGGAGGAGTCGTACCACCGGCTGTGCGCGGGCCCGGCGGCGGCGCTGCCCGCAGTGCTCCGCGACGGCGTGGACGCCTGCGACGAGGGCGCGGCGACGGCCCGCCGCTGGGCGCGGGTACTGGCCGACGCGGGCGAGGACGCGGACGCGCAGGTGCTGCGCGGCTGGGGCAGGGACGCGCTGGCGGCCCTGGAGAGCGAGAACGAGCCGGTGGCCTCACTGCTCGGACTCCTGCTGTCCCGCGCGGGGTTCGGGCCGGAGGGCCAGGTGGCCGCGTTGGTCGTCCGCGCCAAGTTCCGCCGATGGGCCGAGGACCACACCGGCGCCACCGCCGACTACGAGCGCGCGCTCGCCCTCGACCCGGAGTGCGCCCGGGCCCACTACGGCCTCGGGATGGTGCGCCTGCTCCGGCTCGATCTGGCCGGGGCACTGGAACGGCTGAACCGGGCCGACGCCCACGCGCCGGACAGGCCGTGGATCCTCGGGGAGCGCGCGGAACTCCACCGGCGTCTGGAGCGGTACGAGGAGGCGGTGGCGGACTGCGACCGGACGCTGGCGCTCGGACCCGAGAGCGCCGCCGTGCTCGCGACGCGCGGTCAGGCCAGGTACAGGCTGGGGCGCACGAGAGAGGCACTGGCCGATCTGGACCGCGCCGTCGAAATCGAACCGGACTACTGGTGGGCACTGTTGCGGCGTGCCGACGTACGCCTGGAATCGGGGGACGAGACCGGGGCGTTCGCCGACCTGGACCGGGCGGAGGAGAGCCGCCCGCAGATGGCGTGGGTACCGGCCCAGCGTGCCTTCCTGCACTGGAAGCGCGGCCGGCCCGAGCAGGCGCTCACCGACTTCGACCGGGCCCTCGCCCTCGACCCCTCCTACACCTGGGCGCTGGGCAGCCGGGCCCTCGCGCTGCTGGACCTGGGGCGCCTCGAGGAGGCGCTCGCGGACCTGGACCGGGCCGTCGACCTGCGCCCCGACTACGCCTGGGCCATGGTGCAGAGGTCACGGATCCTCGAACGGCTGGGGGACTCCGCCACCCGGCTCGCCGCGCTGGACCGAGCCGTCGAGGCCTCCGACGACCCGGCCATGGTGCTCAGGGAACGCGGCGACGCACACCTGCGGGCGGGGCGCCACGAGCAGGCGGTGGCGGACGCCGACCGGGCACTCGAACTGGAGCCGGACCACTGGTACGCCTTCGGCGTCCGGGGCCAGGCGTACCGGAGGATGCGGCAACCCCTGCGCGCACTGGCCGATCTGGAGCGGGCGGTGGAACTCGAGCCCGGCGTGGAGGCGATGATGCTGCTGCGGCAGTTCGCCTACCGGGAGGCGCGTGCCACGGACGAGGGGCGCACCCACTGCGACGCGGTGGCGGCGCTCACCCCGGACTCCGTGGCGTCCTGGATCCGCCGGGCGTCGGCGCGTACGGCGGCCGGGCGCCTGCCCGAGGCGCTGGCCGACGTCGACCGGGCTCTGGAGCTCGACCCGGACCACCGCTGGGCGCGGGAGCGCAGGGCACGGCTGCGGTGCCTCCTCGGAGACGTCCGGGGCGGCCTGGCCGACATGGACCACCTGGTCGCCGCGGGCCGCGGCTCCGAGACCGAGGCCCTCCAGGAGAGGGCGTTCCTGCTCCAGCTGGTGGGCCGCTCCGCGCAGGCGCTCGCCGATCTGGAGCGGTGCACGGCCGCCGGCCCGGACCGGTCGGCCGGTCGCCGGGCCGTGGCACTGTTCCACCTCGGGCGCCACCAGGAGGCGCTGGACGTCCTGTCGGCCCTGCCGCCGGGAGACCGGCAGGACCACCTGGAGACGGTCACGTGGTCGCTGCTGCGTCTCGGGCGGCTCCAACAGGCGCGGGAGGCCGCGTCGGCCATGCGGGAGTCCGGACACAGGGAGGGCCTGCTGCTGCTCGCGATCGCGGAGAGCAGGATCCGGGGGTGCGAGGCCGCGGGCGAGCTGTGGCGGGCTTTCGAACGGCAGCACACCTTCACCGTCCCGGACGAGCCCACCGTCGAGGAACTCCGCCTGCTGGTGGTCGCGCAGGCGGCCCTGGCCCGATGGGAGCCCGCCCTGCGCACATGGGAGCGGATCACCGGGCTGCCGCACCTCTGGTCGGACGTCGCCGACCTGCGGAACCATCTCGTCGAGCTGGCCGACTGCCCAGGCGCCGACGCCGGACGGCTCGACGTCCTGCTCGGAACGGTCAGGGCGAGGACGGTGGCCCTGACCGTGGCAGCGGAGGGGGTCAGCCGACCAGCAGGTCCCGCTTCAGCTCCTTGAGCTCGCGCCCGTCGATGCCGAGCACGCCTCGTTGGCGGTGGCCCGGTAGGTGTTGCTGGCCAGGTAGTCGGCCATCACCGTCTCCTCGGGGAGACCGAGGGCGGGGCGACGGCGGCGGTGGCGGAGGTCTTGAATCGTGTCACGCGGCGGATCGTTCAAGCCATGTCGGAACTGCCGGTGAACGGCGGTCGAAGATGGACAGAAAGGCGTCCGATCGCAAAACGTTCCGTCCCGCGAACGCGCGAACCCGGTCGATTACAGTGCTGCGAGATCTGGTGCGCCGAGGGTTTCGGGGGAGGGCACGTCGTGACCACGACCGCTGCGGCCGTGTGGGGCCGAGCCGAACAGCAGGACTTCCGGGCCCGGGTCCGCGGCTGCCTCCTCGGCGGTGCGGTGGGCGACGCCTTCGGCGCGGGGGTCGCGGCGCTCTCGCTGGACGGGATCAGGGCCGCCTACGGCCCGGAGGGCCTCATGGAACCGGTCGTCGCGTACGGCAGACGCGGCGCGGTCACCGCCGCCACCCAGATGACGCTCTTCACCGTCGACGGGCTGATACGCGCCCAGGTGCGCCGCGACACCGGCGCCTGGCACCCGCCCACCGACGTCCACCGCGCCCATCTCCGCTGGGCGGCCACCCAGCGCGACTGGGGTCCGGACGAGCGCCGTACGGACAACGGCTGGCTCGCCCGCGAGGAGTGGCTCTACGTTCGCCGCGATCCGGCCCGCGCCTGCCTCACCGGCCTCGGCGACGAGATCCTCGGCACGCTCGACAAGCCCAAGAACCCGGATGCCGCGGACTCCGGGGCGCTCGTCCGCTCGGCCCCCTTCGGCCTCCTCGTCGGCTGGGAGCCGCAGCTCGTCTGCCAGCTCGCCGTCGAGTGCGCGGCGCAGACCCACGGCGATCCGGCCGCCCACCTCGCGGCCGGCGCGCTCGCCGTCGTCGTCCACGGTCTCGCGCGGGGCGAGAGCGTCGACGGCTCCGTCCAGCGGGCGCTGGCGCAGCTCAGCCTCCGCCCGGGCCACGAGCCCGTCACCGCCGCGCTCCAGCAGGCTCTCGGCGCCGTACGCCAGGGGATGCCGAACGCCCTGCGGGTCACGGACCTCGGCGCGGACGAGGACCGGGCCGAGGGCCAGCTCGCCGCCGCCGTCTACTGCGCCCTGGTCGGCGAGGACATCCGCCACGGCCTGCGCCTCGCGGTCAACCACGACGGCCCGTCCGCCGTGACGGGAGCCGTCACGGGCGCGCTGCTCGGCGCCCTTCACGGCGAGACGGCCCTCCCGCCGGCCTGGCTGGCCGAACTGGAGGGCCGTGCGACGATCCTCGAACTCGCGGACGACTTCGCGATGGAGATGACCCAGGGCGCCGCCCTGCACAGCCCCGCGGAGTCGCACCCCGGCTGGCTGGCCCGCTACCCCAGGGGCTGACGCACGCCGGGGCGAACCCGCGGCGACCACGCCCGCGGGCCGATCCCAGGGACTACGCCCGCGGCTGGGCCGGGCGCGCCCGCGGGCGGACTCCAGGTACCACGCCCGCGGGCCGATCCCAAGGACTACACCCGCGGCTGGGCGGCGGGCTCGCCCGACGCCTGCGGCGGGACGGCGGCGCCGCCGTCCTCGTCGGGGTCCTCGTTGATCCTGGCCAGGATCGCGTCCCGCTCCGGGGTGTCCTCGGGCTTGACGAAGCCGATCAGGACGTACAGGACCAGCGAGGTGGCGAGCGGCGAGACGATCTGGATCTGGAGCTCGACGCCGTCCAGGCCGTAGTTGGTCAGCCAGAAGACGAACAGCCCCGCGGCCCAGGAGACCAGCGCCGCCGTGGGGCCGGACTTCCGGAAGGTCCGCAGCAGACCCAGCATGAACGGGATCGCGATCGGCCCCATCAGACCGGCCACCCACTTGATGACGACGGTGATGATGTCCTTGAACGTGGGCGAGTTGACCTGGGTGGCGACCGCCATCGACAGCGCGAGGAACGCGATCGTCGACCAGCGCGCCGCGATCAGCCCGGCCTGCTGCGTCCAGCGCCGTGCCGCCTTGCTCATGACGGGGGCGATGTCCCGGGTGAAGACGGCCGCGATGGCGTTGGCGTCGGAGGAGCACATGGCCATCGTGTGGGAGAAGAAGCCGACGATGACGAGGCCGAGCAGCCCGTGCGGGAGCAGCTGCTCGGTCATCAGGGCGTAACTGTCGGAGGCGTCGGGCTTCTTCGGGTCGACGAGCAGCGGCGCGACCCACATGGGGAAGAAGAGGACCAGCGGCCAGACGAACCACAGCACGGCCGAGAGCCGGCCCGAGCGGGTGGCCTCGCGGGCGTTGGGCGTGGCCATGTAGCGCTGGGCCTGGTTCCACATGCCGCCGCTGTACTCGAAGGTCTTGATGAAGAGGTAGGCGAGCAGGAAGGTCAGCGTGTACGGGCCCGCCGTCGGCGCGGTGTGGCCCTGGAGTTCGGGCCGGTCCCAGACGTCCCACAGCGCGCTGACCCCGCCCAGCTCGGCGAGGACGGCGACGAGCATCGCGATTCCGGCGAAGAACTGGATGACGAACTGGCCCAGTTCGGTGAGCGCGTCCGCCCAGAGACCGCCGACCGTGCAGTAGACGCCGGTGATCACACCGGTGATGAGGATGCCCTGGTTGAGGGAGATCCCGGTGAAGACCGAGAGGAGGGTGGCGATCGCGGCCCACTTGGCGCCCACGTCGACGATCTTCAGCAGGACGCCGGACCAGGCGAGCGCCTGCTGGGTGGGGAGGTTGTACCGGTTCTTCAGGTACTCCAGCGGGGAGGCCACGTGGAGCCGCGAGCGCAGCCGGTTGAGGCGCGGTGCGAAGAGGTGGGCGCCGATCGCGATGCCGATCGCGATCGGGAAGGACCAGGTGACGTACGAGGTGACGCCGTACGTGTAGGCGATGCCCGCGTACCCGGTGAACATCACCGCGCTGTAGCCGGACATGTGGTGCGAGATGCCGGAGAGCCACCAGGGCATCTTGCCGCCGGCGGTGAAGAAGTCGGAGACGTCGTCCACGCGCTTGTGGGACCAGACTCCGATCGCGACCATGACGCCGAAATAGCCGATGAGCACGGCCCAGTCGAGACTGTTCATTGAGCCCCCTCCAGGGGTCCGGTCCGCCTTGTGAACGCCGTTCATGGTGTGGGGAGTTGTCAGGCGAGGACAACGCGATGGCAGGTCAAGAGAGAGTAAAATCGTTCTCCTTGTTGACCTGTGTTCATATTTCTGAATCCAGATGGGGTCAAAAAGGGCCGCACGGTACGCCGTCGCGTACCGTGCGGCCCGGCCTCCGCCCGCGGCCGCTAGCGCATCAGCTCACCCGCGTTGACCAGCAGCGACTGCCCGGTGATCGCCCGCGCCCGGTCGGAGGCGAGGAACGCCGCCGCCTCGGCCACGTCGCCGTCGGTCGCCAGCTCGGGCAGCGCCATCCGCTCCGTGAGCCGGGCGAGCACCTCCGCCTCCGGCACCTCCTCCGTGAGCGCCGCGAACTGGACGTACGCCTGGACCGGCGGGCCCCACATCCAGCCCGGCAGCACGGTGTTGACCCGGATCCGGTGCGGACCGAGCTCGCGCGCCATCGAGTACATCGCCGAGGTCAGCGCCCCCTTCGAGGCCGCGTACGCCGCCTGCCGCACCTGCGAGGGCGCCGCGATCGCCGACTGCGTACCGATGAGGACGACGGAGCCGCCCCGCTCCTTCAGCGCCGGCAGACAGGCCCGCGTCATCCGCAGGGTGCCCAGCAGATTGACGTCCAGGACGCCCTGCCAGGTCGCGAAGTCGGCGTCCTCGATCCCGCCGAAGTAGCTGTCCCAGGCGGCGACATGGACGACTGCGTCGATGGTGCCGAACCGGTCGAGGGCGAGCGCGGCGAGCGCCTCGCACTGCGCCTCGTCCGTGATGTCGGTGGGGCGGTGGGCGGTGCGGCGCCCCTCCGGATCGATCTCGGCCGCCGACTTGGCGAGGTTGGCCTCGGTGCGCGCGCCGAGCACCGCGTTGCCCCCGTCCCGTACGACCGTCTCGGCGATCCGGTGCCCGAGCCCGGCGCCGACGCCCGACACGACCACGGTCTTTCCCTGGAGCAGCATCCGGGTGCCTCCCGACTCTGGCGATCGATCTGACGACCCGTCAGAGTAGGAGCCTCCTAAGGACAAGGGAAGGGGTACGGGCATGAGTGACGAGACGTACGCGGAGCTGGCGGCGGTCGGGCCGTACGGGGTGCACCCCGGCCACGCCCTGATCACGATGGTCGAGCCGCACCCGGGCCACGAGTACGCCTACAACCGCTGGTACGAGGACGACCACTACTACGCGGGCGCCATGGCGATGCCCTGGATGTTCGCCGGCCGCCGCTGGGTCGCCACCCGCGACCTCCAGGAGCTGCGCGTCCCGGAGAAGTCCGCCGTCGCCCAGCCGGTCACGGCCGGCTGCTACCTCTCCACGTACTGGGTCACCGAGGGCCGCTACGACGCGCACATGAAGTGGACCGTCGGCATCAACAAGCGGCTCAACCGCGACGCCCGCGTCTACCGCGACCGTACGCACGTCTTCACGGCCTTCCAGGACCACGAGGCGACCGTCTACCGCGACGGCGCCGCCGGCCCCCGCGACTTCCACGCCCTCGACCACCCGTACCAGGGGCTGATCCTCCAGGTGATCGACGCGGAGGGCCCCGAGGCGCGGGCGGAGCTGCTCGAACGGCTCGTCGCACGCGAACTGCCGAAGCGTCTCACCGGCTCCCCGGCCGCGATGGTCACCGTCTTCCGCCCGACGCCGCTGCCGGGGGACCGGATGACCTACGTGAAGCAGGTCGAGGGCGTCGACACCCGGCTGACCCTGCTCTGGTTCCTGGAACGCGACCCGCGCGCCTGCTGGGCGGGCCACTTCGCCGACCTGACCACGCTCGGCGCAGACACGGGCCGGGTCGAACTGGTCGCCCCCTTCATCCCCACGGTCCCGGGCACGGACCGGTACGTGGACCGACTCCGCTGAGGGCATGGCCGAGCCCCCTCGGCCAGGACGGCGGACCGGTCGAGAGGGCTCTTTCCGTACGTACCTGTGGTGCTCCGAACACGCGGGCTCAGAACGCCCCGTTGCTCACTTCGCCGACGAAGGCGTTCCACGACGCCGAGCCGAAGGCGATGGCCGGACCCTCGGGGGCCTTGGAGTCCCGGACCGCGATCGCCGCGACGACGGGCGACTTGACTTCGACGCAAGCCCCGTTGCCGCCGGAATAGGAGGACTTCGTCCAGGTGTCCGTCGCGCCCTGAATAATCGCCATTGTTCTTCACTCCGGTTCTGCCAGTGGTGTGTCGCGCCAACCTTCAGGCTGGCGTGATCGACGCTACTCGCCGGTCCCGTCGCGTGGGGCCGACGTTCACCCGACCGGATGGCATATTCCAACTGGGCTTCCGTGGGAGCGATTCCGCGGTGTACCGTACCGACCTCTTCAGTCGGGGGCAGGGTCGAATGGCTGCTTTCACCCCCGAATCAGAGAATTCGGATGGATCAGTCGTTTCCGGCGATTCAGCCGGCCGCGTAGGACTTGGCGATGTCCGAAATGAACTCCCGGGTCTGCTCGACATTCAGCGCCTGCGCCCGCAGGTGTTCGTACATCACGCTGTACTTGGCGACGTCCTGCGCCTTCTCCAGATACAGGTCGCTCGTGACGCCCTCGATGTAGACGACGCTCGAATCGGAGGTGTCCGGGAATTCCAGGATCGCGTAGTGACCGCTGATGCCCGGGTGCGCGCCCATCTCGAACGGCAGCACCTGCACTGTGACGTGCGGCAGTTGCGACTGCTCGACGAGGTGCTCCAGCTGCTGGATCATCAGCTGCTTGTTGCCGACGACCCGGCGCAGCGCACCCTCGTCGATGACGGCCCACAGCCGCAGCGGACGCTCCTCGTCCTTGATCCGGTCCTGGCGCCGGGTGCGGACGGTGACCCGTTTGTCGATGTCCGTCGGGCTCGACTCCGGCAGCGCGCCGCTGATCACGGCCTCCGCGTAGCCGTGCGTCTGCAGCAGGCCGGGGATGATCTGCGGCTCGTACACCCGCAGGCTCTCCGCGTCCGTCTCCAGGCCGATGTAGACGCTGTACGGGATGTCGCCGAAGGCGTGCCACCAGCCCTGCTGGCGGGAGTCCTTGGCCATCTGCATCAGCGACTCGACCACGCGCTCGTCCTCGACCTCGTAGACCCCGCACAGGTCGCGGACATCGCGCTGGCTGATGGAACGACGGCCGTTCTCGAGGCGGCTGATCTTCGACTGGGAGACGAGGAGACGCTCGGCGACCTGCTCGGCCGTCATGTTCTTCGCTTCCCGGAGCCGGCGCAGCTCCTGGCCCAATCGGCGTCGCCTGACGGTGGGGTTGACGTTGGACGCCACGGAAACTGCACCTCCGGCTGTCGGCTACGTAGCTGTACGTATCTACTGCTTGGCAGACTGCCACCAAAGGTGCGCTGTGCGCTGGGAAATGACGACAACGTGTGCGGGGCGGACGCTGAGGTCCGCCCCGCACACGTCGTCCGTGCGGCTCCCTGACGGGTTCTGTGGTGCGTACGTGCTCAGTGCGCGGCGACGCGGGCCATGCTGCCGCGACGCGGCTGCTGCGGCACGCCACCGGGCGCACTGCGGCGCGGCTGGGCAGCCACGCCGTTCTGGACGTCCATCACGGCGTGCGCCACGAGTCCGCCCATGGGGTCGTGCCGGATCAGGTCGCGCAGCCGGGACCGCGACGACCGTCCTTCGTTCCCCGGGTACAGGTGCTTGCCGAGACCGACCGCGTGGGCCAGCGCGGCGAGCGCCGCGGTCCGCGGGTCCGGCGGTACGCCGGTGCGGATCGCACTGTCCAGCCGGGCCCTGATGTCCCGGCTGATAGCCGTGTCCGTCGCCTGGTAGCGAGTCGTCGGCAGTACTCCGCACATCTGGCCCTCCACGGCATGCACCATGCCGCAGCGCTCCAGATGAGCGAGGTAGATCTGGCGCAGCCCCAGTCGGGGCCCGCCAATCCAGTGGACGGCCCGTACCGGGCTGCCGCGACGACGCAGCAGTTCCAGTGCGGAGTCCAGAGTCGGATCTCCGGTCGGCCGTGGCATCACCACGGCGATACGATCCCCGTCAGGGGCTATCCGTCCTGCCAGAGCCAGCTCCACTAGCTGTGCTCCGGCCAGGCCGAGGTCGAGCGACTGCGGCTGCGCTGTGGTACCCGTGGCCGGGTCCAGAGCGAGCAGCAGAAGCTCCTCCGGAATTGTTCTGCGGCTCCTGCCCATCCATGCCTCCCCGCGTGGATGAGTCACAGGGTGACCCCTCTCACATTCATCTGTCGAGAGCGCCTGGGTGCTTCGTACGGGAACCAGTAGGTATGTCGTTCTCGTCTAGCACGGGGGCCAAGGGGTTCACACAGGACACTGGTACATGGTTCGGACGTACGCATGACGCATGGAGGAGGCACGGTGGCGGGCGAGTCCCCCGACAAGGCGGAGCAGCAGGAGTCCTCGGAGGAGACGACTGCCGGCGGTGGCGGCCGGGATCCGCGGCTGTCGGTTCTCCGTGAGCCCGCGTCACCGGTCCAGGTCGACCAGCCGACGGCCGTCTTCAGGGCGCTGGCGCCCCGGACGCCGGAGGACGACGCTCCGTCGGAGCCGTCGGACGACGGGGGCGAGGCGGATGCCGGGGGATCGGCGGACGCCGAGGACGCCGGGGACGCCGAGGGCGTAGTGGAGTCGGCGGCCGGTGCCGAGGAGGTCCTGGAGTCGGTCGAGTCGGCGGAGTCGGTTGAGTCGGCGGATGGCGGGGACGCCGGGGACGCCGGGGACTCTGCGGAGGCGGCCGGGGAGGGCGACCGGCTGAGGGCCGCGGTGGCGGCCTGGGTCGCCACGGACGCTCCCGAGGCCGACAGCGCCGACGAGCCGGCCTCCGACGCCGACGACGAGGACGACGCCGCCGAGGACGCGGGAGACGGCGTCGGCGAGGCCGCAGAGGCTCCGCAGGGCGCCGACGACGACTCGGCCGAGACCGAGACCGAGACCGAGCCCGAGACCGAGCCGGCCGACGTTGACGCAGAAGCCGACACCGACGACAGCCCCGGAGACGACACCGACGACGACACCGACGTCGACGCGTCCGACGCGGCGCCCGTCTCCGACGCCCGCACGCCCTCCGGGGAGTCCTGGTTCGCGCGCAAGCCCGCCGAGCAGCAGGCCTCGGCCGAGGCTGAGGCCGTGTCTGAGGCCGAGGCCGAGGCCGACGAGCAGGACGCCGCCGACGGATCCACGGACGCCCCCGCCGATGCGGACGCCGATCCCGTCGATCAGCCCACCACCATGTTCCGCGCCGTCCGGCCGCCGGCCGTGGACCAGCCGACGACCATGCTGAAGATGCCGGCCGCCCCGGAGTCCACCCCGCAGTCCACCCCCAGGCCCGCCCCGGAGCGCCCGAGCACCTTCGTGCCCCTCCGGCCCGAGACGCCGGCGGCGTCCCCCACGGCGGCCCCCAAGGCGTCCCCGACGGCCCCCAAGCCCGCAGCCTCCTCCTCCGTACCCCCGCCGTCGCTCGGCGAGGCCGAGCGGACCAGGCAGCAGCCGATGCCGCCGCTGCCCCCGCTCGACCTGCTCGCCGAGCTGACGAACACCCCGCCCCCGCCGCCGACCCCGATGCGCAACACCATGCGGCGCGTGCGGATCTGGACGCCGCTCGTCGTCCTGCTGTTGATCGTCTTTGCGGTCGTACAGTTCGTCAGACCGCTCCCCAACCCCACCCTCACGCTCTCCGCCGCCCCCACGTTCACCTTCGAGGGCGGCGAGCTGCAGATGCCGTGGCCCACCGAGGGCCAGGGTGCCGCCGAGGTCGAGGGCGTCGGTTCGCTCGGTACGTACGGGCCCCAGAAGCCCGCCCCGCTCGCCAGCGTGGCCAAGACCATGACGGCGTACGTGATCCTTCGCGACCACCCGATCAAGGGGAAGGACGAGGGCCCCGAGATCGAGATCGACAAGAAGGCCGCCGACGAGGCCGGCGCGGAGTTCGAGTCGACCGCGCAGGTCAAGGAGGGCCAGAAGTACACGGAGAAGGAGCTGCTCCAGCTCCTCATGATCCCGTCCGCGAACAACGTGGCCCGACGGCTCGCCCGCTGGGACGCCGGTTCGGAGGCCGCGTTCGTCGAGAAGATGAACGCCGCCGCCAAGGACCTCGGGATGACGGATTCGACGTACACCGACCCGTCGGGCCTGGAGGCGACCACCGTCTCCACCCCGCAGGACCAGCTGAAGCTGGCCAAGGCGGTCATGCAGTACGACGTGTTCCGCGAGATCGTGAACATGCCGAACCTCACCGTCGACGGCATCCCCGGTCAGATCGAGAACAACAACAACATCGTGCTGGAGCCCGGTGTCAGCGGCATCAAGACCGGCTCCTCCACACCCGCGGGCGGCAACCTGCTCTGGTCCGCGAACACGGTGATCGACGGCAAGCAGCGCCGGATCCTCGGCATCGTCATGGGAGTGAAGGACGCCGCGACGCTGCACAAGAAGCTCCAGAAGTCGATCGACCTCAGCCTCGCGCTGATCCAGCAGGCACAGAAGGACGTCACCTCCGCCGCCGTGGTCCGCAAGGGCCAGGTCGTCGGCTACATCGACGACGGCCTCGGGGGCCGTACCCAGGTCGTCGCCGACAAGGAGCTGAAGGCCGTCGGCTGGCCGGGTCTGGAGGTCGACCTGGAGCTCACCGACGGTGGCAAGGCCCTCCCGCACACCGGCAAGGCGGGCGACGTCGTCGGCCAGGTGTCCATCGGCACCGGCACCGGCAAGGTCAGCGCGCCCGTCTCCCTCCAGAAGGACCTGGTGGAGCCCGGCTTCGACAAGAAGCTGACCCGTCTGGGCTGACATGTCAGGGCGCCCCGGTCTCTCCGGGGCGCCCTGCTGTTAGCGTTCCGGAGACCAGGACATGGGCGAAAGGCAGTTCGGGAGTAGCACGGGAGAGGGCCGCGAGTGACCACCGCCGAGCCGACACGCGCCGACGAGAGCGTGCCCCCGCATTCCTCCGTGCGTCCCTCCGTCTCCGCGCGAATAGACCTCCCGACACCCCGGAGACCCGCCGAGCCGGCTCCCTCCCAGCGCCCGCGCAGGCGCCGCCGCCGCTACCCCGTCATGATCGCGACGGCTCTCGCGGCGCTCACCCACGTGCTCTGGTTCTTCCTGTTCGCGAACAGTGGCGGCGACCTCGCCGCGCAGGACGCGTGGGCGGAGTTCGTGGGCCGTCACCCGGACTCCGCGTACAACCTCGCCTGGTACGGCGGGATGCACCCGGTCTCGTACAGCGTCGTCTCGCCGTACGTCATGTCGGTGCTCGGCGTGCGCTCGACGATGATGATCGCGGGCACGGTCTCGGCCGGGCTCACGGCGCTGATCCTGGTGCGGGTGCGGGCGGTGCGCAATCCGCTGGCGTGCTCGCTGGCCGGCGTCTTCGCGTTCCTGTGCAACGCGCTGTCGGGGCGCGTGACGTTCGGGCTCGGCATGATGTTCGCGCTGGGCGCCGTCGCGGCCGTCTTCTGCTGGCCGTACCGCTGGCGCCGCAGACGCTGGGCGAAGGCGGCGGTCGCCGCCCCGCTCGCCGGGCTCGCGACCGCCTGCAGCCCGGTCGCCGGTCTCTTCCTCGGTGTCGCGGCGGCGGCGCTCTTCCTGAACCGGCGGCGCCCGGGCGCGTACGCCCTCGGTCTCGCCCCGGTGCTCGTCGTCGCGGTCTCCTCCTGGCTCTTCCCCTTCTCCGGTACGCAGCCGATGTCGTGGGCCTCCACGGCGCTGCCGTTCCTCTTCGGGGTGCTGTGCCTCCTCCTCGTGCCGCGCGACTGGCGCACGGTCCGTACCGGCGCGGCCGTGTACTCCGCGGGCACGCTGCTGACCTGGCTGATCGACTCGCAGATCGGCTCCAACGTCTCGCGGCTCGTCATGCTCTTCGCGGGCGTGGTGCTGCTCGCCGCGCTGCCGTACGCGGTCCCGCGCTCCCGCACGTGGTACGCGATCCTGCTGGCGTTCGCCGGGCTGAACGTCTGGATCGGGTTCAAGGGCGTCGACGACGTCATCCGTACCGCCCCGGACGCGTCGTGGACGCGCGAGGTCGCGCCGCTGATCAACCAGCTGCAGGTGCGCGGGGCGGAGAAGGCGCGGGTCGAGGTCGTGCCGGCCTCCAGTCACCGCGAGTCCTCGGCCCTCAGCCCGTACATCAACCTGGCGCGGGGCTGGAACCGGCAGGCGGACATGGAGCGGAACCCGCTCTTCTACGACGAAACCCTGAACGCCACGAACTACCAGGACTGGCTGGACCGCTGGGCGGTGCACTACGTGGTCCTGCCGACCGGGGCACCGGACTCGGGCGCGGAGCTGGAGGCGGAACTCGTCGGGGACGGGCTGCCGTACCTGAAGCAGGTCTGGTCGGACGAGAACTGGCGGCTGTTCGAGGTGGACGACCCGACCCCGCTCGCCAACCCGCCGGCCGACGTGCTGCGGGCGGGCGCGAACGAGGTCGTGATCGAGGTCGACGGTCCGGGCCGGGTGCTGATCCGGGTGCCGTACTCGCCGTGGCTTGCGCTGGTCGACGAGAACGGCGGCAAGATCGAGCCTCCGCAGGAGACGGAGGCGTCGAAGGCGGCCCGCGAGGAGTCGCCGACGGAGCTGGAGAAGGTCTTCCTCAACGAGTCCGGCTGTCTGCTGAAGGCGGAGGCGGACGGGGAGGGCGACGAGTGGACCGAGCTCCTGGCGCCGAAGGCCGGCGTGTACCGGCTCTCCGCGCCGTACAAGTTCTTCCCGCGAGGAACCGCATGCCCGGAGGAACTCCGCTGATTCGGCCGTAAGGTGTGCGGCTATGGCATGCGAGGAATGCGGTGGAGCGGGCCGGGGCCCGCTGCCGGGAATGGCGTGCCGGCGCTGCGGCGGCGTCGACCTCACGGGGACACGGCGGGGCGGCGGTGTCGACCGGACGAGTACACGGCGCGGCGGCGCGTGGGCGCTGGTGGCCGTGGTGGCGGTGGGTTGCCTGGCGCTGGTGGTGTCCCTTGGCGACGAGTCGGAGGAGCGGCCACCGGCGGCGGCATCGGATCCTCCGGTACGGACCCTGCCGACGCGGAACGGCCCGACGGCGTTCCCCGGCGGGGGCGGGCCGGCCCTGCCGAGCGCGAGCACATCGCCCGCCGGCTCTCCCTCGACGTCCCCCCACCCGTCGGCGTCCACCCGGCCACCGCACACCTCTCCCCCTCCGTACGAGGTGTGGGCGGGCCCGGGCTGTACGGGAGCCGGGGCCGCCTACACGGAGACGGGCCGGTTCAGCGACGGCTTCGAGGGCTGGTACACCGTGAACGCCGGCGGCTTCCGGGGCGGGGGCTGCGACGGCCGTTTCTCGGCCGTGCCGATGTCGGGCAGTTCGACGAAGGACCGTGACAACCGGGCCACTTGGAGCTGGCACGTGGGCGAGGGGTACGGGACGTGCGCCCTGGCGGTCCACGTACCCAGCCCGCCGCGCCCCCAGGACGCGGCGGGCGAGCCCACGTTCTATCAGGTCCTGGCCAACGGAACTCCGTACGCCACGTTCACCGTCTACCAGCCGGCGAACGTCGGTGCGCTCCTCCCGGTCGGCAGCTACCCCCTCGGCACCCCCACCTTCACGGTCCGGCTCCTGGACCGCGGCCTGGACTGGGGCTCGGAAGCGCGTGAGGGGGCGCACCACGCGGCGGGCCAGATGCGGCTGACGTGCCGGGCGTGACGACGTCGGCCCGACGCCGGTCTGTTGACCTCGGCTCACCGTGACTCTCTGTTGACTCGGTTCACAGGAGATGATGTCATTGCGTCAGCTCACGTGCGCCTGGGGGGATGGTCAATGGTGGGTCTGCTGCTCTCGCTCGTGCTGGAGTTGCTCGTCCAGCTCGCCCTCGGGGTGCTGTTGCTGGCCCGGTACGGCGGCGGGATCCTCGCGGCCGTGGGCGCGGCATGGCTGGGCGTCCGCGCATGGGCCACCCGCGACGGCAGCCGCCTCGCGATCCCGCCGGCCGCGCTCGTGCTCGTCGGGGTGGGCGCGCTCCTGATCGCGATGGCGGTGCTGATCTCCTCGGCGGGGGAGCGCCTGGACCTTCCCGACTTGTGATGCGCGGAACGAGCGGGAGCCGGCGTCTCTGTCGCCGCCTCGCGGACTCGCTTGACCCTCACGCTGCGTGAGGCTGAAAGGTGGGGCCCATGAGCAACGACCACGCCTCCGGCTACGACTACTACGACGCGTTCGAGACAAGTCCCGTGCCGCCCCCCGGCCCTGACGCTGTGCCGCCGGAGCCGTTCCGGGGCATCTACGGAATGCCCGCGTTCGTGACGATCCCCACGAACGACCTCGCGGAGTCGGTGGACTTCTGGGTTCGCGGGCTCGGGTTCTTCGAGCTGTTCGCCATCCCCGGCAGGCTCGTCCATCTGCGCCGGTGGCAGTTCCAGGACGTACTCCTCGTCGCGGCCGACGGGGTCCCGGAGCTGGCGCCGGCGATGAGCGTCGGCTTCGCGTGCGTCCTCAGCGAGGTCGATCCCCTGGTCGAGGCCTGTCGTACGCTGCGCCCGAACGCGGTCGACGGGCCGAGGGACACCCCCTGGACCACGCGAGACGTGACCGTGATCACCCCTGAGAACGCGCGGATCGTCTTCACCGCGGCGAAGCCCTTCGATCCCGCCAGTCAGGAGGCGAGGGACCTTGCAGCCATCGGGATCACCCCACCCGGCGCGCGCCGCGGCGATCATGAGGAGCATGCCTGACGAAGCCGCCGCCGACGAAGCCGACGGAGCCGAAGCCGCCGCCGACGGAGCCGCCGCCGACGGAGCCGAAGCCAACGCCGCCCCCGCCGAGGCGCGCGGCCGGACCGACCCCGACGGACTGACGGTCGGTCAGGTCTCGGCGCGTCTGGGCGTGACGATCCGCGCACTGCACCACTGGGACGAGATCGGCCTCGCCCGACCGTCGCTGCGCACTCCCGGCGGGTACCGGCTCTACACCGCCGGCGATCTGGAACGCCTGCACCGCATCGTCGTCTACCGGGAGCTGGGCCTCGGCCTCGACAGGATCCGGGTCGTCCTGGACGACCCGACCGCGGACCTGCCCGCCGCGCTGCGCGCGCAGCGCACCCAGGTCGCCGAACGGATCGACCGCCTCGAGCGGCTCGGGGCCGGGCTGGACCGGATGATCGAGGCCCACGAGCGTGGCCTGCTGCTGACCGTCGAGCAGCAGGCCGCGATCTTCGGCCCCGACTGGGACCCGGACTCGCCCGCCCGAGCGCGCGAGCGCTTCGGAGACACGGTGCAGTGGCGGCAGTACGCGGAACGCTCGGCCGCGCGCGGACCGGAGGAATGGCAGGCCGTCGCCGATGCCGACGCCGAGCTCGACCGTGCGCTCGCGGAGGCGATGGACGCCGGTGTCACGCCCGGCAGCCCGGAGGCGAACCAACTCGTCGAACGGCACCGGGAGGTGTTCGCCTCGTACTTCCCCCTCTCCCGGC
Source organism: Streptomyces sp. NPDC013457 (assembly GCF_043089925.1). Taxonomy (NCBI): domain Bacteria; kingdom Bacillati; phylum Actinomycetota; class Actinomycetes; order Kitasatosporales; family Streptomycetaceae; genus Streptomyces; species Streptomyces sp. NPDC013457. The sequence continues at coordinate 84,993 of NZ_JBICBL010000011.1, forward strand.
AGATGCAGGTCTGTCTCGGCCGCATGTACGAGTCCGATCCGGGCTTCGCCGCCCACTACGACGGCATCCGCGCCGGCCTCGCCTCATGGTTCCGCCGGATCGTCGACGCCGGTGCGCGCGCCCACGGCATCGACCCCGACACGGCGACCTGGGAGTAGTGGCGGCCGGAGAACGGCGGGCGACCTCCCGTACAACCCTGAGTTCACGTCCGTACAACTGTCCGGGCTCCTCGCGGGTCTTGTGAGGCGTGGGGTACCACGCCGCCCCCACACACCCGTCGCCGAGGAGGCCCCGCTCCATGTCACCCGCCCACGCGCCTGCAGGTGCCCGTACCTCCCGATTCCGGCTGACCGCCGTCGGCGTCGCCGTCGCCCTGGCCGCCACGACCGCCGGCACGCTCGCCGGCCCGGCGACCGCCGCGACGGCGTCCCCCGCCGGTGCGGGGGAGGTCGCGCGGCAGGGCGCTGGGGACGCGGCCTTCCCGTTCACCGGCGGTTACCTGACCGCGGGCCCCAGCGGATTCCTGGGCGTCCGGACGGACGGTGTCCATGTCTGGATGCGGTACGCCGACGGTTCGGGCACCACGTTCCCGAAGAGCGACGGGATCACCTACCGAGGCGCCGTCGGAGCCGACGTCGTGGTGGCGAGCGAGGGCACCCGCCACACCGTCCACGACATGGCCGAGGGCGGCGAACCGGTCGTCATCGACGTCCCGTACGAGCTGCACGAGGTCAACGGCACGACGCTCGTGATGCTCGACACGGCGACCAAGGAGCTCCACCTCGTCAGCCGGGCGCCGGGCGGCGAGGTCGTCGACCGCAAGGTGACCGGGATGCCGCCCGGCGCCCCCTGGATGTTCTACGGCTCCCCGCCCGGAACGGTCGCCGTGGAGACCGCGGCCCCGGACTTCGACTTCCGCATCGCCCTGATCGACGTGGCCACGGCCGCCACCGTCGAGACGTACTACACCGGCTTTCACAGCGACTTCGTGCAGATCACGCCCGACCGCGTGCTCTGGGCGCCTAGGGCGGGCAACACCAGGATCGTGGACCGGAAGACCAAGCAGGGCGAGACCCTCCCCTACCGGGCGCAGATCGTCCTCGGCGGGGACTGGCTGGCGATCACGGGCGGCCCCGGGCTCGTCGTCGACGGGGTCACGTACCCGGACAGGCCCATGGTCCTGAAGTCGCTGAAGGACGGCCGGAAGATCCCGCTCCTCGACCTCGCGAACCGTGGCACCCCCGTCGGCGACGGCACGTTCCTCCTGTCCGGCGGCACGTTCGCGCAGGGCCAGGGCCTCTTCCGCCTCTCGCTCGACGCGAGCGGCACCCCGGTGGCGCCCATGATCGCGGACGGGCAGCGCCCCCTGGAGATGGTCGTGACGCAGGCGAACGTTCCGAGCGTGTACCGCTTCGACGGCACGGACAGGCGTGTGACCTGGCAGACCAGCGATTCGGACATGGGGGTCTCGCTGGAACTGACCCATGTGGCCACCGGGCGCAAGGTGCTGCTGTGGAGCTACTACGACGAATTCATCAAGTGGAACGGGTACCTCGACCAGGTGATCGGCGCCTACAACGGCGCGTACACCTGGAAGATGACCGCCTACCCGGCGTCCCAGGTGGGCCCGGCGGCGGTGAAGACCGGTACGACCACGGTGGACCGTGGCACCGCGCCCCGCGACTTCAACGACAACGCCCGCGCGGACGCGCTGGTCCGCGACAGCTCCGGCAACCTCTCCGCGTACGACATCAGCCAGCTGCACGCCATGGGCAACAGCCCCGACTGCCACGAGGAGGGCTGCCCACCGGTCGTGCGCGACCCGAAGCCGGACGTGCTGGGCAAGGGCTGGAACACGTACACGCTGATGGCCGCCACGGACGACGTCGTCGGCCGCGACCGTGACGGGGTGCTCTGGCTCCACCGGAGCGAGAAGCAGCAGCTGCTGCCTCGCACGAAGGTCGGCGGCGGCTGGCAGGTCTACAACAAGCTCGTCGGCGGCTCGGACCTGAACGGCGACGGCCGGGGCGACCTCCTGGCCACGGACACGTCGGGTGTGCTGTGGTTCTACGCCTCCACCGGGGACGCCAAGTCCCCGTTCAAGCCGCGCAAGAGGATCGGTGGCGGCTGGGGCGTCTACAACCTGCTCACGGCCCCGGGCAACATCGCGGGCGCGGCGGGCGGCGACCTCCTGGCCCGCGACACCTCCGGAACGCTCTGGCTCTACCTGGGCAAGGGCGACGGCACGTTCACGGCCCGGCGCAAGATCGGCGGCGGCTGGCAGAAGTACACGCACATCATCCCGGCGGGCATCAACGGCCAGGGCGTGGCCGACCTCTACGCCGCCGGCCCCTCGGGCTCCGCGTCCTACCAGGGCCGCAACAGCACGACCCACCCCTTCACCCCGGCCCACCCCCTGCCCCTGCGCACCGACGCCACCCGCTTCAAGACCTTCTTCTGATCCCCGGCAGCAAACCCGAAGGGCCACCTACCAAGATCGGTAGGTGGCCCTTCGGTCTGTGCCCCCGGCAGGATTCGAACCTGCGACACCCGCTTTAGGAGAGCGGTGCTCTATCCCCTGAGCTACGAAGGCGTGGTGCTCGGGGCCCCGTCGTCGGCGTGGTCCCGGGCTCTCCTGGGGGATGGCCAGGAGAGGTACCGGGGACAGCCTAGCGGACCGGGGTGGTGCTTCGCTGGGGCCCTTCGGGTCAGCGGGTGACCTCGCGGTTGAAGACCGCGCGGGACCAGAGGTAGCCGATCAGGGCGAGGGCCGTGCACCAGGCCAGGGCCATCCAGCCGTCGTTGCCGATCGGGGTGCCGAGGAGCAGGCCGCGCAGAGTCTCGTTGATCGGGGTGAAGGGCTGGTACTCGGCGAACCAGCGCAGCGCCGTCGGCATCGAGTCCGGGGTGACGACCGCGCTGCCGAGGAAGGGCAGGAAGGTCAGGGGCAGCGGGCCGTTGCTCGCGGACTCGACCGTCTTGGCGCCCATGCCCATCGCCGCGGACAGCCAGGCCATGCCGAAGGCGAGGAAGACGAGCAGACCCAGGGCGGCCAGCCACTCGATCAGCGAGGCGTTCGGGCGGAAGCCGATCGCGAGGGAGACGCCGGTGACGAGGACCAGGACCGCCGTGACCTGGATGACGCTGCCGAGGACGTGGCCCGTGAGGATGGAGCCGCGGGAGATCGACATCGTACGGAAGCGGTTGACGATGCCCTCCGTCATGTCGGTGCAGACCGACACGGCCGTCGCGACGGCCCCCGAGGTCGCCGCCATCAGGATGATGCCGGGCACCAGGTAGTTGATGTAGTCGCCGCGGTCGTCGCCCGCCCCGATGCCCATGCCGAGCGCGCCGCCGAAGACGTACACGAAGAGCAGCAGCATCAGCAGCGGCATCACGAGGATCGAGATCGTCATCGACGGGTAGCGCTGCATGTGCTTGATGTTGCGGCGCAGCATCGTCATGGAGTCGCGCAGGGCGTACGAGCGGTTGGCCTTGGCGGGCTTGGCCGGGGTGAGGGTGGCGGTGCTCATCGGTTCGACTCCTTCTGAGTGGTGGCGGCGTTCTGCTTGCCCGTGAGGGTGAGGAAGACGTCGTCGAGGTCGGGGGTGTGCACGGTGAGCGACTCGGCCCGCAGTCCGGTGCTGTCGAGGGTGTCGAGGATGGCGCGCAGGTTGGTGACCGAACCGTCGCTGGGGATCTGCAGGGTGAGCGACTCGTTGTCGCGGGTGGCGATGCCGAAGATCGCGGCCGCCGAGGCGAGCTCGTCCTCGTCGGCGAACTGGAGGCGGACATGGCCGCCGGGGATCAGCCGCTTCAGCTCCTCCGCGGTGCCCTCGGCGACGAGCTTGCCGTGGTCGAGGACCGCGATGCGGTCGGCGAGGTGGTCGGCCTCCTCCAGGTACTGCGTGGTGAGGAAGATCGTCACGCCCTGATCCGTGACCAGGTCCCGGATCAGCTCCCACATCACGCGGCGGCTGCGCGGGTCGAGGCCCGTGGTCGGTTCGTCGAGGAAGATGATCTGCGGCCGGCCGACCAGCGTCATCGCCAGGTCGAGCTTGCGGCGCATGCCGCCCGAGAAGGTGGCGACGTTCTTGCGCGCCGCCTCGGTCAGCTCGAACCGCTCCAGGAGTTCGGCCGTGCGCCGCCGGCCCTCGCCGCGGCTCAGGTGGTGCAGGTCGGCCATGAGGAGCAGGTTCTCCTCGGCCGTCAGCAGGCCGTCGACGGCGGCGAACTGTCCGGTGACGCCGATCAGGCCGCGTACCGAGCGGGCGTCGGCGGCCACGTCGTGGCCCGCGATCCGCGCCTGGCCGCCGTCGGCCGTGATCAGTGTGGAGAGGATCTCCACCGTGGTGGTCTTGCCCGCCCCGTTGGGGCCGAGCAGGGCGAAGATCGTGCCCTCGGGGATCTGCAGGTCGATGCCGTCGAGCACCACCTTGTCGCCGTACGACTTGCGCAGGCCGATCGCGGAGATCGCCGCGGTGCGCGTGCTGGTGGCCGCTGGGGTCGCGGTGTTCATGTGAGCGGGCCTCTCTCTTCCGGGGAGTCCAGGAGTGGTGGTGCGGGCTGGTGCTGTGGTGCGGACTGGTGCGGCGGTGCGGGGCGGTGCGGGGGCGTTCGTGGTGCGGGAGTGGTGCGGGTCCTGCGGTCGGCTTGGTGCTGCCGGTCTCTGCCGGCCTGGCGCCTTGTGGCGCCACTTGCGTGCCGTCCTTGCGCCATCATGGTGACACATCAATGGCGCCATGTCGAGCCATCATGGCGCCACTGGCGTCAATGGTTGGCGTCGTGGGCTCTGAGCTGGGGTTTCCGCTTCGCACGCAAGAGAGGCAGAGGCGCCCCCGCCTCGGCCTGAGCCGGTGCGGGGGCGCCTCGCGACGGGGCTGAGAAGTCCGTTCAGCCGATCAGGGCGCGTTCCCGGTCGCCGTCGCCGTCCCTGCCGGCGTACCCGTGTGGCGCGGCCTGTGCCCGGCCGAGCTTCTCGCCCTCGACGTCCACCCGGGGCAGGATCCGGTCCAGCCACTTCGGCAGCCACCACGCGGACCCGCCGAGCAGGGCGAAGAGCGCGGGCACGATCGCCATACGGACGACGAAGGCGTCGAACAGGACGGCGATCGCGAGGGCGAAGCCGATCATCTTGACGAAGTCGTTGTCCTCGACGATGAAGCCCGAGAAGACGCTCATCATGATGATCGCGGCCGCGCCGACCACCCGGCCCCCGTAGCGGAAGCCGTCGACGACGGCCTCGCTCGGGCGTGCTCCGTGGGCGTACGACTCACGCATCCGGCTGACCAGGAAGACCTCGTAGTCCATCGCGAGGCCGAAGACCACGCCGATCATGAAGATCGGCATCGTGCTCATGATCGGGCCCGGTGCGTCGATGCCGAAGAGGTCGGCGAGCCAGCCCCACTGGAAGACCGCCACGACGGCACCGAGGGCCGCGGTCACCGACAGCAGGAAGCCGAGGGCCGCCTTGAGCGGAACCAGGACGGAGCGGAAGACCACCATCAGGAGCAGGAAGGCGAGGCCGACGACCAGGCCCAGGTAGGGCAGCAGCGCGTCGTCGAGCGTCTGCGAGAAGTCGATGAACATGGCGGTCTGGCCGGTGACGAGGATCCGGGACGCCGTGCCCTGCTCCAAGCCGCCCGCGGTCTCACGGAGTTCGCGTACCAGCTCCTCGGTCCTCTTCTCCGTCGGTCCCGTCCTCGGGATGACGTTGAGGATCGCGGTGTCACCCGCCTTGTTGGCCGTGGCCGGCGAGACCGAGGCCACGCCGTCCGTCTTCCGCAGCTCCTTGCCGATCTCGTCACCGACGGCCTTGGCGTTCCGGGAGTCCCGCGTCTGTACCGTGATCAGCAGCGGGCCGTTGAAGCCGGGGCCGAAGGACTCCGAGAGCAGGTCGTACGCCTTGCGCTGCGTGGTCTCCGTCGACATCTGGCCCTCGCCCGGCAGTCCGAGCTCCAGGCTCGCGGCCGGTACGGCGATCGTGCCGAGGCCCACGACGCCGACGAGCAGCACGGCGACCGGGTGACGCAGGACGTAACTCGCCCAGCGGGAACCCAGGTTGGGCTTGGGCTTCCGGGCGAGCTTCGCCGCGTGCCTGGCCGCCCTGCGCTGCTTGCGGTCCGACAGCGGCTTGACGGCGTATGCCAGACGCCCCTTACGGGCCATCACCTTGACCGGCGCGAAGCCGAGGAGCGCGGGCACCAGCGTGATGGCGACCAGTACGGCGACCGCGACGGTACCGGCCGCGGCGAGGCCCATCTCGGTCAGCATCGGGATGTTCACCACGGCGAGCCCGGCGAGGGCGACGACGACCGTGAGGCCCGCGAAGACGACGGCCGATCCCGCGGTGCCGACGGCCCGCCCCGCGGCCTCCTCCGGAGTCCGTCCCTCGGCCCGCTCGGCGCGGAAGCGGGACACGATGAACAGCGCGTAGTCGATGCCGACCGCGAGGCCGATCATCATCGCGAGGGTCGACGTCGTACCGGACAGGCCCAGCGTCGAACCGAGCGCCGTGATCCCCGAGATGCCGATGCCGACGCCGATCAGCGCGGTGATCAGAGGCATCCCGGCCGCGATCACCGAACCGAAGGTCAGGACGAGGACGATCGCGGAGACCAGGATGCCGATCTGCTCGCCGGTGCCGCCCATGGCCTGCTCGATCTTCACGGCGTCACCGCCGGCCTCGACGGTGAGCCCCGCCTCGCGGGCCTCCTCCGTCGCCGCGTCGAGGGCGTCGTGCGCCTTGTCGTCGACCTCCATCGCGGGGACCTTGTACGTCACCACCATGTAGGCGGTCGTCCCGTCCTCGCTGATGGTGACATCGGGGTACGTGTACGGGTCGGAGACCCCCACCACCTGCGGGGACGACGCCCCCAGCCGGGCTGCGAGGCGCTCGACCCCGGCCCGTTGCGCGGGCTCCGTGACCTTCGAGCCCTCGGGGGCGCGGACGACGACCCGGGCGCTGGCGCCGTCGGCGCTCGCGTCCGGGAACTTCTCGGTCAGCAGGTCGAAGGCCTCCTGCGACTCGGTTCCCGGCATGGAGAACGTGTCGGCCGGCGGCGCCGGCGCGGTCGAGGCGGCGTAGCCCATGCCGCCGAAGATCAGCAGCCAGAGCAGCACCGTCACCCCCCGGCGGCGGAAGGCGAGGCGGCCCAGTCTGGAAAGGAACGTAGCCACGGCGGGCTCCCGTCTGGTCGGTGAGGCGAGGTGAGGTGAGATGTGGATGCGCTGCGGTGAGGGCGGGGTGCGCTGAAGTGAGGTCGGTTGCGCTGAAGTGAGGTGCGTGGCGCGGGTGCGCTGGGGTCGGCCTGCCGGTCGTCCGGCGCCCGGGCAGCGCAAGATGGCGCCTCGATGGCGCAGGGGTGGTGCTGCGTTGGTGCACGAGCAGTGCGAGGTGCCGAGGTGCTAGGCGCCCAGGGGGCCCGGTGGGCGGGCCACGGCGCTGGGCGCGGGCCGGGCGAGGGCCGGGCGGGGGCCGAGGAGGAGCGAGTTCTCAAGCGGCAGAGATGTGGCGACAGGGATACGTCGCGGCATCGTGGGGCCCGGTGGTGGGGCCCGGCGGGTGTTGGGCACGCCCTTTACGGGGCACGGCCGGATTCGTTCCGGGGCGGGCCGAAGGGCGGCCGGCCGTCAAGCCGCCCTTCGTCAGGGTCCACCCAGGCGCTACCGGCTCTCAGGCGCGGCGGATGACGATGTCGCCGACGCTCGTACGGCCCCGGACCTCGACCGTCTCGTCGGACTGGCCCGGGCCCTCGGCCGTGCCCAGCTCGTTGCGGACCCGACCCGCCTTGGACCGTACGTCGAGCCAGGCGGCCGTGCCCTCGGCGATGCCGACCTCCAGGCCGCCCGCGGCGGAGTCCAGGGTGATCCGGCCGCGCACCACCTCGTCGAGGCGGATGGCGCCGCTCGCCGTCTTGGCGGTGACGGAGGACTCGGCGCGTGCGACGCCGATGGGGCCGTTGGACGAGTTCACGCGCAGCTCGCCGCTGATCTCACCGATGGCGGTCTCGCCGTTGAGGTTCCTGATGGTCGCCGCTCCGTCGATCCGGCCGACGCGTACCCGGCCCGAACCCTGGATCTCGGCCTCGCCCGTCGTGCGGTCGACCAGGATGTCGCCGTGCGAGGTCTTCAGCCGCACGGCCGCGGCCTCCTCCAGCTGGATGTCCCCGGCGGCGGTCGTCAGGCGGCAGTTCCCGAACCGTCCCTCGCCGATCAGCTCGCCGAGGCCCGTGCTGCCGATCAGCTCCGAGCCCGCGGGCAGTTCGACGGTCACGTCGACGGCCCCGACCTTGCCGAAGAGCGAGCGCTTCTTGGGTCCCCTGACCAGCAGCTTTCCGCCCGCGCAGGTCACCTTGGTCTCGGCGGCGGCCTGGACGTCCAGCTTGTCGCCGGGGTCGCTCGGCATCACCTCGACGACGGTGTCGGTGCGCTTGCCCGCGACGATCCGGGCCCGGCCGATCTCGATCTCGACGGTGGCGGAGAGGGGTTCGGGGGTTTCGAACGTGGGCATGGCTGAGCCGTCCTTTGGCTGGGTGGAGGTGAGCGCCGGGCGAGGTGCCTCGGTGGGGCGGTGCTGGGCGCCTCGGTGGCGCAGTGGTGCAGGGGGCGCAGGGGGCGCAGGGGAGCAGTGGTGCAGTGGCGCGAGGTGATCCCGGATTCCGGTCGCCCGGGAGTGGCTAGCGGACCCAGCCGGTGAAGCCCTGGCCGACCGCCGGGCCCAGGCCCGTCGTTCCGGTACGGCTGCGGCCGGCCGCACCCGCACCGGGTTCGAGGGCGGCGGTCACGGCCCGGACGAGCCAGGCGTTGACCGAGAGCCCCTCTCGGCTCGCGGCCTCCTCGACACGGAGCTTGAGCTGGGCCGGCGGTCGGAAGTTGATGCGCGAGGGGGCGCCCTCCTCGACATCCGCGGGGAGCGGCGGCGGTGGGGGCGGCGGCGCCGGCAGCGAGGCCTCGGGCTCCTCGAAGACGTCGGCGGTGGGCGGCGGGGTCACCACGAACTCGGGGTTGAGTCCGCGCAGTCGCAGGTCGACCGAGCCGGGCGCCAGGTCGCGGGTGACCTCGTCCATCGCGTCCGACAGGGCGTTGAGCAGCGTCAGGCGGGCGGCCGACTCGAGCTGACCGGTGAGCCGGTCGGCCAGGGCGCGTGCTTCGTCGCCTCCGGCCTCGGCGGCCACGCCGAGCTCATGGCGGAGATTGTCTACGTAGGGCGTGAGGTCCATGACGCAATGGTGGCACCATCGTGGCGCCATTGCAAGTCTTGTGGCGCCACGGTGCGCCAGAGTGTCACCGGGTGGCGCCACCGTTCCGGAGCTGAGGTTCGACCGCTGGTAGCGGTGCATGGCGGCGGTTGACGAGGTGGGAGGGTGTGCATAGCGTCCGAGCGGGTGAGCAAGCGCTCAGGGAAGGTGGTCGTCGTGGGTGGTGCCGTCGATCGGCTGGTCGAGCCCGGGGCCCTCTTCGCCGTCGAGGACGGGGTGTACGTCGAGGGACCCCGCACGCTGCGTGAGTTCGTCGAGGCCACCTGGGCCTACGGCGAGCGGCCTTTCCTCGTCTCCGAGGACGGGGTGCTGAGCTACCGGGAGTTCTTCGACGCCGCCTGCGGTCTCGCCCGGACCCTCGTCGATCAGTACGGACTCCGGCCGGGGGACCGGGCCGCAGTCGCCATGCGGAACCGCCCCGAGTGGCAGATCGCCTTCTGGGCCGCCCAGCTCGCCGGCCTCGTCGCCGTGCCCCTCAACGCCTGGTGGACCGAGGGCGAACTCGCGTACGCCCTCGACGACTGCACGCCCCGCATCCTCCTCGTCGACGGGGAGCGGGAGGAGCGGGTACGGGTGTGGGCGCGGGAGCACCACGTGCCCGGCATCGTCTTCCACGGCGCCGACGCCGCGAGCCCTCAGGGCGGTCAGGGCCCCGACCCCGCGAGCCGCCGAAGCGGCCAGGGCCCCGACCCCGTTCAGGGCCCCGACCCCGCGAGCCTCCCAGGCGTTCGGGGCCCCGGCCCGCTCGCCCGCACCGGCGGCGGTGCCGGATTCCAGGCGTACGTACGCGACACCGACTCCCTCCTCGGGCCGCCGCCCGTCGACGTCCTGCCCGAGCACGACGCGACGATCATCTACACCTCCGGTACCACCGGCCGCCCCAAGGGCGCCGTCGCGACCCACCTCGCGCAGGCCGGGGCCGCGATGAATCCGCGGTACTACGCCGCTGCCTCCGCCCTCGGCCGGGGCACCCTGCCCGGGCAGGGCCCGGCGCCCGTCTCCCTCACCACGTTCCCGTTCTTCCACGTGGCCGCCTTCACGTCCTTCTACTCCGTCATGGCCGCCGGCGGGACCCTCGTCCTCATGCGGAAGTGGGACGCCGACAAGGCCCTGGAGCTGATCCGGCGCCACCGCGTCACCCACTACGCCGGCGTCCCGACCACCGCCCTCCAACTGCTCGACCGCGCCGAGGAGACCGGCGATCGGCTGGAGAGCCTCGTCATGCTCAACACCGGAGGCGCCGCCGCCCCGCCCGAGCTCGTCGCGCGCCTCGCCGCCGCCTACGGGGAGCGCGTCGAGCCCCGCAACGGCTACGGGCTCACGGAGACCTGCGGCGGTGTGTTCGCCAACTTCGGCGCCGAGTACCGCGCCCACCCGCGCAGCGTCGGCCGCCCCACGCCCGCCACCGAGGTCCGTGTCGACCGGCCCGACGCCGCCGGCGTGGGGGAGCTGTGGCTGCGGGGGCAGTCCCTCGTCCGCGGTTACTGGGGCGACGAGGCCGCCACCCGGGAGGCCTTCACCGAGGACGGGTGGTTCCGCACCGGCGACCTCGCGCACCTGCGCGACGGGCGCGTCACCATCGTCGACCGCCTCAAGGACATGGTGATCCGGGGCGGCGAGAACGTGTACTGCGTCGAGGTCGAGACGGTCCTCCAGGAGCACCCCGAGGTCCTCGACGCCGCCGTCCTCGGCGTACCGCACCCCACCTTGGGGGAGGAGGTCGCCGCGGTCGTACGGCTCAAGGAGTCCTCGGCCGTCACCGCCGAGGAGCTGCGGGCGCACGTCGGCGCGCGCCTCGCCGCGTACAAGGTGCCCGCCCACATCGTCGTACGGGACGAGGAACTGCCCCGCAACGCCACGGGAAAGGTGCTGAAGCGGCAGCTGCGGGAGGCGCTTCCGTAAGCGCTCCCGGAGGCGACCTCAGGAGCGTGTGATCCGGACGCGGTATCCGCCCTTCGCGTCCTCGTCCACCACGGTGATCGTGATGCCGTTCGTCCGGTCCGTGAAGGTCTCGCCCGGGCGGTACGGAGCGTCCGACAGCTCCGCGTGGACGTTCGGGCGGCGCGTGCAGCCGCCGCTGTCCTTGTCGCTGTCCGCCACGGTCACCGGACCGTTCCCGGTGTCGACGTCCGACTCGACCCGGTAGATCAGGACCCCCGGCTCGCAGACGGCCTCGTCGTTGCCCTCACGGGTGCGGACCTCGACCGCGTAACCCGACGTGTCCGAGAGCGGGACGAAGGCCAGCTTCCGGCCGCCCGCCGTGGCCAGCGGGGTCAGGAGGTGCTCGGTGGTGCCCTGCCGGGACGAGCAGGCGATCTGGTGGTTGTCCAGCCAGCCCAGCTTCCACTTGTGCCAGCCGAGCAGGTCGTTGTTGGCCCCCCAGTCCTCGGACATGATGTCCCAGTGCCCGACCGTGCCCCCGCCGTCGACGGTGTAGAGGTCGGGCAGGCCGAAGACATGGCCGTTCTCGTGCGGCAGGACGCGGAACCCGGTCTCGGCGTACGTCCCCGAGCCGTCGTCCTGGCGGCTGTAGACGAAGGACGTGTTCGAGAGCGGGACGCCGTCCGCGTACGGCGCCTCGTCGTTCCCCGAGAAGGTCACGGACAGGACGGTGTCCAGGGCCGAGGGCCCGGCGTTCGGGGTGACGAGGATGTTGACCAGGTCGTACGCGCTGAAGTCCACCTTCGGGTCGGCGGCCTTCACGATGTCCTCGACGAGGCCGCGGTACCCCGGTTCGTACGGTGAGCCGCGCTCTATCCCGTACGAGGCGAAGGGCTGCGGCATCCGCAGCCAGTCGGGTATCGGGGCCTCGGGGTGGTAGTGCAGGCGCCCGTACGAGCTGGTGCCGAACCACTCCGCCGTCTGCGGGAAGAACTCGTCGTAGCGGCTGAGCGCCGTGCCCTCCCCGGGCGCGTCGGGGAAGTCGACCATCAGGTTGAGGGCTCTGACCCGGCCCGTGGAGCGGGCGTACCCCGGGGCGGTGGGTATGCCCTCCGACATCTGCACACCCATCGTCGTCGTGATCCGGCACGGCCCGAGCGCCGCCGCGGCGTCCGCGCCGTCCGCCGGGGGCGCGGACGCCACCGGGCCCGCCGATGCGGGGGGCGGACCGGGGAGCGTGGAGCTGGCCGAGGCGAGCGCGGCGAGTGCGACGGCGGCCGTCGCGGCGAGAGCGACGGGTCTGCGTATGTGCCGGCGGGTCTGCTGCATCGGTCGCCTCTCCTGATCAGAGCTGCTGTTCGATCAGCCTGTGTCGGGAGGCCCGGGGGCGCGCGCCGGGTTGGCCCGATCGTGGGTATTCCACGGAGCCATGGCTGTGTGACCCGGATCACATTCGAGGTGGGAAATAACCGGGGACTCCCTCCCCGTTTAAGCCTGTGTTCGAGGAAGTGGGGACTCGGTCCCCGCATCGGAATCAAGGCTCGGAATCAAGGCTCGGAATCCAGGCTCGGAGTCCAGGGTCGGAATCCGAGATCGGATTCCGAGTCGTCCGGATCATCAGAAGGAGGCAGTGGCGTGACCACCGAAACCGGCACCGCGCCCGCCCGTCGCGCACCCCGCCCGCGGGCCGACGCCCTGCGCAACCGCGAGCGGATCGTCACGGCGGCCCGGGAGATGTTCGTCGAGTTCGGCCCGCAGGTGCCGCTCGACGAGATCGCGCGTCGCGCCGGGGTCGGCAACGCCACGCTCTACCGCAACTTCCCCGAGCGCAATGACCTCATCCACGAGGTCGTCGTCTCCGTCACGTCCCGCACCACGGACCTGGCGGAGGAGGCGGCCGCGGCCGTGGACGCGGGGGAGGCCGACGCCTTCGACGCGCTCCGCCGCTTCACCCACGGCGCCGCCGACGAACGGATCGGCGCCCTGTGCCCGATGCTCGACGGCACCTTCGACGCGAACCACCCCGAACTGCACGCCGAACGCACCCGGTTGGAGACGGCCGTCCAGGGCCTCGTCGACCGTGCGCACCGGGCCGGCAGGCTCCGTACCGATGTCGGTGTCGGGGACCTGATGGTGGCCGTGTCCCAGCTGACCCGCCCGCTCCCGGGCACCGCCTGTCTGAACATGGACCGCTTCGTCCACCGTCATCTGCAGCTGTTCCTGGACGGCCTCGAAGCGCCCGCGCGCTCCGTGCTGCCCGGCTCGGCCGCCACTCTGGAGGATCTGCGGGGCGACTTCTGCGAAAGCGCCCCCGAGCCGACCGTCCCGTAACCCGGTCCCGGAACCCCGTCCCGGAACCCCCCCCGAAACTTCTGCTCGACCCACATTCCTTACGTCCAGTTTTTCCTTTACGTACCAAGAGGTGGCCACACCCATGTCCGAAACCGATCCCAGGCGCTGGAAAGCCCTGGTCTTCATCGCCCTCGCCCAGCTGATGGTCGTGCTCGACGCGACGATCGTGAACATCGCGCTGCCCTCCGCCCAGCAGGACCTGGGGATCTCGGACGGCAACCGGCAGTGGGTCATCACGGCCTACGCCCTCGCCTTCGGCGGTCTGCTGCTCTTCGGCGGCCGCATCGCCGACCTGTGGGGCCGTAAGCGCACCTTCGTCGTCGGTCTGATCGGCTTCGCCGCCGCCTCCGCCCTCGGTGGGGCTGCGACCGGCGAGGCGATGATGCTCGGTGCCCGCGCGCTCCAGGGTGCGTTCGGCGCGCTGCTCGCGCCCGCCGCGCTCTCCCTGCTCGCGGTGATGTTCACCGACGCCAAGGAGCGCGCCAAGGCGTTCGGCATCTACGGTGCGATCGCCGGTGGCGGTGGCGCCGTGGGTCTGATCCTCGGTGGCTTCCTCACCGAGTACCTGGACTGGCGCTGGACCTTCTTCGTCAACATCCCCTTCGCGATCGTCGCCGCCGCCGGCGCGTACTTCGTGATCCGTGAGCCGGCCGGCGGCCGCAACCGCTCGCCGCTCGACATCCCCGGTGTCGTCCTCTCCACCCTCGGCCTGGTCGCGCTCGTCTACGGCTTCACCCGCGCCGAGTCCGCGGGCTGGTCCGACGCCACGACGATCGGTATGTTCGTCGGCTCCGCCGTGCTCCTCGCCGCGTTCGTCCTGACCGAGGCGAAGGTCAAGTCGCCGCTGCTGCCGCTGCGCGTCCTGACCGAGCGCAACCGCGGCGGTGTGTACCTCTCGCTGGGCCTGGCCGTCATCGCGATGTTCGGCCTGTTCCTCTTCCTGACGTACTACCTCCAGGTCGTGAAGGGGTACTCGCCGGTCAAGACGGGCTTCGCGTTCCTCCCGATGATCGCGGGCATGATCGTCGGCTCGACCCAGATCGGTACGCGGCTGATGACGCGGGTTCCCCCGCGCTGGCTGATGGGTCCGGGCTTCCTGACCGCCGCGGTCGGCATGCTGCTGCTGACGCAGCTGGAGATCGGCACGTCGTACGCCGGTCTGATCCTCCCCGCGCAGCTGCTGCTCGGCCTCGGCATGGGTACGGCGTTCATGCCGGCGATGTCGCTCGCCACGCACGGCGTCGACCCGCGGGACGCCGGTGTGGCCTCCGCGATGGTCAACACCTCGCAGCAGGTCGGCGGCGCCATCGGTACGGCTCTGCTGAACACGATCGCCGCCTCGGCCACGACCGCGTACATCGCCGATCACGCGGCCGGCGCCACGAGCCAGGGCGCCCAGAAGCTGCTGCAGCTCCAGGGCATGGTCGAGGGCTACGCGGCTGCCATCTGGTGGGCCGTGGGCATCCTGGCCGTCTCGGCCGCGATAGCCGTGGCCCTCATCAACACCGGTAAGCCGGAGCTCGGCGTGGTCGCCGGCTCGGGTTCGGGCGAGGGCGAGGGTGCCGAGGACGAGATCAGGATCCCCGTCATCGCGCACTGACGCACCCGCCCCCCGAAACCCCGCGCGGGCCCGTCTCCCGGTCGCCCGCGTGCGGCCTCCCGGTCACCTCCTGCCCTGGCTCCGCTCAGCGGAGCCAGGGCAGGTCCGCGTTCGGGTCCGTGGGCTGGAGGCCCTCCGCCATCACCTTCATGATCGTGCCGAGCTGAGCCACCTGCTCCGTGCTGAGCCGGTCGAACATCGCCTGCCGCACGGCGCTGACATGGCCGGGGGCCGTCCGCCTCAGCACCTCGTACCCCTCGTCCGTGAGGCGCGCGAACTGCCCGCGCTTGTCGGAGGGACAGTCCTCGCGCACTACCCAGCCGCTCTTCTCCAGGCGGGCGACGGCGTGGGAGAGCCGGGAGCGCGTGATCTTGGCGTCCTTGGCCAGCTCGGTCATCCGCAGCCGGCGCCGGGGCGCCTGGGAGAGGTGGACGAGCAGGCCGTAGTAGATGTGCGGCATGCCGGCGTCGCGCTGCAGCTGGCGGTCGAGGTGGTCCTCGAGGAGGGTGGTGGCGTGGAGGTACGCGCGCCAGACGCGCTGTTCCTCGTCGCTGAGCCAGCGGGGCGCGTCGGTCTGCGCCGCTTCCGTCGCTTCCGTCGCGTCCGCCGCTTCTGCCGGCTGCGCTGTGCCGTCGGGTGCCGTGGTCATGCGATCCATCCTACGACTCGTCCTTGAAAGTTGAACTACATCGGCCTACGCTCGCAGCAAGGCAAGCTTGAACCTTCAAGCACTCCTGCCTCGCCCCTTACTCGCACCCTTCGGATCACGGGAGGCGGTCGTCATGGACGCCACGCTGGAACGGATGCCCGCCCTCTACCTCTCGCACGGCGCCCCGCCGCTCGCCGACGACCCGGTCTGGCCGGGCCAGCTCGCCGCCTGGGCCGCCGGGCTGCCCCGGCCCAAGGCGATCCTGATGGTCTCGGCCCACTGGGAGGAGGCTCCGCTCGCCCTCGGTGCCACCGAGACGCTGCCGCTCGTCCACGACTTCTGGGGCTTCCCCGAGCACTACTACCAGGTGCGGTACGCGGCGCCCGGAGCGCCCGAACTCGCCGCGTCCGTCCGCGCGATGCTGCGCGGCCCCGGTACGCCCGTGCAGGACATCCCCGACCGGGGTCTCGATCACGGCGCGTACGTCCCGCTGGTGGAGATGTTCCCGGACGCCGATGTTCCGGTACTCCAGATCTCCCTGCCCACCCTCGACCCGCGGAAGCTGATGGACATCGGCCGTCGGCTCGCGCCACTGCGCGACGAGGGCATCCTCATCGTCGGCAGCGGCTTCTTCACCCACAATCTGGCCGCACTGCGGCACGTGGGGCCGGGGGTGCCCGGCTGGTCGGCGGAGTTCGACGACTGGGGGCGGCACGCCCTGGAGGCGCGGGACATCGACGCGCTCCTGGACTTCGAGCACACCTCCCCGGCGGGCCGCCTGGCCCACCCGCGCACCGAGCACTTCGCGCCGCTCTTCGTCACCCTGGGCGCGGCGGACGCGGCCGGGGACCTGGACGGCGGGCGCAGCGTGATCGACGGTTTCTGGATGGGCCTCGCGAAGCGCTCGGTCCAGTTCGGGTAGGGAGAGGGATCGGGGCGGAGGGTGGGAGGCGGGGGCGGGCGGGGATCCGGCGGGATCCGGCGGGTCCGCGCCGACCCGCGTCACGAGGGGTGTGAGAGGCGCTTCTCGTACCAGGCCACGTCCCAGTAACGGCCGAACTTCCGGCCGACCTCCTCGTACGTGCCGATGTGGCGGAAGCCGAACCGTGCGTGGAGGCGGACCGAGGGCTCGTTCGGCAGCGCGATGCCCGCGTACGCGCGGTGGACGTCCTCGGTCGCGAGGGCCTCGAAGAGCCGCTCGTAGAGGAGCGTGCCGATGCCGCGGCCGACGGCGTCGGGGGAGAGGTACACGCTGACCTCGACGGAGGTGGAATACGCCGGTTTCGGGCGCAACGCGCCACTGGTGGCATATCCGAGAATTCGCCCTTCCGCCCCCTTCCGGACATCCTGAGCAACCAGAAGGCGATGCGGGCCGTCTTCAGGGTAGGAGCGGAGCCAGGGAAGTCGTTGCTCCGGAGTGAAGGGTTCGGTGTCGAAGGTGATCGCGGTTTCGCGGACGTAGTGGTTGTACATGTCGGTGAGCGGGGCCAGGTCACCTTCCGTGCCCGGCCTGACCTGCGCCTCTGTACATCTGGACAGCATGCGACCCCCTCGGTGGCGGCACAGGGTACTGCATGATCGCGAAAATCGATGCGCCGCGTGGGAATTCTGTCCTGATTCCAGTCGTTGTTTCCGTCGGATGCAGGGCACCCGGAAGGGTGTCGCGACCTACTCAGCAAGGGAGCACGCATGGCAACCCGTGCCGTCGCCCGTCGTCAGTCCTCCGCCACCAGCGGTAGTGGCAAGAGCCGGGCGAGCAGCGTTCGCGTCGTGGGCGGGGAGATCGCCGACCGCGACCTGGTCGGCATGTACCTCGACGAGATCGCACGCACGCCCCTGCTCGACGCCGCCAAGGAGGTCGAGCTCTCCCAGACCATCGAGGCGGGTGTCTACGCCCGGCAGATCCTCGACGGCGAGGTGGAATCGGAGGCGGGAAACGCGTCCCGTGAGGAGCTCGAGGCTCTGTACGAGGCGGGCGAGCGTGCCAAGGACCTCTTCATCAAGTCGAACCTCCGGCTGGTCGTCGCCGTCGCGCGACGCTACCCGCGCAGCGGTCTGCCGCTGCTCGACCTGATCCAGGAAGGGAACGCGGGCCTGGTCCGCGCGGTCGAGAAGTTCGACTACGCGAAGGGCTTCAAGTTCTCGACGTACGCCACGTGGTGGATCCGCCAGGCCATCACGCGGTCCATAGCCGACCAGTCGCGCACGATCAGGCTCCCCGTCCACCTGGTGGAGGAGCTCGGACGGATCCGGCGCGTGCAGCGCGAGTTCAACCGGGAGAACGGCCGGGAGCCGGAGCCCGCCGAGGTCGCGGCGGAGCTGGGCTCGACGCCCGAGCGGGTCGTGGACGTCCTGGACTGGGCGCGGGACCCGGTCTCGCTGAACATGTCGGTGGACGACGAGGGCGAGACGCAGTTCGGCGACCTCCTGGAGGACACGTCCGCGGTGTCGCCGGAGCAGTCCGTGCTGACGCTGCTGCGCAGTGAGGAGCTCGACGACCTGATCGACAAGCTCGACCACCGCACGGCGTCGATCATCCGTATGCGGTACGGCATCGAGGACGGCCGCGAGCGCACGCTGACCGAGGTCGGCAAGGAGCACGGCCTCACGCGTGAGCGGATCCGCCAGATCGAAAAGCACGCACTCCTGGAACTGAAGAAGATGGCCCGCGACACGGGCTTCGACGCGGTGGCCTAGCGCGGTCGGCGCACCGGGCGGCGACCGGTGCCCCCGCCCTCTCGGGCGGGGCGTCCGGGCGGCCGGGCGCGGCGTCGACCGTGCGCGGGCCGTTGCCGCGGGCGAGCGCACGCGCCGCAGCGCGGCGGCCTTCGGTCTCCGCGACGACGGCCCCGAGCAGCGGGTGCCCGAGGCGTCGCCGCGCTGGCGGCGTGGCGGGCGCGCCCTGGGGCACGTCCGCCCGGAGCGTTCACCCCGCGTCTGCCGCCGCGCTCGTCGCCGTCGCCGCCGCCGTCAGGCGCGCGCCCAGGTCCTTCGCGTACGTCGTCAGTGAGGACGGCGCGTGGATCGTGAACGGGGCGTCCACCAGGGCCAGCCGGATGGCCAGCCATTCCGTGGAGTCCGCGGTGCGCGTGCGCAGCCGGCACGTGGTCGCGCCCGTCGGCGTCGGGGTGAGGTGGGCCGGGAGGCGGGCCGCCACGAAGTCGGCGGGGGCGTCGAAGGTGACGTCCAGGTCCAGTTCCGGCTGCGCCCGGGACATCGAACGCGTCATGTACTCGGCCGCGCCGCCCGCCGGGAGCTCCCTCGGGGCGAAGCGCGCCCCCGTCGCGAACGGGTCGGACACCCGGTCGACCCGGAACGTCCGCCAGTCCTCGCGCTCCATGTCGTACGCCACGAGGTACCACCGCCGCCCCGTCGACACGAGCCGGTACGGCTCGACCAGGCGGCGCGACTCGGTCCCGTCCCCCGCGCGGTAGCCGAACCGCAGCCGTTCCTGCGCCGTCACCGCGCCCGCGAGGGCCGTCAGAGTCGACGGCGCGACCGTCGCCCCGTCCCCGCGCGTCAGCGGGATCGTCGCGTTCTGCAGCGTGGACACCCGGTGCCGCAGCCGCGACGGCAGCACCTGCTCCAGCTTGGCCAGCGCCCGTACCGACGCCTCCTCGACGCCCTCGATCGCGTGCCCGGCCCCCGCCCGCAGGCCCACCGCGATCGCGACCGCCTCCTCGTCGTCGAGCAGCAGCGGCGGCATGGCCGTACCGGCGACCAGGCGGTACCCGCCCACCGCGCCCTTCGTCGCCTCCACCGGATAGCCGAGCTCCCGCAGCCGGTCGATGTCGCGGCGGATCGTGCGCGCGGAGACCGAGAGCCGCTCGGCGAGTTCGCTGCCCGGCCACTCACGCGGTGTCTGGAGCAGCGAGAGCAGATTCAGGAGTCGTGCGGGAGTGTCCGTCATGTGTTCCAGCATGCGTCGCATCTAGGACATCAGCTGACCTACATGCCCTCTACGTTTCTCCTATGAGTTCACACGACGCCGCCGTGCAGGGTGCCGCGGCCACCGACCGGAGGCGCTGGATAGCCCTCGCCATCGTCATGACCGCCGCCTTCATGGACCTGGTCGACGCCACGATCGTCAACATCGCGATCCCGAGCATCGAGCGGAACCTCGGCGCGTCCTTCGGAGCGATCCAGTGGATCACCGCCGGCTACGCCCTGGCGTTCGCCGCCGGTCTGATCACCGGCGGCCGTCTCGGCGACATCTACGGCCGCAAGCGGCTGTTCCTCCTCGGCACGGCCGGCTTCACCCTCGCCTCCGCGCTCTGCGGCTTCGCCGCGAACCCGGAGATGCTGGTCGCCTCCCGCCTGCTCCAGGGCGCGGCGGCGGCGATGATGGTCCCGCAGGTCCTGTCGATCATCCACGTCACCTTCCCCGCGCACGAGCGCGGCAAGGTCTTCGGCATGTTCGGCGCCATCATCGGCCTCGGCGCGGTCTCCGGCCCGCTCCTCGGCGCGCTGCTCACCCAGTGGAACATCGCGGGCCTCGAATGGCGCCCGATCTTCCTGATCAACCTGCCGGTCGGCATCGCGGGCCTGATTCTGGGCCGGAAGTTCATCACCGAGTCGAAGGCGCCCAAGGCGCTCCGCCTCGACATCGTGGGCGTGCTGCTCGTGACGCTCGCGCTGCTGATGCTGATCTACCCGCTGACGCGCGGCCGTGAGCTGGACTGGCCGCTCTGGGGCCACCTGTGCATGGCCGGCAGCCTCGTCGTCTTCGCCGCCCTCATCGGGTACGAGAAGTACAAGACG
Organism: Streptomyces sp. NPDC013457; assembly: GCF_043089925.1. Taxonomy (NCBI): domain Bacteria; kingdom Bacillati; phylum Actinomycetota; class Actinomycetes; order Kitasatosporales; family Streptomycetaceae; genus Streptomyces; species Streptomyces sp. NPDC013457. The sequence goes on from NZ_JBICBL010000011.1 coordinate 105,496, forward strand.
AAGAAGGACGGTTCCCCGCTCCTCGAACTGACGCTCTTCAAGGTGAAGAGCTTCGCGGGCGGAATCGCGGTCCAGCTGACGTTCGGTGTCGTGATGGGCATCTTCTTCCTGGTCTGGACGCTGTACATGCAGGTCGGTCTGGGCTGGAGCCCGCTGAAGGCGGGTCTGACGGGCGTGCCGTTCTCGATCGCCGTCTCCACGGCCGCCGGTCTGTCGGTGCAGAAGCTCGTCCCGCGCTTCGGCCGCAAGGTGCTGCAGACGGGTGCGGTGACGATGGCGGCGGGCATGCTCCTCTACCTGTGGGAGGCCGGGCGGTACGGGACCGGCATCGAGCCCTGGCAGATGATCCCGCCGCTCGTCGTCATGGGCGTGGGCATGGGGCTGATCGTGGCCCCGCTGACGGACGCGGTCCTCTCGGACGTGCCGCGCGAGCACGCGGGCTCGGCCTCGGGCCTCATCAACACGACCGGGCAGATGGGCAACGCGCTCGGACTCGGTCTCGTGTCGGTGGTCTTCTTCGGCGTGATCGACGAGGAGCGGCTGGCGAAGGCGCCGGGGGAGATCGGCGCGGCGTTCACCGACGCGTTCCAGAACGCGCTCGGGTGGGCGGTGGCGGTGCTCGCCGTGATCTTCCTGGTGATGTTCGCGCTGCCGGCGAAGCCGAAGCAGCACATCGAGGGCGCGGACGGCGACGAGGGTACGGATGCCTCCGTGACCGTCGAGAAGGAGCCGGTACTCACGCACTGACCCTGGGACGACGACGGAAGGCCCGGACCGGGATGCCCCGGTCCGGGCCTTCCGCTGATGCCCGGCGTACACCGCTCAGGTCAGGAGCGGTTCACCACGCCCTGGGCTTCCAGGCTGCGGCTGAACTTGGTGTTGCGCAGCACCACCGGAGTGGGTGTGTTCTGGAGGAACCAGGCCTCGTCCCAGGTGAACTGACCGTTGATGTCACCGTGTGTCTGGTACACCTGGCCGCCCGTCGTGAGCACCTTGATGTAGGCGTTGTCGCCCTGGGCCTCGATGCCGACGGCGCACACGTTCGGCGGATAGCCGGGGTTGGCGGGGTCCATACCGACAGGCGTGGCGTTGGTGAGGTCCTGCCAGGAGATCGGCCCACCGAGGGAAGCAGCCTGACCGGCGAACACCTTGCCGCCGGTGAGGACGGCCTGGAAGTCCTGGGTCGCGCTGGGCGCGTAGAGGTCGATGTCCGAGCAGGGCCCGGTGGCACCTGTGGCACCTGTGGCACCCGTGGCGCCGGTCGCACCCGTAGCCCCGGTGGCGCCCGTGGCTCCGGTCGCCCCCGTAGCCCCCGTGGCTCCGGTCGCGCCGGTGGCTCCGGCCGGGCCGGTGGAGCCGGTGGGCCCGGTGGGACCCGTCGCCCCGGTGGCTCCCGTGGCGCCGGTCGCCCCCGTAGCCCCCGTGGCCCCGGTGGCGCCCGTCGGACCCGTCGGGCCCGGCCGGACGTTCTGGCAGTGGTCGGGGTCGCCGACCGGTGCTGCCAGTACGTAACGGTCGTACGCCCGCTGGGACGACGACTGCAGGTACTGCGCCAGGCTGCCGCCCGTGTACTGCTGGACCTGATGGTCCACATAACCCTCGAGATCACCGAGCGCGGGAGCGCCCTCGTGCGGCATCGGGGCGCTCTCGCGCGACACCGGGCCCCACAGCACCGGGTCCGAGCTCTGCTCGTTGTGCGGGCGCTGGTTGTGGTCCTGGCAGTCGTCACCTCCCGACGGTGCGCCTGCGGCGTTCACTCCCGAAGGTCCGGCCGCGCCCTGGGGCGAGGCGGATCCGGGGGTCGTGAACCCCGTGAGAACAAGTGCGATCGAAGCGATGGCGCCTCCGTTGAGCCAGGCGCGGCGTCGCGGAAGCGGGCCCAAGATGGACCTCGTCCTGGAATCAGGACTCATGCAACAGCTCCTTACTTCATCCGGATCGAGTGGTGCACCGGAAGCGAGTTCGAGCTTCCTTTCAGATCATCGGATCGCGCTCACGCCGCCTTTACGGCTCCGGAAGGACTGTCAACGCATGGCCTACCGCTGCCATCCCCCTGGGTGCGTACACGGCGGCGAACCTGAAGGCGCCCGTCGGCGTGGTGTCCCCGGCGGTCCCGGCCCCGTGCTTAAGGTCGCCCCCCACCGACCCCGCCGAAGTGGTGTTGCCGTGAAGCCGTCCATCTGCTTGTGCATGATCGTCAAGAACGAGGCCCGGGTCATCGAACGGTGTCTCTCCTCCGTCCGGGACCTCGTGGACACGTGGGTCATCTCCGACACCGGCTCGACCGACCGGACCCGGGAGCTGATCCGCAAGGCGCTCGACGGCATCCCCGGCGAGCTCCACGAGGAGCCGTGGGTGAACTTCGGGCACAACCGGAGCCTGAACCTCTCCCACGCCCGGGGCCGGGCCGACTACGTCCTCCTCCTCGACGCCGACCTCGTCCTGCGGCAGGACGGCCCGCTGCCCGCGCTGACCGCCGACGCCTACATGCTGCGCCACGAGGGCGCGACGGAGTACCGCATCAAGCGCCTGGTCAGGGGCGATCTCCCCTGGCGGTACGAGGGCGTGACGCACGAGTACCTCACCGCGGACCGGGACCACGTCCAGGAGAACCTCGACGCCCTCGTCATCGAGGACCACGCCGACGGGGGCTCGCGCCACGACAAGTTCGAGCGCGACGCCCGGCTGCTCTCCGCCGAATACGAACGCGACCCCTCCAACACCCGCACGGTCTTCTACCTCGCCCAGACCATGCGGGACATGGGCCGTACGAGTGAGGCGATCGACCTCTACGAGCGCCGCGCGAGCATGGGCGGCTGGATCGAGGAGGTCTACTACGCGCTGCTCCAGTCCGGGGTCCTCAGGGCGGACACGGGCGACTGGCCGGCCGCGGCGGACGCCCTCTCCCGCGCCTGGGAGGCGCGCCCGGAGCGCCTCGAAGCCTGCTACGAGCTGGCGGCGCGGCTGCGGAAGATGAACCGTCACCACAGCGCCCACGCGATCGTATCGGCCGCTGTCGACCGCAGGCCGCCGGACGACATCCTGTTCACCCAGCCGTGGGTGTACCGCTGGGGGCTGCTGTTCGAGTTCTCGATCACCGCCTACTGGGTCGGGGACTTCGCCGGGTCCCTCACCGCCTGCGACCGGCTTCTGGCCATGCCGGACCTGCCCGACGCGTACCGCGAGCAGACCGTGCGGAACCGCGAGTTCGCCGTGCAGAAGCTCGGGCTCGCTGCCGTCCCGGAGCCTGCCGCCGCGGCCCACGCGACCGCGCCACGGGGCTGAGGCCCGTGGCGACCCCTCCTTCCGCCCCTCCTTCCGCCCTTCCTCCGCCCGTCGCCTCCCCGGCCCGCGGCCGCACGGCGCCCGCGACCGTCCGGCGCGCGGGCGCCCGGCCGGACGGGCGGGGACGGCGGCCCGAGGTGTGGCTGTGGCCGACGCTGCTCACCCTCGCCCTGACCGTGTACGAGATCGGCAGTCCGCTGCTGTGGCAGGACGAGCTCACCACCTGGGAGGTCGCCCGCCGCTCCACCGGCAGGCTGCTCGACACGCTTCAGCACGTCGACGCGGTCCTCGGCGCCTACTACCTCCTCCTGCACGGCTGGATGAGCGTCTTCGGGGACTCCGCCACCGCGCTGCGCCTGCCCTCGGCGCTCGCGATGGCGGGCACCGCCGGCTGCACGGCGCTCATCGGGCAGCGCCTCTTCGGCCGACGCGCGGGGCTGGCCGCCGGTCTGCTGTTCGGGCTCGTCCCCGTCGTCACGCGGTACGCCCACGAGGCCCGGCCCTACGCCCTCGTGGTCCTGGCCGCCACCCTGGCCACCCTGCTGCTGCTCCGGGCCCTGGAACGCCCGGAGAGCCGGTGGCGCTGGACCGCGTACGCCGGGTGCGTGGCGGCGGTCGGGCTGCTGCATCTGATCGCCCTGACCGTCCTGGCCGGGCACCTGGTCCTTGTGGTGCGGCGGGCCCGCGCGGATCGCTCGACCGCCCTGCGTTTCGGTCTCGCCGCGCTGGCCGGTACGGCGGCCGCCGGTCCCGTGGTGCTGCTGGGCCGGGCGCACGCAGGGCGCCAGATCTCCTGGATCCCCGGCCCCGACCTGTGGAGCCTGGTCACCTTCCTGCCGCAGCTGTACGCATCCGCGCTGGTCGCCGGAGCGATGACCGTCCTGGCGGCCCTGGCCGGGGGCGACCGCCACGGGGCGGCGGTGAGCCGGGCGAGCGTGAGCCCGGCGGCGGTGAGCCCGGAGCCGGACGGAGCCGAGCCCGACGGGGCCAACGCCGGCGGCTCCGCGGCCGACCGACCCTACGCCGACCGGCCCACGGCCGGAAGCTCCGCGGTCCTCGGTCTCCTCGCGCTCGCCCTGCTGCCACCCCTGCTGCTGTGGGCGGTATCGCACGGCGACGTCTCGTACTTCTACTACCGGTACCTGCTCTTCACCCTCCCCGCCTGGGCCGTGCTGGCCGGGGCGGGGGTCGCCGGTCCGCGTTCACGCCTTCGCTCGCGGGGAGCCGTCGCGGGGGTCATCGTGGCGCTGGTCCTGCTGACGCTGCCCGAACAGCAGGCGGTACGCCGACCGTTCGCCCACTTCTGGCAGGGCGTCGACTTCGAGGGTGCCGCCCGGACGATCGAGAAGTATCACCGGCCGGGGGACGCGGTGGCGTTCGACCGGGGGGACGACCACTGGCGCATGCTCGACGTGGGTGTCCGTTTCTACCTGGCGGACGGGCTGCGGCCGCGCGATGTCTTCCTGGGCACCGCGGCCGCCGACCGCGCCGACCTGTGGTCGACGGAGTGTCCCGACCCGGCCGCCTGTCTGCGGGAGGAGCCGAGGATCTGGCTCGTCGTGGCCGGTGACGCGGCCGATCCGCTGGACGCCCTCCCGGCCGCCCAGGCGCGGGCTCTCCGAGCCCGCTACACCGCGACCGGCGCCGAGCGGCTGACCGGCGTGACGGTGGCCCTGCTCGTTCGCCTCCCCTAGACCGGCCAGGGGAGGGCGGGGCCAGGGTGGCCGCCCTCCTCTGCGCCGTGGCTCACCGCACCCGGGCGCGGTGCTCCATCGCGTCGCGTGCCGTGCGCTCGTCCTCGTAGACCTCGCACATGTGGCGGCCGTCGGGGGTCGCCGTGTGCTCCACCTCCCAGAGGCTCAGCTCGGTGCCGTCGAGCAGCAGGAACGCGTGCTCGTAGAGGGTGAAGCCGGCGTCCCGGCCGCCCTCGGTCGCGGCGTACTGGCGGCCGAACGCCTGCGTGATGTGGTGCGCGTACGCCACGCGCAGCCGGCGCGCGGTCTCCTCGCCCGGCCGGTCCGCGTTCTCCGCGCGGCGCAGCACCCGCCGGGCGTGGTCCGGAGAGTCCTCGGCGACGTACTTCCGGGGCTGCTTCGGTATCCGGCGGGACAGCAGGGTGCTGAGCAGCTCCAGGTCGCCGTCCTCGTCGAAGTCCGGTTCGGTGGAGCGCTCGACGCCCCAGCCCGGGGAGAAGCGGGAGGGGAGCCGGGAGGCGGCGAGCCGCGCCTCCGCCTCGTCCGCGTACAGCTCGTGCTGCTCGGTGCCGTTCCGGCCGGAGTTGTGCACCAGCTCCCAGAGGCTGAGCGCCGTTCCGTCGGCCAGGAGATAGGTGTGGCGGTACGTGGTGCGGTGCAGCGACGCGCTGTGGTGCGAGGAGTGCAGCGCGCTGGAATGGGCGAACGCCGTCTCCAGGCGCTCGATCGTGGAGTCGGACAGGTCGAAGGAGTTGAGCGCCCGGCCGAGGAGGCGCTCGACGTGCGTCTCGGTCGTCTCGTACGGATCGAGATGATCCTGCGGATCGTTCAAGAGGGTCTCCAGGCCGTCGCCGCATGTCACTTGGTGCTTGCTTAACGTAGTCCCTGGGTCCGACATCGTGTCCGGGGTTCGGCAAAACGACGGGGGCGTGCGTGAAGTTCCCGCACGCGGGTCGGCGATCGGCTCAACTCCCTTTGTTGGACGGGGAGTCGACAAGCGGTGCGGGTCCGTACAGCTCGCGGTACGAGGGGAAGTCCCCGCCCGGTCCCGTCACCCCCTCGGCGGTCTCCCTGACCGCCCGCACGATCGCCCGGGTGACCAGGTCGGCGCCGGCCGCCAGGATCTCGTTGAGTGCGAGCGGACCGGCGTCCGGGTCCGGCTCGCGCGCACCGGTCGCGAGGGCGAAGACGGTGTCTCCGTCGTTGAGGAGATGGACCGGGCGGACGGCGCGCGCGATGCCGTCGTGCGCCGTGCCGGCGAACTTCTGCGCCTGCGCCCGGGTCAGCGCGGCGTCCGTCGCGACGACCGCGAGGGTGGTGTTGAGCGGCGGCGGCGTGTTCGTCGCCCGGGCCTCGGCGAGGCGCAGGCGGGCGGCCTCGTGGACGGCCGGCTCCGGGTACGCGGGCCGGCCGTGGAAGTACTCCCCGTACAGCGCGCCCGTCTCCGGATCGACCGCCGAGCCGACCGCGTTGACGACGACCAGCGCGCCGACCGTGATCCCCGACTCCAGGACCGTGCTCGCCGTGCCGACCCCGCCCTTGAGCCCGCCCACGACGGCGCCCGTGCCCGCCCCGACCGCGCCCGCCTCCACGCGCGCGTGGAGCTCCGTGGCCGCGGCGGCCTCCACCGCCGCCCGCCCCGTGGACGCGTCCGGCCGGGCGGCGAAGTCGCCGCCGCGGCCCAGGTCGAAGACGCAGGCGGCGGGGACGACCGGGACCACGTGCGAGGGCTCGGGCCCCACCCGTACCCCCCGCCCCCGCTCCTCCAGCCAGGCCATCACCCCGGCCGCGGAGTCGAGCCCGTACGCGCTGCCGCCCGTGAGGACCACGGCGTCGATCCGCCGGACGACGTTACGGGGGTCGAGGGCGTCGGTCTCCCGTGTGCCGGGTCCGCCGCCGCGCACGTCCACGCCGGCGACGGCCCCGCCCTCGGGGGCGAGGACGACGGTGGTCCCGCTGAGGGCCCGCGGCCCGGTCACGCGCGCGTGGCCGACCCGGAGCCCCGGCACGTCCGTGATGGCGTCTTGGTTCGTCATGGTGCCTGCGTACCACGCCTGTTCGATCAGTGCCCCTGGTCGGGGCCGTGCCCGTGACCGGGGCCGGAGCCGCGCGAGACGGGGTTGCGCGCGGACAGCGTCACCCCGACGGCCACCGTCGCCGCCGCGGCGAGACCGGCCAGCAGGACCGCCCAGCGGCCGGCGAACGTGCACATGAGGATCGCCAGCGACGAGACGGGCAGGACGAGCTGCTGTGCGATGCCGACCTTGAAGTACCGGGCGTGGAGCAGCCACACGCAGAGCAGGAAGAGCGCGGTGGGGATCGTCACGGCGGAGGAGGCCGCGAGCGTGGAGATGTGGGCCTTGCCCACCGCCTGCTCGACGGCGATCTCGATCCCGGCGCCGATGGCCGCGGCGGAGGCGAAGATCAGGTAGTGGCCGTAGCCCCAGAGGAAGCCCTGCCGGTTGGAGCGCAGGCGGACGTGGGCGGGCGCGGCGAAGTAGATCCACCAGGCGGCGTAGACGATCAGCAGGCCGCCCGCGGCGATCGGGAGCAGTTCGTCGAGGGCGTCGTACTCGCTGACCCCCGTCTTCACGGCGACCGTCGCGGCCGCGACGGTCTCGCCGAGCACGATGATGGTGAAGAGGCCGTAACGCTCGGCGATGTGATGCGCGTGCCACTGGGTGTGGGTGTCCTTCTCCGCGATCGCGGGGACCGCCAGCTCGGCGACGATCATGACGACGAAGATCCAGGTGCGGGCGGACTCGGGGGCCCAGAGGAGGGCGGTCCAGCCGATCTGGCAGAGGATCACCCCCGCCGCGTACCGGCGGCACATCGTGCGCTCGGCGGCGTCCGTCGCGTGGTGGGCGGCGCGCAGCCACTGGAACGAGAGGGCGAGCCGCATGACCGCGTAGCCGAGCACCGTGACGAGGAAGTCGTCCTCGAAGACGCGGGAGATCCCGGCGGCGAGGATGAGGACGCCGGCGATCTGGACGAAGGTGGCGACGCGGTAGAGGACGTCGTCGTTGTCGTAGGCGGAGGCGAACCAGGTGAAGTTCATCCAGGCCCACCAGATCGCGAAGAAGACCATCGCGTAGTGGCCGACGCCCTCGGCGGCGTGGTGCTCGGCGACCGCGTGCACGAGCTCGGCGCCGGCCTGGGCGACGGCGACGACGAAGCAGAGGTCGAAGAAGAGCTCGAGCGGTGTGGCGGCGCGGTGCGCCTCGGCACGGGACCGCGCGGTGAGGGGCAGGAACGGTTGCGTCATGCGCCACAGGACATCAGAGCCGGGCCCGGGCCGGGTCCTTCGGCACGCGGGGTCCCTAGGGCCCGGGAGGGGCGGGACCTCTGCCCGCCGGGGTCACGACCATGGCCTCTGACCCGGCCCCTGGGCGCGGACGCAGCCTGGAAGGGCAAAGGACAGCCCCAATCCCAGGGAAGCGCCATGAGTTCCGTACTCCAGGACACCAGAGCGGCGACGAGCGGGCCGGCACCCTCGTACGACGCGGAGCAGTACCGCCCGGGCCGGCCGATCACCGACTGGGAGCCGGAGAACGAGCTCTTCTGGAAGTCGATCGGGAAGCGTGTCGCGAGCCGCAATCTGTGGATCGCGGTCCCGGCGCTCCTGGTGGCCTTCGTCGTCTGGCAGGTGTGGAGCGTCACCGCCACCAACCTGCAGGACGTCGGCTTCGGCTTCTCCACCTCGCAGCTGTTCTGGCTGACGGCCATCCCCGGTCTGACGGGCGGCACCGCCCGGATCCTCTACACCTTCCTCGGCCCGAGGATCGGTCAGCGCCGCTTCACGGCGCTGTCGACCGTCGTGCTGATCGTGCCGCTGATCTGGCTGGGCGTCGCGATCCAGGACCCGTCGACCCCGTACGTCGTCATGGTGGCCATCGCGGCCCTGTGCGGCATCGGCGGCGCGAACTTCGCCTCCTCGCTCGCGAACATCGGCTTCTTCTTTCCGAAGGCGAAGAAGGGCAGCGCGACCGGTATCAACGGGGGCCTGGGAAACCTGGGCGTCTCGGCGGTGCAGCTGCTGACGCCGATCGTCATCACCTGGTCGACGATCGCGATCGGCACGGCCCAGCACAGGGCCGACGGAACCCCGGTCCACCTGCAGAACGCCGCCTTCATCTGGGTCCCCGTGCTGCTCGTCCTCGCGGCGGTGGCCTGGTTCGGCCAGAACGACCTGAAGGTCGCCTCCACCCCCTTCAGCCGGCAGAAGATCATCTTCAAGCGCAAGCACAACTGGCTGATGACCTGGCTGTACGTCGGCACCTTCGGCTCCTTCATCGGCTTCGCGGCCGCCCTGCCGATGCTGATCAAGACCACGTTCCCGGACTACTCCGTCGCCACCTACGCCTGGATGGGCCCGGCCGTGGGCGCCCTGGCCCGGTGGGCGGGCGGCTGGGTCGCGGACAAGCTGGGCGGCGCACGGGTGACGATCCTGTCCTTCGTGGGCATGGCGGCCTCGATCATCGGCGTCATCTCCTTCCTCCCGTCGGGGTCGGACACGGGCGGTTTCTACGGCTTCTTCTTCTGCTTCCTGGCGGCGTTCTTCTTCTCGGGCATCGGCAACGGCTCGACCTTCCGCCAGATCCCGGTGATCTTCCGCTCCACCCATCTGAAGGGGCTGACGGAGGGCACCCCGGAGTACGCACGCGCGCTGAAGCAGTCGGAGATGGAGTCCGGTGCGGTCACCGGCTTCACCTCGGCGATCGCCGCCTACGGCTTCTTCTTCATCCCGGCCCTCTTCGGCTCGGTGGCCGTGACCAGCGCGATGTGGGGCTTCGTCGCCTTCTACGCCAGCTGCACGGTCGTGACCTGGTGGTTCTACGCCCGCAAGGGCGCGGAGGCGCCCAGCTGACCGGCGTACCGGCCGCGCTGTCCCGGACGGTCACCGCGCTCTCCGACAGGTCACCGAGCTCCCGGAAGACCCCGCTCCGGCGGGGTCTTTCCGCATGCCCGGAACGGGACCAAAGACCGTCGACCGGTGACCATTGCCGACCCGGACGGCCGGTCGGGAGGAGTGCAATGGAGACAGGAAACGACGCGATCGAACGAATCGAAGAAGGCGGTGCGGGCCATGACGGCGACCCCTGCTGAGGCAACGGTGAACGAGCGGGCCTGGAAGGGCTTCCGGGGCGGACTCTGGCGCGACGCCGTCGACGTCCGCGACTTCATCCAGCAGAACTACACGCCGTACGAGGGCGACGACTCCTTCCTCGCCGGTCCTACCGAGCGCACCACCGCGGTGTGGAAGGCCGTCACCGACCGCTTCCCCGAGGAGCGCGCCAAGGGCGTCCTCGACGTCGCGTACGACATCCCCTCCAGCATCACCGCCCACGCCCCGGGCTGGATCGACCGCGACAAGGACCTGATCGTCGGCCTGCAGACCGACGCCCCGCTGAAGCGCGCGATCATGCCGTACGGCGGCTGGCGCATGGTCGCCGGCGCCCTCGAGACCTACGGCTACCCGGTCTCGGCCGAGCTGGAGAAGGTCTTCACCGAGTACCGCAAGAGCCACAACGCCGGTGTCTTTGACGCCTACACCCCTGAGATCCGCGCCGCCCGCAAGGCCGGCGTCATCACCGGTCTCCCCGACGCGTACGGCCGCGGCCGCATCATCGGCGACTACCGACGCGTCGCCCTCTACGGGGTCGACCGGCTGATCGCGGCCAAGCGGGAGGAGAAGGCGGAGCTCGACTCCCTCCCCGCCGGCGGCCGTTCGCTGGAGGAGACCGTCCGGCTGCGGGAGGAGCTGGCCGAACAGATCCGCGCGCTCGGCGAGCTGAAGGCGATGGCGCGCTCCTACGGCCACGACGTCTCGGGCCCCGCGACGACCGGCCGCGAGGCCGTCCAGTGGGTGTACTTCGCCTATCTCGCCGCCGTGAAGGAGCAGAACGGCGCCGCGATGTCCCTGGGCCGGACCTCCACCTTCCTGGACGTCTATCTCCAGCGCGACATCGAGGCCGGACTCCTCACCGAGGAGCAGGCGCAGGAACTCGTCGACGACTTCATCATCAAGCTCCGTATCGTCCGCTTCCTGCGCACCCCCGAGTACGACGAGCTGTTCTCCGGAGACCCGACCTGGGTCACCGAGTCCATCGCCGGCATGGGCGAGGACGGCCGTCCGCTGGTCACCAGGACCTCGTTCCGCTATCTCCAGACCCTCTACAACCTCGGCCCGGCGCCCGAGCCGAACATGACCGTCTTCTGGTCGCCCCGCCTTCCCCAGGGCTTCAAGGAGTTCTGCGCCAGGGTCTCCATCGACACCTCGTCCGTGCAGTACGAGTCGGACGAGCTGATGCGGCCCCGCTTCGGGGACGACACCGCCATCGCCTGCTGCGTCTCGGCGATGCCCGTCGGCCGGCAGATGCAGTTCTTCGGTGCCCGGGTGAACCTCGCCAAGACCCTCCTCTACGCGATCAACGGCGGTCGCGACGAGAGGTCCGGCGCCCAGGTCGGTCCGGCCACCGGGGCGATCACCTCCGACGTCCTGGACTACGACGAGGTGATGGCCCGGTTCGACGAGCAGATGGAGTGGCTCGCCGCCACGTACGTCCACGCGCTGAACGTCATCCACTACATGCACGACAAGTACGCCTACGAGCGGATCGAGATGGCGCTCCACGACCGCGACGTGCGCCGCACCATGGCCTGCGGCATCGCCGGCCTGGCGGTCGCCGTCGACTCGCTGGCCGCCGTCAAGTACGCCAGGGTCACCCCGGTCCGGGACGAGACCGGTCTCGCGACCGACTACCTGATCGAGGGCGCCTACCCGGCGTACGGCAACAACGACGACCGCGCCGACGAGATCGCGGTCCGGCTGGTCGAGGAGTTCATGAGGAAGGTGCGCAGGCACCCCACCTACCGCGACGCCGAGCACACCCAGTCCGTCCTGACCATCACCTCCAACGTCGTCTACGGGAAGAAGACCGGCAACACCCCCGACGGGCGCCGGGCCGGCGAGCCGTTCTCCCCGGGCGCCAACCCGATGAACGGCCGCGACACCCACGGCTATGTGGCCTCGGCGCTGTCGGTCGCCAAGCTGCCGTACGAGGACGCCGAGGACGGCATCTCGCTGACCAGCACCGTCACCCCCGACGGTCTGGGCCGGACCCCGGAGGAGCGGATCAGGAACCTGGCCGGTGTCCTCGACGGCTACATGGCGAGCGACGGCTTCCACATGAACGTCAACGTGCTCGACAGGGATGTGCTGATGGACGCCATGGAGCACCCGGAGAACCACCCGCAGCTGACCATCCGGGTCTCCGGATACGCGGTCAACTTCGTCCGTCTCACCCGCGACCAGCAGCTGGACGTCCTCAACCGCACCTTCCACGGCTCGCTGTAGGAGCCCCGGACGGAGAGGTCCCGTCATGACCACGATCATGCCCGCGCCCGTGACACCGGCCGCCGCGGTCACCCGCCGCCCCTCCGAGGGCTCGGTGCACTCCTGGGACCTGTCGACCGGCGTCGACGGCCCCGGCACCCGCTTCGTCACCTTCCTCTCCGGTTGCCCGCTGACCTGTCTCTACTGCCACAACCCCGACACCTGGCGGATGCGGAGCGGCACGCGCACCTCCGCCGACGACGTGATCGCCGAAGCGCGGAAGTACACCCGCTTCATCTCCGCCGCCGGAGGCGGGGCCACCGTCTCCGGCGGCGAACCCCTCCTCCAGCCCGTCTTCACCGGGGAGCTGCTCCACCGGATGAAGCACGAGCTGGGACTGCACACCGCGCTCGACACCTCCGGCTTCCTGGGCGCCCGCGCCACCGACGCCCTGCTGCGCGACACCGACCTCGTCCTCCTCGACATCAAGGCCTGGGAGCAGGAGACGTACAGGAAGGTCACCGGCCGCCCGCTGCGGCCGACCCTGGACTTCGCCCGCCGCCTCGCCGACCTCGGCCAGGAGGTCCACGTCCGCTTCGTGCTCGTCCCCGGTCTGACCGACGACCCCGCCGACATCGAGGGAGTCGCCTCCTTCGCCGCCGGGCTGGGCAATGTCTCGCGCGTCGACATCCTCCCCTTCCACCGGCTCGGCGAAGCGAAGTGGCAGGCACTCGCCATGCCCTTCACGCTCCACGACACCCCCTCTCCGACAGCGCATCAGCTCGACGAGGCCCGCGCCGTCTTCCGCGTCCACGGCCTGAACGCCATCTGAGCGACACGCTCACCCGCCCGGCCCGCAAAACAGGTTGAATTCCGGCATATCGCCCTAGCGTGTGCGCGTGACCGAGCCACCCGTGAGCGAGCAACCGCAGGACCTCACGCCCGTCGTCCAGACACCCGCCGACGTACGCCGCCGGGCCGCGCTCGCCGGTACCGCTGTCTCCGTGCTGCTGATCGTCGCGATCGTCCTCGGCAGCCGGCTGCTGCGCGACTTCGACTCGGCGCTCCTTCCGTACGCCGTCGCCACCGTCTTCCTGGCCTTCGGCGTGGCCTACCGCTACACCGTCTGGATCTCCGCGCCCGGTGCGCGCCGTCTCTTCAAGCAGGGCTGGCGCTCGTTCTTCTCGGCCGCCAACTTCCGCAGGGCGCCCACCGCGCTGCCGAAGATGATCGCCACCTACCTCGGCTTCCAGAAGTTCCTCGGCGCCCGGTCCCACGCCCGCTGGGCGGCACACCAGCTGATCTTCTGGGGCTGCATCCTGGCCGCCCTGATCACCTTCCCGCTCACCTGGGGCTGGTTCACCTTCACCTCGTCCACCGGGTCCGGGCCCGGCTACGAGATGCGCATCTGGGGCTTCAAGGTCCTCGGCTTCGACTCCCTGAACATCGTCGGCTGGCTGATGTTCCACGGGCTCGACATCGCCGCCGTCCTCGTCATCCCCGGCGCCTGCTACTTCCTGTGGCGCCGGATGAAGGACCGCGGGGCCATCACCGGCCAGCGCTTCGCCTACGACCTCGTCCCGCTGATCGCCCTCATCGTCATCTCCGTGACCGGGCTCCTGCTCACCTTCTCGTCGATCTTCCTGCACGGCGGCGGTTACGAGTTCCTGGCGATCCTGCACATGGTGTCGGTGGTCTTCACCCTCATCTACATCCCGTTCGGGAAGTTCTTCCACATCGTGCAGCGGCCCGCCGCCGTCGGCATGCAGCTCTTCAAGTACACCTCCCGCCGCAAGGACGGCGACGAGGTCCTCGCCTGCCGCCGCTGCGAGGAGCCCATCGACACCGCCCCCTACGTCGAGAACCTCCAGGGCACCATGCGCGACCTCAAGCTCGGCTTCGACCAGGGGCCCGAGTACTGCCCCCGCTGCAAGCGCGTGATGCGCGGCAACGCCTACCTGACCCACGTCAAGAAGGGCTTCAAGTGACCCAGCAGCACGTGGGCCGCGACCACCAGCTCCCGCTCGACCCCTCGATCGCCCCGCCCGGCACCCGTAACTTCCGCGACGCCGGCGGCATCCCCGCCGACCGCTGGCACGCCGACCAGAACGGCGAGACGCTCGTCCCCACCCACTGCTGTTTCTGCGGCGTCCAGTGCGGCATGTACCTGCGCGTCGACCGCGCGGGCAAGGTCTTCGGCGTCGAACCCCGCAACCACGACATCAACCGGATGCGGCTCTGCCCCAAGGGCATCAACGCCTACCAGCAGGTCAACCACCCCGACCGGCTCACCGCCCCGCTCATGCGCCGCAGCCGCGACGAGGAGTTCCGCGAGGTGAGCTGGGAGGAGGCACTCGACCACACCGTCGCCGAGATCCGCCGCATCCAGGCCGAGCACGGCAACGACTCCTTCGGCCTGCTCGGCGGGGCCAGCCTCTACTCCGAGAAGACCTATCTCGTCGGCAAGTTCGCCCGCGTGGCCCTGAAGTCCCGGCACGTCGACTACAACGGGCGCCTGTGCATGGTCTCCGCCGCCGGAGCCAACAAGCTGTCCTTCGGCATCGACCGGGCCGGCAACCCGTTCTCCGACATCCTCCTCACCGACTGCCTCCTCATCGCCGGCTCCAACGTCGGCGAGTGCTTCCCCGTGATGACCCAGTACCTGTGGGGAGCCCGGGACCGCGGCGCGTCCCTGATCGTCGTCGACCCCCGCGAGACGGCCATCGCCCGCACCGCCGACCTCCATGTCGCCCTCAAGCCCGGCACCGACTCGGCGTTCTTCAACGCCGTCCTGCACGTGATCGTCGCCGAGGGCCTCACCGACGAGGCCTACCTCGCCGCACACACCACCGGCTGGGACGAGGTCAGGAGGACCGTCCAGGAGTACCCGCCGTCCCGCTCCGCCGAGATCTGCGGCGTGCCCGAGGAACAGATCGTGCGCACCGCCCGGATGTTCGCCGGCGCCGAGCGGGCCATGGCCTGGCACGCCCGCGGCGTCGAGCACCACTCCCAGGGCGTCGAGAACTGCCTGACCATCATCAACCTGTGCACCGCCACCGGGAACATCGGCAGGCCGGGCGCCGGCTACGGCACCATCACCGGCCAGGGCAACGGTCAGGGCGGCCGGGAGCACGGCCAGAAGTCCGACCTGCTGCCCGGCGGCCGCTCCATCACCGACCCCGAGCACCGCCGTCAGATCTGCGAGATCTGGGGCATCGACGAGTCCGAACTCCCGCCCGCCGGAACCTCCATGATGGAGATGGTCTGGCAGATGCAGCGCGAGGAGATCCGCGGACTGATCGGCATCTGCAACAACCCCTTCGTCTCCCTCCCCAACTACGCGACCGTCAAGAACGGCTACGACACCCTCCAGTTCCACGCCCAGTTCGACTTCTTCCTGTCGGAGACCGCCGCCAACGCGCACGTGGTCTTCCCGGTCACCGTCTGGGCCGAGGACGAAGGCGTGATGGCCAACGCCGAGGCCCGGGTCGTCAAGCACAACAAGGCCCAGGAGCCGCCCGCCGGGGTCCGCACCGACACCTGGGTGATCTGCGAACTCGCCAGGCGCCTCGGCGCCGGGGACAAGTTCGACTTCCCCGACTCCCGGTCCGTGTTCGAGGAGCTCCGCGTCGCGTCCGCCGGAACGGTCAACGACTACTACGGCATCACCTACGAACGCCTGGAGGAGACCGGCGGCATCGCCTGGCCCTGCCCCTCCACCGATCACCCGGGCACCCCCCGCCTCTTCGAGGACGGCAGGACCTACCACCCGGACGGCAAGATCCATATGCAGGTCGTCGAATGGCACCCGCCCATGGACCCGTACAGCGAGGAGTACCCCCTCTCGCTCACCACCGGCCGCACGGTCGCCCACTTCCTCTCCGGCAACCAGACCCGGCGCCTTGGCGCCCTCGTCGAACAGACCCCGAGGCCCTGGGTCGAGGTCCACCCCTCGCACGGCTTCCGCAACGGCGAACCCGTCCGCGTCGTCACCCGCCGCGGCAGCGAGGTCTTCCCCGCCCTGGTCACCGAGGCGATCCGCCCGGACACCGTCTTCGTGCCGTACCACTGGCCGGTCCCCACCGCCGCCAACGCCCTCACCGTCGACGCCCTCGACCCCCGCTCCAAGATCCCCGAGTACAAGGTCTGCGCGGCACGCATCGAGGCCGCGGAGCGGATCGACGAGGTGCCCGAACCCCCGACCGCCCCCGGGCAGCACGCCTACCCCGAGACGCAGGTCTCCCGTACCGACCCCCTGCCGCCCACGTCCCCGCAGGGCCGTGGCACCGCGGAGAGGAGCTGACGCCGCTCATGATGGGCCGCACGATCTTCATCGACCCCGGGCGCTGCATCGGCTGCCAGGCGTGCGTCTCGGCCTGCCGCGAGTGCGACTCGCACCGCGGCAAGTCGATGATCCACCTCGACTACCCCGACGAGGGGCACTCCGTCGCCTCCCTTCCCACGGTCTGCATGCACTGCGAGGACCCGGTCGCGCCCTGCGCCGAGGTCTGCCCGGCCGACGCCATCCTCGTCACCGCCGACGGTGTGGTGCAGCAGGCCGACACCACCCGTTGCATCGGCTGCGCCAACTGCGTCAACGCCTGCCCCTTCGGCGTCCCGAAGATCGACCTCCAGGCGAAGCTGCAGATGAAGTGCAACCTCTGCTACGACCGCACCGCCTACGGACTCGCCCCGATGTGCGCCACGGTCTGCCCCACCGGCGCCCTCTTCTACGGAACCCTCGAGGAGCTCCAGAGCGAGCGCCCCGGCGTCCAGGTCGCCGACTCCTTCACCTTCGGCTCGACGACCGTCTCCACCGGAGTGGCGATGGTCGTCCCCGCCGACAAGGTCCAGTGGCCGGTCCCCGGCGGGCTCCCCGTCGTGGAGATCAACGGGAAGGCGGTCCGATGAGCGTCACCGAGCAGCCGCCCGCCGACGGCCAGGGTGCGGCCGACGCCGCCCAGGAGGCGCTGCACGACCGGATCGCCGCCGACTCGCTCACCACCCGGCGCGACTACCTCCGGATCGTCGCCACCGTCTCCGGCGGCCTGGCCATCGGCGGCATCGGCGTCGCCTCAGGGATCCTGCACCGCCACGGCGACACCGACGGGACACCCGAGCCGAAGAAGATCGCCGACCAGCTGCTGCCCGGCGAGTCCCTCGCCTTCCGCTACCCCGAGCAGGCGGACCGCGCGGTCGCCGTCCGCCTGGAGGACGGGACCCTCGTCGGCTACTCGGCCGTCTGCACCCACCTCGCCTGTGCCGTGCTCTGGCGGCAGGACCGCGGCACCGAGGGCGAGCTGTACTGCCCCTGCCACGAGGGGGTCTTCGACGCCCGTACGGGAGAGGTGACCGCGGGCCCGCCGCCGCGGGCGCTGCCGAAGGTCCTCCTGGTGGAGGAGGCCGACGGCAGCGTCTGGGCCGTCGGCACCACCCGCTCCGGCGAGAGCGTCCAGGAGAGCCTGTGCCGGCAGCTCGGCGCCGAGCGTCCCGATCTGGCCGAGCGCCTCAACTGCCCGGGCGCCTCCGCGGACGGGGCCGTCACGAGGAGCGAGCGCACATGACCGACGCACCCTTCCCCCGGGACCCCGAGGTCCCCGGCCGGGCCCCGGGCACCCCCGACCCGGGCCCCGTCCTGCCGCCCGAGCCTCCGCCGCGCCCCGCCTACACCCCCGGGAGCGCGCAGCCCCGGCTGAACCGGCCGGTGCACGAGCGCTACCCGCAGATCCGGCCCACCAGCGGCTACGGCGACCCCCGGGTCCGCCACACGGGCCCGGGCCCCGGTGCCGGTACGGAGCAGGAGCCCGAACGCTCGTCGAAGCTGAGCGCGCGCCTGACCCTGGCCCTCACGGTCGTCATCGGGCAGCTCTGGGGGCTGACGATCGTGGTCGACGAGTGGATGGCCGGGGACACCGGCACGGCCTGGTGGGGGGCCGGCTTCCTCGTCCTGTCGTTCCTCGTCGTCCTGGGCCTGTGGCTGATCGACCCGAAGGACCGCTGACGCCCCGCACCCGGCGTAGGCTGGTGGGATGAGCACCGCCCCCGCCCACGGCCCGCGAGACCCGAAGCAGCCCGGCAGTCAGTCGATCCCCGAGAACACCACGGAGCCGAAGCTGGTCTTCGACGATCCGCTGGACCAGCAGTCCGCGGACGATACGGACCGCGGGTGGGGCGAGCGGCCTCAGAGCGGCAGCGACAGTGCCGCCGATCTTGCGCGCTTCCTCGAAGAGAAGCCGCCGCACCACCTCTGACGCCGGTGCGAGTCGCCGGCTAGGGGGTGGGGTGCGACCCGCTCCCGCCGGAACCCGTACCCGGGCCCGCACCCGTACCGCTTCCCGTGCTCGGGCCGCGCTGGGCGACGAGCAGGTCGCGGATCTCCTTCAGGACCTCCAGCTCGCTGATCTCCAGCGTCTCCTGGACGCCCTCCTTCGCCTTGTCGTGGGCGGCCCGCCTGGCCAGGTACTTCGCCATGGGAAGCACCATCAGGAAGTAGACGACGGCCGCCGTGATCAGGAAGCTGAGGACGGCGCTGAGCACCAGGCCCCACATGATCGGGATGCCGGAGACCGCGTTGCCCGCGTCGTCGACCACACACGGACCCTTGAGGCAGGACCGGTAGCTCTCCAGGTCCTTCGTACCGAAGGCGCCGACCAGCGGGTTGATGACACCCTTCACCACCGAGTTCACGATGTTGGTGAACGCGGCACCGATGACCACCGCCACCGCGAGGTCGATCACATTGCCGCGCATGAGGAAGGCCTTGAAGCCTGCCACCACGCCTTCGTTCTTCGGACTCACCAGGGTGCCTTTCGTCGCTTGTGCAAGAAGCCGTGCAAGTAGCGCTGCCATTAGGCAGCGAACGACGCAGATGCGTCCAATCCGTGCACACGAAACGGTTACTTGACAGGCCGTCCGTGCGAATCAGCACAATGTCACCGCCAGTTGGGACGTGACACCCGCGCCCGCCAGAGCCGTAGCCGTCGACCGTGGAACGGACAGGACGACCAACGCCCCACCGTCCGAACGAGTCTCGCCCATGGCCGGAACGTCGGCCACTCGAGCACCCCTGGCGACCACACGCGCCCCACCGCCCCCGCTACTGCTCCCGCCCATCGGAGAGTTGGGGGCCGCGATCACATCCACCCGGTCACCGGGCCGCAGCAGCCGCACGGCCTCCGCGTCGGCGATCCGTACCGGCGCCGACACCAGCCGCACCACAGGCGGCCGGTGCCGCTCCCGCGCCTCCGTGGGCGGGGGATGGCCGGCGGAGACCTCGCCTCCGCCCGCGACCGCCAACGCGGCCACGCTCATCGCGAGGATCGCCGCCGGGGCCCGCCGCCGACGCCGCAGCGCCCGTCGCAGCCGCTGCCGCCCGCCCCGTACCCGCAACGGATCGAACGGCGGGACCGCGCACGTCGCGGGAACGGGGGAGTGGTCGGCGTACGGAAGAGGGCCGGGGAGAGCCGAGGTCGTCATGGCAGCACCGCCTGTCCGGAGGGGAGTAGGGAGTCGTACCGTCCTCCGGCCGTCCGGAGAACCGCTCCCACCATCCCGTCTCCGCGAACATCCCGCCGCGGCCTGTGGATCACTCGCCGCCTGTGGACAACTCCCTCACTCCCCAGGGGGATCGACGACAGGACTACGGAAGCTCGATCCCCAGGTCCCAGCCGTCGTGCGCGTGCGTGCACAGGCAGTCCCGGTCCGCCGTGTCCGGCAGTGCGCCCACCGCGTCGAAGAGCACCTCCCGCAGCCGCCCCACGTTCGCGCGGAACACCTGGAGGACCTCGGTGTGGGTGACGCCCTCGCCCGTCTCCGCGCCCGCGTCCAGGTCCGTGACGAGGGCGAGCGAGGTGTAGCAGAGGCCCAGTTCGCGGGCGAGGATCGCCTCCGGGTGCCCGGTCATGCCGACGACCGACCAGCCGGCCGCCGCGTGCCAGCGCGACTCCGCGCGCGTGGAGAACCGAGGTCCTTCGACGACGACCATCGTTCCGCCGTCCACCGGCTCCCAGCCGTGCGCCCGCGCCGCCTTCAGGGCCACTCGCCGCCCGTCCGGGCAGTAGGGGTCGGCGAAGGTCGTGTGCACGACGTTCGGGACCGCCCCGCCCCAGGCCTCCGGCAGCGGCTCCCCGTCGAAGTACGTCTGCGTCCGCGACTTCGTACGGTCGACCAGCTGGTCCGGTACGACGAGGGTGCCGGGCCCGTACTCCTCCCGCAGACCCCCCACCGCGCACGGCCCGAGCACCTGCCGTACGCCCACCGAGCGCAACGCCCACAGGTTGGCGCGGTAGTTGATCCGGTGCGGCGGCAGCGTGTGGCTCCGGCCGTGCCGGGGCAGGAACGCGACCCGCCGTCCCGCGACCTCACCGAGGAAGAGGCGGTCGCTGGGGCTGCCGTACGGGGTGTCGACGGACACCTCCGTCACGTCCTCCAGGAAGGAGTAGAAGCCCGAGCCGCCGATCACACCGATGTCCGCAAACGCGTTGGTCGCCATGCCGGTCACATTATCGGCCCGAGAAACGGCGGAAGCCCCACCGCGCACAGCGGTAAGGCTTCCGTAAGAACAGAGGTCGGGAGACCCGGATCAGGCGGCCGAGGTGGAGCTCGACGCGCTCGACGCCGAGGACGTCGACGAGCTCGACGAAGCGGCCGGCTTCGCGTCCGAGGACGCCGACGACGAGGAGGCCGGCGACGAAGCGGACTTCGACGACGAGGCGGGCGAGCTGGAGCTCGACGAGCCGCGGCTGTCGTTCCGGTAGAAGCCGGAACCCTTGAAGACGATGCCGACCGCCGAGAACACCTTCTTCAGGCGTCCCTTGCAGCTCGGGCACTCGGTCAGCGCGTCATCGGTGAACTTCTGCACCGCCTCGAGGCCCTCGCCGCACTCGGTGCACTGGTACTGGTAGGTCGGCACTTGTCTTCCTCCTGGCACTCACACTCATCGAGTGCTAACGACGATCCATAGTGACGTATTCCGCGGGATCAGTCCACCGTCACCGGCACTCGGTGACCGATACCACGTGCGCGGACCCGGCCCGACGCCTGGGGGGTCAGCCGCGAGCGCAGCGCCAGGAGCGTGGCCAGCGCGAGCGCCGTGCCCACCAGCGGCACCAGGAATCCGGTGCTCGCGCCGTGCTCGTCGGCGAGGCGGCCGGCGACCGTCACGGCCGCCGCCTGCCCCAGCGCCACGGCGCCGGTGAGCCAGGTGAAGGCCTCGGTCCTGGCGGAGGCCGGGACCAGGGTCTCGACGATGGTGTAGCCGGTGATCAGGGCCGGGGCGATGCACAGACCCACGATCAGGCCGAGCGCGCCGAGCAGCACCACGGAGTGCGCCGACCAGAGCAGCGAGGCCGCCACGGTCAGTCCGGCGTAGCCCAGGATCAGACGCTTGCGCGGGCCGATCTTCCAGGCGATCGCGCCGCACGCGATGCCCGCGAGCATGTTGCCCGCGGCGAAGATCCCGTACAGCAGACCGTTGGCGCCGGGGTTGCCGATCTCCTCGGAGAACGCGGTCAGCGAGACCTGCATACCGCCGAAGACCGAGCCGATGCCCAGGAAGGCGACGGCCAGAACCCGTACGCCGGGGATCGACAGGGCCGAGACGCGCGCCTCACCGCCGCCGGCGGCGGCGACGAGGCCGTGGGCGGGCTGGGTGCTGCGCTGGGCGGCGAAGAACAGGCCGCCGAAGAGCGTGAGCGCCGCCTCGGCGATCAGACCGGCAGCGGGGTGCACGCCGGTGCAGAGCGCGGTGGCGAGGACGGGACCGACGACGAAGGTGAACTCGTCCGTGACCGACTCGAAGGCCGCGGCCGTCGGCATCAGCGGGGAGTTCTCCAGCTTCGCCGCCCAGCGGGCACGGACCATCGGCCCGACCTGCGGGACGGAGGCACCGGCCGGTAGGGCGGCGAGGAACAGGGCCCACATCGGGGCGCCCGCCAGGGCGAGCACCACGAGCAGGGAGACGGCGGTGGAGTGGACCAGCACCCCGGGGACCAGGACGGCGCGCTGGCCGAAGCGGTCGGCGAGCTTGCCGCTCTGCGGGGCGAACAGCGCCATCGAGACGCCGGTGACGGCGGCGACGGCGCCGGCGCTGCCGTACGAGCCGGTGGTGTGCTGGACGAGCAGGACGATGCCGATCGTCAGCATCGCGAAGGGCTGCCGGGCGGCGAACCCGGGGAGCAGGAAGGACAGCGCTCCCGGGGTGCGGAGGAGCTGTCCGTACCCGGCGCGCTTGCCGGCTGCCTTCCCGGCCGCCTTGCCCGGCTTCGGGACGGACGCGCCGACCGTCCGGGACGTGCCGGCCGTACGGGACGTGCCCGAGGTGCCGTGCGAGCCCGGGGTGCCGGTCGTGCCGGCCGTACGGGACGTGCCCGAGGTGCCGAGCGTGCTCGAGGTGCCGAGCGAGCCCGAGATGCCGGACGTACCCGAGGTACCGGGCGCCGTAGGCGTGTCAGAAGTGACCGTGGACACCACGGTCCTTGCCTTTCTGCCGCCTGGTAGCGCGCCCCTGCACGGTGGTGCGGGCGCTGCCGAGAGCTGTCCTCATGCGCGGAACTGCGGTAGATACC
The DNA here is from genome assembly GCF_043089925.1 of Streptomyces sp. NPDC013457. Classification (NCBI taxonomy): domain Bacteria; kingdom Bacillati; phylum Actinomycetota; class Actinomycetes; order Kitasatosporales; family Streptomycetaceae; genus Streptomyces; species Streptomyces sp. NPDC013457. The sequence goes on from NZ_JBICBL010000011.1 coordinate 128,376, forward strand.
GGGCCCCACTGCGGAGGGCGTGTCGGCCGCCATACGGTCGCGCCAGCTCTGCGTCAGGCAGAGTTGGTTCGATCAAGTGTGCCTTCATGGTACAGGGAAGGGCGTCCTCCCGCCTGGGAAAACGCCCTTCCATTCGAAACTGCGCCTGTGATTAACCGGACGTTCGCTTTCCGAACGGAATGTGGGGCAGCGCGCGCTGCCGACGGCCCCGCTCGGAGACGGCCGTCGAGCCCGCCGTGCCCAGCCAGCCGGCCAGTTTTCCGCCCTGTCCGACGGCCCGCAGCCGCCGCTCGGTGGCGTCCCGCACCGGGTCGGTCGCGACGACGAGGAGCTCGTCCCTGTGCCGCAGCACGGTCGCCGGGCCCGGCACGAAGCTCTTCTCGTCGCGTACGACGAGGGTGACGGCGGCCCCGGCCGGGAGGCGCAGCTCCGCGACCTCCACGCCGTGCATCTTCGAGCCCGCCGGGATGGCGATGGAGAGCAGATGTCCGCGCAGCCGCTCCAGCGGCGCCGACTCGACGCCCAGGTCGGCGGCCTCGTCGGAGCCGCCCAGTCGCAGCGCCTTCGCCAGCCAGGGCAGCGTCGGACCCTGGACGAGGGTGTAGACGACCACGAGCACGAAGACGATGTTGAAGACCCGCTCGCTGCCCTCGATCCCGGACACCATCGGGATCGTGGCGAGAATGATGGGGACGGCTCCGCGCAGGCCGGCCCAGGACATCAGGGCCTTCTCCTGCCAGGGGATGCGGAACGGCAGCAGGCTGACCCAGACCTCCATGGGCCGCGCCACCACCGTCAGGACCAGGCCGATGACGACGGCGGGCCAGAAGTCGTCGCCCAGCTTGGTCGGGGTGACCAGCAGGCCGAGCAGGACGAACATGCCGATCTGGGCGATCCAGCCGAGCCCCTCGGCGAAGCCGCGGTTGGCGGGGGCGTGCGGCAGCTTCGCGTTGCCGAGGACCATCGCGGCCAGGTAGACGGCGAGGAACCCGGAGCCGTGGGCCAGGGCGCCCGCCGCGTACGCCGTGACGGCGATGGCCATGACGGCGATCGGGTAGAGACCGGAGGCGGGCAGGGCGATGTGCCGCAGCCCGAAGGCGCCGAGGAAGCCGACGCCGAGGCCGACGGCGGCGCCGATGGCCAGCTCCATGGCGATCGTGCCGACCAGGACGTACCAGCTGTCGATCGGCCCGACCGTGGAGAAGGCGACGACGAGGATGACGACCGGGGCGTCGTTGAAGCCGGACTCGGCCTCCAGGACACCGGTCACGCGCGAGGGCAGCGGCACCTTGCGCAGGACGGAGAAGACGGCGGCGGCGTCGGTCGAGGAGACGACCGCGCCGATGATCAGCGCCTGGCGCCAGTCCAGGCCGACCAGGTAGTGGGCGGCCGCGGCCGTGACGCCCACGCTCACCGCGACGCCGACGGTCGACAGCACGACCGCCGCGGGCAACGCGGGTTTGATCTCCTTCCACTTGGTGCCCAGGCCACCCTCGGCCAGGATCACCACAAGTGCGGCATAGCCGATCACCTGGGTCAGCTCGGCGTTGTCGAAGGCGACGTTGCCGATCCCGTCCTGCCCGATCGCGACCCCGATCCCGAGATACAGCAGCAGGCTGGGGAGCCCGCTCCGGGACGAGATCCGCACCGCCGCGACAGCGATGAGCAGCACGAGCGAGCAGATGAGCAGGAGTTCATTGAGCTCGTGGACAGTCAGTGGCCGATCCTTCCCCTCGCGTGCGGCCGGATCGTTCCTCCAGCAGCCGGTACTTCGTTACCTTACCTAATCTTTAACGCGTTCTTGACGCGCTTCCCGCTTGTCCTCGATCGTCAGTGCGATCTTGGGTGGCCTTCTTGGTGACACCGCGTCCGGGCCGTCCGGACGCTGCGCCTAAGGTTGCTCCCGTACTCCAGGACCACCCTGCCCCTCGAAGGACAGCGATGCCCTCCAACACGACCGCGCCTCCCGCCAAGAAGAAGGGGCGGCGCGCCCGCCTGATCGTCCTCGTCCTGGCCCTCGCACTGGTCGCGGGCGTCGGCTTCGGCGGGTACTGGGGCGTCAGCACCGTCCGCGCCTCCTTCCCGCAGACGACGGGCGAACTCCGGCTCGACGGCCTCTCCGGCGAGGTCGAGGTCAAGCGTGACGCCTACGGGGTGCCGCAGATCTACGCCGACACCGAGGCCGACCTCTTCCGGGCGCAGGGCTTCGTCCAGGCGCAGGACCGCTTCTACGAGATGGACGTGCGCCGTCACATGACGGCCGGCCGCCTCTCGGAGATGTTCGGCAAGAGCCAGGTCGACACCGACGCGTTCCTGCGCACCCTGGGCTGGCGTCAGGTCGCGCAGGACGAGTACGACAAGGTCCTGTCGGCGGAGACGAAGAAGAACCTCCAGGCCTACGCCGAAGGCGTCAACGCCTACCTCAAGGGCAAGGACTCCGCCGACGTCTCCGTCGAGTACGCGGCGCTCGCCTTCTCCAACGACTACGCGATCGAGCCCTGGACCCCCGTCGACTCGGTGGCCTGGCTCAAGGCCATGGCCTGGGACCTGCGCGGCAACATGCAGGACGAGATCGACCGTTCCCTGCTGACGAGCCGGCTCAGCGCGCGGCAGATCCAGGACCTCTACCCGGGGTACCCGTACGAGCTGCACCAGCCGATCGTGCAGAACGGCGCGGTCGACAAGGCGACCGACGCGTTCGACCCGAAGGGCGAGGCGAAGAAGAACGACGACGGCACCGGGGCCACGCCGGGCGGCGCCCTGGAGGGCATGCAGTCCCAGCTGGGCGCGCTCTCCGACTCCCTCGACGACATCCCCGCGCTGCTCGGCCCCAACGGCAACGGCATCGGATCGAACTCGTGGGTCGTCTCCGGCCGCTACACGACCTCCGGCAAGCCGCTCCTCGCGAACGACCCGCACCTCGCCCCGATGCTGCCGTCCCTCTGGTACCAGATGGGCCTGCACTGCCGCTCCGTCTCGGCGACCTGCCGCTACGACGTCGCCGGCTACACGTTCTCCGGCATGCCGGGCGTGATCATCGGCCACAACGACAACATCGCCTGGGGCTTCACCAACCTGGGCGCCGACGTGACCGACCTGTACCTGGAGAAGGTCGGGGACGACGGCTACGTCGTGGACGGCAGGACCAAGCCGTTCACGACCCGCGAGGAGACCATCAAGGTCGCGGGCGGCGGCAGCCGGAAGATCACGGTCCGCTCGACCGAGCACGGCCCGCTGGTCTCCGACCGCTCCTCCGAGCTGGAGAAGGTCGGCCAGAGGGCCCCCGTCGGAAACGTCGCCCCCGACCGGGGCACCGGCTACGGCGTCTCCCTCCAGTGGACCGCTCTGCAGCCCGGCAAGTCCATGGACGCCGTCTTCCGGCTCAACCGCGCGAAGAACTTCAAGGAGTTCCGTGCCGCGGCCGAGGACTTCACCGTCCCCTCGCAGAACCTGATCTACGCGGACGCGGAGAACATCGGCTACCAGGCGCCGGGCAAGATCCCGCGGCGCGCCAAGGGCGACGGCACCGTCCCGGCGCCCGGCTGGGACTCCTCGTACCGGTGGAAGGGCTACATCCCGTACGACGAGCTGCCGTACGAGCAGAACCCCGACCGCGGCTACATCGTCACCGCCAACCAGGCCGTCGTCGACGCCGACAAGTACCCCTACCTCCTGACGGAGGACTGGGGCTACGGCTCGCGGAGCCAGCGGATAAACGACCTCATCGAGTCGAAGCTCAAGGACGGCGGGAAGATCTCGCCCGACGACATGCGGACCATGCAGATGGACAACCGCAGCGAGATCGCGACCCTGCTCAACCCGCTCCTGCTGAAGATCGACATCTCGGACCCGTACGTCCGCGAGGCGCAGAAGCTCCTGGAGGGCTGGGACTACACCCAGGAGCCCGACTCGGCCGCCGCCGCGTACTTCAACGCGGTCTGGCGCAACGTCCTCAAGCTCGCCTTCGGCGACAAGCTGCCCAAGGAGCTGCGGGCCGAGGGCGACTGCATCAGCGTCCGCCCGGCCGACTCCACCGGCCTCCCGGTCGACGAGCAGAACAAGCGCGTACGGGAGTGCGGCGAGCGCGACGGTGACACGGCGCAGCCGGACGGCGGCGACCGCTGGTACGAGGTGGTCCGCCCGCTGCTGAAGCAGGAGGACAGCGCGTGGTGGAAGACCGAGGCCAACCGGACCGACCAGGCCACCGAGAACCGTGACCAGCTCCTCGCCCGCGCCATGGAGGACGCCCGCTGGGAGCTGACCGCCGAGCTCGGCAAGGACGTCTCCACCTGGAGCTGGGGCCGGCTGCACCAGCTGACCCTGCAGAACCAGACGCTCGGCACCGCCGGACCCGGATTCGTCCAGTCCATGCTCAACCGCGGTCCGTGGAACCTGGGCGGCGGCGAGGCCGCGGTCAACGCGACCGGCTGGAACGCGGCCGGCGGCTACGAGGTCGTCTGGGTGCCGTCGATGCGGATGGTCGTCAACGTCGGCGACTGGGACAGGTCCCGCTGGATCAACCTGTCCGGCGCCTCGGGTCACGCGTACCACGACCACTACACCGACCAGACCGACAAGTGGGTCAAGGGCGAGCTGCTCGACTGGTCCTTCGGCAAGGCGGCGGTCGACGCCTCGACGAAGGAGACGTTGACCCTCAAGCCGTAGAAGGCTCCTGAGGGCGCTCGAAGCGCCTGACCCCCTCCGGGGTCACCACCGCGTGCACGGGGTGGTCGTGCGGTTCCTCCGGGACCCGCGCGACCACCTCGTTCGCGTACAGGAGCACCACGAGGGCGGGGTCCGCGCCGGCCCGCGCGAGCCGCGCGAGGACCCGGTCGTACGAGCCGCCGCCGCGCCCGAGCCGCATCCCGCGGCCGTCGACCGCGAGGCCCGGCAGCAGGACCGCGTCAGCCGCGCACACGGCCTCGGGACCGAGCCGCCGGCCGGTCGGCTCCAGGAGGCCCCGGCCGGCCTTCGCCAGGTGCTCCGCGCCCTCGTAGGCGGCCCAGTCGAGATCGTTGTCGGGCAGCAGGACGGGGAGCAGGACGCGGGTGCCGCCCGCGCGCAGGGTGTCCAGCAACGCGCGCGTGCCGGGCTCGCGGCCCACCGACACGTACGCGGCGACGGTCGAGGCCTCCGCCAGTTCGGCCAGCTCCCGCGCACCCCGCGCGAGCAGCTCGCCCGCGGCTTCGACATCATGGCTGGTCAGCCGGGCGCGAGCGGCGAGGAGTTGGCTGCGCAGTGCTGCCTTGTCGGACATGTCGTCGGTCATCGGGACATCATGGGGGCGTACCAACCCTCTCGTACCAGTCTTTATGCACAGGAAGTTAATCGGAGCCCCATCTTCCTCTCATTCCGAGCGGCTATGGTGCTCCGCATGACTCAGTCGCCTTCCAGGATCACCAAGGCTGTCATCCCGGCCGCCGGTCTCGGCACTCGCTTCCTCCCGGCCACCAAGGCCACCCCGAAGGAAATGCTGCCGGTCGTCGACAAGCCCGCGATCCAGTACGTCGTCGAGGAGGCCGTAGCGGCCGGACTCTCCGACGTCCTCATGATCACCGGTCGGAACAAGCGTCCCCTGGAGGACCACTTCGACCGGAACTATGAGCTGGAGGAGGCGCTCGCCCGCAAGGGAGACGAGGACCGCCTCTCCAAGGTGCAGGAGTCCAGCGACCTCGCCACCATGCACTACGTGCGTCAGGGCGCCCCCCGCGGCCTCGGGCACGCCGTGCTCTGCGCCGCCCCGCACGTCGGTGACCAGCCCTTCGCCGTGCTGCTCGGCGACGACCTGATCGACCCGCGCGACCCGCTGCTCGCCCGGATGGTGGACGTCCAGGAGCGTGAGGGCGGCAGCGTCATCGCGCTCATGGAGGTCGAGCCCGAGCAGATCCATCTCTACGGCTGCGCGGCGGTGGAGGCGACGGACGACTCCGACGTCGTGAAGGTGACGGACCTCGTCGAGAAGCCGGACGCGCACGAGGCGCCCAGCAACTACGCGATCATCGGCCGCTATGTACTGGATCCGGCCATCTTCGCCATACTGCGTGAGACCGAGCCGGGGCGCGGCGGTGAGATCCAGCTGACCGACGCCCTCCAGAAGCTGGCCAAGACGTACCAGTCGGCGCCGAGCGGCGAGGGGAAGATCGGGGGTCCGGTCCACGGCGTGGTCTTCAAGGGCCGGCGCTATGACACCGGCGACCGCGGGGACTATCTGCGTGCCATTGTCAGACTGGCGTGCGAACGTGAAGACCTGGGCCCGGACTTCCGGTCCTGGCTCCGCAGTTACGTCAGCGAGGAGATGTAGCACCTTGAGCAGCAGCACGGGCACGGCACCGGTGTCAGGCGATCCGGCCGACGGCGGGTCCGGCGATCCGGCCGGCGGCGGGTCCGGCGACCCCTGCGCGGGTCCCTCGCGTGGCCTGTGGTCGGTGGACGAGCACCTGGACGACGTCCTCGGGGCGATCACCCCGCTCGAACCCATCGAGCTGCAACTGCCCGACGCCCAGGGCTGCGTCCTGGTCGAGGACGTCACGGTGCCGGTCGCGCTGCCCCCGTTCGACAACAGCTCCATGGACGGCTACGCGGTCCGCGTCGCCGATGTCGCCGGTGCCACCGAGGAGTTCCCCGCGGTCCTGACCGTGATCGGCGACGTGGCCGCGGGTGCCGGCGGCCTGCCGGTCGTCGGCCCCGGCCAGGCCGCCCGGATCATGACCGGCGCCCCGCTGCCGCCCGGCGCCGAGGCCGTCGTCCCGGTCGAATGGACCGACGGCGGGACGGGCGGGGGCGCGGCGAGCGGGATGCGCGCCGCCAGCGCCGACCCCGAGGGCGCGGGCGGCGAGGTCCGCGTCCACCGGGCCGCCGAGGCCCGCGCGCACGTCCGCGCCCGGGGCAGCGACGTCCAGGCCGGCGACCTGGCCCTGGAGGCGGGCACGGTCCTCGGGCCGCCGCAGATCGGACTGCTCGCCGCGATCGGCCGGGCCACCGTCCGCGTCCGCCCCCGACCGCGGGTCGTCGTGATCTCCACCGGCAGCGAACTGGCCCAGCCCGGCGAGGAGTTGGGCGAGGGGCAGATCTACGACTCCAACAGCTTCGCGCTCGCGGCCGCCGCGCGCGACGCCGGCGCCATCGCCTACCGGGTCGGCGCCGTCACCGACGAGGCGGACACGCTCCGCGCCACCATCGAGGACCAGCTCATCCGCGCCGACCTCCTCGTCACCACGGGCGGGGTGAGCGTCGGCGCGTACGACGTGGTGAAGGAGGCGCTGACGACGGACGGCCAGTTCGAGGGCCAGGTCGACTTCCGCAAGCTGGCCATGCAGCCGGGGAAGCCGCAGGGCTTCGGCACGATCGGACCCGACCACACCCCGCTGCTCGCCCTGCCGGGCAACCCGGTCTCCTCGTACGTCTCCTTCGAGCTCTTCGTACGGCCCGCGATCCGGGCCCTGATGGGCCTCGCCGACCTCCACCGGCCGAAGGTCCGGGCCGAGCTCGCCGCCGACAGGCCGCTGCGCTCCCCGTCGGGCCGCCGGCAGTTCCTGCGCGGTACGTACGATGCCGAGTCCGGCACCGTCACCCCCGTGGGCGGCGCGGGCTCCCACCTGATCGCGGCGCTGGCACACGCCGACGCGCTGCTCGTCGTACCGGAGGAGACGATGGAGGTGGCGCCCGGCGCCGAGCTGGACGTGGTCCTCCTCGGCTGAAGAGGGCCTGGTGGCGGTACCGTGGCGTCCCACACAGCGACCGGGAGTGTCACGGCCATGAGCACGCAGCAAGGACTCACCCACATCGACGAGGCGGGGGCGGCCCGCATGGTCGACGTCTCCGCGAAGGACGTCACGGCGCGGACCGCGCGCGCCAGTGGCCGCGTCCTGGTCTCGCCGCGCGTGATCGAGCTGCTGCGGGGCGAGGGCGTACCGAAGGGCGACGCTCTCGCCACCGCCCGGATCGCCGGGATCATGGGGGCCAAGAGAACCCCGGACCTGATCCCGCTCTGCCACCCGCTGGCGGTCTCGGGCGTGAAGCTGGACCTCACGGTCGCGGACGACGCGGTGGAGATCCTGGCGACCGTGAAGACGACGGACCGCACGGGCGTCGAGATGGAGGCCCTGACGGCGGTCTCGGTCGCGGCTCTGACGGTGGTCGACATGATCAAGGCGGTCGACAAGGGCGCGGTCATCTCCGACGTGCGGGTGGAGGAGAAGACGGGCGGCAAGTCGGGCGACTGGAACCGGGAAGGGGCCGGGTCGTGACGCGCGGCGGCCGGGTGACCGGGGTGCACGAGCACGGGGACCACGCCGCGGGCGACGGCGCAGCCGCAGAGGCGCCCGCCGCGCTGGGCGCCGATGCGGGCGGGGCTCTGTCCTCCCCCTACTCCGCCCTCGTCGTCACCGCCTCCAACCGGGCCGCGGCCGGGGTGTACGAGGACAAGGGCGGTCCGCTGATCGCCGAGGGCCTGTCCCGGATGGGCTTCGCGGTCGACGGCCCGCAGGTCGTGCCGGACGGCGCACCCGTCGAGGCGGCGCTGCGGGCCGCGATCGCGGCCGGGTACGACGTCGTCCTCACCACCGGCGGCACGGGCATCTCGCCCACCGACGCCACGCCGGAGGCCACCCGCAAGCTCCTCGACCACGAGATCCCCGGCATCCCCGAGGCGATCCGCGCGTACGGCCGGGAGAAGGTGCCCACGGCGGCGCTCTCCCGTGGGCTCGCCGGGGTCGCGGGAGGGACGCTGATCGTGAACCTGCCGGGTTCCGCGGGCGGGGTCCGTGACGGCCTCGCCGTCCTGGAGCCGCTCCTCGTGCACGCGGTCGATCAGATCCGCGGCGGCGACCATCCGAGACCGTCATGATCCCGATCTGGCCCGTGGTCCTTGCCGACGGCGACGTCGTGCTGCGGCCCATAAAGATGCGCGACCAGCGGGTCTGGCGCGAGGTGAACCGGCGCAACCGCGACTGGCTGCGGCCCTGGGAGGCGACGATTCCGCCCCCGGCGCCCGGCGGGCCGGTCGCGCAGCGGCCGACGTACCGCCAGATGGTCCGCCATCTGCGGGCCGAGGCGAACGCGGGCCGGATGCTCCCGTTCGTGATCGAGTACCGCGGGGAGCTGGTGGGTCAGCTGACGGTGGCGGGGATCACCTGGGGCTCGATGTGCTCGGGGCACGTCGGGTACTGGGTGGACAGCGCGGTCGCGGGCCGGGGTGTGATGCCGACGGCGGTCGCGCTCGTGGTCGACCACTGCTTCCGTACGGTCGGGATGCACCGGATGGAGGTCTGCATTCGGCCGGAGAACGGCCCCTCGCGCCGGGTCGTGGAGAAATTGGGATTCCGGGAGGAGGGGCTGCGGCCGCGCTACCTCCACATCGACGGGGCGTGGCGGGACCATCTCGTCTTCGCCCTCACGGCGGAGGAAGTCCCCGACGGACTGCTGAACCGCTGGCACCAGGCACGTCCCGCCCATCCCGCCCAATGAAATAAATGTTCGAATTCAATCAGCAGTTGATCGCCAATCGATCTGAACAATCACAAAAAAGTTCAGTGATATCAGCCAGATCGTGCGACACACCGGGCCAATTGGCCGATGCCCGGAACGGAACCCCTCTACGGTGTGAGGCGTGAGCAGCAGCGGCCTCATCTACGCAGTCATCGTCGGGGCCTGGGCCGCCTACTTGGTGCCGATGTGGCTCCGCAGGCAGGACGAGCTCAACGAGGCCCGCCCGACGGAACGCTTCAGCACCGCCATCCGGCTGCTGTCCGGACGGGCGGGAATGGAGCGCCGGTACGCCAAGGAGCTGAAGGACCGGGAGCCCGACGTGGACCCGGACGTGGAGACCGAGCATCTCAGCTCGGTCGACGTCCGGGCCTTCTCCGCGCCCGCGGCCAGGACGGAAGCCCGCCTGGAGGTTCCGGAACCGGACCCCGAACCGGACCGCAAGCGCGAGCCGGCTCCCGCGCGGCGCCCCTCGAAGGCGGCCGCGGAGCGCGCCCGCCGGGGGAAGGTCCTCGCCCGGCGCCGCCGGACGACGGTCGTCCTCTTCCTCGCCTTCACCCTCGGCGCGGTCGTCGCCGCCGTCGGAGGCCTGGCGTTCCTGTGGGCGCCGGGCGTCCCCGCGGTGCTGCTGAGCGCGTACATCGTGCATCTGCGGACGACGGAGCGCCGGCGCTTCGTGTACGTGATGGACCGCCGGCGCGCCGAGGCCGCGGCGGCACGGCTGCGCGAGAGCCGCCCGCGCCGCCCGGCGGCGCCCGCCGAGCCGGAAGAGGAGCAGCCGGCCCGACCCGAACCCGAGCCTGCCCCCACGGTCTCGCCCCAGGAGGCCGGCCGCCGCGCGCTCGTCGAGCAGACGGACCACGCGGAGTGGGTGGACCAGCAGCGCGAGCGCGGCCCGGCCCGCGGCGACAGCTGGGAACCGGTCCCGGTCCCGCTCCCCACGTACGTCACCGCCCCGGTCGCCCCGCGCGCCACGAGCGGCATCGACATCACGGACCCGGAGACCTGGAGTTCGGCCCGCTCGTCCACGGCGGCCACCGAGGCGGCACCGCCCGCCGCCCCGGACCCGGCGCCGCGCCAGCGCACGGCCCCGCCCCGCGGCGCCCGCCGCGACCACGGCCGCACGCCGCTCTTCGACCAGTACGCGGACGACGACCGCCCGCGCGCGGCCAACGAATGACCCCGGCCGGGGGCTCTCCGGAGCCCTCGGCTGACCTGCGGGGGAACGGATTTCCTTGCACCCCGATCGGGATGCTAATGTTTCACACGTCGCAAGGGCCTGTGGCGCAGTCTGGTAGCGCACCTCGTTCGCATCGAGGGGGTCTGGGGTTCAAATCCCCACAGGTCCACAAACGACAGTTCCTGAGTAGCTCTCAGGAATGTTGACGAGATCCCGTCCGATCGAAAGATCGGGCGGGATCTCGTCGTTTCGAGGAGCGTCTGTGATCAGCACGTCCGAGTACGCGAGGCTGTCCGCGCTGGATATCGCTCGGCTGGTGGGGAACGGCCGGCGAACGGCCGTCGATGTCGCCGGTGCCGCGCTCGGCTGTATCGGGGAGCGTGATGCCGGCGTGCGGGCGTTCACCGAGGTGTGGGGCGAGCGGGCCCTTGCCCAGGCTGCCTGGGTGGATGCGCAGGTCGCCGAGGGAGTACGGCTGCCGCTCGCGGGGGTGCCGATCGGGGTCAAGGCCGGGGAAGGGCCTGACTCGTACCAGAACACGCGCCTGGCGGCCGCCGGATGCGTGCCGGTCGGTGCCACGTCGATGCCGCGCGGCGGACGAGGCTGGCAGACCTACGGACACACCGACCGGGGGCCCACGCTCAACCCGTTCAACCCGGCGTGGTCTCCCGGGGGTTCCTCCGCCGGTTCGGCGGCTGCGGTCGCCGCGGGCATGGTGCCCCTGGCGAGCGGGTCCGACGGGGCCGGATCGGTGCGCATCCCCGCCGCCTGGTGCGGCGTCGTCGGGTTCAAACCCACCAACGGCCTCCTGCCCGCCAGGGACCGCGCGGGGCTGAACTCGCCCGGGGTCCTCGCCCGCACCGTCGCCGACGCCCGCGCCTACCTCGACGCCGTCGTCGACGGCGCGCCCCGGGTGGCCGTCTCCGGCTCGGTGGCGCCGCCCGTTGCGGTCTGGTCGGCCACCCTGGGCCATGCGGACACCGACCCCTCCGTCGTCGCCGTCGCCCGCCGCGCCGCGGACAGGCTCGCGGAGGGCGGGCTGGTCACCCTGGACGAGGGCATACACCTGGACCTCGTCGACCCGGCGCCGGCGTGGACGGCCCTCCGCGCGGGGACTGCCGACGCCGAAGGCATCGGGGCGATCACCGCCGTCAATGACGCACGGCTCGCCGGCTGCTTCGAACGGGCCGCCGTGATCCTCACGCCCACCACGCCGTATCCACCGCACGGCCACGACGGCCCGGGCGCCCGGATGAACGTGGCGCTGACCTGGGCGTTCAACATCAGCGGGCATCCCGCCATCAGCGTTCCGGCCGGAAACACCCGCGAGGGGCGGCCCGTCGGCCTCCAACTCGTGGCCCGGCCTCACCGCGAGAGAGAACTCCTGGACCTCGCCGACCTCGCCGTCCGCGCCACCCGGTCCGCTCCGTGAGGGACGGTCGCTGCCGGTAGCCTTGCCCCGCCTGGATCCAGCGCGCGACGGGCAGGCCGCTCTCCATCTCCGTACACGCACCACGAGGACGCCCATGTTCAAGGTCAACGAATACTTCGACGGCGCGGTCAAGTCGATCGCCTTCGCCCAGGAGGAAGGCCCGGCGAGCATCGGCGTCATGGCGCCCGGCGCGTACGAGTTCGGCACCGCGGCCCCGGAGATCATGCACGTGATCAGCGGCGCCCTGACCGTCAGGCTCCCCGGCGCCGACGACTGGCAGACCTTCTCCGCCGGCAGCCGGTTCGACGTGCCGGGCGACAGCACGTTCCAGCTCGAGGTAGCGGTCGAGACCGCGTACCTCTGCGAGTACCGCTGACCGCTCGTCGCCCTGGGCGCGATTCCCCGACCGCAGGTCGACCCCGCCCGTGCGTACGAAGGCCCCGCCCGGGCGGGAGGTGCCGGGCGGGGCTTCGTGGGTGTCAGGACGCCTGGGCCCGGTCGTACAGGGCCTTCGCGTCGTTGCCGAAGTAGGGGCCGAACATGCGGTTGGGCAGGAACGTGTAGCCGAAGCTGTTCACCGAGACCTGGAGGCCCGTTCCCGTGGCCTCGCTGAAGCCGGAGAACCACGGGCCGCCGCTGGAGCCGCCCGTCATGTTGCAGCCGAGGCTGTGGTCCTGGGAGAACAGCCAGTCCTTCGAGGAGTTGCCCGCGCAGTGGACGAGCTTCGAGCCGTCGTACGGGGACGCCGCCGGGAAGCCGAAGGCGTACATCGGCTTGTTGTAGCCGCCGTTGAACTGGATGCCCTGAGCGCCGGTGACCGAGGTGAGGGTGCGGCCGTTCAGCGGGGCCACGACCGCCGCGCCCACGTCGTAGTTGATGTCCTCGCTCGCCTCCCACTGCGGGGTGGTGAGCGTCTTCGTCGCCGCCCACTGGCCGTACGGCGCGTTGCCGTTGTCGTACGCCGGGACGAAGACCCAGTTCGTGTGCCACGCGCCCTGGTACTTCACGCAGTGGCCGGCCGTGATCACCGTGCTCTGGTTCTGGCTGGTGACGGCGTTGCCGGAACAGGAGGCCGTACGGCCCTGGAAGGTGAAGAAGACCCGGCCGGAGGTCTTCACGACCGCGCCGCCGCTCGTCCAGGGGCCGCCCGGCTGCGGGAAGGCCGTGGGGGCGATCGTGGTGGGGGCGGCCGAGCCGGCGACCCGCTTGAGGGTCTTGAGGGCCCCCGGGGTGACCTCCAGGTCCAGCGGGACCGCCGAGCGCATCCGCTCAGCGGTCCAGAAGGCGGGCTTCTCCGCGGCTTGCGCCGTGGTCGCGGTCAGTGCTCCGGTCAGCAGGGCTCCGACGGACAACAGGACCGCTGCGACTGTGCGATGGCGTCTCACGCATGTCTCCTTCTGCCGAGGCAGGTGGGGGATGAGAACGGTGCGGATCGACGAGCGTGGGCAGCGTGCCAGACAGTGCGGAGAATGTCAGGGGCGCGTCAGAGATTTTCGGTCAGCGGCTTCGCGAAGCAACGGCTGCTGTCGTAGTCCCGGTAGTAGCCGAACTTCGGGCAGAGCTCGTAACCGCTGGAGGCGTACAGCGCCATCGCCTCGGGCTGCGCCGTGCCCGTCTCCAGGACCATCCGGGTCCGCCCGGCCGCCCGCGCGTCCTCCTCCAGGGCCGCCAGGATGCGACGGGCGAGGCCCAGGCCGCGCGCCTCGGACGCCACGAACATGCGCTTGAGCTCGGCGTCGCCGTCCGCGTACCCCATGTCGTTCCTGTCCTGGGTGCGCCAGCCGCCGGACGCGACGGGGCGGTCATCGGCGTCGTACGCCAGGAGGTAGAGGCCACGCGGCGGCACGAACATCCCGGGGTCGAGCGGTGTGTCGTCGCCCTCGCCGTAGCGGGCGGCGTATTCCAGCTGGACGGCGGCGTCGAGCTTGGCCGCATCGGGGTGGTCGTACGGTACGGGTCGTATAAGCATGTCGGTCATTGTATGTGTATGCGGACCTTGCGGTGTCGGTATTCTCCCCGGATGCTCACTGTCACGACCGTCAATGTCAATGGACTCCGAGCCGCCGCCAAGAAGGGGTTCGTGGAGTGGCTCGCCGGCACGTCCGCCGACGCCGTCTGCCTGCAGGAGGTGCGCGCCGAGGAGGTCCAGCTCCCGGCCGAGGTGCGGGCGCCCGAGGGCTGGTTCACCGCCCACGCACCCGCCGCCGCCAAGGGGCGCGCCGGCGTCTCCCTCTACACCCGGCGCGAGCCCGACGCCGTGCGCGTCGGCTTCGGGTCGAGCGAGTTCGACGGCAGCGGTCGGTACATCGAGGCCGACCTGCCCGGCGTCACCGTCGCCAGCCTCTACCTCCCCTCTGGCGAGGTCGGCACCGAGCGGCAGGACGAGAAGATCCGCTTCATGGACGAGTTCCTGCCGTATCTGAAGGAGCTCAAGGAGCGCGCCGCCGCCGACGGCCGCGAGGTCGTCGTCTGCGGCGACTGGAACATCGCCCACCGCGAGGCCGACCTCAGGAACTGGAAGGCCAACCGGAAGAACGCCGGCTTCCTCCCCGAGGAGCGGGAGTGGCTGGGCCGCGTCTTCGACGAGGCCGGGTACGTCGACGTCGTCCGCGAGTTCCACCCCGACCAGGAGGGCCCGTACTCCTGGTGGTCCTACCGCGGACGCGCCTTCGACAACGACAGCGGCTGGCGCATCGACTATCAGGTGGCCACCCCGCGACTGGCCGGGAAGACCGTGAAGGCGTTCGTCGAGCGGGCCGCCACGCACGCCGAACGGTGGAGCGACCACGCGCCCGTCACGGCGGTCTACGAACTGTAGGTGCCGCCGGTGGATTTCGGCCGGGCGGACATCGCCCGGTCGAATCTGTAATACGGTGCTGAGGAATTCCGCAAGCGCCGTGCCGGGGGGAATCGTTGAGCGCTCGCATTCTGGTCGCCGAGGACGACGCGAAACAGTCGCGGCTCATCCGGATCTATCTGGAACGTGAGGGTCACGCCGTGTCCGTCGTCCCCGACGGACGGACGGCGCTGGAAAAGGCCCGCTCCACCCGGCCGGATCTCATCGTGCTCGATGTGATGCTTCCGCACGTCGACGGACTCGACATCTGCCGCATTCTGCGCGCCGAAGCCTCCGACGTACCGATTCTGCTGCTGACCGCCCGCAGCACCGAGGAGGACATGCTCCTCGGCCTCGACCTCGGCGCCGACGACTACCTCACCAAGCCGTACAGCCCCCGCGAACTCACCGCCCGGGTGCGCGCCCTGCTCCGCCGCTCCGGCCGGGGCGCGGCGGCGGCCGCCGGGGACGCCCTGCTGCGGGTGGGCGAGGTGGAGCTGGACACCGCGCGCTTCGAAGTACGGGTGGCGGGGCGGCCGGTGGCGCTGACCTCGAAGGAGTTCGCCATCCTGGAGACCCTGGCGCGCGAGCCGGGCCGGGTCTTCACCCGGGCCCAGATCATCGAGCGGGTCTTCGGTTTCGACCGGGACGTGCTGGAGCGGACCGTCGACGCGCACGTACGCAACCTGCGCCTCAAGGTGGAGGCCGAGCCGACCCGGCCCCGGTACCTGGAGACCGTGTACGGGCGCGGGTACCGGCTCGCGGACGGCGAGACGCGCGAGACGCCCGGCGAGTCCCGCTCCGGCGGGCGGGCGGGCGAGGGGCGGGCGTGAGTTTCCGGGTGCGGGTCCTCGCCCTCGTGCTGCTCGTCGCCGTCGCCGCCACCGTCGCGACGGCCTGGCTGACCCTGCGGCAGGCCACCAGCCAGCTCCACGAGTCGGCCGCCGCCGACCGGCAGGTCGCCGCCCGGATCACCGGCGAGCTGCTCCGCTACGGCCAGACCCACGGCACCTGGGACGGCGTCGCCGGAACCGTCCGTACCCTCTCCGCCGACACCGGGCAGCGCATCCGGATCGGTACCGCCGACCAGGGGCAGATCGCCGACTCCGACACCGTCCTCGGCCGCGAACCGCGCCCCGGCGGCACGGCGCCGCCCCTCCTCGTCGACCCCCGGCCCACCCTGACGTTCCCGGCCTGGGACCACTTCCCCTCGGTCGCCAAGGTGACCGCGAGCGCCATCGACCAGTACGCGAACGGCGTCACGTACGCCGCCTGTCTGACCCGCGCCGGACACACCGTCACCACCCGCACCGGGCACCTGGGGGTCCCCGTCTTCGACGACGCGGGGGCGCGGGGGCCGGAGACCGGCCGGGGCGACGCCTGCGTCAGGCAGGAGCGCATCAAGGCCGGCGGCAGCGACCTCGACGCCGTGCTCGCCTGCGAGGTGGTGCGCCGGGACGCACGCGGCGCCTGCATGCAGCGGGTCTTCCACGAGCGGACGGATGGTGTCGCCCCCCAGCCGCTCAGCGTCCGCCTCGGCGCCCTGGACGAGGCCGGGGACACCACGCCCGCCGTCGGCCCGGTCGTGGCCGGGGCCGCCGGGGTCGTCGCCGCCGCGATCGTCTGCACGCTGCTCCTGAGCCGGACGGTTCTGCGGCCGGTACGGGCGCTCACCGCCGCCTCCCGCGGCCTCGGTGAGGGGGATCTCGGGCGGCGCGTCCCCGGCGCGGGCAAGGACGAGATCGCCGAGCTGGGCCGGTCCTTCAACCGCATGGCCGCCTCGCTGCAGGCGAGCGAGGAGCGACAGCGCCGCCTGGTCGGGGACATCGCCCACGAGCTGCGCACCCCGCTGGCCAACCTCCGCGGCTATCTGGAGGCGCTGCGCGACGGGGTCCTGGAGCCCGACACCGAGCTGCTCGACTCGCTGCACGAGGAGGTGCTGCTCCAGCAGCGGATCGTCGACGACCTCCAGGACCTCGCGCTCGCGGAGGCGGGAGCCCTCACCTACCACCGCGGTGAGCTGGACGCCCGCGAGCTCGTGGAGACCTGCCGTACCGCGCACAGCGCCCTGGCCTCGGCCGCCGGTGTGCGGCTGACGGCCGACGCGCCGGGTCCCGTACGGCTGTACGGCGACCCCGGGCGGCTGCGGCAGGCGCTGAGCAACCTGGTCGGCAACGCGGTGCGGCATACGGCTCCCGGGGGTGGCGTGCGGCTGGAGCTGGACGAGCGGGACGAGATGGTGCGGATCGCGGTCAGGGACACGGGCAGCGGGATCCCGGCGGACGATCTGCCCCGCCTCTTCGACCGCTTCTGGCGGGCGGACGCGGCGCGAGGGCGGGCCACCGGCGGCAGCGGGCTCGGTCTGTCGATCGCCCGGCAGATCGTGGCGGACCACCACGGGGCCATCGAGGTCACGAGCGAGGTGGGCGTCGGCACGGTCTTCACGATCGTGCTGCCGGCGCCGGAGCGGCCGGCGGACGGCTGAGCGCCGGGATGGCCCCCCGCCCGCCCGTCGGGGTGGGCGGGGGGCCGCGTCGTGCGCGGTCAGCAGAGGCTGGGGGCGCCGTTGTTGTTGAGCAGGCTGTCCTTGATCCAGCCCGAGACGCCGGTGCTGTTGTCCCGTACATGGGACCACGTGCCGCCCTGGCCGCTCACGAAACAGTGCAGGGTGAGGTTGTGGCTCATCTGCGCCTGGCCGTGGGACACGCATTCGGTCGTCGGGCCGGAGCGGATGTTCACGGCGTTCGTGTTCACGCCGCCCGCCCTGTTGTCCTTGTTCGACCAGCCGGGCGAGGTGCACGCGGCGGCCTCGCCGGGTGCCGCGACGGCGGTGGTGGGCAGGACAAGTCCACCGGTGGCCGCGACGGCGCCGATGGCCACCGCGGCGAGCTTCGTCCGAAGACGCATCAATCTCTCCTGAACTCCTGGGAATTCCCACTCGGTGAGCGGGACGGTTCGTTCGAGTGCGGAGAAAGAATTGCCCGGACCGTACGGGTCCTTCAATGGCGGACGTGATGCTCGGCCGCTTTTCTGCGGTGGGGTTCGAGTGGTCTTCCCGGGTGATTCCGGCCGGTTGTCGCGCTGTTCTCGGGAGTGGGCCGGAATTCCGGTCGGGCATATTCCGCGTGTTCCGTCTGCGGGCCCCGCGGGCGGGCGGCCGCTCCGGTCCCGACGGAGGCTCGCATTCCCGACGGGCGAAAGCGGCCAGGGTCCGGCGGGCGGGCGGCGGCGCACGTTGGCCGCATTCTGTCGGCCCGTCAGATGCCTCCGGTCGCCGGTCAGGCACCCCGTCAGGTACTCGCCAGGGCCTCGGTCGGGGACAGCCGGCTCGCCCGGACCGCCGGGTACAGACCGGCGATCATCCCGATCACGAGCGTGGACCCTATTCCGGCGGCGGTCGCCCACACCGGCACGACCGTGGGCCAGCCCCGGGACGTCGCGTACACGGCGGTGATCAGTGTGCCGAGGACGGTGCCCCCCAGGCCGCCGATCACGGAGAGGAGCAGCGACTCCGTCACGAACTGGGTGCGGATCTGGCCCCGGGTGGCGCCCAGGGCGCGGCGCAGGCCGATCTCGGGCCGGCGCTCCAGGACGGAGATGACCATGGTGTTGCCGACCCCGACGCCCCCGACGAGCAGGGCGACGCCGCCGAGTCCGAGGAGGAGTCCGGTCAGGGCCGACTCGGTGGCCTCGCGTGCCGCGAGGGCGTCGGAGGGGCGCGAGATCCGGACCTCGCCGGGCTTCTCGGGGAAGGCGGTCGCCGCCAGGACGGACCGTACGGCGGCGACCTGGGTGTCCTCGGTCCGTACGTAGACGGTCGACGGCCGGCCGTCGAAACGGAGGTACGTACGGGCCGCGGGCCAGCCGACGAGCGCCGCGTTGTCCAGCTCGGGGGCGAGGGGGACCGGATCGAGGACGCCGACCAGGGAGAACCAGCGGCCGCCGAGCCAGACGCGGGTGCCGGGGGTGTAGACGTCGAGGCGCTGGGCGGCGGTGGAGCCGAGGACGACGGCCGGGTAGGTCTCGGTCGCCGTGTCCAGCCACCGGCCCCGGTGGAGCCGGCCGCCGACGGCGGGGAGCAGGTCGCGGCCGGCGGCGAGCACGTCGAGGGAGCCGGTGCGGCCGACGGCGATGCGCTCGTTGCGGTAGACGTGGGCGCTCGTCGCGCCGGTCGCGGCGACCTGCCGTACGGGCGGGATGCGGCCGATCATGGCCACGGACTCGGCGGGCAGCCGTGCCCTGCCGCCTTCGAGGGTGTTGCCGGGGGCGACCCGGAGGAGGTTGGTCCCCAGCGCGTCGAGCCGGCGGTCCACCTCGGCCTGGCCCGAGCCGGAGATCCCGACCACCGCGATCATGGCGGCGACACCGATCGCGATCCCGAGCGCGGAGAGGAACACGCGAAGTGGCCGGGTCCGCAGTCCGGTACCGCCGAGGCGTACGACATCGGCGGGCCGGAGCCGTGCGGCACGCAGGGATGGTCCGGCGGGCAGGGCCGCTCCGGTGGGGTGGGTCGCTCCGGTGGGGTGGGTCGCCCTGCCGTGCCCGGGGCCGCCACGGGGCCGTCGTCTCATCGGAGTGCCTCCGTCGCCGTGTCC
Organism: Streptomyces sp. NPDC013457; assembly: GCF_043089925.1. NCBI lineage: Bacteria > Bacillati > Actinomycetota > Actinomycetes > Kitasatosporales > Streptomycetaceae > Streptomyces > Streptomyces sp. NPDC013457. The sequence goes on from NZ_JBICBL010000011.1 coordinate 147,902, forward strand.
GCGATCACGCGGCCGTCGCGCATCTCGATGCGGCGGGGGAGCGCCCCGGCGATGTCGCGGTCATGGGTGATGATCACGACCGTCGTGCCGGAGGCGTGCAGTTCGCGGAGGAGCGTGAGGACGGCCGCGCCCGAGGCGGTGTCCAGGTTGCCGGTCGGCTCGTCCGCGAGCAGGACCGCCGGTTCTCCGACGACCGCGCGCGCCACCGCCACCCGCTGGCGTTCGCCGCCCGAGAGCTGGTGGGGCAGGTGGTGCACGCGGTGGCTGAGGCCGACCCGGTCCAGGGCCGCGGCCGCGCGGCCGCGGCGCAGGCGCAGCGGGGCGCCGGAATAGAGCAGACCGTCGGCGACCGAGTCGAGGACGGGTACGCCGACCGCCAGGTGGAACTGCTGGAAGACGAAGCCGATCCGGGTGGCCCGCAGCGCGGAGACCTCACGGTCGGTCAGGGCGGCCACGTCGTGGCCGTCGACCAGGACCCGGCCGGCGGACGGCCGGTCCAGGCTGCCCATCAGGTTGAGCATGCTGGACTTGCCCGAGCCCGACGGGCCGACGATCGCGGCCAGTTCGCCCCGCTCGACGCGCAGGTTCACGTCCCGTACCGCCGCGACGCCCCCCGGGTACGTCTTCGAGACGCCCTCGAACTCCACGACCGCCGCCGTCACTGCGGAATCCTCACCTTCAGGCCCTCGCGGACCGCCGCACCGCCCACCTCGACCCGGCCGTCCGCGAAGAGCCCGGTCTTCACGGCGACGAAGAGGCCGTCCGCGGTCTCCAGGCCGTGGCCGCCCTCCGCGAGCGCGACGAGGGCGGCGACCGGGACCGTCAGGACGTCCTTGCGCTCACGCCCGACGTATTCGACCGTGACGGGGCCGCTCTCCAGCCGGCCGATGGCCCGCTGGTCCGCGATGGTGACCGTCACCGGTACGGTCGCGGCGCCGCCCGAACCGGAACCCGAAGCGGAGCCGCCGTCCCCGCCGCCCCCCTCGGGCGCGGTCGCCCGCTGCCCCACGGACGCCACCTTCCCCCGCACCGGCCGCCCGTCGGGCAGGTGCACCGTGACCTCCGTGTCCCGTACGGCCCAGGCCGCCTCCAGGGCCGAGGCGTCGACGACGACCTTGCGGGACGTGCCGGTGTACGTCAGGGCGTTCTCGCCTGCCGCGGCGCCGAGGCGGACGCCCGCGTGGCCGATCCGTACCGTCCCGGAGGAGTAGACGACGTCACCGACGCCGACCCGGCCGGTCTGGGGGAGGCCCAGGGACTTCTGCCAGCGCCTGACCGCCTGGGCGGTGCCGGAGGTGTACCGCTCGTCCACCGTGAAGCCGCGGTAGCCGAGCGCGGAGAGGTTCGACTCGAACTGCAGGACGTCCATGCCGCGTATCGGTACGGAGGCCGTCGGCGCCGCGGGTGCCTCTGCCGGGGATCCGCCGGTCGCTCCGGCCCCTCCGGTGGTCCCGGTTCCGGCGGTCGCTCCGGTTCCGGTTCCGGCGGTCGCTCCGGTTCCGGCCGTCGCTCCGGCTCCGGGCGCGTCACCCTTCGCAGTCCCCGAGTCCGGCCCTCCCGGGCGACCGGCGCCCCCCGGCGTCGGTGGCCCGGAGGGCCGGACGTCTTCAGCGGTGCCGAGGCCGAGCTCGCGGTACATCGGCAGGGTGCCGTGCAGCAGCACCACCGGCCGGTCGTCCACCCGCAGCAGCTCGTCCCCCCGCTCGATCCGCGCGCCGGGCTCCGGCAGCCAGGTCACCGTCCCGGTCGCCTTGACCGGCAGCGGTATCTCCGCCCCGTACCCCAACTCGCCCTCCACCTTTGTCCGTTCGACGAGGGTGGCACGGGTGACCCGGACCGTGGAGCCGGCCCGGTCGGGGGCGCCGGGAGTCTCGTCCCCGCCGCCCCCCAGACCGAGCGCGCCCCCTATGGCGACCGCCGTGACCACCGTGAAGCCCGCGGTCACGAGCAGCGTCCGCGTCCGGCGCCGCCGCACCGTATCCGGTGTCCGGGCGGCCTCGGTCTCCTCCGTCTCGTACGTCTCCGTTCCCGTCATCCGCGGTCAGCCCTTGCCCGGTCCCTGGTCGGCCGGGGCGCCGATGATCGGGGCGCAGGTGCGGGTGGCCCGCTTGGCCGCCGCCGACGTCTGGTCCCACTGGGCGTCGCCGTAGACGTTCCCGTCGGGTCCGGGCTCGGGGAAGTCGGGTGCGCCGTTCTTCTGCATGCAGTCGGCGTACTCGCGCCGTACCTCGATCTGCTCCGGCGAGAGCTTCGGCGCGAGGCTCTTCTCGACGCTCTCGGGCACGGGCGGGTTGAGCGGGGCGCACGTCTGCGAGGCCTTCAGGAACGCCGGGTTCTTCTTCAGCGCGGCGGTGTCGCCGAAGTCGATCCGGCCCTTCGCGTCCGGGTCGGGCGCGTCGATCCCGTTCTCGCGCAGGCACTTCACGAAGGCGCGCTTGCCGTCGAGGTAGGCGGCGAGTTCGCCGTCCGCGGCGCCCGGACCCTGGCCGTCTGCGCCACCCCCGCTCGCGGAGGACGCAGTGGTGGCGCCCCCGGCGGTCGGGACCTTCGACCCTCCGTCGTCGCTGCCGCATCCGGTCAGCGCGAGGGCCATGACGGATGCGGCGGCGGCCGTCAGCACCCGGTTCGTCGTCCTCATCGGTTCTCCCGCTCCTCCTGTCGCGCCCGGCCGCGGGCGCGGTGGGCGGACCGACCGTAGGACGGAGGTCGTGAAGAACTGTCGAAGAACCTGTCACCCGGTCATGAGGGAGCCCGGACGGGAGCCCGGCGGAGGTCCGAAAGGAGCCCGGACGGGAGGCCACGGGGGAGACAGGGGCGGGATCAGGGCTCGCGCAGGCGGCGGTCCAGGGCCATCGAGAGTTCGGCCTCGACCACGCTCTTGGCGAGCGGGCGCAGCCGCTGGATGTCCTTCTCCTCCGCGTGGGCGCGCAGGAGTTCGGTGAAGAGTCCTGCCAGCGCGTCCGCGTGTTCGCGGACCGCCCGTCCGGCCTCCAGGACGGCGGCGAGCGGGATGCCCTCCTTGACCAGGGCCGCGGAGACGTCGAGCAGCCGCCGGCTGATGTGGACGATGGCGTCGCCGTCGGTGGCGAGATAGCCGAGGTCGAGGGCGGCGAGCAGGTTCTCGGGCGTGACCTCGTCCGTGAAGTAGTCGGCCAGCTCCTGGGGGGTGAGCCGGATCGGCTCCTCCTCGGTCGGTTCGCCGAGGCCGAGGACCTCGCTGACGTCCTTGCCGCTCTCGAAGGCGGTGTTGAGGTCGGCGATGCCGTTGAGGGTGTGGCCGCGTTCGAGCAGGGCGCTGATCGTGCGGAGTTTGGCCAGGTGGTGGTCGTCGTACCAGGCGATGCGGCCCTCGCGGCGGGGCGGCGCGATCAGCCCGCGCTCGCGGTAGAAGCGCAGGGTGCGCACGGTGATGCCGGCCGCCGCCGCGAGCTCGTCCATGCGGTACTCGCGTACGCCCTTCACGTCTTCCGATCGGTCTGCCACGCCCGCCAGCCTATGTTGTACCGCCGGTAACTTTCCCTCGTCCGCCCCCTACCGCTCGGTATGCCGCTGCTCTACAGTCCCGACTGTGCCAGTGATTGCTGGCGGAATCTTGGTCGTAGGCACGGGCCGGGCGCACAGGAGGCGGCATGGCGAAGCACGAGCACGTACGCGTGGTGGTGATCGGATCGGGATTCGGTGGACTCGGGGCGGCCGTCCGGCTGCGCCGCGAGGGGATCACCGACTTCGTCGTCCTGGAGCGTGCCGACTCCGTCGGCGGCACCTGGCGCGACAACAGCTATCCCGGCTGCGCCTGCGACGTCCCGTCCCACCTGTACTCCTTCTCCTTCGCGCCCAACCCCGACTGGCCCCGCACCTTCTCCGGACAGCGCCACATCCGCGCGTACCTGGAGCACGTCACCGACACCTTCCGGCTCCGCCCGCACCTGCGGCTGAACCACGAGGTGACGGAGATGCGCTGGGACGCCGACGGACTGCGCTGGGAGATCGAGACCAGCCAGGGCGCCTTCACCGCCGACGTGATCGTCTCGGCGACCGGCCCGCTCTCCGACCCGAAGATCCCCGACATCCCGGGACTCGCGGACTTCCCCGGCAAGGTCTTCCACTCCGCGCAGTGGGACCACGACTACGACCTCGCCGGCAAGCGCGTCGCGATGGTCGGCACCGGTGCCTCCGCCATCCAGATCGTCCCCGCGATCCAGCCCCAGGTCGGCAGGCTGACGCTCTTCCAGCGCACCCCGCCGTGGGTCATGCCCCGCATGGACCGCGCCATCACGGGCGCCGAGCGCTGGCTCCACCGCACCCTCCCCTTCACCGGGACCGCGCGCCGCGGGCTGCTCTGGGGCATCCGTGAGCTCCAGGTCAGCGCCTTCACCAAGCGCCCGGGCGAGCTCGGCCTCGTCGAGTCGCTCGCCAAGGCCAACATGGCCAAGTCGATCAAGGACCCGGCGCTGCGGGCCAAGCTGACCCCGTCGTACCGCATCGGCTGCAAGCGCATCCTGCTCTCCAACGCGTACTACCCGGCGCTCGCCGAGCCCAACGTGGACGTCGTCGCCTCCGGGCTGCGCGAGGTGCGCGGCTCGACCGTCGTGGCCGCCGACGGGACGGAGACCGAGGTCGACGCGATCGTCTTCGGTACGGGCTTCCACGTGACCGACATGCCGATCGCCGACCGCGTCGTCGGCGCGGACGGCGTCCGGCTCTCCGAGGCGTGGAAGGACGGGGTGCAGTCGCTGCGCGGCGCGACCGTCGACGGCTTCCCCAACTGGATGACGATCATCGGGCCCAACACGGGCCTGGGGAACTCCTCCATGATCCTCATGATCGAGTCCCAGCTGAACTACATGGCCGACTATCTGCGCCAGCTCGACGTCCTCGGAGGGCGCGCCGCCCTCGCCGCCCGGCCGTCCGCCGTCGGCGCCTGGAACCGCAAGGTGCAGGACCGGATGGAGCGGACCGTGTGGAAGTCGGGCGGCTGCGACAGCTGGTACCTGGACGCCAACGGCCGCAACACGACGCTCTGGCCGGGCACGACCGGTGAGTTCCGGCGCGAGACGCGTCGGGTGGACCTCGCGGAGTACGAGGTGCTGAGGCCGGCGGTCGCCGAGAAGGCTCCGGCGGGGCGCCGCGGCGCGTCCGGGTCCGCGTCGCGGAAGAAGGAGACGGTGAAGTGAGCCGCCTCTTCGGGTCCCGTACGGGATCGCTGCCGCATCCGCGCGAGGTCGTCGCCGTCTCGGCCGACGGCGCCCGCGTCCACGCCGAGGTGTACGGCCCCGAGGACGCCCCGGCCGTCGTCCTCTCCCACGGCTGGACCTGCTCGATCGGATTCTGGGCCGAGCAGATACGGGAGCTCGCCCGGGATCACAAGGTCATCGCCTACGACCAGCGTGGCCACGGCCGCACCCCCGCCCCGGCCGGCCCGTCCGGCTACTCGACGCGGGCGCTCGCCGACGACCTGGAGGCCGTGCTCGGCGCGACCCTCCACCCGGGCGAGCGTGCGGTCCTCGCAGGGCACTCCATGGGCGGCATGACCCTGATGGCGGCCGCCACGCGCCCGGCCTTCCGGGAGCACGCGGCCGCGGCCCTGCTCTGCTCCACCGGGCCGTCCCGGCTGGTGGCGGAGTCCCTCGTCGTCCCGCTGCGGGCCGGCGGACTGCGGACCAGGCTGACCGGGTGGATCCTGGGAGCGAGGGCGCCGCTCGGACCGGTCACTCCGGTCTCCCGGAAGATCCTCAAGTACGCGACGATGGGGCCGGGTTCCGCGCCCGAGCGGGTCGACACCTGTGCCCGGATCGTGCACGCCTGCCCGCGCCGCCCGCGGGTGGCCTGGTCGCAGGTCCTCGCCGAGCTCGATCTCGACGCGGACGTACGGGAGTTGGAGCTGCCCGTGGCGGTGATCGCCGGAACGGCCGACCGGCTCACGCCGCCCGTGCACTCCCGTGCCCTGGCCGCCGCGCTGCCGCGGTGCGTGGGGCTCGACGAGCTGGCCGGTATGGGCCACATGACACCGGTGGAGGCGCCGGAGGTCGTGACGGCCCGGATCAGGGAACTCGTCACCACGTACGTACGGGAACAGACGCAGGAACAGGTACCGGCTCAGGATCGGGTACCTGCCCAGGAACAGGCGCAGCAACAGGTCCAGGTCCCGGCTCAGGCGCACGGGGACCAGAAGGAGGGTGCGGCATGAGCAGGGTCAGTCTGGAGGGCCAGGTCGCCGTCGTGACCGGAGCGGCCCGGGGGGTCGGCGAACTCCTCGCCCGCAAGCTCTCCGCGCGCGGCGCGAAGATCGCGCTGGTCGGCCTGGAGCCGGAGGAGCTGAAGCAGGTCGCCGGCCGGCTGCACACCGAGGCCGACTGGTGGCACGCGGACGTCACCGACCACGAGGCGATGGCCACGGTCGCGGCCGAGGTCAAGGAGCGCTTCGGCAAGGTCGACATCGTGGTCGCCAACGCGGGGGTCGCCGCGGGCGGTCCGTTCGTGGACTCCGACCCCGTCGCCTGGCGGCGGGTCATCGAGGTCAACCTCATCGGCGGCGCGGTGACGGGGCGGGCGTTCCTGCCCGTCCTGATGGAGTCGCGCGGCTACTTCCTGCAGATCGCCTCGCTCGCCGCGATGACCCCGGCGCCGATGATGACGGCGTACTGCGCCTCCAAGTCGGGCGTCGAGGCCTTCGCCCACAGCCTGCGCGCCGAGGTCGCCCACAAGGGAGTGAAGGTCGGCGTCGGCTACCTCTCCTGGACCGACACCGACATGGTGCGGGGCGCGGACCAGGACGACGTGATGAAGGAGCTCCGGCAGCGGCTGCCCTGGCCGTCGAACCGCACGTACCCCCTGGGCCCGGCCGTGGACCGGATCGTGGCGGGCATCGAGCGCCGCTCGGCGCATGTGTACGCCCAGTGGTGGCTTCGCGGGATGCAGTCCACGCGCGGCTACCTGCCCGGGATCATCGCCACGGTCGGGCAGCGCGAGATGAAGCACTTCGAACCCCGCCTCGCGGGGGTCTCCAAGGGCCTCGTCGGGGCAGGCGGCGCGGCGGACGAACAGGCCCGCTCCGGAAGGGTGTGACGGTCCGTAACTGATCGAAATGCGCGGAATGTTCCGTCATGCCACGCTGGTCGAGGCCCAAGGGGCGAGCCGCCCCGTTCCCCTCACACCCTTCTAGGAGTGAACCTTCATGGGCATGCGAGACCAGTACGAGGACAAGGCGAAGCAGGCCGCCGAGCAGGCGAAGCAGAAGATGGGCAGGGCGAGGGACGAAGCGTCCGAGCGCGCCTCCCGGGCCAAGGGCCGCCCCTCCGAGGAGGAGCAGCGCCGGTCCCAGCAGGAGGGCCAGGACCGCCTCGACATGGACTACGACGCCTGACGTCCGTCCTCCGAAGGCGCACCCGGGACGCCGGGTGCGCCTTTCGCGTTCCCATATTCCGGGCGGTCGCGCGGAGCTGCACCGTACGGTGATCCCATGCCCTTACTGCAGCTGCTCCGAGCCGACCACGCGCCCGCGCTCCTCGCGTTCGAGCGGGAGAACCGCGCGTACTTCGCCGCCCATGTGCCCGACCGGGGCGACGCGTACTTCGAGGAGTTCGCCGCGCGCCACCAGGCGCTCCTGGACGAGCAGCGGACCGGGGGAATCCTCTTCCATGTGCTCGTGGGGGACGGCGGCGAGGTCCTCGGACGGTTCAACCTCGTCGACGTGGCCGACGGCGGCGCCGAACTCGGCTACCGGGTGGCCGAGAAGGCGACCGGGCGCGGGCTCGCCACCCGCGGCGTACGGGAGGTGTGCCGGCTGGCCGCCGAGGAGTACGGGCTGCGGCGGCTGATCGCCACGGCCGCGCTCGACAACGTGCCGTCCCGGGCGGTGCTCGCCCGGGTCGGCTTCGGTGCCGTGGGAGGCGTGACGCTCGACGGCGGCCTGCGGGGCATCGCCTACGAGCTGGACCTGGGCGTGCTGGTCCCGTCCCCGTCCCCGTCCCTGCCCCCGTCCCCGTCCCTGCCCCCGGCCCCGGCGTCCCTCGGGGGGAGCTTCGGGCGGGAGCGGTCGGGCACGTCGTCGTAGCCGGGCGGAGTCGCGGCCGGGGTCTCCGCCAGCAGGGCGAGCGCCACCTCGACCGCGTCGTCCAGCTGGGCGTGCCGGCCCTCGGCCCAGTCCAGCGGGGTCCGCAGGATCGCCAGGTCCGGGGCCACGCCCTGGTTCTCCACCGACCAGCCGTACTCGGGGAACCAGGCCGCGTTCATCGGCACCGTGATCTGCGTGCCGTCGCCCAGCCGGTGCCGGCCCGTCATGCCGACCACCCCGCCCCACGTCCGCTGACCGATCACCGGCCCCAGCCCGAGCAGCTTGAACGCGGCCGTGATCATGTCACCGTCCGAGGACGTCGCCTCGTCCGCGAGCGCGACGACCGGACCGCGCGGGGCGTTCGAGGAGTACGACACCGGCTGGGCGTTGCGCGTCAGGTCCCAGCCCAGGATCTTGCGGGTCAGCTTCTCCACGACGAGTTCGCTGATGTGGCCGCCGGCGTTGCCGCGCACGTCCACGATCAGGGCGGGCCGTGAGACCTCCATCCGCAGGTCGCGGTTGAACTGCGCCCAGCCCGAGCCGCCCATGTCGGGGATGTGCAGGTAGCCGCACCTGCCGCCGCTGACCTCCCGTACCACCGCACGCCGCTTGGCCACCCAGTCCTGGTAGCGCAGCGGGCGGTCGTCGATCAGCGGCACGATCGCCACGCGGCGCGCGCGTCCCTCGCCCTCCGCGGGCCGGAACGTCAGCTCGACGGTCGTACCGCCCGAGGAGGACAGCAGGGGGTACGGTCCCGTCACCGGGTCCACCGGGCGGCCGTCCACATGGGTGAGGACCGCGCCCTCGCGGATCCCCGTGCCCGCGAGCGGCGACCGGGCCTTGGAGTCCGACGAGTCGCCCGGCAGGATCCGCTTGACCATCCAACCCCCGTCCCGGGGGACGAGGTTGGCGCCGAGCAGACCCATCGGTCGCTGGTAGTGCGGCGGTCCCTCGTTGCGGCGCGCGGGTGTCACGTAGGCGTGCGAGGTGCCCAGCTCGCCCATCACCTCGCGCAGCAGATCGGTGAAGTCGTCGGGGGAGGCGACCCGTTCGACCAGCGGACGGTACTGGTCGAGCACGCCCGGCCAGTCCACGCCGCACATGTCCGGGTCCCAGAAGTAGGCCTGGACGATCCGGCCCGCCTCGTCGTAGGCACCCCGCCACTCGGCCTCCGGGTCGACCTCGTGCAGGATCCGCCGCAGGTCGATGTAGACGGTCGAGTCGCCGTCCCCGGGCTCCGTCGCCGGCACCGCCCGCAGTTCGCCCTCGTCGACCACGACGAGCCGTGAGTCGTCGCCGCTGACCGCGAACCAGTCCAGGTGCTGCACCAGTTCGGTCTTGCGGGCCTTGGTGATGTTGAAGTACTCCAGCGTCGGCCGGCCCGTGGTGTCGGCCGGATTGGCGAAGGTCTCGCCGAGCGCGCCCGAGATCGGCCAGCGCAGCCAGACGAGGCCGCCGCCGCTGACCGGGTGCATCGCCGAGTACTTGGACGCGGAGACGGGGAAGGGCGTGACCCGGTCCGCGAGCCCCTCGACCTCCACGATCGTGGTGCCCTCGCCGTCCGCGACCTCGGCGTCGGTCTCGGTCGGGTCGAGCCCGCCCGCCGCGGGCCGGCCGTCCGGCAGCAGCGCGAAGGGGGAGGGCGTGGCGGAGGAGAGCGGTACGAGATAGGGGCGGCAGCCCAGCGGGAAGGAGAGGTCGCCGGTGTGCACGTCGTACACCGGGTCGAAGCCTCGCCAGGAGAGGAAGGCGAGGTAGCGGCCGTCGCGGGTGAAGACCGGATTCTCGTCCTCGAAGCGGCCGTTGGTGACGTCGACGATCGTCCGGGGGCCCGGGCCGGCGATCCGGGCCATCTTGATCTGCCGCAGCGAACGGCCGATCCCCGGGTGTGCCCAGGTCAGCCAGGACCCGTCGGGGGAGAAGGCGAGATCGCGCACCGGTCCGTTGATCGAGCGGATCAGCTCGGTGACCTCGCCGGTGGACTCCTCGGCCGTGTCGAGGAGCAGCAGCCGGCCGTCGTGGGACGCGATCGCGAGGCGCTCGCCCTCCGGGTCGGAGATCATCTCCTCGATCCGGCCCAGCTCGCCCGAGGCCAGCCGGCGCGGCTCCCGTTCCCCGCTCGCACGCGGCAGGTACGCGATCTCGACGGCGTCCTCGCCCTCGGCGTCGGTGACGTACGCGACCTGGCCGCTGCTGCCCAGCATCTCGGGCAGCCGGACCCGTACGCCCGGGGTGTCGGTGATCGTGCGGGCCGGGCCGTCGCGGTGGGTGAGCCAGTACAGGCTGCCGCGGACCGAGACCGCGCTCGCCCGCCCCGTCTCGTCGACGGAGAGGGCGTCCACGTGGTTGGCGGCCGGGACCTGGTAGTGCCGCCGACCGGCGCGCGGGCCGCCGAGCCGCACCTCCAGCCTGCGCGGGACGGAGTCGGGGGCGGTCACGTCGTCGACGATCCACAGGTCGCCGGCGCACTGGTAGACCACGCGCCGTCCGTCGCTGGAGGCGTGCCGGGCGTAGAAGGCGTCGTGGTCGGTGTGGCGGCGCAGATCGGTGCCGTCGGGCAGGCAGGAGTAGAGGTTGCCGACGCCCTCGTGGTCGGAGAGGAAGGCGATCCGGCCGGCCACGAACATCGGCGCGTCGAGGTGACCGCCGATGTCCGGCAGCAGCTGCTCGCCGTGCAGCCAGAGCCGGCCGGTGGCTCCGCCGCGGTAGCGCTTCCAGGAGGCCGGCTCGTGCGGCGGCTTGCCGGTGAGGAGGAGCGTGCGGCGCTCGCCGTCGAGGTCGGCCACGGCGATGTCGGAGACGGGACCCCAGGGCATCCGGCCGCCGGGGGAGCCGTCGGTGGGGACGGTGTAGGCCCAGGAGAAGTACGAGAAGGGCTGGCCGTGCGAGGAGACGGCGAGGATGTCGCCCTCCGGGGACCAGGAGCAGACCCGGGTGTCGGTGGAACCCCAGTAGGTGAGCCGTCGTGAGGGGCCGCCCTCGACCGGCGCGAGGTGGATCTCGGGGTCGAGGCTGCGCCAGGTCGTGTACGCGATGTGGCGGCCGTCGGGCGAGAAGCGGGGGTGGCCGACCCGGGTCCGGTCGACGGTGACCCGCCAGGCCCGGCCGGGGCGGTGGCCGTCGGGCACGAGGGGTGCGACCCAGAGGTCGTCCTCGGCCGCGAAGCACAGCAGGTCGTCGTGGAGGTGCGGGTAGCGGAGATACGCGGCGTCGTCACTCACCCCCCAATGCTTTCCACCCTGATGGGGTGCGGCAACTCGTACGGGCTTTCGCCTCCCGGTCGGCTTGGTTCGCGCGGTCCGGGGCCGATGGCCCTGGGGCGCTGTGGTGCAGGACACGTACGAAACGGTTTCGTTTCGCTGAGGGCCGGGGTACCTTCGAGGTGTACGAAACCGTTTCGTTCGGATGGAGACCGGTCATGGCAGGCAGCAGGCTCACCCCAGAACGTGAGTCCGAGCTGTACGGAGCCGTGCTCGACCTCCTGCGCGAGGTCGGCTACGACGCCCTCACCATGGACGCCGTCGCCGCCCGCACCCGCTCCAGCAAGGCCACCCTCTACCGCCAGTGGGGGAGCAAGCCCGAGCTGGTCGCCACGGCACTGCGCGACAACAAGCCCATCAAGCTCGCCCAGATCGACACGGGCACCCTGCGCGGCGACTTCCAGGCGATCATGGAGCTGACCGACGACTGCCAGATGGAGAAGGACACCGCGCTGATGCGCGGCCTCGCCCAGGCGGTCCACGCCAACCCCGACCTGCACCAGGCGCTGCGCGAACTGCTCATCGAACCCGAGATGAGCAACCTGCGCGTCACCCTGGAGCGAGCGGTGGCACGGGGCGAGATCAGGGCCGACAACCCGGCACTGAAATTCGTCCCGCACATGATCATCGGGGCGTTCGTCGCCCGTCCGCTGATCGAGGACCAGCCGATCGACCGCGCCTTCATCACCGACTACGTCAACGCCGTCGTGCTCCCCTCACTCGGCGTCTGACACTCCCCACAGCACCACCCGCACCGCCCGCACCACCTGACGTCGAACCGCTCACGCCGTCGGGCCGGCTCCCCATGCCCTGTCCCACCACGAATTGGGAGTAAGCCCCCGTGGCCACGTTCCTCTACAAGCTGGGTCGCTCCGCCTTCCGGCGCCGACGGCTCGTCGCCCTGCTCTGGGTGGCGCTGCTCGCGCTCGCCGGAGTCGGCGCGGCCACCGCGCCCGCCGCGACCTCCAGCTCCTTCTCGATTCCCGGTACCGAGGCCCAGAAGGCCTTCGACCTTCTTGAGCAGCGCTTCCCCGGCGGCAACGCCGACGGGGCCACCGCCCGCGTCGTCTTCAAGGCCCCCGAGGGCCAGAAGATGACCGACGCGGCCAACAAGGCCAAGGTCCAGGACGTCGTCGACGAGCTGAAGGCCGGCTCCGACGAGGTCGCCTCCGTCGTCGACCCGTACACCGCCCAGGCGGTCTCGAAGGACGGCTCGACCGCCTACGTCTCCGTCAGCTACAAGGTCTCCGGCATGGAGCTGAGCGACGCGACGCGTGAGGCGCTGCAGAAGACCGGGCACGACGCGCAGGGGAAGGGGCTGACCGTCGAGATCGGCGGTGACGCCCTCCAGACCATGCCGGAGACCGGCGCGGGCGAGATCGTCGGCGTGGTCATCGCCGGCATCGTGCTCGTCATCACCTTCGGCTCGCTGGTCGCCGCGGGGCTTCCGCTGCTCACCGCGATCATCGGCGTCGGCATCGGCGTCTCCTCGATCACGGCGCTCGCGAACGTCCTCGACCTCGGCTCCACCACCTCCACCCTCGCGATGATGATCGGCCTCGCGGTCGGCATCGACTACGCCCTCTTCATCGTCTCCCGCTACCGCGCGGAGCTCGCCGAGGGCCGGGAGCGCGAGGACGCCGCGGGCCGTGCGGTCGGCACGGCCGGCTCGGCCGTGGTCTTCGCCGGTCTCACCGTGGTGATCGCGCTGGTCGGCCTCGCCGTCGTCAACATCCCGATGCTGACGAAGATGGGCTTCGCCGCGGCCGGCACGGTCGTGATCGCGGTCCTCATCGCGCTCACCCTGATCCCGGCGCTGCTCGGCTTCGCCGGCACCAAGGTCGTGGGCCGCAAGGAGCGCAAGGGGCTGAAGAAGGCCGACGACAAGCCCAACATGGGCACCCGCTGGGCCCGGTTCGTCATCCGCCGCCCGGTCATGGTCCTGCTCGTCGGTGTCCTCGGTCTCGGCGCGGTCGCCGTGCCGGCCGCCTCCCTGGAGATGGGCCTGCCGGACGACGGCGCGAAGCCGGTCTCCGCCACCGAGCGCCGGGCGTACGACCTGCTGTCGGACGGGTTCGGCCCCGGATTCAACGGGCCGCTGATGGTCGTCGTCGACGGGGACGAGGCCGCGGCCGAGTCCGCCGTGAAGGAGATCAAGGGCCTGGACGGGGTCGTGGCGGTAACGAAGCCGACGCCGAACAAGGCAGGCGACACCGCGATGATCACGGTCATCCCGAAGGACCGCCCCTCCTCGGTCGAGACCGAGACCCTGGTCCACGACATCCGGGACGCGACCGGCGACGACGTCCTGGTCACCGGCGCCACCGCGATGAACGTCGACTTCTCGCAGAAGATGAACGACGCCCTCGTGCCCTACCTGGCGCTGGTCGTCGGGCTCGCCTTCCTGCTCCTCATGGTGGTCTTCCGCTCGATCCTCGTTCCGCTGAAGGCGGCCCTCGGCTTCCTGCTCTCGGTGGTCGCCGCCCTCGGCGCGGTCGTCGCGGTCTTCCAGTGGGGCTGGCTCGGCTCGCTGTTCGGGGTCGAGCAGACCGGCCCGATCATGTCGATGATGCCGATCTTCATGGTCGGTGTGGTCTTCGGTCTGGCCATGGACTACGAGGTCTTCCTCGTCACCCGGATGCGCGAGGCGTACGTCCACGGGGAGCGGCCCGGCGAGACGATCGTGACCGGCTTCCGGCACAGCGCCCGGGTGGTCACCGCCGCCGCGGTGATCATGATCGCGGTCTTCTCCGGCTTCATCGGCATGACCGACCAGATGATCAAGATGATCGGCTTCGGTCTCGCCGTGGCCGTCCTCTTCGACGCGTTCGTGGTCCGCATGGCGATCGTGCCGGCGGTGCTCGCGCTGCTCGGTCACAAGGCGTGGTGGCTGCCCAAGTGGCTGGACAGGGCGCTGCCCAACGTGGACGTGGAGGGCGAGGGCCTGGCGGCGAAGGACGCCGAGGGGCCGCAGGACCCGGAGCGCGAGCTCGTGAGGGTCTGAGCCCCCTGAGGAACTCCGGGGCGACAACTCCTTGAGCGGAGGAGGACGCCCCGGATCCGCGCCGGGACCTGTGGGGACGGGGAGCCGACGCGGCACCGCGCCGTCATCGTGTCGACACCGACACGATGACGGCGCGGTTGCGTTCGGCGCTACCGCGGACCGGTCCTCAGGCCGCCGGGGGAGTGATCGTCACGCTCTCGACGAGGACGTGGTGGTCCGAGCGCGGGGTGTCGGCGACCAGGCACCAGCGGCGCGCCTCGCTGCTGAACAGGTGGTCGAGCTTCCAGCCGCCGTCGTGGGTGTCGCGGCCGTCGCGGACCGCCCCCTGCTGGTCGCACTCCCGGTAGCCCGGGGTGCCCTCACCCTGGGAGTAGAGGCCGGCCGGCCAGATCCAGACGTCCGGGTTGCCCGGCCGGTCCGGCGGGCTCGCGTTGAAGTCGCCGCCGAAGACCACCTTCGGGAAGCCGGAGACGACCTGCTTGATCTCCGCGAGCTGGTCGTCGCGGTAGTCCCAGTCGGGGTGGTCGGGGTTGGCGTTCTTCGTCGACACGTGCACGGTGCAGAGCCGTACGCCGAAGTACGTCGCCGTCGCGCACTGGAACGGCCGGGTCAGACCGGTCCACGGCTGGGTCGTCGGGTACTGCTGGGCGTCGGTGAGACCGGCCTTGGCCACGATCGCGGTGCCGACGAGGTCGTTCGGGTCGGAGCCGGCGCCGGTCGCGCAGGGGCTCGGGGTCCGCACGCCGTTCTGCGACCAGTGGTACGGCGCGAAGCTCTTGCTCCACCCCGGGCCGAGCTTGGTCATCAGGTCGTCGAGGCCGCTCGCGCAGACCTCCTGGAGCAGGACGGCCTGCACGTAGTGGCTCTGCACGTACTGCTTGACCACGTCGGACTTCTCAGCGGCGGTGCCGGTGCCGGTGCATCCCCACCGCTCGACGCCGCACATGTTCCAGCTCATGACCTGCAGGTTGGTTCCCGGCGGTGGTGTCGCCGCGGCGGGCGCGGCCTGCGCCGTGGTGCCGGACACCGATGCCCCGGACAGGGCCAGAAGGGCGGCGCCCAGCGCCCCCCACAGTCTCTTCCTCAAGTGGATCCCCCATGATCGTCAGGAATGACGACCGAACTCTACGGGGCTATCGAGGCGGTGACCGCGTAGGTGTGCTTCAGGAAGCGGAGCAGGGCGGTGGTGTCGAACTGGACGACCGCGACCCCGTCGGCGGTGTGGAACTCGACGACCGTCTGCACCCGGCCGCAGGGCCAGACGCTCACGTCGCCGAGGCGGGCCGGGGCCCGCATCCCCGTTTCGAGCAGGTCGCGCGGGAAGGACCACTCGATGTTGCCGGGGAAGACGAAGCGCACGGTGGCGGGGCCGGATCCGGGGTCGTAGCGGAGGGCGACCGGGACGGGGCGGGAGAGAGGGGCGTCGCTGATGATCCGGCCCTTGGCGTGGTCCTGGATCTCATGGCCTTCCGCGGTGGGGGACATCGAGCCACTCCTCACACTCGTCTCATGTATCCCCTAATGTCCCATATTCTCACTCATCTGCGCGGGGGAAGCCGCTCTTCTGTGACCTGTGCGCTCTTGCAAGTCCTTTGCAGGAGCATTCATCATTCGGGGCGTGCATGTACCTGACGGATTCATCAACGCCCCCGTATCGGCCGTCGCCGGTGTCGTCGCCGCCGGCGCCGTAGCCGTCAGCCTGCGCGGAGCGCGCCGCGAGCTGGACGACAGGGCGGCCCCGCTGGCCGGGCTCGTCGCCGCGTTCATCTTCGCCGTACAGATGCTGAACTTCCCGGTCGCGGCCGGGACCAGCGGACATCTGCTCGGCGGCGCCCTCGCCGCGATACTCGTCGGGCCGTACACCGGCGTGCTCTGCATCGCCGTCGTCCTGCTGATGCAGGGCATCCTCTTCGCGGACGGCGGACTCACCGCGCTCGGCGTGAACATCACCGTCATGGGCGTGGTCACGGTCGTCGTCGCGTACGCGCTCTTCCGCGGACTCGTCCTCGTCCTGCCCCGCACCCGCCGCTCGGTGACCGTCGCCTCCTTCGTGGCCGCGCTCGTCTCCGTGCCGGCCGCGGCCGCCGCCTTCACGCTCGTCTACGCGATCGGCGGCACCACCGACGTACCGCTGGGCAAGGTGTTCACCGCCATGGTCGGCGTGCACACCCTCATCGGCATCGGCGAGGCCGCCATCACCATGCTGACCGTCGGCGCGGTCGTGGCGGTCCGACCCGACCTCGTGTACGGCGCCCGCGGGCTCACCGCCCCGCTCAAGCTGCGCGTCGGCGGCGAGCTGGTCGACGCGCCGGCCCGCGACTTCGCGCCGGTCGCCGCCCGCTCGCCGAAGAGGTTCTGGCTCGGCGGCGTGGCCGCCGCGCTGCTCCTCGCCGGCGTCGTCTCCTTCTACGCCTCCGCGAGCCCGGACGGCCTGGAGAAGGTCGCCGCCGACAAGGGCTTCGACAAGAACGTCGAGGAGCACGCGGCCGCCGACTCCCCGCTCGCCGACTACGGCGTCAAGGGCATCGAGACCGCCCGGCTGTCCGGCGGCCTGGCGGGCGTGATCGGCGTCGGCGTGACGCTCGCGGTCGGCACCGGGGCCTTCTGGGCAGTGCGCCGCCGCAGGAACTCCTCGGGAGCCCAGGTCTGACATGGGAGCGGGGCACGCGCACAAGCTGTACCGGCGGGGGGTCTCGCCGGTGCACGGGCTGCCCCCGCACACCAAGCTCGCCGCCGTCCTCGTCTTCGTGGTGGTCGTGGTCTCCACGCCCCGCGAGGCGGTCTGGGCCTTCGGGGGCTATGCCGTCCTGCTCGGAGGCGTGGCGGCGTACGCCCGGATCCCGGCCGGGTTCGTCCTGCGCCGCCTCCTCATCGAGATCCCGTTCGTGGCCTTCGCCTTCCTGATGCCCTTCGTGGTCCCGGGAGAGCAGACGGAGGTCCTCGGCCTCTCCGTCTCCGTCCCCGGCCTGTGGGGCGCCTGGAACGTCCTCGCCAAGGGGACCCTCGGTGTCGCCGCCTCCGTGCTCCTCGCCGCCACCACCGAACTGCGCGAGCTGCTGCTGGGCCTCCAGCGGCTGAAGCTCCCGCCGCTGCTCGTCCAGATCGCCTCCTTCATGATCCGGTACGGCGACGTCATCACGGACGAGATGCGCCGGATGTCCGTCGCCCGCCGCTCGCGCGGCTTCGAGGCGAAGGGCGTGCGCCAGTGGGGCGTCCTCGCCAAGTCCGCGGGTGCGCTCTTCATCCGCTCGTACGAGCGCGGTGAGCGCGTCCACCTCGCGATGGTCAGCCGGGGCTACGCGGGCTCCATGCCGGTCATCGACGAGGTGACCGCCACCCGGACCCAGTGGGCGCGGGCGGCCGCCCTGCCCGCCGCCGCACTCGTGATCTGCCTGTTGGGATGGACCCTCCGATGACCACCGCCCCCTCCCTCGACGTCCGTGGCCTCGCGTACGCGTACCCCGACGGCCACCAGGCCCTGTTCGGCGTCGACCTGACCGTCGAACGCGGTGAGCGGGTCGCGCTGCTCGGCCCCAACGGCGCGGGCAAGACGACCCTCGTCCTCCACCTCAACGGCATCCTCACCGGCGGCGCGGGCACGGTCGCCGTCGCCGGGCTGCCGGTCGAGAAGCGGAACCTCGCCGAGATCCGGCGCCGGGTCGGGATCGTCTTCCAGGACCCGGACGACCAGCTCTTCATGCCGACCGTCCGCGAGGACGTCGCGTTCGGCCCGGCGGCCGCGGGGCTGCGGGGCGCCGACCTCGAGGCGGTGGTGGTCAGGGCTCTGGAACGCGTCGGCATGGCGGAGTTCGCGGACCGGCCGCCCCACCATCTGTCGTTCGGGCAGCGGCGGCGGGTGGCGGTCGCGACCGTCCTCGCGATGGAGCCGGAGATCCTCGTCCTGGACGAGCCCTCCTCCAACCTCGACCCGGCCTCCCGGCGCGAGCTCGCGGACGTCCTGCGCTCCCTGGACGTCACCGTCCTCATGGTCACCCACGACCTGCCGTACGCCCTGGAGCTCTGCCCGCGCTCGGTGATCCTCAGCGAGGGCGTGATCGCCGGGGACGGCCCCACGGCCGACGTCCTCGCCGACGAGGAGCTGATGGCGCGCAACCGCCTGGAACTCCCGTACGGCTTCGTGCCCCGCTCCGTCGCCTGACCGTTCCCACCCCCGGAATCGGCGGCCTGGGACCGACGTTGCACCATGGGGGTACGAGCGAGAAGGAGTGTGGGACGTGGACGTCCGGGGCACGGTGGCGGCGGGATTCGAGCCGGTCAGGGACGCGTTCCTGCGCAACTTCGAGCAGCGCGGCGAGCGGGGTGCGGCGGTCGCCGTCTACCGCGACGGCGTCAAGGTCGTCGACCTGTGGGCGGGGACCCGCGACGTCGACGGCGAGGTCCCGTGGGCCGTCGACACCGCGCAGGTCGTCCGCTCGGCCACCAAGGGCGTCGCCGCCGCCGTACCGCTGCTGCTCCACCAGCGCGGCCAGCTCGACCTGGACGCGCCGGTCGGCACGTACTGGCCGGAGTTCAAGGCCGCCGGCAAGGAGCGGGTGAGCGTACGGCAGCTGCTCGCGCACCGGGCGGGCGTACCGGTCCTGGACCGGCCGCTGACGCTCCCCCAGGCGATCGACCCGGCCGTCGCCCAGGCGGCGATCGCCGCACAGGCACCGGCCTGGCAGCCGGGCACGGCCCACGGCTACCACGCGCACACCTTCAGCTGGCTGCTCTCCGGTCTCGTCCACCGGGTCACCGGCCGCACCATCGGCCGCTGGGTCGCCGAGGAGGTGGCCCGCCCCCTCGGCCTCGACCTCTGGATAGGCCTGCCGCCCGAAGAGGAGGCGCGGGTCGGCCGCATCGGCCCGGTGGAGGAGCGGGAACCCGCCGACAGCGGCGCCCTGAAGCTCCGCCCCAAGCGCGCCGTCACCGAGGCCTACCGCGACCCCGACTCCCTGACCCGGCGCGCCTTCGGGGCGATCGACCCCAAGCCCGACGAGAACGACCCGGCGTACCGCGCGGCCGAACTGCCCGGCTCGGCCGGGGTCTCCACGGCCCGCGCGCTGGCCCGCTTCTACGCCTCGACCCTCGGCCCGGTCGACGGCGGCCGCCGCCTCTTCGCCCCGGCGACCCTCACCCTCGCCCGCACCGAGGAGTCCGCGGGCCCCGACCGGGTCCTGATGGTGGGCACCCGCTTCGGCCTCGGCCACATGCTCCACGGCCCGGCCTCCCCGCTCCTCGGCCCCACCTCCTTCGGCCACCCGGGCCGGGGCGGCTCCCTGGCCTTCGCCGACCCGGAGTCGTCGATCGCGTTCGGCTACGTCACGAACGGCATGCGCAAGACCGTCACGGCCGACCCCCGGGCCCAGGCCCTGGTCCGCGCGGTCCGCACGGCCCTCGACCAGGGGGCCTGAGCCGCCCTCGACCGAGGGACGAGCCGTCGCGGGGCGGTACGCGCCACACCGGCGCGTGCACCGTGCCATCGTGGAGACATGAGCATCGACGTTCGTCCGGCGTCCGTCTTCGAGGACGTCCGGACGCTGCTCGGTCCGAAGTCGCCCGGGTCCAACGTCTGCTGGTGTCTGAGCTACCGGATCCCGTCCAAGCTCAACAACGAGCTGCGCGGGCCGGCCCGGGGCGAGTACGTCGCCGGGCTGTGCCGTGACAAGGTTCCCCCCGGGGTCGTCGCCTACGACGGGGACGAGCCGGTCGGCTGGGCCGCCGTGGCGCCGCGGGCGGACACCTCGTTCGCGCGCAGCCGGAAGATCCCGCACGTCGACGATCTGCCGGTCTGGTCGATCTGGTGCGTGCGGGTACGCCCCGGCCACCGGAAGAAGGGCATCTCGCACGCCCTCATCGCCGGGGCGGTCGAGTTCGCCCGCGCCCAGGGCGCGCCGGCGGTCGAGGCGTACCCCCTCGACAACGGGGACGCCAAGGTCGATCTGACCATGGCGTACGCCGGGCTGCGGAAGAACTTCGAGCGGGCCGGGTTCGTCCACGCCGCCGACACCGCCTCGGCGCTGGCCGGTCACCCCCGGATCCTGATGCGGCACGACCTGCACTGACAGCCGGCGTCAGGCCGTGGTCAGCATCAGCCCGATGCCCACGACCATCAGCCCGGCCGCCGCGATCCTCGGACCCCCGAAGCGCTCCTTGAGGAAGACCGCCCCGATCGCCGCCCCGACGATGATCGAGGACTCCCGCAGCGCCGCGATCGGGGCGAGCGGCGCCTTCGTCTGGGCCCACAGGACCAGTCCGTACGCGGTGACCGACAGGCCCGCGCCGAGGAGCCCCCGCGCGGCGTACGGGCGGAGCTGGGGGAGCAGGGCGGCGCGCCGGGTCCACAGGGCGTACGCCGGGATGGCCAGGCCCTCCAGGAGCATCAGCCAGGCGATGTAGCCGAGCGGGGTGCCCGAGGCGCGCACCCCGACGCCGTCGACGACGGTGTAGCCGGCGATGGCAAGGCCCGTCGCCCCGGCCGCGAGCAGCGCCGCCCAGTCCGGGCGCCGGCCGGAGCCCCGGATGCCCCAGAGAGCCAGGCCCGTCAGGCCCGCGCAGGCGACGGCCACCCCGGTGAGCTGCCACGCGTCGGGGATCTCGTCGACGAAGACCGCCGCGAGCACGGTCACGGCCAGCGGAGCCGTACCGCGGGCGATCGGGTACATCTGCCCGAAGTCGCCCAGTGTGAACGACCGCATGAGCAGGACCATGTAGCCCACGTGCAGCGCGGCGGAGGCGACCAGGTACGGCCACGCCCCGGCCGCCGGCAGCGGTACGAAGAAGGCCGCGACACCGCCGATCAGCGCGCCGCCGCCGGATATCAGCGTGAAGGAGAGCAGCTGGTCGCGGATGGTGTGGGCCATCGCGTTCCAGGCGGCGTGCGTCACGGCGGCGAGCAGGACGGCCGTGACGACCAGCGGCGTCACGCGGCCGGCCTCTCGCGCACGTCCACCAGCGCCCCGCCCGCGTGGGCGATCAGGGACTTCGGGTCCAGCGCGAACACGGTGTGCGGGGTGCCCGCGGCCGCCCACACCACGCCGTGGTCGAGCAGCCCACGGTCGGCCAGCACCCGTGTCCGGGTGAGGTGCCCGAACGGCGGGACGCCGCCGATCGCGTACCCGGTCGTCTCCCGTACGACCTTCGCGTCGGCCCGCGTCACCGCCCCGGCGCCCAGCTTCGCGCGCACGCGTTCCACGTCGACCCGCGAGGAGCCGTCCATCAGCACGAGTACGGGGACGCCGTCCGCCGCGAAGATCAGCGACTTGACGATCTCGGACACCTCGCAGCCGATCGCCTCGGCCGCCTGAGCGGCCGTGCGGGTCTCGTCCGGGAAACCACGGATCTCGACGTCGAGGCCCAGCTCCCGCAGGGCGTCGGCGAACCGGGGGTGCGCTTGGGGTTCCTGAGAGCTCATGGCCCGCACGCTAGCGTTCGGTGTATGGGCCACGCGACTGCATTCCCCGAGGGTGTGCAGTCTCACCCCGCGCGCAGCACGTTCGCCACCACCGTCCCCGCCGCGTCGCCGCCGTGGCCGCCGGACTGGACGACGGCGGCGGCCGCGAGGTCGTCCGAGTAGCCGGAGAACCAGCTGTTGGAGGTGGCCTGGCCGTCGACCTCCGCCGAGCCCGTCTTCGCGCCCTTGGCCCCGCCGACCGAGGCCATCGCCTTCGCGGCCGTCCCCTCACCGGTCGCCGCCGCCCGCATCATGGCGCGCAGCTGGCTCGACACCGACTCCGGCAGGGAGCGCGAGGCCTGGGCGAAGGTCCGCCCGTCCAGCTCCTTCGACACCAGATACGGCTGCTTGAAGGTGCCGTACTTCGCGGTGGCGGTGATCGAGGCGATGTTGAGGGCGTTCATCTGCACGGTGCCCTGACCGATGTACTGCTCCGCCGCCGCGCCCTGCGTCTCCTCGGGGACCGACCCGTCGGCGGTCACGACGCCGGTCTTCCAGTCGAGGCCGATCCCGAAGACGTCCCGGGCCTCCTTGCCGAGCGCGGAGTCGTCGTCCACGTCGTCGATCAGCTTGATGAAGGCCGTGTTGCAGGACTTGGCGAAGCTCCGCTTGAAGGGGACGGTCCCGAGCGCGAAGTTGTCGAGGTTGTGGAACGTACGGGTGTAGTAGCGGGCCTCCGGCGGGCACGGCGCGGGCCCGTCCGCCGTCACGAGCCCCTTCTCCAGGAGCATCGCCGCGGTGAGGATCTTCAGGGTGGAACCGGGGGCCTGCTTGCCCTCGAACGCCGCGTTGAAGCCGGTCGCCGGATTGTTGGCCACCGCCCGGATCTCGCCCGTGGACGGCTGGACCGCCACCACCGACGCCTGCTCGTACTGCTTCACGCTCCGCTCGGCCGCCGCCTGCGCCGCGGCGTCGATGGTCGTCTCCAGGCGCCCGGGCCTGCCCTTCACATGGGTGACGAGGGTGATGTCCGGGACGTTCTCCGTCTCCGACTCGATCCAGGTCTCCACACCCGGCTCCCCGCCGGTCCGCGCCGCGTACTTCTCGCGGAGCTGCTCCAGGACGGGCCCGAGCGAGGGGTACTTCTCCGCCGTCAGCTCGGCGCCCTTGCGGTCGACGGCCTGGATCGCGCCGGTCTTCGCGGGGCCGGTGCGCACGGTCCCGCCCTTGGTGAGCCTGGGGTGGATGACGGCCGGCTTCCAGTCCACGAGCGGCCGCCCGGTGGAGAGCCCGCGCACCACGGTCAGTTCGGAGGTGTACGTCCAGGGCTTGGACTGCCCGTCGTACGTGACGGTCGCCTTCACCGTGAACGGCACCTTCGGGCCGACGGGAGCGCCGGGCGTGATCTCCGCCTCGGAGACCTTCGCGCCCTCCGCGAAGCCGGCCACGACGGGCCCGGCGTCGACCGGGTTGTTGGTCAGCTGCCCGGCCCGCTCGGACTCCCCGGCCGCCCACGCGGCCAGGAAGTCCTTGGCCGTGTCGGTGACTTCGTCCTCCGTGACGGGGCCGGAGCGTCTCTCCTCCGACGAGGCGGCGGAAACACCCCCGCCGGTCCCTCCGTTGACGCCCTGCCAGAGGTTGTAGCCCCCGTAGCCGACACCGCCCGCCACGACGATGAAGACTCCGCCGACGATCGCGAATTTCGCACCGCTGCGCATCTCTGTGGTCCCCTCCCCAGAAGCCCCAGTAGCCCCACAGGTTCGTTCAGTCAAGCACTCGGCCCGGGCGCTGTCACTCGACATCCGCCGAACACGCGTGCGCGTCGCGAGAGGATGGCGGCATGGACCGGAAGATGAAGAGGGAACACGAAGAACGGCAGCAGAGGGAGCTGACCGCCGGTGAAACGGCCATCGGCTTCTACTCGGCGACGCTGGACGCACCGCCCCATCCCCACACCGTCCTGGGCATAGCCGCCGGAGAGAAGAGGGGGACCCCGATGGAAGCCGTGCTGAGCATGCAGAATCGGGCGAGTCATTACGGCGCCGACGGGGTGCTGGGTGTGTCGATCATCGCGATCGGAGCGCATCCCGAGCTGTACCTCGCCTACGGCACCGCCGTGCGGTGGGCCCAGGCGGAATAGAAGAAGGGCGCGGCCGGTCGGCCGCGCCCTTTCCCCGCTACCGCCCCGCTAGACCCACGTGTCCAGCCACATCCGGTTGCGCCACTGCTCCAGCGGAATCGCCGTTCCCGTGTACAGCGGCCAGAAATAGATGAAATTCCAGACGATGAGGAGAACGAGAACTCCCGCCGCCACCGCCCCGAACGTCCGGCGCCTTTCCGAGGAACCCGCGGGGCCGATCATCGCGCCGATCATCATCGTCACCGCGAGACAGAGGAACGGGACGAAGACCACCGCGTAGAAGAGGAAGATGGTGCGTTCCTGGTAGAGGAACCACGGCAGCCAGCCCGCCGCGATTCCGCACGCGATCGCGCCCGCGCGCCAGTCACGGCGGAAGAACCAGCGCCACAGGACGTACAGGATCGCGAAGCACGCCGCCCACCACAGCAGAGGCGTGCCCAGGGCCAGGACCTCCTGGGCGCACTTCTCCGTCGCCGACGCCGGGCAGCCGGCCTGGCCGGGGGCCGGGGACTCGTAGAAGTACGAGACCGGGCGGCCCAGGACGATCCAGCTCCAGGGGTTCGACTCGTACGTGTGCGGCGAGTTCAGGCCCACGTGGAACGTGTAGACCTCGCTCTCGTAGTGCCACAGGCTCCGCAGCCAGTCCGGCAGCCACGACCAGAAGCCGCCGCCGTTCACCTTGTCCTGCTCCGCCGCCCAGTTGCGGAAGTACCCCTTGTCCGTGACGATCCAGCCCGTCCACGTGACGAGGTACGTGGCGATCGCGACCGGCACCACCGAGACGAACGCCGGGATCAGGTCGCGCCTCAGCACCGCCGCGTACGGGCGGAACGCGCCCGCCGTACGCCGGGCGCCCACGTCCCACAGCACCGTGAGGAGCCCGAAGGCGACCATCACGTACAGACCGTTCCACTTGGTCCCCGCCGCGAGCCCCAGCGACACCCCCGCCGCGATCCGCCACGGCCGCCAGCCGAGCCGCAGGGTCTCCGCGACCGCCGCGTCCGGCCGCAGGACTCCCTCCCCGTCCACGGGCAGGGCCCCCGCCAGCTTCCGGCGCGCCCAGTCGCGGTCCACGACGAGGCAGCCGAACGAGGCGAGCACGAAGAACATCAGGACCTGGTCGAGCAGCGCCGTCCGGCTCATCACGAAGTGCAGGCCGTCGACCGCGAGCAGCAGACCGGCCAGACACCCCAGGAACGTCGAGCGGAACAGCCGCCGCCCGATCCGGCACAGCATCAGCACGGACAGCGTGCCGAGCAGCGCCACCATGAACCGCCAGCCGAACGGCGTGAAGTCGAAGATCTTCTCACCGAGGCCGATGACCCACTTGCCCATCGGCGGATGGACCACGTAGCCCGGCTCGGTGGGGATCAGGACGGAGCCGGGGTCGGCCAGGATCGACTTGTCGATGTCCTTCGGCCAGGCCCCCTCGTAGCCCTGGTTGATCAGCGCCCAGGAGTCCTTGGCGTAGTACGTCTCGTCGAATATCACCGCATGCGGCTTGCCCAGGTTCCAGAACCGCAAGACGCCGGCGAGCAGCGCGACGAGCAGCGGACCGCCCCAGGCGGCCAGCCGCCACACCCGGTCACCGGCGCCCCGCGACAGCCCGAGCAGCGACCACATCCGCTGCGAGGGGCGCGTGTACGGCGGTACGAGACGCTCCCGCAGCCCCGGTCCGGCGGCGCGCCCGGCGGGGGGTGTGTAGCCGAAGCGCCGCAGACGCTGCTGCCACGACGGAGGCTCTTCCACGGCGCGCTGACCCTGCAGGGTCTCGGGTGCGGTACTGGTCACCGCGCCATCGTAGGGAACGCGCCTGTGCGCGTCGCCTCTCCGGGCTGCGAGGATGACCCATGTGACAGGAACGCTGGTACTTGCAGGGACTCCCATCGGGGACATCGCGGACGCCCCGCCGCGGCTCGCGGCCGAGCTGGAGACCGCCGACATCGTCGCGGCGGAGGACACCCGGCGGCTGCGCGGTCTGACCCGCGCCCTCGGCGTGCACACCTCGGGCCGGGTCGTGTCGTACTTCGAGGGCAACGAGTCCGCCCGTACGCCCGAGCTGGTCGAGGCGCTCGCCGGCGGCGCGCGGGTGCTGCTGGTCACCGACGCGGGCATGCCGTCCGTCTCCGACCCCGGCTACCGACTGGTCGCCGCCGCCGTCGAGCAGGACATCAAGGTCACCGTCGTTCCCGGCCCCTCCGCCGTGCTGACCGCGCTCGCCCTCTCCGGGCTGCCCGTGGACCGCTTCTGCTTCGAGGGTTTCCTGCCGCGCAAGGCCGGTGAGCGGCTCGGGCGGCTGCGCGAGGTCGCCGGCGAGCGCAGGACCCTCGTCTACTTCGAGGCCCCGCACCGGCTCGACGACACGCTCGCCGCGATGGCCGAGGTCTTCGGCGCCGAACGCCGCGCCGCCGTCTGCCGCGAGCTGACCAAGACGTACGAGGAGGTCAAGCGCGGCGGCCTCGGCGAACTGGCGGCGTGGGCCGCCGAGGGCGTACGGGGTGAGATCACCGTCGTCGTCGAGGGCGCCCCCGAGGCCGGGCCCGCCGAACTCGACGCCGAGGAGCTGGTGCGCAGGGTGCGGGTGCGCGAGGAGGCGGGGGAGCGGCGCAAGGAGGCCATCGCGGCGGTCGCCGCCGACGCGGGCCTGCCCAAGCGCGAGGTGTTCGATGCCGTCGTCGCGGCAAAGAACGCGGCTGGGACAGGCCCCGTAAAAGGTAAAGAGCTATCGTGAAAAGCAAAGCCGAACCCGCGCGGCGGGCCTCCTGAGGGCCTGAGGGCAAGGGAACGCAAAAGGACGTTCCATGGTTCGTCCGGCGTTGATGCGCTCCGGCCCGAAAAGGCGTCCACTGGTCGGTGGAGAGGAGCTGGCATGAGCGAGATCACCGGCACCGGCATACCCGTCGCCCACGAGGCGTACGCCTTTGCCTGCATGCGCTGCGGGTACGGCTGGGAGCAGGCGTACGACATCGAGCACCACGTCGACGCCGCCGGCCATGAATTCATCGTCTACAAGGCCGGTGGTGAGCGGGTTCCCTCACCGCTGTCCAGTCCGACCTGCATGAACTGCGGCGGACACGTCGTGCGCATCATGCGCGCGGGGCAGGTCTCCTCGGTCCTGAACTCGTGGGAGCAGGCCCAGCACCGGAACGTCCCGGGAACGCCGCACAGGCCGGCCACCCCGGCCGGACCGATCGGCCTCGCGGGTCCGATCGGGCAGGACCTGGAGCGCGAGGAGGGTCCGGCGCCCGGCGCGGCGGACGTTCCCGGCCCCGTGCACGTGACGGCGGAGTCCCGGGGGTGGCTGTCGAGCTTCATGCAGCGGTTCCGGGGCGAGCACTGACCCGGGCAGGCCGTCCCGCGTGAGCACCGGCCGTCCGCCCGTGAACCCATGGCCCCTCGTACGATCGGGGCCATGAGTTCGAAGGACGCCCCGCCGCCGCTGCCCGAACCGCTCCCGGTACCGGTGGCGGATTCCCACACGCACCTGGACATGCAGTCCGGCACCGTCGAGGAGGCCCTCACCAAGGCCGCCGCCGTCGGGGTCACGACCGTCGTCCAGGTCGGCTGCGACATCAAGGGCTCCCAGTGGGCCGCCGAGACCGCGGCCGCACACGACAACGTGCACGCCGCCGTCGCCCTGCACCCCAACGAGGCCCCCAGGATCGTCCTCGGGGACCCCGACGGCTGGTCGCGGCAGGGGGCCCGCGAGGCGGGCGGGGACGCCGCCCTGGACGACGCGCTCGCCGAGATCGACCGCCTCGCCGCCCTGCCGTACGTGCGGGCCGTCGGCGAGACCGGCCTCGACCGGTTCCGCACCGGCCCCGAGGGCATGGCCGCCCAGGAGCGCTCCTTCCGCGCGCACATCGAGATCGCCAAGCGCCACGGCAAGGCGCTCGTGATCCACGACCGCGACGCCCACGCCGACGTCCTGCGGGTCCTCGACGAGGAGGGCGCGCCGGAGCGGACCGTCTTCCACTGCTACTCCGGCGACGCCGAGATGGCGGAGATCTGCGCCGCGAAGGGCTACTACATGTCCTTCGCCGGCAACATGACCTTCAAGAACGCGCAGCCCCTGCGCGACGCCCTCGCCGTCGCCCCGCTGGACCTCGTCCTGGTCGAGACGGACGCCCCGTTCCTGACCCCGGCGCCGTACCGGGGACGGCCCAACGCGCCGTACCTCATCCCGGTCACCGTCCGGGCGATGGCCGCCGTGCGCGGGATCACTGAGGAGGAGCTCTGCGAGGCGATCGCCGTGAACACGGCGACCGCCTTCGACTACTGATTTCGGTCACCGATGCATAACGGTTACGTGTAGTAGTCGGGTCGTTTTGGAGAGTGATCACCGCCGGGGTTAGGGTCCCGGCCTCGTGAGCACTTCCCAGGGCAGTCACCGAGCCGGGCGGAGGTCGGCGCCCAGCGGGCCGCCGCCCGTGCCCGTCCACGAGCAGCCGACACAGGCGGCCGTACTCGTACCGGGCCAGGGCCCGCGCGCCGAGGCCCGGCGTGCGGCCCGCCGCCGCAAGGCCAGGCCCGGCCCCGGCGAGAGCCTGCGGCGCATCGTCCCGCAGGCCCTCGTCGTCGCCTTCCTGGCGGGCGGCACCAGCGCCTTCGTCGCCAACGACAAGGCGATCCGGCTCTCCGTCGACGGTGTCCCGCGCACCCTGCACACCTTCGCCGACGACGTCGACGAGCTGCTCGCGGACGAGGGCCTCGCCGTCGGCTCGCACGACATCGTGGCCCCCGCCCCGGGCGCGGCCCTGACCAGCGGCGACGAGGTCGTCGTCCGCTACGGCCGGCCCGTCGCCCTCACCCTCGACGGGCAGCGCCGCCAGGTGTGGACCACCGCCAGGACCGTCGACGGCGCGCTGCGCCAGCTCGGCGTACGGGCCGAGGGCGCCTACCTCTCCGTCTCCCGTACGGCGCCCATCTCCCGCCGGGGCCTCGCCCTCGACGTCCGCACCGAACGGACCGTCACCCTCCTCGCCGACGGCCGCGAACGGACCCTGCGCACCAACGCCGCCACCGTCCGCGAGGCCGTCGAGGAGGCCGGGATCACCCTCTCCGGCCAGGACACCACCTCCGTGCCGCCCGGCTCCTTCCCGCGCGACGGCCAGACGATCACCGTCCTGCGGATCACCGGCACCCGGCAGATCCGCGAGGAGCCGATCCCGTACGCGGTCGAGCGGAGCCGTGACCCCGAGCTCTTCGCCGGCATGGAGGTCGTCGAGCGGCAGGGCGTCCAGGGCGTGCGCCGCGTCACGTACAGCCTGCGGACCGTCAACGGCGTCCGGCAGAAGCCGAGGAAGACCGGCGAGGAGATCGTCCGCGAGCCCGTCAGCAGGAAGGTGAGGGTCGGTACCCGGCCGCTGCCCACCTCGGTCGCGGGCGCGGACGGGCTCGACTGGGGCTCGCTCGCCGCCTGCGAGTCCGGCGGCCGGCCGAACGCGGTCGACCCGTCGGGGACGTACGGCGGGCTCTACCAGTTCGACCCCGGCACCTGGCGCTCGCTCGGCGGCAGTGGGGTCGCGCAGAACGCGCCGGCCTCGGAGCAGACGTACCGGGCGAAGAAGCTCTACGTGCAGCGCGGCGCGAGCCCCTGGCCGCACTGCGGCCGAAGGCTCCACCAGTGAGCCGTAGGCTGTACCGGTGAGCACCACCACCGGCCCCGAAGGCCCCGACGCCCTCCTCGGCCCCGCCGACATCCGTGAACTGGCCGCCGCCCTCGGCGTGCGCCCCACGAAGCAGAAGGGCCAGAACTTCGTCATCGACGCCAACACCGTGCGGCGGATCGTCCGCACGGCCGAGGTGCGCCCCGACGACGTGGTCGTGGAGGTGGGCCCCGGGCTCGGCTCGCTGACCCTGGCGCTCCTGGAGGCGGCGGACCGGGTGACGGCCGTCGAGATCGACGACATCCTGGCGGCCGCGCTGCCTTCGACCATCGCCGCCCGGCTGCCGGCGAAGAAGGACCACTTCGCGCTGGTCCACTCCGACGCGATGGACGTCCGGGAGCTGCCGGGCCCCGCGCCGACGGCGCTGGTCGCGAACCTGCCGTACAACGTGGCCGTGCCGGTCCTGCTGCACATGCTCGACCGCTTCCCGACGATCGAGCGCACGCTCGTGATGGTCCAGGCGGAGGTCGCGGACCGGCTTGCGGCCAGGCCCGGCAACAAGGTGTACGGCGTGCCGTCGGTGAAGGCGAACTGGTACGCCGAGGTGAAGCGGGCCGGCGCGATCGGCCGCAACGTCTTCTGGCCGGCCCCGAACGTCGACTCCGGCCTCGTCTCGCTGGTCCGGCGAACGGAGCCGGTCGCCACGACCGCGTCGAAGGCGGAGGTCTTCGCCGTGGTCGACGCGGCGTTCGCGCAGCGCCGCAAGACCCTGCGGGCCGCGCTCGCAGGGTGGGCGGGCTCCCCCGCGGCGGCGGAGGAGGCCCTGGTCGAGGCGGGCATCTCCCCGCAGGCCCGGGGCGAGGCCCTCACCGTGGAGGAGTTCGCGAGGATCGCGGAGGCGAAGGCGTGAGCGGCGACGTGAGCGAAGGCGTGAGCGCGAGCCGGGCTGCGGGTTCCGCCGCCGGGCGGAGCGTCACCGTGCGGGTGCCGGCCAAGGTCAACGTCCAGCTGGCGGTCGGCGCGGCGCGCCCCGACGGCTTCCACGACCTGGCCAACGTCTTCCTCGCCGTCTCCCTGTACGACCAGGTCACCGCGACGCCCGCCGACGAGCTGACCGTCACCTGCGAGGGCCGCGACGCCGACAAGGTGCCGCTGGACCGGACCAACCTGGCCGCGCGCGCGGCGGAGCTGCTCGCCGCCCGGCACGGCATCTCCCCGGACGTGCACCTCCACATCGCCAAGGACATCCCCGTCGCGGGCGGCATGGCGGGCGGCAGCGCGGACGGCGCGGGCGCGCTGCTCGCGTGCGACGCGCTGTGGGGCCTGGACTCCTCCCGCGCCGAACTCCTGGAGATCTGCGCCGAACTCGGCAGCGACGTGCCGTTCAGCCTGGTCGGCGGCGCGGCGCTCGGACTCGGCCGCGGCGAGAGGCTGACGGAGCTGCCGGTGGGCGGCACCTTCCACTGGGTCTTCGCCGTCGCCGACGGCGGGCTGTCGACGCCCGTGGTGTTCGGCGAGTTCGACCGCCTCACCGAGGGGGTCCCCGTCCCCGAGCCCGCCGCCTCCCCGGCGCTCCTGGACGCCCTGCGCACGGGCGACACGACCGCGCTGGCCGGCGCCCTGGCCAACGACCTCCAGCCGGCCGCCGTCTCCCTGAAGCCCGCCCTGAACGCCACCCTGGAGGCCGGCACGGCCGCAGGCGCACTGGCGGCCCTGGTGTCGGGCTCGGGGCCGACGACCGCTTTCCTGGTGAAGGACGAGGAGGCGGCCCGCGAGGTCGCCGACGCCCTGATCGCCTCCGGCACCTGCCGCACGGCCCGTGTCGCCACGTCACCGGCGCCGGGCGCGACGGTCCGCTAGCGCCTCCGCCGGCGCCACCGCGGCGTGGCCCCGGCCGACTGAGTACGGGCCGGCCGGCCCGTACTCAGAGCCGAGTTGAGTATCCGAGCGCTGCCGGTGGCCCGCCCCCGGGCGGGACCGTACCCGCATGGGAATCAGCGCTCGGGAACTCGCCGCCGCCACCCCCGCGACGCGGGACCGGTACGTCGACCTGCTGCGGGTCGCCTCGCTCGGGGTCGTGGTCCTCGGCCACTGGCTGATGGCCGCCGTGGGGACCGACGGACAGGTGGGCAACCTGCTGGCCGTCGTACCGGAACTCCAGGTCGTCACCTGGGTGCTGCAGGTCATGCCGGTCTTCTTCTTCGTGGGCGGCTTCTCCCACGCCCTCGCCCACCGCTCCCGCCCCGGCTACGCCGCCTTCCTGCGCGCCCGGCTCCAGCGGCTCCTGCGCCCGACGATGGTGTTCGTCGCGGTGTGGGGGAGCGCCGCACTCGTGATCCAGCTGCTCGGCGCGGACGGAGGGCTGACCGCGGTCGCGCTGAGGCTCGTCACCCAGCCGCTCTGGTTCATCGGGATCTACCTCGCCATGGTGGCGTTCACGCCACCGCTCCTGAAGCTCCACGAGCGGTGGGGCTGGGGCGCGTTCGCCGTGCTCGCGGGCGGGGCGGTCGCCGTGGACGTGCTGCGGTTCGCGCTCGGCATGCCGTTCGTCGAGTTCCTCAACTTCGCCCTCGTCTGGCTGGCCGTCCATCAGCTCGGCTTCCTCAGGGCCGACGGCATGATCCGCCTCCCCGGCGCGCTCGCCGCGGGCGGCCTGCTCGGCGCGGGTCTCCTCGTCGCCCTCGGGCCGTACCCGCTCTCCATGGTCGGGATGCCCGGCGAGAAGGTCTCCAACATGGCCCCGCCGACCCTGGCCCTGCTCGCGCACGGCATCTGGCTGGTCGGCGCGGTGGAGCTGCTGAAGGGCCCGGGCGCCCGGTTCGCCGCCCGTGCCGGTGTCTGGCGGAAGGTCGTCGCCGCCAACGGGATCGCCATGACCGCGTTCCTGTGGCATCTGACCGCGATGCTCGGTGTGTACGGCGCGCTCCTCGCGCTCGACATGACGCTGCCCGCGCCCGCGACCGGTGCCTGGTGGGCCCAGGTCCCCCTCCGCATCGCCGCCGCGGCCGTCGTCACCGGCCTGCTCGTCGCCGCCTTCCGCCGTTTCGAACGCCCCGCCGCCCGCCGTCCGTCCGCCGGCTCGGCCCCGCTCGCCGCCCTCGGCGTCACCCTCGCCCTCTTCGGCGTGCTCGGCCTGTCCATGACCGGCTTCGGCGGTCTTCTGGAGGGCCACGCGGCCACCCTGATCGCCGTCCGCGTCACGGCCCCGGCCGCCGTCGCGACGGCCCTCGTGGGCTGGCTGCTCGTCGAACGTGCGGGCCGTGCACGGATCCCGGGACAGCGCACGCCCTGACGCCGTGCCGTACTGACGGAGCGTCACCGTCCGGGGGCCCGCGCGGGGGACTGCGCCGGTACCGGTCCGGGGCCGTCGGAGGGCGGCCCTCCGCGTAGGCCTACGCTGGTCCCTCCACGGGGCTACATCGACGGCGTACGACGGATCGGAGCGTGACACGTGACGGGGGCGAACGGCGCGGAGCTGGTCGGCGAGGTGCTGGGCGGGCGTTACCGCGTGACCGCGATGATCGGGCGCGGCGGCATGGGCGTGGTCGCCCGGGCCGTGGACCAGGTGCTGAACCGCGAGGTCGCCGTCAAGGTCCTGCGGGCCTACACCGACGCCTCCCCCGCCGAACTGGCCGACCTGCGGGTCCGGATGGAGCGCGAGGCGCAGGCCGCCGCCCGGATCCGGCACAGCGGCGTGGTCACCGTGCACGACGTCGTCGAGGAGCGCGGGCTGCCCGTCATCGTCATGGAGCTGGTCGAAGGCCCCTCCCTCGACGAGGTGCTGACCGAGCACGGACCGCTGGACCCGCGCGAGGTGGCCGCGATCGGCGCCAGGCTGATGGACGCCCTGGACGCGGCGCACCGGGCCGGGGTCCTGCACCGGGACGTCAAGCCGGGGAACGTGCTCCTGGAGCGCGCCGTCCAGAGCGGCCCGGGACTCTCCCCGGCCGGTGGCTGGGGACGGGTCGTGCTCACCGACTTCGGCATCGCCAGCATGGAGCGCTCCGGCGACGAGGCGCTGGCCAAGCTGACCCAGAGCGGTCAGATCGTCGGCTCCCTCGACTACCTGCCGCCGGAGCGCGCGCAGGGCCGGCAGCCGGGGACCGCCTCGGACGTCTGGGCGCTCGGCATGACGCTGTACGCGGCCGTGGAGGGCGCCTCCGCCTTCCGCCGCACCTCGGTCTGGTCCACGCTCGCGGCCATCGTCGGCGAGCCGCTGCCCGAGCCCCGCCGCGCCGGGCCCCTCGCTCCCGTGCTGCAGGCGCTGATGGCCAAGGAGCCGGAGCAGCGCCCCGACGCCGCGCGGGCCCGCGAGATGCTGGAGGCGGTCGCCGCGGGCGGGACGCCGCTTCCGCCGCCCGCCCCGGCGCAGGCCCAGCCCTCGAACCCCGTACAGACTCCTGTACACACCCCCGTACCGACTCCTGTGCAGGCTCAGCCCTCCGCTCCCGTCCAGGCGCCGCCCACCGGTCCCGCCGTCCCGCCCGGCGCCTTCGGTCCGGCCGCGACGGCACCGTTCCAGCAGCCCGTCCCACAGCAGTTCCCGCACGCCGCCCAGCAGCACGCCGCACCGCACCCCGCCCAGCAGCACGCCTCCCAGCACCCCGGCATACCCGCCGGCCACGGAAGCCGCGCCGACACCGCGACCGTCCGGGCCGGACGGCGCCGGACCCGTACCGTCGTCGCGGCCGCCGTCGCCACCGTGCTCATCGGCGGCGGAGTCGCCTACGGGCTGATGACGGAGAACGAACCGGCCGGTGGTTCGGCGGCGGCACCGCCCACCTCGACCGCCCCGGCCGACGACGACCTGTCCGCGGGCGGCCCGGGCGACGGCGGCGACGGCCCGACCTCCCCGGGGGACCTGACGTCGATGGGCCCCGGCGAGACGCCTGCGAGCGCCCCCACGGACGCCCCCACGGCCAAGCCGACCCCCACGAAGACGCCCGGCGCCGGCGACAAGCCGTCCGCCACCCCCACTCCGCCGAGGACCACGCCCAGCGCGACGGTGAAGGAGCCCAGCCCCGTCTCGACGGCGTGCACCGGCTGGGCCCACTCGAACCGCAGCGACGGCTACGGAGACATGTCGCAGAACTCCCACCTGTACACCGGGCCGTACTCGGTGTGCTCCTACGTGACCGTGATCAAGACCGGCACGAAGGTCTACTACCACTGCTACGTCACCAATGCCCAGGGCAACAAGTGGATCTACGCCCGCATCCAGGGCACCGAGACCGAGGGCTGGCTGTTCAGCGAGAAGGTCACCACGAAGGGCGGCTCGCTCGCCCGCTGCTAGGCGGGGGACGACGCGCTCCGCCCCACCGGCCCGGCCGTCTACCCTTGGACGTCGATCCATCCCCCCGTACAGGAGTCAAAGTGGCCGTCAACCTGGTCAATGTCG
The DNA here is from genome assembly GCF_043089925.1 of Streptomyces sp. NPDC013457. Taxonomy (NCBI): domain Bacteria; kingdom Bacillati; phylum Actinomycetota; class Actinomycetes; order Kitasatosporales; family Streptomycetaceae; genus Streptomyces; species Streptomyces sp. NPDC013457. The sequence continues at coordinate 182,756 of NZ_JBICBL010000011.1, forward strand.
AGGCCGTCAGCAAGGTGTACGGCACACGTGCCCTGCTCGACGGCGTCTCGCTCGGCGTCTCCGAGGGTGACCGGATCGGTGTCGTGGGCCGCAACGGCGACGGCAAGACCACCCTCATCCGGATGCTCGCCAAGCTGGAGGAGGCCGACACCGGCCGCGTCACGCACAGTGGCGGGCTGCGGCTCGGGGTGCTCACCCAGCACGACTCCCTCGACCCGAAGGCCACCGTCCGGCACGAGGTCATCGGCGTCATGGCCGACCACGAGTGGGCCGGCAGCGCCAAGATCCGCGACGTCCTCACCGGGCTCTTCGGCGGCCTCGACCTGCCCGGCTTCGAGCAGGGCCTCGACACGGTCATCGGCCCCCTCTCCGGCGGCGAGCGGCGACGCATCGCGCTCGCCAAGCTCCTCATCGAGGACCAGGACCTGATCGTCCTCGACGAGCCCACCAACCACCTCGACGTCGAGGGCATCGCCTGGCTCGCCAAGCACCTCCAGGAGCGCCGCTCCGCGCTCGTCTGCGTCACCCACGACCGCTGGTTCCTCGACCAGGTCTGCACCCGCATGTGGGACGTGCAGCGCGGTGACGTGCACGAGTACGAGGGCGGCTACTCCGACTACGTCTTCGCCCGCGCCGAGCGCGAGCGCATCGCGGCCACGGAGGAGGTCAAGCGGCAGAACCTGATGCGCAAGGAGCTGGCCTGGCTGCGGCGCGGCGCCCCCGCCCGTACCTCCAAGCCCCGCTACCGCATCGAGGCCGCCAACGAGCTGATCGCCGACGTGCCGCCGCCGCGCGACACCTCCGAGCTGATGAAGTTCGCCAACGCCCGCCTCGGCAAGACGGTCTTCGACCTGGAGAACGTCACCGTCACCGCCGGCCCCAAGACGCTGCTCAAGCACCTCACCTGGCAGCTCGGTCCCGGCGACCGCATCGGCCTGGTCGGCGTCAACGGCGCCGGCAAGACCTCCCTCCTGCGGGCGCTCGCCGACGCGGCCGTCAGCCAGGGCGAGCAGCAGCCGGCGGACGGCAGGATCGTCGTCGGCAAGACCGTACGGCTCGCCTACCTCTCGCAGGACGTCACCGAACTGCCCGCGACGCTGCGCGTCCTGGAGGCCGTCCAGCAGATCCGCGACCGGGTCGACCTCGGCAAGGGCCGCGAGATGACCGCCGGTCAGCTCTGCGAGCAGTTCGGCTTCTCCAAGGAGAAGCAGTGGACGCCCGTCGGCGACCTCTCCGGCGGCGAGCGGCGCAGGCTCCAGCTGCTGCGCCTCCTCATGGACGAGCCCAACGTCCTCTTCCTCGACGAGCCCACCAACGACCTGGACATCGAGACCCTGACCCAGCTGGAGGACCTCCTCGACGGCTGGCCGGGCTCCATGGTCGTCATCTCCCACGACCGGTTCTTCATCGAGCGCACCACCGACCGCACGTTCGCGCTGCTCGGCGACGCGACGCTGCGGATGCTGCCGCGCGGCATCGACGAGTACCTGGAGCGGCGGCAGAAGATGGTCGAGGCCACGGTCCCCGCTCCTGCCGCCGCCACGACCGCGCAGGCGAAGCCCGGCCTCTCGGCCGCCGACGCGCGCGCCGCGAAGAAGGAACTGCAGAAGGTCGAGCGCCAGCTGGACAAGGTCTCCGAGAAGGAGGCCAAGCTCCATGCCCAGATCGCCGAGAACGCCACCGACTTCGAGAAGGTCGCGAAGTGGGACGCCGAGCTCCGGGAACTCGCGGGGGAACGCGAGGAATTGGAGATGCGTTGGCTGGAATTGGCGGAGGATGCGTAGAGAAGCCGTGCGAAACGCGTAACGAGGGCATCACGGGCCGGTCCTCCCTTGGGCACAAGGGGTGGACCGGTCGCTTTTGCGCCATCCCGTGAGTGGTAGAAAGAAAACCCGCTCACACCAAGGGGGAACGCGCTGATGACCCAGCCGCCCAGCAACCAGCCGCCGGGCTTCGGCGCACCGAACCCGGATCCGAATCAGAACCCGGCCCAGAACCCGGCGTCGGGCCCGGCCCAGAACCCGGCTCCGAACCCGCCGCCGATGCCGCCGCAGGCCCCGCCGATGCCGCCCCAGGCTCCGCCGGCCCCGGCGCAGGCTCCGCAGGCCCCTCAGACGCCCCCGCCCGCCGCGCCCGGCCCGTACGGCCAGCCGCCGCAGCCCGGTTACGGCTATCCCCAGCAGCCGGGTCCGTACAACCAGCCGCCGCAGCCCGGTTACGGCTACCCCCAGCAGCCCGGTCCGTACGGCCAGCAGCCCGGCCCCTACGGCCAGCAGCCGGGCCAGTACGGCTACCCCGCTACGGCGCCCGCCCCCGGCGGCAAGAACCCGTTCAAGGGGAAGCCGGGCGTCATCGTCGCCGCGGCCGTGGCCGCCGCGCTCGTCATCGGCGGCGGCACCTGGTTCGCGCTCAGCGGTGACGACGAGGACAAGCCGGTCGCCAAGCCGACCGCCACCAGCGGCACTCCGAAGCCCTCCGAGTCGGTCGACCAGGGCGACGGGAGCGGCGACGGCGGGGGCCGCAACGGCGAGGACGACCTGAACGCCGGCCGCAAGCCCGGCGAGGCCAAGATCAACTGGCTGCTGAAGAACAACGTCGACCTGCCCCGCAACGGCGCCGACGTCTTCGGTCCGTGGGTCACCGGCGATGTCGTCGCCAAGGCCATGTACAAGGGCATCAGCGGCTTCGGCCTCAGCGACGGCGCCTCCAAGTGGCACCTCGACCTGCCCTTCGAGGTGTGCGCGGCGGCCCCCGAGCCCGCCGCCGACGGCACGACCGTCATCGGCATCAACGACAAGGCCGGCGACCGCGCCGACTGCACCGTCCTGCAGCAGGTCAACCTGAAGACCGGCAAGGCGGGATGGAAGAAGACGCTCGACAAGGGCACCGGCTTCAGCTCGCTCTCCGACATCACGCTCGCCATCAGCGGCACCACCGTGACGGCCTCCGGGACCAACAACTCCTGGGGCTTCTCGCTCACCGACGGCAAGCAGCTCTTCGGCAAGCCGGCCGCCGGCCAGTGCCAGCCGTACGCCTTCGCGGGCGGCGCGAAGCTGATCGCCGCGGCCAGCTGCCGTACGAGCGACGTCAACAAGAAGCAGGAGCAGATCAGCGAGGTCGACCCGAACACGGGCAAGCCCCGGTGGACCTTCAAGCTCCAGCCCAACTGGGAGGTCGACAAGGTCTACTCGGTGAACCCGCTCGTCGTCTCCGCGCAGCAGCGCGACGAGAAGAAGTGGACCGTCTTCGCGGTCACCCCGGACGGCAAGCTCCGTTCGCAGATCCAGGGCGGCAACGACAAGTACGCCCCCGACTGCGGTGGCGGCGCGTTCGTCATCTTCGGCCGCAACCTCCAGGGCTGCCACGGTGTGGCCGCCGACGCCAACACCTTCTACATGGCGACGGACTCCGAGTACCGCCAGGCCAACGCCGTCGTCGCGTTCGACCTGAACACCGGCAAGCAGAAGTGGCGTGCCGCCGCCCCCGCCGAGCGCTCGATCACCCCGCTGCGCATGGAGGGTTCCGAGGTCGTGGTCTACATGAAGGCGATGTACGACAAGGGCGGTGCGGTCGCCACGATCGCCCCCACCGGCGGCACCCCGAAGATCCTCCAGCAGCACCCGCTGGCGACGGCCGAGATCGAGGACGACTACTACGACCCGGCCTACGTCTACTCGGGCGGCACCTTCGTCGTCGCGGCGGGGCGCGTCAGCGCCCGCAACGACGCGGAGGAGAAGGAGACCAAGACGATGATGGCCTTCAGCAAGTGAGGGTCGGCCGAATCCGATGACGACACCGCAGCAACCGGGCTCGCCCCCGCCGACGTACGGACCGTACGGAAGCCTGAACCCGCACGGGGGCGGGGGCCCCGGCACGGTGGTGCCTCCGTCGGCACCGCCGCCGCCTCCGCCCGGACGCGGGAAGCGCCGCACGACCGCCGTGATCGCGGCGGTCGTGGCGGCGCTCCTCGCCGTCGGCGGCGGGACCTGGTACGCCCTGGACCGTGACGAGGGCTCCCGGGGCACCGACGCCAAGCCGTCCACGAGCCCCACCGTCTCCGGGACGGGGGCCCCGACGGCCGGGCCCTCGGGTCCCCCCGCCCCGGACGCCGCCGACAAGGCCCGCTACAACGCGGGCCGCGCTCCCGGCGAGGCCTCCGTCCTGTGGGTCCGGAAGAACGACATCGACGTCACCACGCTCACCGGGGACGTCTTCGGGCCCTGGCTGGTCGGCGACACCCTTGTCACCGCCATGTACCGCACGGTCACGGCCCATTCGGTCGTCGACGGCACGGTGAAGTGGCGGATGACGCTCGACACGGAGATCTGCCGTGCGTCGCACGACGTCTCGGCCGACGGGAAGATCGTCCTCGCCCGCAAGGACCGTCTCCACGCGGACGTCGACGAGTGCCGTCAGCTCCAGGCGATCGACCTTCGCTCCGGCAGGTCCAGCTGGCAGCGGAAGATCACGAAGGAAGGCAACTTCGACTTCGGTACGGACTTCTCGCTGGCGATCAGCGGCGGCACCGTCACCGCGGGCCGGGACCTCTACTCGACCGGGTACCGCCTGAGCGACGGCAAGCAGCTGTTCGGCCGGTGGGAGAAGAGCGAGTGCCAGCCGTACGCGTACGCCGGAGGCCCGAAGCTCATCGCCGCGGTCTCCTGCACGAAGGACGTGAACAAGCCGCAGGAGGAGATCCACGAGGTCGATCCTGTGACCGGGAAGTCCCGCTGGAAGTACCGGCTCCCGGTCGGCTACCGGGTGGACCACGTCCTGTCCGTGCGCCCGCTCGTCGTCTCGGCCGACAACCGTGCCCAGGGCACCCACGGCATGGTCGTCCTCAACGAGGACGGCACGAAGCGGACGTCGCTCAAGGGCCCGGGCTTCTATGACGAGGGGTGCGACGACGACACAGCCCAGCAGGGCAACCTGCAGCGATGCCAGGTCGTCGCGGACGACACCCACGTCTACATCGCGATCGAGGGAGCGCCCAAGGGCAAGGGCAACGAGATCGCCGCCTTCGACCTCGACACCGGCACCATCGTGCGGCGCATCGGGGGAGTCGAGGGGCGCAGGTCCTGGCCGTTGCGGATGGAGGGCGGCTCACTGGTCGTCCGGAGGGCCGCGCTGCTCGACGAGCCCGGTTCGCTGGCCACCGTCGCGCCCGGCGCGACCGAGCCCGTCGAGACGCTCCGGCTGCCGCGTGTGACCGGGCGCCTGGAGTCGCGCTTCCACGATTCCCCGGCGCTGTACGTCGACGGCCGGTACATCCTTGTGCAGCAGCTCGTCGTGGGTGCGAACGACTCCGAGGAGATGAAGAGGGAGACGCTGTTGGCCTTCGGCAAGTGACACCGACCCCCGCCCGTCCTCCCACACCTCAGAGGTATCCACACCATGACGCAGCCGCCGCCCCCGCCCAACCAGCCCCCGGGCCCACCGCCGAACCAGCCGCCGCAGGGCGGGTTCGGTGCGCCGCAGGACCCGCCGCCCGGGGGGTTCGGCGCGCCCACGCCGCCGCCGAACCAGCCGTCGTACGGCTACCCCCAGCAGCCGCCGACCCAGCCGCAGTACGGCTACCCGCAGCAGCCGCAGCAGCCCTACGGGTACCCCACCCAGCCGCAGCAGCCGTACGGCTATCCGCAGCAGCCCGCGCCCGTGGCCCCCGGTGGCGGCAGGAAGCTGTCCGCGCAGATGCAGATCGTCATCGCCGCCGTCGTCGCCGTCGCCCTGATCGTCGGCGGCGGGATCTGGTACGCGAGCTCCGGCGGCGGTGACGAGAACGACACCGCGGGCGGCACCACCGGCTCGACCCAGGGCCAGGGCCAGGACAAGGACAAGGGCAACGGCCTCGGCGGCAACGGCAAGGAGAAGGTGCCGGGCAACACGCAGGCCACGCTCAAGTTCCAGCTCCCCGAGCCCAAGGTCGAGGACATCACCGACGTCGGCGGCTCCTGGATCACCGACAAGGCGTACGTCAAGACGGGCGTCAACTCGATCGTCGGCTACGACCTCGACAAGGGCACCCCGGTCTGGACCCTGCCCCTGCCGGGTCAGGTCTGCGGCACCTCGCGCCACACCACCGCCGACAACAAGACCGCCATCCTCTTCGAGGCGACCAAGCGCGTCGGGCCGAGGTTCTACCAGCCGTGCACCGAGGTCGGGGTGGTCGACCTGACCACCGGCAAGCTGGTGTGGTCCACCTCCGTCTCCGGCGGCAACGCGGGTGACGGCAAGGCCAAGTTCAGCGAGGTCACCCTCAGTGGCACGACCGTCGCGGCCGGCGGCACCGACGGCGGCGCCGCCTTCGACCTGGCCAACGGCAACCCGCGCTGGAAGCCCCAGGCCAACGCCCAGGACTGCTACGACATGGGCTACGGCGGCGGCGAGGGCCTCGTCGCGGCGCGCAAGTGCGGCTCCTACGGCAGCCAGTACGTCGTCATCCAGAACCTCAACCCGACGACCGGCCAGCCCATCTCCCAGTACAAGATGCCCACGGGCGTGGAGTACGCGGCGGTCGTCTCGACCAAGCCGCTCGTGGTCGCCGCCGACGTCGGCGACACCGCGGGCGACGGCAGCGGCATCTCGGACTTCTTCTCCATCGACGAGAAGACCGGCAAGCTGAAGGCCAAGATCGCGGCGAACGCGGACCGCTTCGCGGGCCGTTGCCGCTCCACCGAGGTCGAGACCTGCAGCAAGATCGTCGTCGGCAACGGCCGGCTCTACCTGCCCACCGAGGAGCACGAGGGCTCCACCGGTGAGTACGGCGACGAGACGAACGAGATCCTTTCGTTCGACCTGACCACCGGCAAGCAGAACCCCGAGAAGGCCGACGCCGGCGACCGGTACACGCTGTTCCCGCTGCGCATGGACGGCGGCAACATCATCGCGTACAAGGCCCCGCCGTACGACAAGGGCGGGCAGATCGTCTCCATCGACGGCGGCACCATGAAGCCGACGCTGCTCCTGGAAAACCCGTCGGACAAGACGGTGCGGGACGCCGAGGGCAGCTTCTCGGCGGACTACTCCGAGATGCTCTACGCGAACGGCCGGATGTTCATCTCCGCCGTCAACCTGAGCAAGCCGCGCGAGTCGTCCTCGACGAGCGACAAGGAGTACCTGGCACTGGCGTTCGGCACCGGCTGACCCACGCCCGTACCCGGCAACGGCCCGGCGCGTCGACGCACTCGACGCGCCGGGCCGTTTGCGTGGGGCGCAGTTGGGTGAGTATTCGACAGTCCGGGGGGACAAGCGTGTAGTTTGCCGGGTCATCGGAGTGACTGGGGCCGGGGGACGGCCTCAGGGGGGAACTGAGGGGTTGCTCGATGGGCGTGCGGCTCATGGTGGTCGACGACCACCGACTGCTCGCCGAGGCGCTGGCCTCGGCACTGAAACTGCGCGGGCACCGTGTGCTCGCGGCGGCGGCCCCGGTCGCGGGCGCCGCGGAGCTGGTGGTGAGCCGGGCGCCCGAGGTGTGCCTGCTCGGCACGGCCGCCCCGGCCCAGCCGGGTGCCTTCGACCCGATCGTACGGATCAAGCGCGAGCGGCCGCAGGTGGCCGTGGTCGTGCTGGGACCGGTGCCCTCGCCGCGCGGGATCGCGGCGGCCTTCGCGGCCGGCGCCTCGGGATACGTACGGCACGACGAGCGCATCGAGGGCGTCGAGCGGGCGCTGATCAAGGCGCGGGCCGGGGAGTCGGCGGTGGCGCCGCAGCTCCTCCAGGGGGCGTTCACGGAGCTGCTCAACCCGGCGGCGCAGCCCGACGACGAGGGGCAGCGGCTGCTGCGGATGCTGACGCCGCGCGAGGTCGAGGTACTCGTCCGGGTGGCGGAGGGCGAGGACACCCGGCTGATCGCCGCCGGGATGGGGATCGCGCCGAGCACGGCGCGCACCCATGTGCAGCGCGTGCTCATGAAGCTGGGGGTCGGCTCCCGGCTGGAGGCCGCCGCCCTGGCCGCGCGGACGGGTCTGCTGGATCACGCGCCGGTGCCCGGGGCCCGCACCGAGTACCCCTGACCCGCCGCGCCGCCGGACTCCGCGGCCCGGACACATCCGACGTCAACCTGCACGGGGCTCTCTCACCGTTGACTGTCGATGTTTGATTGTGGTTCCTTGTGCGTGGTTCTGTTCGGTTCCCCGCTGAGGACACCCCGTGAAGAAGACCGTCACCACCCTCGCCGACGGGCGCGAGCTCATCTACTACGACGCGCGGGACGACGCGGTCCGCGACGCCGTCGACGCCCGGCCGCTGGACCCCGTCTCCTCCGCCTCCGAGATCCGCTACGACGCGCTGCTGGGGGACTCGGTCGCCGTCGCCTCGCACCGACAGAGCCGGACCTACCACCCGCCGGCCGACGCGTGCCCGCTCTGCCCGTCCCGCGACGGCCGGCTCAGCGAGATCCCGTCGCCGGACTACGACGTCGCGGTCTTCGAGAACCGCTTCCCCTCGCTCGCGGGGGAGAACGGCAGGTGCGAGGTCGTCTGCTTCACCTCCGACCACGACGCCTCCTTCGCCGACCTCACCCCAGAGCGGGCGGCGCTCGTCCTGGAGGCCTGGACCGACCGCACGGCCGAACTCGCCGAACGCCCCGGCGTCGCGCAGGTCTACTGCTTCGAGAACCGCGGCGCCGAGATCGGCGTCACCCTCGGCCACCCCCACGGCCAGATCTACGCCTTCCCGTACGTCACCCCCCGTACGGCCCTGATGCGGCGCCAGGCCGCCGGGCACCGCGCCCGCACCGGACGCAACCTCTTCGACGACGTCGTCGCCCGTGAGCGGGAGGACGGCGTCCGCGTGGTCCTGGAGAGCGAGCACTGGATCGCCTTCGTGCCGTACGCCGCGCACTGGCCGTACGAGGTCCACCTCCACCCGACGCGCCGGGTGCCCGACCTGCGCGCGCTGGACGAGGGGGCCCGCACAGACTTCCCACAGATCTATCTGGAACTCTTGAGGCGCTTCGACCGGATCTTCGGACCCGGCGAGCCGCCCACGCCGTACATCGCCGCCTGGCACCAGGCGCCGTTCACCGGTGAGGACCGCGAGGAGTTCGGACTGCACCTGGAGCTTTTCACCGTCCGAAGGGCGCCTGGCAGGCTGAAGTACCTCGCGGGCACCGAGTCCGGCATGGGCGCGTTCATGAACGACGTACCGCCGGAGGCGGCGGCCGCACGACTCCGAGAGGTGGCGACCCGATGACGGCCGCGACATTCAAGTACCTGGTGACCGGCGGCGCGGGATACGTGGGGAGCACGGTCGCGCGCCATCTGATCGAGGCGGGCCACCGGGTGACCGTCCTCGACGACCTCTCCACCGGCTTCGCCGAAGGCGTCCCGGCCGGCGCGGAGTTCGTCGAGGGCCGCGTCCAGGACGCCGCGAAGTGGCTGGACGGCTCCCACGACGGCGTGCTGCACTTCGCCGCCTTCTCCCAGGTCGGCGAATCGGTCGCCGAGCCCGAGAAGTACTGGGAGAACAACGTCGGCGGGACGATGGCCCTGCTCGCCGCCATGCGCACCGCGGGCGTGGGCAAGCTGGTCTTCTCCTCCACGGCCGCCACCTACGGCGAACCGGAGTCCGTCCCCATCACGGAGTCCGCGCCGACCGCCCCGACGAGCCCCTACGGAGCCTCCAAGCTCGCCGTCGACCACATGATCGGCGGCGAGTGCGCCGCCCACGGCCTCGCCGCGGTCTCGCTGCGGTACTTCAACGTGGCGGGCGCGTACGGCGCGTGCGGCGAGCGCCACGACCCCGAGTCGCACCTGATCCCGCTCGTCCTCGACGTCGCCCTCGGCAGGCGCGAGGCGATCAGCGTGTACGGGGACGACTACGCGACCCCCGACGGCACCTGCGTCCGTGACTACATCCATGTCGCCGACCTCGCCGAGGCCCACCTCCTCGCCCTGGACGCCATGACCTCAGGCGAGCACCTGATCTGCAACCTCGGCAACGGCAACGGCTTCTCGGTGCGCGAGGTCGTCGAGACCGTCCGCGAGGTGACCGGCCACCCGGTCCCCGAGATCGCGGCCGCGCGCCGGGCCGGCGACCCCGCCGTCCTCGTCGCCTCGGCCGAGGCCGCGCGCGAGCGGCTCGGCTGGAATCCGTCCCGCCCGGACCTGGCGGACATCGTGCGCGACGCCTGGGCGTTCGCCAGAGAGAGGGAGCGGGACCGCGGATGAGCGTGGCGGGCGAGTTCGAAGCGCTGTACGGGGCGGCCCCGGAGGGCGTCTGGGCCGCCCCCGGGCGGGTCAACCTGATCGGTGAGTACACCGATTTCAACGACGGCTTCGTCATGCCGCTGGCCCTGCCGCACACGGCCGTCGCCGCCGTCTCCCGGCGCCACGACGGGGTGCTGCGGGTCCACTCGGCCGACGTCCCCGGCGGGATCGTCCGGCTCGGCCTGGACGCGCTGGAACCGCTCGCCCCGCTCGCGGGCGGTGCCGGAGCGAGCTGGGCCGCGTACCCGGCCGGCGTCGTCTGGGCGCTGCGCGAGGCCGGCCACCCGGTCACCGGTGCGGACATCCACCTGGCGTCGACCGTGCCCACCGGTGCGGGCCTGTCGTCCTCCGCCGCCCTGGAGGTCGTCTGCGCGCTCGCCCTGAACGAGCTGTTCGGTCTCGGGCTCTCCCGCCCCGAGGTCGCCGTCCTGGCCCAGCGCGCGGAGAACGCCTTCGTCGGGGTCCCGTGCGGGGTCATGGACCAGATGGCGTCCGCGTGCGCGATCGAGGGCCACGCGCTCTTCCTGGACACCCGCGACCTCTCGTACCGGCAGGTGCCCTTCGACCTGGCCGCGCAGGAGCTGCGGCTCCTCGTGGTGGACACCCGGGTGAAGCACGCGCTCGGAGACGGCGCGTACGCGGAGCGGCGCGCCGGTTGCGAAGCAGGCGCGCGGGCGCTCGGTGTGCGCACGCTGCGCGAAGTCCCGTACGTGCACCTGCTCGACGCTCTCGCGCGTTTGAGCGAGGAATCGGTTCTTCGCTATGTCAGGCACGTGGTTTCGGACAATCACCGGGTCGAACGGACGATCGCCCTCCTCGACGCCGGGGACGCGGCGGCCGTCGGTCCGGTCCTGACCGAGGGCCATGCCTCGCTCCGGGACGACTTGCGTGTCTCCTGCCCCGAGCTCGACCTCGCCGTCGAGGCGGCGAACGCGGCCGGCGCGCTGGGGGCGCGGATGACGGGCGGCGGGTTCGGCGGCTCGGCGATCGTGCTGGTGGCCCGCGAGCGGGCGGACGCGGTGGCCGCGGCCGTCGAGAAGGCCTTCGCCGGGGCCGGGTTCGCCGCGCCGCGCGTCTTTCCCGCCGTGCCGTCCCAGGGGGCCCGCAGGGAGGCGTAGCGCGTCGCCGGGAACCCCTGAGCGCGGGAATCCTTCGGAATTGTCGACTTCTGTCCCGACCGTGCTCTGGTGACACAGGAGTACCCACCGTGTTCGGTCACTTCTCCCAATCGCCTTCACCGGCGGCCCCCCGCCCGTACTCTGATGCACAGCGCCGGTGGGGGCCGGTGCTGATCAGGGGGCGTGACCAGTCGGGTACGGCGCCCGGGACGGGGTAACAGTCACTGCACGGCGGCGGCCGCGCGATCGACGGACCCTCGTCCCCGGCGCCGTACCCGCGCCGGTCCGTTCCTCGACACTTGGGGGTGTCCGTGGCTCGCATCCGGGTCCTGGTGGTGGACGATCACCGCATCTTCGCCGAGTCGCTGGCCGCCGCGCTCGCGGCGGAGCCCGACGTCGACGTGTCCGCCGCGGGCAGCGGTCCGGCCGCCGTGCGCTGTCTGGACCGCGCGGTCGCCGAGGGACGCCGGTACGACGTGATGCTGGTCGACGCCGACCTGGGCGCGGTCGCCGGCCCCGCCGCCTCCCTGACGGTCGCCCAGGCCGTGCCGGACGACGGCGGGGGTGTCGTCGACGGCATCTCGCTGGTCGCCGGGGTCCGTTCGACCCAGCCAGCCGTCCGCACGGTCGTCCTCGCGGAGAAGGACGACCCGCACCGGGCGGCGCTCGCGCTGCAGGCCGGGGCCTCGGGCTGGGTGGCCAAGGACTGCTCCCTGCAGCGGCTCCTCGCCGTGATCCGCGGGGTGCTGCGCGACGAGACGCATCTGCCGCCCGCGCTGCTGACCGGCGTGCTGCGGGAGCTGACGGCGGCCCGCAAGCACCGCACCGAGAGCGAGCAGCTCGTGGAGTCGCTGACCCCGCGCGAGCGCGAGGTGCTCCGCTGCATGGTGGCGGGCCTGGGCCGCAAGGCCGTCGCCGAGCGCCTCTTCCTCTCCCCGCACACCGTCCGTACGCACATGCAGAACGTGCTCGGGAAGCTGGGCGTGCACTCCACGCTCGCCGCGGTCGCGCTGGCGCGCCGCGCAGGGGTCGGACCCGCCGAGCTATCCGGGGATGTTGTCGAACGGGGCGGTCAGCTGGCGTAGCAGCGCCGCCAGTTCGCCGCGCTCGCCGCGGGAGAGCTGGGCCAGGATGGCCCGCTCCTGGGCGAGCAGTCCGGCGAGCGCCTGGTCGGCCCGGTCACGTCCCTCGGGCGTCAGGCGGACGAGTACCCCGCGCCGGTCGCTGGGGTCGGGAAGCCGCTCCACCAGGCCCTTCTTGGTGAGCCGGTCGATGCGGTTGGTCATGGTGCCCGAGGTGACCAGAGTCTGGGTGAGGAGCTGGCCGGGGGAGAGCTGGTACGGGGCTCCCGCGCGGCGCAGCGAGGTGAGGACGTCGAACTCCCAGGGCTCCAGCTGGTGCTCGGCGAAGGCGAGCCGACGGGCGCGGTCGAGATGGCGGGCGAGCCGCGAGACGCGGCTGAGCACCTCGAGCGGCTCCACGTCGAGGTCCGGGCGCTCGCGGCGCCATGCAGCGACCAACCGGTCGACCTCGTCCTCCATGACGATCAGTGTAGAGGGTCTGTTGACATAAAGTCTCTTGACGTCAAGATATATTCGGATGGACTATGGGGAAGGACCGGCCCGGGACCTAGTTCCGCTTCGGCAGCTCGTTCCAGCAAGGGGGCTCGAACATGCATTCCGCACCATCTTCCGCTTCCGCGGCGCCAACGTGGGATCCGCAGCAGTACCTGCGGCATTCCGGCCACCGCACCCGTCCGTTTCTCGACATGCTCTCCCGAATACCGCGTCTTCCCTCCGTGGGCAGCCCGGCCAGGATCGCCGACCTCGGCTGCGGTCCCGGCAATGTGACCGCGCTCCTCGCCGACCGTTGGCCCGACGCCCACATCACCGGATTCGACCTCTCTCCCGACATGCTGGAACGGGCCGAGAAGGACTGGGCCGGCACCACGGCCGGCGGCGGCTGGCTGGACTTCCGTCCCGCCGACGCGGCGCACTGGACCCCGGAAGAGCCCTACGACCTGATCGTCTCCAACGCCGCCCTGCAATGGGTCCCCAACCACCCCGAGTCGTTCGCCGCCTGGATCGACGCCCTCAAGCCCGGCGGAACGTTCGCCTTCCAGGTCCCCGGCAACTTCACCGCGCCCAGCCACGCACTGCTCGGCGAACTCTGCGACATGCCCCAGTGGCGCGCCCGCCTCGCCGGCGAGGGGCGCCGCTTCGTCCACATCCTCGACCCGGCCGACTACCTCCTGCGCCTCACCGACCTCGGCTGCGTGACCGAGGTCTGGGAGACCACCTACTCACAGCTCCTCCAGGGCGAGGACCCCGTCCTCGACTGGGTCAAGGGCACGGCGCTCCGGCCCGTCCTGACGGCCCTGGAAGGCGACCGGGCGGCGACGGACGCCTTCCTCGCCCAGTACCGCGACCTGCTGCGCGCCGCCTATCCGCCGGGACCGCGCGGCACCGTCTTCCCGTTCCGGCGGATCTTCGCGATGGCGACGAAGCCGTTGTGACGGCGGCGCGGTGAAACGGCGCCGTGACGCACGGGCGCCCCGCACCGGAAGAACCGGTGCGGGGCGCCTTCGCGTGCCCTGTCCGCCCTGGAGGCGTCAGGACATCGTGTTGTAGATCCCGAACCCGTAGCCGATCCTGGCCCGCGCGGTGAACTTGCCCGCGGAGCTGTTCAGGTAGCCGTACAGATCGCCCGACGAGGTCACACCCAGCAGGTCGCCCTTGCCGTCGGCGTTCAGGTCGCCGGGAGCGACCAGCTTGGCGTACGTGTTCCAGCCGCTGCCGACCTTCACCCGCGCCTTGAACGGCGTGGCCGCGACACCCGTGCCCGCGTACACGTACAGGTCGCCGCCCGAGGTGCGGGCCACGATGTCCGTGCGCCCGTCCCCCGTGTAGTCGCCCGCGCCGACGATCTTGTTGTAGGTGCCCCAGCCGGTGCCGACCTTGATCCGGGCCGCGAACGACGTGCCCTGCCCGTTGCCACGGAACAGGTAGAGCGTGCCCGAGCCGTCACGGCCCAGCAGGTCGCCCCTGCCGTCGCCGGTCAGGTCGCCCGGCCCGACGAGCGTGTTGTACCCGCTCCAGCCGCCGCCGACGTAGTTGCCCTCGACGTAGAGCCCGCCCTGGAAGATCTGCGCGATGTCGGACGAGCCGTCGGGGTTCAGCGAGGACAGGTGCGTGAAGTCGGCACCCGCCCAGCCGCCCGGGTCGCCGATCTGGGCGCGCGCGGCGAGCTTGCCGGTGGTCCGGCTGCCGTACCAGAACAGCGTGCCGGCCTTGTCCCGGGCGAGGACGCCTTCCTTGTTGCCCACCACCGGGTTGTTGCCCGCGCCGCCGAACTGCGGCACGCCGTCCCAGCCGCCGGGGTCGCTGGACTGCACCCGGGCCGCCAGCGTGCCGTCGCCCCTGCCCGCGTAGTACCAGAGCGTTCCGGCGGAGTCGCGGGCGATCAGCTCGCCGTTGCCGTCGCCGTTGTCGTCGCCCACGGGGAAGATCTGGTTGTAGATGTTCCAGCCGCTGCCGATCTTCACCCGCGCGGCGAACGGCGCGCTCTTGTCACCGCGCCCGGCGTAGAACCACAGGGTGCCGGCCGTGTCGCGGCCGATCAGGTCGGCCCAGCCGTCCCCGTTGTTGTCGCCGATGCCGAGGAGCTGGTCGTAGATGTTCCAGCCGCCACCGAGCAGCACACGGGCCGAGAACGGCGCGTTGCGGTTGCCGGTGGCGTAGTACAGGTACAGGTTGCCGCTGTGGTCACGGGCGACCAGGTCCGCACGGCCGTCGTCGTTCACGTCACCGGGTGCGACGATCTTGTTGTAGATCTGCCAGCCGCCACCCGTCCACGCGTGCCACGCACCGGTGGGCGTGGCGTCCGCGTACAGCTGGAGCGAGCCCTGCTCGGTGAGCGTCAGGACCTCCGGACCGCTGGCGTCCCCGTCCTGGTTGCCGATCGGGATGACGTCCTTCGCGGTCTCCGACAGGTTCCCGGCGAAGAGACCGCCCGCGCCCGTCGTCGTCGCGGTGTAGATGTCGCCGCTCCACGAGCGGTAGATCAGGTCGCTGATGCCGTCGCCGTCGAAGTCCGACAGCCGCGGAGAGGCACCGACACCGGAGGCCTGGGCCGTACCCGCGCGCAGGCCGTCCGGCTGGGGCCGCGTGAGCGCCGGCGGGGTGAAGACAGGGGCCGGCTTCTCGACGGCCGGCCCGGGCACGGGCTGGTCGGCCGAGGCCGGGGTCGCGAGCAGCACGCCCGCGGAGAGGACGAGAGCGGTGCATGCCGCGATGCGGCGCGCACGCCTGGTGTGCACAGAACGCAAGAGATCCCCCCCAGGGATCAGAGAAACATAGGACCGGGGGCAGGGTCCGCGACACCTCCGCGCGCAAGCGCTTACGAAGGGCGAACACCCCCCCGGATGTGGAGCGGAGCATACCGCCGATCACCGACAGGAGCTCAACGGATATCCCCGGCAGCGATCACCCCGCCCACGCTGCCGGGACCGACCGGAGCCGCGGCCGGACTCAGCTCTTGCGGTGCCCTATCAGGCGCGGCTTCTGCTCCAGACCGTCGAGACCGTGCCACGCCAGGTTCACCAGATGCGCGGCCACCTCCGCCTTCTTCGGCTTGCGGACGTCCAGCCACCACTGACCCGTCAGCGCCACACTGCCCACCAGCGCCTGCGCGTACAGCGGCGCCAGCTTCGGATCGAAACCCCGGGCCTTGAACTCCAGACCCAGAATGTCCTCGACCTGCGTCGCGATGTCACTGATCAGCGACGCGAACGTGCCCGTCGACTGCGCCACCGGCGAGTCACGGACCAGGATCCGGAAACCGTCCGTGTACCGCTCGATGTAGTCCAGCAGCGCGAACGCCGCCTGCTCCAGGAGCTCCCGCGGATGGCCCGCCGTCAGCGCCCCCGTCACCATGTCGAGCAGCTGCCGCATCTCACGGTCGACCACGACCGCGTACAGCCCCTCCTTGCCGCCGAAGTGCTCGTACACCACCGGCTTGGAGACCCCGGCCTTCGCCGCGATCTCCTCCACCGACGTGCCCTCGAAGCCCTTGGCGGCGAAGAGGGTCCGGCCGATGTCCAGCAGCTGCTCGCGGCGCTCCGCGCCCGTCATCCTCACCCGGCGTCCACGCCGTGGTTTGTTCTCGCTGCCGCTGGTACTGCCGTCGATCGCCACGCTCTCCATCATGCCGCGTCGACAGGCTCGCCCCGGCGCCGGGCTTCGATCCGCGAGGCGTTCGGCCAGCGCACGTCGTACGCCCAGCCCAGCTGCTCGAACCAGCGGATCAGCCGCGCGCTGGAGTCGACCTGGCCGCGCAGCACACCGTGGCGCGCCGACGTCGGGTCCGCGTGGTGCAGGTTGTGCCAGGACTCGCCGCACGACAGCACCGCCAGCCACCACACGTTGCCCGAGCGGTCACGCGACTTGAACGGCCGCTTGCCCACCGCGTGACAGATCGAGTTGATCGACCACGTGACGTGGTGCAGCAGCGCGACCCGGACCAGCGAACCCCAGAAGAACGCCGTGAACGCACCCCACCAGGACATCGTCACCAGACCGCCGACCAGCGGCGGGATCGCCAGCGACAGGATGGTCCAGTAGACGAACTGGCGGGAGATCGCCCGGATCGCCGGGTCCTTGATCAGATCCGGCGCGTACTTGTGCTGAGGAGTCTGCTCCTCGTCGAACATCCAGCCGATGTGCGCCCACCACAGGCCCTTCATCAGCGCCGGCACCGACTCGCCGAACCGCCACGGCGAGTGCGGATCACCCTCCGCGTCGGAGAACTTGTGGTGCTTGCGGTGGTCCGCCACCCACCGCACCAGCGGGCCCTCCACCGCCAGCGAGCCCATGACCGCGAGCGCGATCCGCAGCGGACGCTTCGCCTTGAACGAGCCGTGCGTGAAGTACCGGTGGAAACCGATCGTGATGCCGTGACAGCCGATGTAGTACATCGCCACCAGCAGGCCCAGATCGAGCCAGCTCACCCCCCAGCCCCAGGCCAGCGGCACCGCGGCCAGCAGCGCCAGGAACGGCACCATGATGAACAGCAGCAGCGTGATCTGCTCGATCGAACGCTTGTTGTCCCCGCCGAGCGTGGCGGAGGGCGGAACCGAGCGGTCCTTGAGGTCTTTGCCGGCGGGTTCGAGAACCTCGGGGCTGGAGGTCATGGGCGTCCCCTGGGGGGTGAGGGTGAGGGAATGGAGCCGAGCCTACGGGACCGTAACCTACGGCGACGTAAGTATGGCAGCGCCGTGGCGCGCGGCAAGAGGGCACACGAGGGGCTAGCGAGTGTCCAAGGGATGGACACCTATCCTGTTCGCGTCGGACAGCGCGGTCCGCAAGCCTTCAGTACCCCTCCAGATGTGCCCGAACACTGCAAGGAGCCGCACCTGTGAGCAGTGCCGACCAGACCCCCACCGACAACGCCGAGCTGCGTTCCGACATCCGCCGACTGGGCGATCTGCTGGGCGAGACACTCGTCCGCCAGGAGGGCCACGAGCTCCTCGACCTCGTCGAGAAGGTCCGCTCGCTCACCCGCGAGGACGGCGAGGCCGCCGCCGAGCTGCTGGGGGAGACCGACCTGGAGACCGCGACCAAGCTGGTCCGCGCCTTCTCCACGTACTTCCACCTGGCCAACGTCACCGAGCAGGTCCACCGCGGCCGTGAGATGCGCGAGAAGCGCGCCGCCGAGGGCGGCCTCCTCGCCCGCACTGCGGACATGCTCAAGGACGGCGACCCGCAGCACGTCCGCGACACCGTACGGAACCTCAACGTACGGCCCGTCTTCACCGCGCACCCGACCGAGGCCGCCCGCCGCTCGGTCCTCAACAAGCTGCGCCGGATCGCCGCCCTCCTGGAGACGCCGGTCATCGAGGCCGACCGACGCCGCCACGACCTGCGGCTCGCCGAGAACATCGACCTCATCTGGCAGACCGACGAGCTCCGGGTCGTCCGCCCCGAGCCCGCCGACGAGGCCCGCAACGCCATCTACTACCTCGACGAGCTGCACGCCGGCGCCGTCGGCGACGTCCTGGAGGACCTCGCCGCCGAACTGGAACGCGTCGGCGTCGAGCTGCCCGCCGGCACCCGCCCGCTGACCTTCGGCACCTGGATCGGCGGCGACCGCGACGGTAACCCCAACGTCACCCCCCAGGTGACCTGGGACGTCCTCATCCTCCAGCACGAGCACGGCATCACCGACGCCCTCGAACTCGTCGACGAGCTGCGCGGCTTCCTCTCCAACTCCATCCGCTACGCGGGCGCGACCGAGGAGCTCCTCGCCTCCCTCCAGCGCGACCTGGACGCCCTGCCGGAGATCAGCCCCCGCTACAAGCGGCTCAACGCCGAGGAGCCCTACCGGCTCAAGGCCACCTGCATCCGCCAGAAGCTCGTCAACACCCGCGACCGCCTCGCCAAGGGCACCAAGCACCAGGAGGGCCGCGACTACCTCGGCACCTCCGAGCTGGTCCAGGACCTCGCCCTGATCCAGACCTCGCTGCGCGAGCACCGCGGCGCGCTCTTCGCCGACGGCCGGATGGACCGCACCATCCGCACCCTGTCCGCGTTCGGCCTCCAGCTCGCCACCATGGACGTCCGCGAACACGCCGACGCCCACCACCACGCCCTCGGCCAGCTCTTCGACCGGCTCGGCGAGGAGTCCTGGCGCTACGCCGACATGCCCCGCGACTACCGGCAGAAGCTCCTCGCCAAGGAACTGCGCTCCCGCCGCCCCCTCGGCCCGACGCCCGCACCGCTGGACGCCGCGGGACAGAAGACCCTCGGCGTCTTCGCCACCGTCAAGGAGGCCTTCGAGCGCTTCGGCCCCGAGGTCATCGAGTCGTACATCATCTCGATGTGCCAGGGCGCCGACGACGTCTTCGCCGCCACCGTCCTCGCCCGCGAGGCCGGCCTCATCGACCTGCACGCCGGCTGGGCCAAGATCGGCATCGTGCCGCTCCTGGAGACCACCGACGAGCTCAAGGCCGCCGACGTCATCCTCAACGACATGCTGGCCGACCCCTCCTACCGCCGCCTCGTCTCCCTCCGCGGCGACGTCCAGGAGGTCATGCTCGGCTACTCCGACTCCTCCAAGTTCGGCGGCATCACCACCTCCCAGTGGGAGATCCACCGCGCCCAGCGCCGGCTCCGCGACGTCGCCCACCGCTACGGCGTACGGCTCCGCCTCTTCCACGGCCGCGGCGGCACCGTCGGCCGCGGCGGCGGCCCCTCGCACGACGCCATCCTCGCCCAGCCCTGGGGCACCCTGGAGGGCGAGATCAAGGTGACCGAGCAGGGCGAGGTCATCTCCGACAAGTACCTCATCCCGTCCCTGGCCCGGGAGAACCTCGAACTGACCGTCGCCGCCACGCTGCAGGCCTCCGCCCTGCACACCGCGCCGCGCCAGTCCGACGAGTCCCTCGCCCGCTGGGACGCCGCCATGGACACCGTCTCGGAGGCCGCCCACACCGCGTACCGCAAGCTCGTCGAGGACCCCGGCCTGCCGGCGTACTTCCTCGCCTCCACCCCCGTCGACCAGCTCGCCGACCTGCACCTGGGCTCACGGCCCTCGCGCCGCCCCGGCTCCGGCGTCTCCCTCGACGGACTCCGCGCCATCCCGTGGGTGTTCGGCTGGACCCAGTCCCGCCAGATCGTCCCCGGCTGGTTCGGCGTCGGCTCCGGCCTCAAGGCCCTCCGCGAGGCCGGCCTCGAAGCGGTCCTCGGCGAGATGCACGAGCGCTGGCACTTCTTCCGCAACTTCCTCTCCAACGTCGAGATGACGCTGGCCAAGACGGACCTGCGGATCGCCCGCCACTACGTCGACACCCTCGTGCCGGACGAGCTCAAGCACGTCTTCGACACCATCGAGGCCGAGCACGCGCTGACCGTCGCCGAGGTCCTCAAGATCACCGGTGGCGAGAAGCTCCTGGACTCCAACCCGGTGCTCCAGCAGACCTTCTCCATCCGCGACGCCTACCTGGACCCGATCTCCTACCTCCAGGTCGCCCTCCTCGCCCGCCAGCGCGCCGCCGCCGAGCGCGGCGAGGACCCGGACCCGCTGCTCGCCCGAGCCCTGCTGCTCACGGTGAACGGCGTGGCGGCGGGCCTGCGCAACACCGGCTGACGCCGCCGCACAGACACGAGTGCCCCCGTCGGCCGGACCGACGGGGGCACTTCGTTCCTACCGGCCTCAGTGCTGCTGGGTCGCCTTGCGGCGGCGCATCACCAGGACGGAGCCGGCACCCGCGAGGGCGACGGCGACGGCGGCGATGATGCCGACGGGGGCGCTGGAGCCCGTCTCGGCGAGGTCACCGTCGGAGCTGCCGGTGGAGGCGGACGGGGTCGCACCCGTCGACGGGGACTCCGAGGACGACGGGGAATCGCTCGGCGTACCGGTCGGGGGAGTCTCGCTCGGCGTGCCGGAGGGCGTCTCCGACGGCGTCTCGGACGGGGTCTCCGAGGGGGTGCCCGAAGGGGTCTCGGACGGCGTGTCCGTCGGCGTCGGGGTGGTGCTGGCAGGGCAGGTGTGGGAGAGGTTGAACCACTCCTTCTTGAAGGTGCCCTTGACCTCCGCCGATGCCGAGATGAGCTCGGCGCCCGGCGCGGAGCCGACGTAGGCGTGCTTGTCGGACGGAGGGCCGAAGACCGTGATGGTCTGTACGCCGCCCGGCTTGAACTCCACCGTCAGCTTGGTGAAGACGGCGCTGTCGCCCTTGCCGCTGCCCGGCAGCACGAAGTGCCAGCCGTCCTGGCCCGTGGGGATGTCGCCACAGACCTTCTCCTTGTCGCCGGTCCACCCGGAAGCGGTCAGCGGAAGGTCCTTCGCCTGGTGCAGGGGAAGGACCGTCGGGCCGTCGGAGGCCGAGGCCACCGGGGCAAGAGCCAGGGAGCCCGCTATGGCCGCGACAAGCGCGGCTGCGGGGATGAGGGATCGTCGCATGTGCAGTCGTCCATCTGGGAGTTGAGAGGGTCGCCGTGGGAGGTGGCGGAGGCAGCCTATCCGCACGTTTAAGTCACCCTTAACCCAAAGGCTCATAACGATCCGGACGGATCACGCCACGACGACCGGAAATGGCCGGTCAGAGGGCGAAGAACGCCCCTAGCAACAACACCCCGCCCACGCCCGCCATCGACCACGCCGTCCTCGTCAGCCGCAGCCCACCCCCGATGAGCGGCGCCGCCAACAACAGCGCCCCGCCCAGCGGCAGCCAGGCGTGCAGACCGCCGCCCCAGCCCGTACGCACCGCCTCGCTCGTCCCCGGCTTCACCACCACGGGCAGCGTCTGCCCCTTGTCGGCGGCGACCGAACGGGCGATCGTCAGCGTGGCATGCGGCGACGGCGAACCCTCCGGGACGTAACGGCCGCTGCACGTCTCGTCGTTGCAGCCGGTCACCGTCAACGTGCCGTGCTCACGGCCCTTCGGAAGCAGGACGTGCTGCGCCGTACCCCACGACGACCAGGCTCCGGCGACGAGGAGCAGCAGGGCGATCAGGGCCATGGCGGCGTTACGGGCGTGCGTCATGACCCGCGATCGTACAGTCGTACCGCGACGAGGGAACCGTCAGGAGTTGTACGCCGACTGCGCCCGCTCCAGACCCTCCGCCACCAGGCACTCGACGGAATCCGCCGCCCGGTCCACGAAATAGTCGAGCTCCTTGCGCTCCGACGAAGAGAAGTCCTTCAACACGAAGTCCGCGACCTGCATCCGCCCCGGCGGACGCCCGATACCGAACCGCACCCGGTGATAGTCCGCGCCCATCGCCTTCGTCATCGACTTCAGGCCGTTGTGCCCGTTGTCGCCCCCGCCGACCTTCAAGCGCAGCACACCGTAATCGATGTCCAGCTCGTCATGGATCGCCACGACGTGCGCCGTCGGCACCTTGTAGAAATCCCGCAACGACGTCACCGGGCCACCCGACAGATTCATGTACGACATCGGCTTCGCCAGGATCACCCGCCGGTTCGCCGGCCCCGGAGGACCCATCCGGCCCTCCACCACCTGCGCCTGCGCCTTCTGCGCCCGCTTGAACTTCCCGCCGATGCGCTCGGCGAGCAGATCCACCACCATGAAACCCACGTTGTGGCGGTTCGCGGCGTACTCGGGGCCCGGATTGCCGAGACCGACGATCAGCCAGGGGGCGTTCGCGTCGTCCGTCATCGTGGGGCGTCTCCTCGTCTGCGTACTACTCGGATCGTCCGCGCACCGGGCGCGGAACAGCGGAACAGCGGAACGGGGTGGCGGGCCGCAGCCCACCACCCCGTCCGCGTCAGGCAGAGCCTACGGCTCAGGCCTCGGCGCCCTCGGCGGCGGCCTCGCCGGCCTCGCCCTCACCCTCGGCGGCCGGCTCCTCGGCCTGCGCGGCCAGGACCTGCAGCACGACGGCGTCGGCGTCGGTCACCAGGCTCGTGCCCTTCGGGAGCGCGATGTCCTGGGCGAGGATGGAGGCACCGGCCTCCAGGCCCTCGACGGAGACCGAGACGGCCTCGGGGATGTGGGTGGCCTCGGCCTCGACGGAGAGCGTGTTCAGCACGTGCTCCAGCAGGTTGCCACCGGCGGCCAGCTCGCCCTCGGCCTGGACCGGGATCTCGACCGTGACCTTCTCGCCACGCTTGACCAGCAGCAGGTCGACGTGGACCAGGAAGCCCTTGATCGCGTCACGCTGGACGGCCTTCGGGATCGCCAGCTCGCTCTTGCCGTCGACGTCCAGGGCCAGCAGGACGTTCGGGGTACGGAGCGCCAGCAGCAGCTCGTGGCCCGGAAGGGTCACGTGGACCGGCTCGGTGCCGTGACCGTAGAGAACACCGGGAACCTTGTTCTCGCGGCGGACGGCGCGGGCGGCACCCTTGCCGAACTCGGAACGGATCTCGGCGGAGATCTTCACCTCGGACATATGCACTCCTCGTAAGCAGAAACGGAACAGTGTGGCTACCCGGCCACGACTGGCCTGCTACGAAGAGCGCGTCGATAACGGACCGCCGCACCTCACCGGTACGGCCTCCCTCGCCGAGCAACTACGGCAGTCTACTCGCCACCCGCCGCCCCACCCAATTGGATCACCAGGCACTCCCCGGAGCAGACGGAAAGGCCCGCCCCCCAGCAGGGAAGCGGGCCTCTCCGTCGATCCGGCTACGGCTCAGTGCTCCTCGAAGAGGCTCGTCACCGAACCGTCCTCGAACACCTCACGCACCGCACGCGCGATCGTCGGCGCGATCGACAGAACCGTGATCTTGTCCAGCTCCAGCGAACTCGGCACCGGCAGCGTGTCCGTGAACACGAACTCGCTCACCTTCGAGTTCTTCAGACGATCGGCAGCCGGCCCCGAGAGAATGCCGTGCGTCGCCGTCACGATGACGTCCTCCGCACCGTGCGCGAACAGCGCGTCCGCCGCGGCGCAGATCGTGCCACCCGTGTCCACCATGTCGTCGACCAGGACACAGACCCGGCCCTTCACGTCACCGACGACCTCGTGCACCGTCACCTGATTGGCGACGTCCTTGTCACGGCGCTTGTGCACGATCGCCAGCGGCGCGTCCAGACGGTCGCACCACCGGTCCGCCACCCGCACACGACCCGCGTCCGGAGACACGATCGTCAGCTTCGTACGGTCGACCTTGTTGCCCACGTAGTCCGCCAGCACCGGCAGAGCCGACAGGTGGTCCACCGGACCGTCGAAGAAGCCCTGGATCTGGTCCGTGTGCAGATCGACCGTGAGAATACGGTCCGCACCCGACGTCTTCAGCAGATCGGCGACCAGACGCGCCGAGATCGGCTCACGACCACGGTGCTTCTTGTCCTGACGGGCATAACCGTACGACGGGATGATCACGGTGATGCTCCGCGCGGAAGCCCGCTTCAGAGCATCGATCATGATCAGCTGCTCCATGATCCACTTGTTGATCGGAGCCGTGTGGCTCTGGATCAGGAAGCAATCCGCGCCACGAGCCGACTCCTGGAAACGGACGTAGATCTCACCGTTCGCGAAGTCGAAAGCCTTGGTCGGCACGAGACCGACACCCAGCTGGTGCGCGACCTCCTCGGCCAGCTCGGGGTGGGCGCGGCCGGAGAAGAGCATCAGCTTCTTCTCGCCGGTCGTCTTGATCCCGGTCACAGCACTGTCTCCTCAGACGTGTCCTCTGGTCGCCACCACAACGCTCCCGTGCGCGTGTGCGAGCCAGCCGAATTTATGTGCACGTATCACGGTACGCCGAGTTCGACGCACCCGTTTCCGGTCAGCTTTCGCCGGCAGGCTCCTCGGCAGCCGCCTGAGCCGCCTGCGCAGCAGCACTGCCAGGCCGCTTCCGCGCCACCCAACCCTCGATATTCCGCTGCTGGCCACGGGCGACGGCCAGCGAACCCGCCGGTACGTCCTTGGTGATCACAGACCCGGCAGCCGTGTACGCACCGTCCCCGATCGTGATGGGTGCCACAAACATGTTGTCCGACCCGGTACGGCAGTGCGACCCGATCGTCGTGTGGTGCTTCGCCTCACCGTCGTAGTTCACGAAGACGCTCGCCGCACCGATGTTCGTGTACTCACCGATCGTCGCGTCGCCCACGTAGGACAGATGCGGGACCTTCGTACCCTCACCGATCGCCGCGTTCTTCATCTCCACATACGTACCCGCCTTGGCCTTGCGGCCCAGGTTCGTGCCCGGACGCAGATACGCGAACGGACCCACCGACGCGCTCTCGCCGATCACAGCCGAGTCGGCGACCGTGTTGTCCACCCGCGCGCCCTTGCCCACCGTCGTGTCCTTCAGGCGCGTGTTCGGGCCGACCTCGGCGTCCTCACCGATGTGCGTCGCACCCAGCAGCTGCGTACCCGGGTGGATCAGCGCGTCCGGCTCGAACGTCACCGTGACGTCGATGAACACCGAGGACGGGTCGACCACCGTCACACCGGCCGTCATCGCGGCCTCCAGCAGCCGCCGGTTCAGCAGCGCGCGAGCCTCGGCCAACTGCACCCGGTTGTTGATCCCGAGGATCTCGCGGTGATCACCGGCGACCGACGCGCCGACCCGGTGACCGGCCTCACGGAGGATCGACAGCACGTCGGTGAGGTACTCCTCGCCCTGGCTGTTGTCCGTCCGGACCTTGCCCAGGGCGTCGGCGAGCAGCCGGCCGTCGAAGGCGAACACACCGGAGTTGATCTCCATGATCGCGCGCTGCTCGTCGGTCGCGTCCTTGTGCTCGACGATCGCGGTCACGGCACCGGTCGCGGCGTCACGGACGATGCGCCCGTAGCCGGTGGAGTCCGGCACCTCGGCGGTCAGCACGGTGACGGCGTTGCCGTCGGCGGCGTGGGTGGAGGCGAGGGCCTTCAGGGTCTCCCCGGACAGCAGCGGGGTGTCGCCGCACACCACGACGACGGTGCCGTCGGGGGCCTGACCCAGCTCCTCGAGCCCCATGCGGACGGCGTGACCGGTGCCGTTCTGCTCGTACTGGACGGCGGTACGGGTGCCGGCGTAGTGGGCGTCGAGGTGCGCGGTGACCTTCTCGCGGGCGTGCCCGACGACCACGACGAGGTGCTCGGGCTCCAGCTCACGCGCGGCGGACACGACGTGCCCGACAAGGGAACGTCCGGCGATTTCGTGCAGGACCTTGGGGGTCTTCGACTTCATGCGGGTGCCCTCACCCGCTGCGAGGACGACGACGGCGGCCGGGCGGTTGGCGCTCACGGGAATGCCCTTCGGCTTCGGGTGGTGGACACCCGCAGGATACCGGGGGGTTCTGGAGCAGAAATGAGTGCGGGTCCCGACCGACCGGTCGGGACCCGAGGTGTGCTCCGCCGGCTGGATTCGAACCAGCGTCTCAAGGCTCCAAAGGCCTGCGGGATGCCGCTACCCCACGGCGGATCTACACCAGACCTTACCCGAGCCGGGCTTGGGCATCGGACGCGATGCCCCTCCACCATCCTTCGATGCGTCGGTACAGCTCAGCGCTCTGCAGAACGGAGATGACCAGACAGCCTCGGTAGGCCTCGCCGACGTTCTTGCGGACGGTCTTGGGGTTGTGCTTCTTGAGCGTCGTCCGGCTGAGACGCGATGTGTCGATGCCCGCAACCTCCGCCCAGTGGAGCTCGGCGGCGGCCACGTCCGCCGACTCGTGGATCATGACGCGGAACCGCATGCACTCCCGCTCGATTCCGAGGAGATCGAGCCAGGCGACGTACACCCGAATCACGTCGGTGTCGCTGTTCACGAAGATGACGTGCTCCCGACGGTCGTACGGCTTGTCCTTGGAGCCTTCGGCCCAGTAGAGGGAGACGCCCACGAGGAAGAGCTCCCGGGCGGACAGCGCTCCGACCTCAAGAGCGGCGTCGTCCTTGGTCTTGCGGCGCACGGCGTCTCGCACCTGGAGCTCGTGATCCCACTCTTGCGCGCGCATCTCGCGCGCGCGGGCCCGGAGGTCGTCCTTCGCGTTGGGGCGTTTCGTCCAGTCCGGGGCCGGTTCTCCTTCCAGGAGGCGGTTCAGGATGTCGTTGTTGTCGACGCGGAGGCGGTCGCGGATCTGGCGCCGGCTGAGGCCCTCGCGGCGTAACGCGATCGCCTGTTCGCGCAGGCTCTCGAAGTCCGCGTACCTGCCCGTGGTGGATGTCATACGAACACCATCGTCCGGAATGCGGACGTCCGGGTCGAAAGCCTGGGCGATTCAACTGTTCGAGGGACTGGCGTGTGCGCGGTGTTGACGTGCGGTTCTTCCGGGTCCCGTGGTCTTCGGAAAATGATTCGCCCCCGCCCGTACGCTGGAGGGCATGACCACAACGGGGGCACACCAGGACGCGACGGGCATGACGCCCCGTGGCCTGTGGTGGTGGGGGAGACGGCGCAGTGCGGTGCTCGACGTCGGGCTGGCGGCGGTGTCCGCGCTGGAGTGCGGGCTCGAAGGTGTCGGCTTCGCCGACAAGGCGGGGCTGCCCGTGCCCGTGGGGGTGCTGTTCGGGCTGATGGTCGGTTCCGTGCTGCTCGTGCGGCGGCGGTGGCCGATCGTCGTCGTTCTCGTCTCGATCGCCGTGACGCCCGCCGAGATGGGCTATCTGATGGGGATCGTCGGGCTGTACTCGCTCGCCGCCTCCGAGGTGCCCCGGCGGATCACGGCCGCGCTCGCCGGTATGTCGACGGTCGCCGTCTTCGTCGTGACGATGGTGCGGGTCCGCCAGGACCTCGCGCAGGCCGACGCCGATCAGCCGGGTTCCGATCCCAGCAGCTGGTACGCGCCGGTCCTCGCGGTCTTCCTCACGCTGGGCCTCAACGCGCCTCCGCTTCTCTCCGGTCTCTATATAGGGGCCCGGCGGCGGCTCATGGAGAGTCTCCGGGAGCGTGCCGACAGTCTGGAGCAGGAGCTGTCGCTGCTCGCGGACCGGGCGGAGCAGCGGGCGCAGTGGGCGCGGCAGGAGGAGCGGACGCGGATCGCGCGGGAGATGCACGATGTGGTCGCGCATCGGGTGTCGCTGATGGTGGTGCACGCGGCGGCGTTGCAGGCGGTCGCGTTGAAGGATCCGCAGAAGGCGGTGAAGAACGCGGCGCTTGTGGGTGACATGGGCCGGCAGGCGCTGACGGAGCTGCGCGAGATGCTGGGTGTGCTGCGGGAGGACGCGGTGCCGGCCGTGGGGTCTTCGGATTCTCCGGTTCCGTTGGCGGCGGTGGGCCGGGCGGCGGCCGCGGCGGCGGAGGCGGCTTCGGAGGACGGGCCGTGTCTGGATGCGCTGGAGGGTCTGGTCGAGCAGTCCCGGCAGGCGGGTGCGGTGGTCGAGCTGACGGTGCTCGGTGAGGTGCGCGCGTATGCGGCGGAGGTCGAGCGGACGGCGTACCGGGTGGTGCAGGAGGCGCTGACCAACGTGCACAAGCATGCGGCGGGGGCGAAGGTCGTGGTCCGGCTGGCGCATCGGGAGGCCGAGGTCGCGATGCAGGTGGAGAACGGTCCTTCGGACGCGGAGGCTGCGGACGCGCATCTTCCGAGCGGGGGGAACGGTCTGGTGGGCATGCGTGAGCGGGTGACGCGGCTGGGTGGTGTGTTCGTGTCGGGGCCGACGGATGCGGGCGGGTTCAGGGTGTCAGCGGTGTTGCCGCTGGGGGAGCGTTAGCCCGTCACCAGTCGTGTCGGTTGTACCCCGGTGATCAGCGTCGCCAGTGCCGCGTCGATGTCCTGGCCCAGGAACCAGTCGCCGGTGTGGTCCAGGCCGTAGACCCGGCCCTCCAGGTCTATGGCGAGGACCGCCTGCTGTTCGACCTCCTCTCCCAGGGGGGAGATCTCCGTGTCGAGCGCGCGTCCGAGGTCCGCCAGGGTGCGGGCCAGGTGCAGGCCGGCGAGGGGGTCGAAGCGGAGGGTCGCGGGGGCGATCTGGCGGCCGGCGCCGGGGGCCGTGATGTGGAGGCCGCCGAATTCGGCCCATGCCTCGACGGCCGCGGGGAAGACGCTGTGCCGGTGGCCGCCGGGTGAGACGTGGGCGCGCAGGGCGTCGGCCCACTGTTCGGCGAGTTTGATGTCCCAGCGGCCCGGCTGCCATCCCGCCTCGCGGAGGGCGGCGTCGACGTTGACCGGGAACCGGGTGGTGCTCAGGTGGTCGGGCATGGAGGTGCGGTCAGCCGTTCTCGACAGTCGAGGTGGGGTCCACGGTGCGTACACCGAAGTGCGCGAGCATCGCCGTACAGGAGCGGCAGGGGGCGGCGTAGCTGCCGTGCAGCGGGTCGCCGTCCTCGCGGATGCGTCGAGCGGTCAGTTTGGCGTGCTTGAGCGAGCGGCGTGCTTCGCCGTGGGTGAGTGCTTTGCGCTGGGCGCGCTTGGAGCGGCTCGCGTCGGTGGCGGTCAGGTGGCGGGAGAGCAGGATCGCTTCGGGGCAGCGCCCGGTGAAGCGTTCGCGCTGTCCACTGGTGAGGGTGTCCAGAAAGTCCTGAACGAGTGGATGCAGGGTGGGCGGTCGGTCTCCGCGGCCCGCGGTGCAGGTGAGGGTTTCGCCACGTACGGAGAGCGCGGCGCCGACGGTGGGGAGGATGCCGTCCCTGCGGAAGCGCAGTAACGGGGCGTGGGAGGGCTCGGTGCTGCTCCAGTTGAGGCGTGGGTCACCCTGCGTGGGCGTCGGTGGTGCGTACATGGTGCGTGTCTTCCCCTCCTGCAATCCCCCGAGTTGCTGGAACAGAGTGCCAAATGGGACGCCTCATGTGGAAGCGGGGTACACAAACGGGGTGTCGGTGTGTCGTAACTATCGCCGGTGCGTCATCCGCTCGTGACAGTTGGTCACGGAGTGTGGTCGTGGCCGCATCGGGCCGGGTGGTGGGCTTGTGGCAGCGCATAGGCTGTGCGGAATCAGCCAGCAGCCAGCGCAGGGGGCAACCGCCATGACGACAGGTCGGCTCGGGAAGGCCGCACCGCCGAACGCGGCTTACGCCGGGCAGGTCGTGCACTTTCCGGACCCGGTCCGCGCCTCCCGGCACCCCAGAGGGGTGCGGGTGGACGAACACGGATATCCGGACTTCTCACCTTACGCCCGGGCGGCGGCGGAAATCGCCGATCCGCCCGAGGGTTTCGGTGTCGACGAGTTGCGGCTGACGGACTACGTGTCGGCGAACGCGGCGCTCGCGGCGACGGGGCACGAGCTGTGGGACACGATTCCGTCGGTGGCGACGCCGCACGGCTGGACCTGGCACCACGTGGCGGGCGGTCGGCGGATGGAGCTGGTCCCGGTCGAGGTGAAGGCGTTGCTGCGTCATCACGGTGGTGTCGCGACGGCTGCCGTCGATCACACGAAGCGGGGCACGCGTCCGCTGCAGGAGACCCGGCCGGCGCATTTCGGGGTGCCCAAGGGGCTGGTGTCGGTGACCGAGCAGCAGTTGCTCGGGGTGGAGGAGGATCTCGGGTACCGCCTGCCGGGCGCGTACCGCTCCTTCCTGAAGGCGGCGGGCGGTTGTGCGCCGGTGGGTGCGGCGCTGGACGCGGAGCTCGGTCTCCTGGTCGACCAGCCGTTCTTCACGGTGCGCGACGAGGCGGGTGTCAACGACCTCGTGTACGTGAACAAGTGTCTGCGTGACCATCTGACCAAGGACTACCTGGGCGTGGGTTTCGTCCAGGGCGGGATCCTGGCGGTGAAGGTGAAGGGCGACCGGGTCGGGACGGTGTGGTTCTGCGCGTACGACGACGCGCGGGACGCCGGTGAGGCGGCGGCCGGGTGGAGCGTGGGGGAGCGCGTGGAGCGGCTGTTGCTGCCGTGCGGTGAGGACTTCGACGCGTTCCTCCAGCGGTTGGCCGGCAATCCGCCGGAGTTGGAGACGGTGGCGAACCTGATGGTGGACGGCGGCTTCGCGCGCGCTGTGCCCGTGGTCCCGGTGGGGGAGTGAACTGGTTGTGGTGACGTTCGCGCAGGCGCAGGAGCGCGCCGAGGAATGGATCAACGGTGATGTGCCGGCGTACCAGCACCGGGAGGTGCGGGTACGGGAGTTCGGGCTGGGTTTCGTCGTGTGGGCGGAGGACCGCGAGGAGGGCCCGACCTCGGACGGTGGTCTGCAGCGTCTGGTCATCGCCCGGGACAGCGGCGAGGCGACGTTGTGGCCGGGGCTGCCGGTGGGTGAGGTGATCCGGCGGTACGAGGAGGAGTACGGGTCCGTCGCCGACGAGGCGGGTGCCGCGGCGCCCGCGCCGCCGGAGCGGGTCGATCTGAACGCGACGTCGTTCCTGTTGACGCCGCCGGAATGGCTGCAGGACGCGGCGGACAAGCTGGGTCTGCCGCCGAAGGGACCGAACGCGTCGCAGGCGGGCGGGAGTTCGTCGACGCCGGAGGCGACGGGCGGTGGTGCCCCGCCGGTGGATCCGGTGAGCGTGCCTTCTTCGGGCGGGGCGCCTTCCGGCGGGGTGTCCTCGGGGCCGGAGTCTTCGGGGCCCGTGTCGTCGGGACCCGTGTCTTCGGGGCCCGCGTCTTCGGATCCCGTGTCTTCCGGTTCCATGGCTTCCGGTGGGGCGCCTTCGGGTGCGGCCGCCGATTCCGTGGGCGGTTCGGAGGGGCGGTCGGCCGACTACGAGCCGACGGCCTCGGACGGCGTTCCGGCGGAGACGCCGTCGAGCAGCCCGTGGGCGGACGCCAATGCGAGTTCGGGCGGTGCGGACGGTTCGGTGCCGCTGCCCGCGACGGTCTTCGCGCCGCCGCTGTCGGGCGCGGACGACGAGGACACGCCGCTTCCCGTGGTGGGTGCGGACGCTCCGACGGCCCTGATGTCGGGCGGCAGTGCGCTTCCTCCGACGGCGATCGCCCGGGCGCTCGACCCGAGCGCCCCTCCGCCGCCCGGTGCCGACGACCCGTTCGCGCCGCGCGGCCCGGCGTCGAGCGGCGGCCCGAGCGGTACGGGTGCGCCGGCCGGTGGGCCCGCCGGTCCGCCGCCCGGTGCCCCGGGGGCTCCCGGAGCGTCCGGAGCCACGCCTCCGCCGGGTGTGCCCGGCGCCCCCACGCCTCCGCCGGGTGTGCCCGGCGCCCCCACGCCTCCGCCCGCGCCGCGGGCTCCGGGGGCCGGGGACATCGCGGATGCCGCGACCAGCAAGGCCGCGCTGCCTCCGCGGGCCGGGCGCGGGGGTGGTGGGAATCCCCCTCCGCCGCCGCAGGCGCCGGGGGCTCCCGGTGCGCCCGCCGGGGGGTACGTGGCGACGCAGCTGGTGTCGCAGCTCGGGCCCGACGGGCCTCAGCCGCCCGGGCCTCCCGGTCCGCCGACGCCTCCGCAGCCCGTGCACCACGCCGCGACGATGCTGGCGCACCCGAACCAGGGCGGGCCCGGTGCGCCGGTGCCTCCGCCCGCGCCGCCGGGTGCGCCCGGTGTGCCCGGTGGGTCCGACGGTGCCGGTGCGGGTGTCGCGCACGCGGCGACGATGCTGGCCCACCCCGGGCCGGGCGGCATCGCCCCGCCCGGGCCTCCCGGTGCGCCCGGTGCCCCCGTGGCGCCGCCCGGGCCTCCCGGTGCTCCCGGCGCCCCGGGTGGTCCCGGGACTCCGCCCGGTGGGGTGCACCACGCGGCGACGATGCTGGCGCAGCCCGGTCCGGGCGGGCCGCCGGCTCCGCCGATGCCGCCGCCGTCGGTGCAGGGCGCCCCGCCGGCGTACGGGTACCCGCAGCAGCCGGCCGGTCAGCCGACCGTCGGCCCCGGCTACCAGGCGGTGCTGCGCTACCGTGCGCCGGACGGTTCCGAGGCGCAGATCATCCGGCGGTCCGCCCCGGGCACTCCGCACCCGGAGTGGCAGATCCTGCACGAGCTGCGCGCCATGAACGTGCCGCCGCAGCAGGTGCTCGAACTGCACACGGAGCTGGAGTCCTGTGAGCTGCCGGGCGGTTACTGCGCGCGGATGATCCGGGAGACCTGGCCGCAGGCGCGGATCACCAACATCGCGCCGTACGGCCGGGATCACGCGGGCCGTCAGCAGGGCATGCGGCAACTCCTGACCCATCAGGGTGAGTTGCATCAGGTCGCGGACGGTCCGGCGCGCCCGGCGCCGGTGCGTGCTCCGCTGCCGCCGGTGCAGCCGGCTCCGCCGATCCCCCCGGACGGGATCGCGCAGGAGATGGCGGGTGCCTTCGGGCCCGGTATCTGCCGGTTCGACCAGCGGGCGGTGTCCCGGCAGGGTGTGCCGGAGGTCGTCGCGCTGACCCTCGTATGGGCCGGTCTGCCGGCCGACTTCGGTCCGTTCTTCTGGGCGCAGCCGGCGCAGCCGGTGGTGCCGACGCTGGCCGAGCTCGCGGCGCAGCGTCAGGTCCAGCCGGCGTCGGACGCGGGCTCGTACCTGGTGGTCGGCTCGGACTTCGGGCGGGCGATCTGTGTCCAGTACGGGACCGCGCACATCGTCGCCGTGCCGGTGGAGGCCGGTCCGGGCGGTGCGCCGGTGGCCCCGCAGTTCGTGAACAGCGGGCTGCCGGAGTTCGCCCGTTCGATGGCGCTGCTGGGCCGGATGTGGCGTCTGCGGTTCGGGCTCAACCCCGAGCAGGCGGGTCGTTGGACGGTCGACTTCCAGGCGCAGCTGGCGATGCTGGACCCGGCGGCGCTGGCGTCGCCGGAGAACTGGTGGTCGGTGCTCCTGGAGCAGATGTGGGACGGCCTGCTCTAGGCCGCGTGTGACCGAAGGCGTCCGACGTGTACGACACGTCGGGCGCCTTTTGTCGTGTCTGATGGCGCATCCTGGCTTTTGAGCCGTTATGGAAGGAGCGTCAGGGATGAGTTTCGCCGTCGTCGCACGAGGGCGCGGATACCGCCCGCGACAGGTCGACCGCCACCTCGCCGCGCTCTCCGGCGAACGCGACGCCGGATGGGAGCGCGCGGCCCGGCTGACGGTCCTCGCCAGGGAGATGGAGGAGGAGGCGGTCCGGCTGCGGGCGGAGGTCGACGCGCTGGCACCGCAGCGGTTCGAGTCGCTGGGCGGTCGGGCGCGGAAGATCCTGGAGCTCGCGGAGGCGGTGGACGAGAGTCTCGTACGCGAGGCCGAGGCGGAGGCGCAGTCCCTGGCGGAGGAGGCCGAGGAGGCGGCGCGTACCGCGGCCGAGTCAGCCCGGGAGTACGCGGACGCGCTGCTCGCGGAGGCGGAGACCGCGGCCGCCGAGACGCTGGCGGAGGCGGGCGCGGAGGCCGAGGCGCTGCGGTCGGTCGCGCGCGAGGAGGCGGCTGCGCGCCGGGCGGCCGCGCAGGTGGTGTTCGACGACACGGTGTGCAGGACGGCGGCGCTGCTGGAGGCCCAGCGCGTGGAGCAGGCCGGGGTACGGGAGGGGGCCGAGCGGACGGCGGTGTCCCGGGCGGCCGAGCTGGACGCCCGTCACGAGGAGCTGGTGGTGGAGGCGCGGTCGCGGGTGGCCGAGGCCGAACGTGAGCTGGCGCGGGCGCAGGAGGAGGCCCGGCACGGCCAGGAGGACGCGGAGGCGCGGGCGGCGGAGCTCCTGGTGGAGGCGGGGACGCGGCGGGAGCGGGTGGAGCGGGAGACGGAGCGCGTGGTGCGGGAGCACGAGGAGGCGCGTGAGGAGATCCACGCGCACATGGAGCACATCCGTGCCGCGCTCGCGTCGCTCACGGGCCGGGGCGCCGCCGAGGACGACCCCGAGGGCGGCGACAAGGAGAGCGACGGCGACGGGAGGGCCGGCGGCCGGGATCAGGCCGACTGACCGCGGTCCTGGTGTTCCGTCAGGACCGGGAAGCGGCGCGGGGCCAGGGTGAGCAGGACGAGCAGGGCGAGCGCGGCGGCGCCCGCCGCACCCAGGTAGACGTAGTCGACGGCCGCGTCGACGGCGCGGCGCAGGGTGTCGTCGGCGTGGTCCAGGGCGTACGCGAGGCTGTCCAGATCGGTGCCGGTGCCCAGGCGGGAGGCGAGGACGCCGTTGGCGATCGCACCGAAGAGGGCCGCGCCGACGCTCTGGCCGACCTGGCGGCAGAAGAGGACCGAGGCGGTCGTCGTGCCGCGTTCCTCGTACGGGACGGTCGACTGGACGCCGACGATCAGCGGGAGCTGGAAGAGGCCGAGCGCACCGCCGAGGAGGAGCATCAGCAGGGCGGGCTGCCACGGCTCTCCGGGGAAGGGGAGGAAGGGGAAGGCGAGCAGGACGAGCAGGGCGAGGGTGATGCCGACGACGGCGGTGAGGCGGAAGCCGATGCGGTTGTAGACCCGGTTGGAGAGGGCGGCGGTCACCGGCCAGCTGAGGGTCATCGCGGAGAGGACGAAGCCGGCGGCGATCGGGCCGAGGCCGAGGACGGACTGGGCGTAGGTGGGCAGGAAGACCGTCGGGGCGACCATGAGCAGGCCGAGGGCGCCGAGGGCAAGGTTGACCGCGGAGATCGTGCGGCGGCGCCAGATCCAGCCCGGGATGATCGGGTCGGCGGCCCGGCGTTCGACGAGGACGGTGACTCCGGCGAGGGCGAGCGCGCCCGTGAAGAGGCCGAGGGAGGGCGCGGAGAGCCAGGGCCAGGCGACGCCGCCCTGGACGAGGGCGGTGAGCAGGAGCGTCCCCGTCGCGAAGATCGTGAGCGCACCGGCCCAGTCGACCGACACCTTCCGCGTGACCGGCCCCTCGCCGCGCGCCGCCCGTACCGTCCCCTCCGCAGGTGCCGTTCCCGCCGCCGGCGTCGCCCCCTCCGCCCGCGCCGTCCGCTCCGGTTCGACCAGGTACCGGGCCACGAGCCAGAGCGCCACCAGGCCGACCGGCAGGTTGATCAGGAAGATCCAGCGCCAGTCCGCGTATCCGGCGAGGAGGCCGCCGGCCGCCGGGCCGGCGACCGAGGCCGTCGCCCAGACCGAGGAGAGCTTCGCCTGGATCTTCGGCCGCTCCTTCAGCGGGTAGAGGTCCGCAGCGATCGTCTGGATCGTGCCCTGGAGCGCGCCGCCGCCGAGGCCCTGCACGACGCGGAAGGCGATGAGTGAGCCCATGTTCCAGGCGGCCGCGCACAGCAGGGAGCCGATGAGGAAGAGGATCGTTCCCGCGATGAGGACCGGCTTGCGGCCGAAGGTGTCGCAGAGCTTTCCGTACACCGGCAGGGTGACCGTGACGGCGAGCAGATAGCCGGAGAACAGCCAGGAGAAGACGGACAGGCCGCCGAGGTCGCCGACGATCTGCGGTACGGCGGTCGAGACGACCGTGCCGTCGAGCGCGGCGAGCGCCATGCCGAGCATCAGGGCGGCGACCACCGGGCCCCGCCCGCGCGGAGCCGTCGCCGATGCCGCCGCCTGTCGCGTCGTCGTCCGTGACACCCCGGCCCCTCCGTCTGATGGGTCGTACATCTAGTTACGTCGGCCTAGCCTCCCACTCGAACCTCGGGTGGAGAACCCCTAGGGGTCTCTCCCCCATAGAGGGCAGGGGCCGTTCGTTCCGGCGGAGGACGAGGAGCGACCCCCTCCGTCTTTAGCTTGGTCTTACGGAAAACCCCAGGGCGAAGAGTGCGCCCAGCACCAGTGATCCGCCGCCCTCCTTCTCGCAGACTCGGACACGAGTCGGATCCGTACCAGACATAGGAGACATACCGTGACTTCGGCTGTGACCATCCCCCAGCACGGGGAGACCGCAGGGGGGACGGCCGTCGCCGCGCGGGCGCGGCAGGTCGTCAAGGCGTACGGAGCCGGCGAGACCCGGGTCGTCGCGCTCGACCACGTCGACGTGGACATCGCCCGCGGGCAGTTCACCGCGATCATGGGCCCCTCGGGCTCCGGCAAGTCGACGCTGATGCACTGCCTCGCCGGACTCGACGCCGTCACCAGCGGCCAGATCTTCCTGGACGACACCGAGATCACCGGCCTGAAGGACAAGCGGCTGACGCAGCTGCGGCGCGACCGGATCGGCTTCATCTTCCAGGCGTTCAACCTGCTGCCGACGCTCAACGCGCTGGAGAACATCACCCTGCCGATGGACATCGCGGGCCGCAAGGCGGACCGGCAGTGGCTCGACCGGGTCGTGTCGACCGTCGGTCTCGCCGACCGTCTCGGGCACCGGCCCACGCAGCTCTCCGGCGGTCAGCAGCAGCGCGTCGCCGTGGCCCGGGCGCTGGCCGCCCGGCCCGAGATCATCTTCGGCGACGAGCCGACCGGAAACCTCGACTCCCGCGCCGGCGCCGAAGTCCTCGGCTTCCTGCGGCAGTCCGTGGACGAGCTCGGCCAGACCATCGTGATGGTCACCCACGACCCGGTCGCCGCCAGCTACGCCGACCGCGTCCTCTACCTGGCGGACGGGCGGATCGTCGACGAGATGTTCCGTCCCACCGCCGACGCCGTCCTCGACCGTATGAAGGACTTCGACGCGCGCGGGCGGACGTCATGACCGTCCTCAAGACCTCCCTGCGCAACTTCTTCGCGCACAAGGGCCGCATGGCGCTCTCCGCCGTCGCCGTCCTGCTCTCCGTGGCGTTCGTGAGCGGCACCCTCGTCTTCACGGACACCATGAACACCACCTTCGACAAGCTCTTCGCCTCGACCGCCTCCGACGTCACGCTCAGCCCGAAGGACGCGGCGGTCGACGACGAGACCCCGCAGTCCGGCCGCCCCGAGACCCTGCCCGCCTCGCTCGTGGAGCAGGTCCGCAGGGCCGAGGGCGTCAAGGCCGCCCAGGGCTCGGTCATCTCGCTGAGCGTCACCGTCGTCGACTCCGACGACGAGAACGTCGGACCCACCAGCGGCGCCCCGACGATCGCCGCCAACTGGAGTGCCAACGAGCTCCGTTCGGTGGACATCGCCTCCGGTCACGAGCCGCGCGGCCCCACCGAGGTGATGGTCGACGCCGGCACCGCCGAGAAGCACGGGCTGAAGATCGGCGACGAGCTGCGCACCATCGCCGTCACCGGCGACTTCAAGGCGAAGATCTCCGGCATCGTCGAGTTCAAGGTCACCAACCCCGGTGCCACCGTCGTCTACTTCGACACCGCCACCGCGCAGCGCGAACTCCTCGGCAAGGAAGGCCTGTTCACCCAGATCACGGCCGACGCCGTGCCCGGGGTCAGCGACGAGAAGCTGAAGGGCGGCATCGCCGCGGCGGTCGGCACCGGCTACACGCTGCAGACCGCGGCCGAGGTCGCCGACGCGGGCCGCGAGGACGTCGCCGGGTTCCTCGACGTCATGAAGTACGCGATGCTCGGCTTCGCCGGAATCGCCTTCCTCGTTGGCATCTTCCTCATCGTCAACACCTTCTCCATGCTGGTCGCCCAGCGCACCCGCGAGATCGGCCTCATGCGGGCCATCGGTTCCAGCCGCAAGCAGGTGAACCGTTCCGTCCTCGTCGAGGCGGTCCTCCTCGGTGTCGTCGGCTCGATCGCCGGTGTCGCGGCCGGCGTCGGACTCGCCGTCGGCCTGATGGAGCTGATGTCCTCCATGGGCATGGAGCTGTCCACCGAGGATCTGACCGTGAAGTGGACGACGCCCGCCGTCAGCCTCCTGCTCGGCGTCGTCGTCACCGTCCTCGCCGCCCACATCCCGGCCCGCCGGGCCGGCAAGGTCTCCCCGATGGCGGCCCTGCGCGACGCCGGCACCCCCGCCGACGGCAGGGCCGGCCTGATCCGGGGCGGGCTCGGCCTGCTCCTCACGCTCGGCGGCGGAGCGGCGCTGTGGACCGCGACCCAGGCGGAGAAGGCCTCCGCCGGCTCCCTCTGGCTCGGCCTCGGCATCCTCCTCTCCCTCATCGGCTTCATCGTCGTCGGACCGCTGCTCGCGGGCGGGGTCGTGAAGGCCCTCGGTGTCGTCGTCCTCAGGGTCTTCGGTCCGGTCGGGCGGATGGCGGAGCGCAACGCGCTGCGCAACCCGCGCCGTACGGGAGCGACCGGCGCCGCCCTGATGATCGGGCTCGCCCTGGTGGCCTGTCTGTCGGTGGTCGGCTCGTCGATGGTCGCCTCGGCGACCGAGGAGCTGGACCGCTCGGTCGGCGCGGACTTCATCGTGCAGTCCACCAACGGGCAGCCGATCATGCCGCAGGCCCAGGCGGCCCTGGAGAAGACGCCGGGCCTCACCCACGTCACCGAGTACCGGTGGGTCGAGGCGAAGATCACCGACCCCGCGGGCAAGGCCGTGGACAAGGGGCTCGTCGCCGCGGAGCCGTCGTACGCGCAGGACCTGCGCCGTGACACGACGGCGGGCGAGCTGACCGCCGCGTACGGGGCGAACGCGATGTCGGTCGGCAGCGACTACGCCACGGAGCACGGGGTGAAGGTCGGCGACGTGCTGACCGTCGCCTTCAAGGGCGGCGACAGCGCGAAGCTGAAGGTCGCGGCGATCACCTCGGACGAGAACAACGTCGACAAGGGCGTGATGTACACCAACATCACCACCATGGAGCGGTACCTGCCGGCCGCCAAGCAGCCGCGGAGCATGATCATGTTCGCGACGGCGGTGGACGGCAAGGAGACGGAGGCGTACGCGGCCCTCAAGGACTCGCTCGCCGCCTACCCGCAGTACAAGGTGCAGAACCAGGCCGACTACAAGCAGGACCTGAAGGACCAGGTCGGCCAGCTGCTCAACATCGTCTACGGCCTGCTGGCGCTCGCGATCATCGTCGCCGTGCTCGGTGTGGTGAACACGCTCGCGCTGTCGGTGGTGGAGCGGACCCGGGAGATCGGCCTGATGCGGGCGATCGGCCTCTCGCGCCGTCAGCTGCGCCGCATGATCCGCCTGGAGTCGGTGGTCATCGCCCTCTTCGGCGCCCTGCTCGGCCTCGCCCTGGGAATGGGCTGGGGCACGGCGGCCCAGAAGCTGCTGGCCCTGGAGGGTCTCGGCGTCCTGGAGATCCCGTGGCCGACGATCCTGACGGTCTTCGTCGGGTCGGCGTTCGTGGGTCTGTTCGCGGCACTGGTCCCGGCGTTCCGCGCCGGCCGGATGAACGTCCTGAACGCGATCGCCAGCGAGTAGTCCCGAGGGCGCCACGGGGGTGCTCCCACGGGCTGCCCGGCCCCCGGCGGACATGGTCCGCCGGGGGCCGCGGCCGTTCTCCCCCCGGCGCGGGCGCCGATTCCCTCGCGCCGGGCTGCCGGCCACGTCGTAGGCTGGGGGAGCACCCGGCCCGTCGACGGCGCCGGGAACACCCGGCCCGTGTGACGTGTCGGGCTGTTCGCGTTGCCCGCCCCCGTAGTCCGAACCCGGGATGGAAAGCTCCATGAGCCTGCACGGTCTGCTCGACCTCGTCGTCAAGGACGCGGCCCTCGCCGAAGCGGTGAAGGCCGCGTCCGACGGCCGCCGCACGCACGTGGACCTCGTCGGCCCCCCGGCCGCGCGCCCCTTCGCGGTGGCCGCGCTCGCCCGTGACGCCGGGCGTCCCGTCCTCGCGGTCACCGCGACGGGCCGGGAGGCCGAGGACCTGGCGGCCGCCCTGCGCACCCTCATCGACCCGGACAGGGTCGTCGACTACCCCTCCTGGGAGACGTTGCCGCACGAGCGGCTCTCGCCCCGCTCGGACACCGTCGGCCGGCGCCTCGCCGTGCTGCGCCGCCTGGCCCACCCGTCCACCGACGACCCGTCCGCCGGCCCGGTCTCCGTCGTCGTCGCGCCCGTACGGTCCGTGCTCCAGCCGCAGGTCAAGGGCCTCGGCGACCTGGAGCCCGTCTCCCTGCGCACCGGGCGGACGGCCGACCTGAACGAGGTCGTGGAGGGGCTCGCGGCCGCCGCGTACTCCCGTGTGGAGCTGGTCGAGAAGCGCGGCGAGTTCGCCGTGCGCGGCGGCATCCTGGACGTCTTCCCGCCCACCGAGGAGCATCCGCTCCGGATCGAGTTCTGGGGCGACGACGTCGAGGAGATCCGCTACTTCAAGGTCGCCGACCAGCGCTCCCTCGAAGTCGCCGAACACGGCCTGTGGGCCCCGCCCTGCCGTGAGCTGCTCCTCACCGACGACGTACGGCAGCGGGCCGCCGCGCTCGCCGAGGAACACCCCGAGCTGGGCGAGCTGCTCGGCAAGATCGCCGAGGGGATCGCCGTCGAGGGCATGGAGTCCCTCGCGCCCGTCCTGGTGGACGACATGGAGCTGCTGCTCGACGTCATGCCGAAGGGCTCGATGGCCGTCGTGTGCGACCCGGAGCGGGTCCGTACGCGCGCCGCCGACCTGGTCGCGACGTCGCAGGAGTTCCTCCAGGCGTCCTGGGCGGCGACCGCGGGGGGCGGTGAGGCGCCGATCGACGTGGGCGCGGCCTCCCTGTGGGGGATCGCGGACGTGCGGGACCGGGCGCGCGAGCTCGACATGATGTGGTGGTCGGTCTCCCCGTTCGCGGCGGACGAGACGCTCGACGACGACACCCTGAAGCTCGGGATGCACGCGCCGGAGGCGTACCGCGGCGACACCGCCCGGGCGCTCGCCGACACCAAGGGCTGGCTGGCCGACGGCTGGCGCACGGTCTACGTCACCGAGGCGCACGGCCCGGCGACCCGCACGGTCGAGGTCCTCGGCGGCGAGGGGATCGCGGCCCGGCTCGACGCGGACCTGGCCGAGGTGACCCCGTCCGTGGTCCATGTGGCCACCGGCTCGATCGACTACGGCTTCGTCGACCCGGCGCTCAAGCTGGCCGTCCTGACCGAGACCGACCTGTCGGGCCAGAAGGCGGCCGGCAAGGACGGCCAGCGGATGCCGGCCAAGCGGCGCAAGACGATCGACCCGCTGACCCTGGAGGTCGGCGACTACATCGTGCACGAGCAGCACGGAGTCGGCCGGTACATCGAGATGGTCCAGCGGACGGTGCAGGGCGCCACCCGCGAGTACCTGCT
This sequence comes from Streptomyces sp. NPDC013457, assembly GCF_043089925.1. Classification (NCBI taxonomy): domain Bacteria; kingdom Bacillati; phylum Actinomycetota; class Actinomycetes; order Kitasatosporales; family Streptomycetaceae; genus Streptomyces; species Streptomyces sp. NPDC013457. Next base: position 224,263 of record NZ_JBICBL010000011.1, read on the forward strand.
CGTCGAGTACGCCCCGGCCAAGCGCGGCCAGCCCGGCGACCGGCTCTACATCCCCACCGACCAGCTGGAGCAGGTCACCAAGTACGTCGGCGGCGAGGCCCCGACGCTGCACCGGCTCGGCGGTGCGGACTGGACGAAGACCAAGGCGCGCGCGAAGAAGGCGGTCAAGGAGATCGCCGCCGACCTGATCAAGCTCTACAGCGCCCGGATGGCGGCCCCCGGGCACGCGTTCGGCCCCGACACCCCGTGGCAGCGGGAGCTGGAGGACGCCTTCCCGTACGTGGAGACGCCCGACCAGCTGTCCACCATCGCCGAGGTGAAGGAGGACATGGAGAAGACGGTCCCGATGGACCGGCTGATCTGCGGCGACGTCGGCTACGGCAAGACGGAGATCGCGGTCCGCGCGGCGTTCAAGGCGGTCCAGGACGGCAAGCAGGTCGCCGTGCTCGTCCCGACCACGCTGCTCGTGCAGCAGCACTTCGGCACGTTCTCGGAGCGGTACTCGCAGTTCCCCGTCGTCACCCGTGCGCTCTCCCGCTTCCAGACGGAGACGGAGTCGAAGGCGACGATGGAGGGCCTGAAGGACGGTTCCGTCGACATCGTCATCGGCACGCACCGCCTGTTCTCCTCCGAGACGAAGTTCAAGGACCTCGGCCTGGTCATCGTCGACGAGGAGCAGCGCTTCGGTGTCGAGCACAAGGAGCAGCTGAAGAAGCTGCGGGCCAACGTCGACGTCCTGACGATGTCGGCCACCCCCATCCCCCGTACGCTCGAAATGGCGGTCACCGGCATCCGTGAGATGTCGACGATCACCACCCCGCCCGAGGAGAGGCACCCGGTCCTCACCTTCGTCGGGCCGTACGAGGAGAAGCAGATCGGCGCGGCCATCCGCCGTGAACTCCTGCGCGAGGGCCAGGTCTTCTACATCCACAACCGGGTCGAGTCGATCGACCGGGCGGCGGCGCGGCTGCGGGACATCGTCCCGGAGGCGCGGATCGCGACCGCCCACGGTCAGATGTCGGAGTCGGCCCTGGAACAGGTCGTGGTCGACTTCTGGGAGAAGAAGTTCGACGTGCTGGTCTCGACGACGATCGTCGAGTCCGGCATCGACATCTCCAACGCCAACACGCTCATCGTGGAGCGCGGCGACAACTTCGGGCTCTCGCAGCTGCACCAGCTGCGCGGCCGTGTGGGCCGTGGGCGCGAGCGCGGGTACGCGTACTTCCTCTACCCGCCGGAGAAGCCGCTGACGGAGACCGCGCACGAGCGGCTCGCGACGATCGCCCAGCACACCGAGATGGGCGCGGGCATGTACGTGGCCATGAAGGACCTGGAGATCCGCGGCGCGGGCAATCTGCTCGGCGGCGAGCAGTCCGGCCACATCGCGGGGGTCGGCTTCGACCTGTACGTACGGATGGTGGGCGAGGCGGTCGCCGACTACCGGGCCTCGCTGGAGGGCGGTGTCGAGGAGGAGCCGCCGCTGGAGGTCAAGATCGAGCTGCCCGTCGACGCCCACGTGCCGCACGACTACGCGCCCGGCGAGCGTCTGCGCCTCCAGGCGTACCGGGCGATCGCCTCCGCGAACACGGAGGAGGACGTCAAGGCGGTACGGGAGGAGCTGACCGACCGCTACGGCAAGCTGCCCGAGCCGGTGGAGAACCTGCTCCTGGTCGCCGGTCTGCGGATGCTGGCCCGTGCCTGCGGTGTCGGCGAGATCGTGCTGCAGGGGCCGAACATCCGCTTCGCGCCGGTGGAGTTGCGGGAGTCCCAGGAGCTGCGGCTGAAGCGGCTCTACCCGCGGACGGTCATCAAGCCGGCCGTCCATCAGATCCTGGTGCCGCGCCCGACGAGTGGGAAGATCGGCGGGAAGCCGGTGGTGGGACGCGAACTGCTGGCGTGGACGGGCGAGTTCCTGACCACGATCCTCGGGTCGTAGGGTCCGCGGTCCGCAGTCAGCGGTCAGCGGACAGCAGGCGCGCAGGCCTGCGGGGCGGGGGCCGAGCCCCGCCCCGCACGTGCTCAGAGCGTGTCGAGGTCCAGTGCCTCGGCCATCGCCCGGTATCCGGCGTCGCCCGGGTGGAGGTGGTCGCCCGAGTCGAAGGCGGGGAGCATCCGGTCCGGGTCGGCCGGGTCGGCGACGGCGCGGTCGAAGTCGACCACGGCGTCGTACGTGCCGGAGGTGCGGACCCAGTGGTTGAAGGCGTCCCGCTTGGCCTCGACGGCCGGGGTGTCGTAGAAGGAGCCCTTGACCGGGGTCAGGGTGGCGCCGACGACCCTGATGCCGCGGGCGTGGGCCTCGCGGACGAGCGCCCGGTGGCCCGCGGCGAGCTGCTCGACCGAGACCTCGGGGGTGGGATCGGCGACCCCGCTCGCGAGGCTGCCGCCGAAGTCGTTGATGCCTTCGAGGAGGATGACGGTCCGCACGCCCGGCTCGGTGAGGACGTCCTTCTTGAAGCGCTCGATGCCCTTCTCGCCCGCCCAGGTCGTGTCGTTGGTGACCTGGTTGCCGCCGATTCCGTGGTTGAGGACGCTTCGCGGCCTCCCGGCGGCGGCGAAGCGCTCCGCCAGCTCGTCGGGGTAGCGGTTGTTCGCGTCCGGGCCCGAGCCGACGCCGTCGGTGATGGAGTCGCCGAACGCCACGATGCCGTCCCTGCGGGCGGAAGCGCCGCCGCCGACCTCCACGCCGGAGAGGTAGTACCAGGAGCCGCTGCTCTCCGTGAACGCGGTCCCGCCGCGGTCGGCGCGGTGGTCACCGGTCGCGCGGTAGCTGGTGGCGGAGGCGAAGTGGTGGAACGTGGCCGGGCCGGTGGGCGCGGCGAGGTAGAGGGTGACCGTCACCGACTCCAGCGCCTTCACGGTGAACGGCACGCCGTCGCTGGATGCCGTTCCTCCGGCGGGGATCGTCACCGAGCGGCCCTTGCCGAAGGAGAGGTGCCGGACGGAACCGGCCTTCACCGAGGCGCCCTTGTCCGTGCGGGCCACGGTTGCGCCGGTGATCCGCAGCGGGGTCGTGCCGTATCGGTTGGAGAGTTCGATCCGGGCCCTGGTGCCGCCGGTGGTGACCCGGACGACCTGGCGGACCGTGTGGTCGGAGAAGCCCTGTCGGGACCAGTTGGGGGCGAAGGGCGTGGCCGGGGCGTGCGGCGAGGCGGCCCAGGCGCCGCGCCACGGGCCGCTGTCGTGCCGTGCCTCGGCGGCCACCGCACCGCCGGCGGGGAGGGCGAGGGCGGTGAGCGCGGCGGCGGTCAGTGCGGCAACGGTGGTACGTCGTAAGGGCGTTGTGATCCGGGTCGAGGTCGTCATGTAGGGAGACAATCGGAGAGGCACTCCGGTTATTCCGTGCGGACCCGGACGGCGCCGGGACGCCCGGGACGCACCGCGGCCGTGGGGCGCGCGTGACGCGTACCCCACGGCCGGACGTGTGTGGAGGAGCCTCAGGTCGGGGGCTGGTCCTGTCCCCGCTGCGGGTCCTGGCCCCGCTGCCTGTCGATGTACTCCTGAGCCTTCTGCTGGGCCTGGTCGACCTGGCCGGCGTGCTTGCCGCCGGTCTTCTGGTCGATCATGTCGCCAGTGCGGTCGACGCCCTGCTGGGCCTTGTCCGGGTGCTGGCCCATCATGCCCTTGAGCTTGTCCATGATCCCCATGATCTGCGCGACTCCTTCGAAAGGGGGCATACAGCTCATTCGACGCTACGCGCCCCCTGTCGATTCCGCGCGCCGAACGGCCTCGTGGCCTGGACCAGGCGGGGGCTGGCTAGGATCCGGGCGTGCTCAGCTACCGCGGGTTCCTCCCCGTCGCCGCCCTCGCCTCCGCCGTTCTCATAACCTCCGGCTGCACACAGGCCCCTGACGGCTCCCCGGCCGAGGGCGCCCCCGCCGTGCGCGGCTCCGCGCTCGCCGCCGTGGACACCCTCACGGTCAAGGGTCGGGCCCCCAAGACCGGCTACGACCGGGAGAAGTTCGGCCGGGCCTGGGCCGACGTCGACGGCAACGGCTGCGGCACCCGCGTTATCTCTATGGTTCGCGCTGTGGTGGGGCTGTTCTCGCAGCGTATGCAGGGTGTGGTCGCCTGTGCGTAGCGAGAGGCACATGAGTCACAGGCCGCTGCGTACGCGCGGGAAGAGGGTCGTCCTTACGGTCACCGTTGCCGTCACGCTCGTCGCAGGCTGTGATGGTCTGGAGCCGGGCGGAAGCTCCGCGGGATCCGGACCGGACGCCGCCGCCGGGCGGGCGGCGAGCCCGCTGACGAATCCGGACGGAACGAAGCCGGGGCTCGGCGCGCTCGCGTCGCAGGCGGACAAGGCGAACGCGCGCAAGCTCGTCGACAAACTCACAGTCAAGGGGCGTGGGCCGAAGACGGGCTACGAACGGGACAAGTTCGGCTATGCGTGGACGGACAGGGCGTACGGGGTGCCGCTGGCGAGGAACGGTTGTGACACACGGAACGACTTGCTGAAACTCCATGGACAGGACGTCGAGTTCCGTAGGGGTTCCGACTGCGTCGTCGTGTCGATGGACCTGTACGACCCGTACACCGGCAAGGACATCGCCTGGAAGAAGGCGAACGCCAGTGAGGTACAGATAGACCACGTGGTGCCGTTGTCGTACGCCTGGCAGATGGGTGCCTCGCGTTGGAACAAGGAGAAGCGGCAGCAGCTGGCCAACGACGTGCTGAACCTTCTGCCGGTCTCGGGCTCCACGAACTCCGCCAAACGCGACTCCGGGCCGGCGTCCTGGCTGCCGCCGAACAAGTCGATCCGGTGCTCGTACGCAGTGCGGTTCGCGCAGGTGGCCCTCAAGTACGACCTCGCGGTGACGGCGGCGGACAGGGCGACGATGTTGAAGCAGTGCCAGGGCTGACAGCGTCCCCATGGTGTCCCGGCCTCGGCGTTGCGGGCCTCTCGGACGTGGTGGCTAAGGTGCGCTGTTATGGACGCTGCCGATCTCGACCGTCAAGCCCGGACCTTGTCCGGGTGTATTCCTCCACTCCTGGTCTCCCGGCTTCTTGAGATCGGCCACATTGAAGAGGTGGAGGCCCAAGCCCGTCGCGGGGAATGGTTCTGCGCGCGGGCCTGGGCGCAGCTGCTCAGTGACCAGGGTCGGCAAGCCGAGGCGCTGGAGGTGCTCTCTCCGTACGTTGCCACTGGCTGGTGGTCGGCAGCACGGATCCAGGCGGAGCTGCTGGAGAGCTGGGGGCGGGCAGAGGAAGCGATTGCGCTGGCCCTGCCGTACGCGAGCACGGGAGGGCTCCCGTTGGAGTATTACGCGCGCCTGCTGGCGCGGCACGGTCGTGCGGACGAGGCAGTCACTCGGCTGAGCGCGGGAATTGAGGACCGGCTTCTTGCCGCCGCTCTGGTCGACATCGCCGAGGGAGCAGGCCGGGACGAAGACGTCGCCGCGCTGCTGGCTGCCCGTATCCCGGACCAGCACCGCTGTGACAGTCCATGGTGCTGTCACGGTCTCGACCCCGACGACGCCATCGGGCTTCTTGCCACGATCCGCGAACGCCAGGGCCGCGTCGACGAAGCGATCGCCCTGCTGCATACCCGGTACATCACCTCGGTCAACAACCGGGATCAGCTGGCCGACCTGCTGGCGAGACACGGTCGGATCGAGGAACTGCGCGCGTACGCGGTGACCGAACGCCTCGGTCACGCCGCGCAGCGTCTGGCTGAGGCACTGGAGGAGCGCGGTGACGTGGAAGGCGCGGTCGCCGTGTACCGGCAGTCGGGCGACTCGCAGGACTTCCGGTGCCACGGCATGGTGCGACTGGCGGAGCTCCTGGCACGGCATGGCCGAGGGGGCGAAGCGGTGGATGTGATGCGAGTCCTGGCCGAGGCCCACAACGGGGACGACTGGATCCTGCATACGTGGTCCAACCTGTGCCTCGCACAGGGCCGCCCCGAGGCCGGCCTGGCGCACCTCGACGCCCTCGCCGCCGCCCGCGGGGGCGAGGAGGACTGGGACCTGTACTGGATACGGTTGCCGCTCATCGCCGCCCGCGACGGCGTCGATGCAGCGGTCGCACAGGCCTGCTCCCACCCCGAGGGATCCACCTCGTACGCGGCGCCGCACATCGCCGAGCTGCTCGTCGGCGCCGGACGCCCCGAGGAAGCTGTCGCCGTTCTCGAACAGCACGCCCCCGAGAACAGCAACGAACTTGCCGGCCACCTCATCGACCTGGGGCGCGTCAACGACGCCGTCGCACTCCTTCAGCAGCGTGATTCCGAGCCGGTCTCACCTGTCCGGACCGGCTCGTTCTTCAGTGATCCCCCATTCTGATTCCGCCTCTCACGGCTGCCCGGCAGACAACACTCAAGCCGGACAGCCGCAGGTGGTGGTGGAACGCGAGCTACGGGGATGGAACAGCCCGCATGGCACGGCGCAGACTGGCTCGTGCGGCGGTGAGGTCGTCCTCCGCCTCACGCAGTTGGCCCTCCAGGGCGGCGATCCGCTCCCTGGCCTCTGACAGAGCTTGCTCCAGCGCGGTATTCCGCTGCTCGATCTGCTGTACCCGCTCGATCAGCTCGTGCTGGTTCACGCCCTCCAATTCGGCGCCCAGTGACAGCCTGACCCGGTTACGAAGCTGATCGCGTTCCTTCTTGAGGTCCTTGATCTCTTCGCGGGCCAGTGCGAGGTCCGTCCGCAACCCGGCCGGAGACACCTGGGACGCTTCTGGAGTGTGGGAGTTCTGGCGACCTCGCGTTCGCTGGGCGGAGATGCCGTCCTGAACGGCCTGGTGCACCTGAGGCTGGTTGTAGACGAACCAAGTGGACACCGAGGCCTCCCGCGCCACTTGGGCGACGGTGATCCGTCGCCCCGAGTGGAGAAGGGCATTTACGGCGTCGAGTGCACGCCTCGTCTTGTCTTCGCTGTCCTTGGCGCGGCTGACGCGCAGCCGCTCGACCCGGGCGCTCCGGTCGTTGCCGCCGGAAGCAGCAGGAATCCTCATTCCGAGCTCCGTGTCGTGAGCGCCTGCAGAGGGATGAAGGCTGCTGCCGAACGTGCCTTGCGTAGCTCGCGTGAGGCGGATTCGACGGCGGCCCGCTCCTCGGCAGGCAGGGCGTCGAGCTTCCGCCGCATCTCGTCGGCCGACTTCGAGTAGGCGCGGATCTGGTCATCGAGATTGCGTACGACCCAGTCGGCGGCCTCCATCGCGAGGGCGGCTTCCTTGTCGGCTCGCAGGTCCGCGACCTGCTGTTCCAGGGCGGGGAGGTAGGAGGGATCGGGGCGGTAGAAGTCGCATCCGGCGCACTGGAAGCGGATGCGGCAGTGCCCGCCGCCCGCCTTGACGTTGCTCGGCTCGGTGCAGCCGCCGTAGGGAACACCGACGCTTTCCACCTCGTAGGCGAGGGGATCGCCGAATCCGCGGGCTGCTCCGTGCCGGTCGACGGCGAGTGCCGCGACCGTGCGCACGGCCTCCTGCTTTCGGCTGAGGGAGACTTTGTAGTACCCCATGGTCACGTCCAGTGAACGGTGGTCCATGAGTTCCCGCAGGACGTCGGGGCGAGTGCCCGCGTCCGCATGGCGCTGGGCGTAGGCGTGGCGGAAGCCGTACGGGACGATCTGGGTCCGGTCGTAAGCGAGCGGGGCGCCGTCCTCGTCGAGCCGGTCGTCCACAAGGTCTGGGATCAGTTCGTCGATCCAGTTCCGGAAGATCCGGTTGCAGAAGTGCGAAGTGTTCAGATGCCCGCGGCGCGGACGGTTGCGCTGTCCGGGCGAGGGAAACAGCCACTGGGCGCAGGCCGGTACGGCCGGTAGCGCATCGAGCTCCTTCTGCCAGGTTTCGATCAGCTGGGCGGTGCTCTCCGAGATCGGCAGCCGACGGCCGTGGCGTCGCCGTTTGTGGTTGTCATAGATCAGCGTCGGCTTGCCGTCGACCCGCTCCAGGCAGTCGCGGCGCAGGCTGGTGACCTCGCCCGGACGCCGGCCGGTGTCCCGGAGGACCGCGTAGACCACCTGGTACATCCGCGCGAAGTCGGCGGCCGCCCAGCCGCCGCTCGCGTACCCCGTCGAGGTGCCCAGCAGATCGAGGTGCGCGTCGAGCTGGGCGATGACGTGCTCGGGGATCGCACGGCCGAGATCGTCCTCGGTCACTTCCACGGCGGCGATGCTGTGGAAGCGGGGGTTGAGCGCGAACCCGCCGGGCACGTGATCCATCATCCCGGCCTGACGGGCGTAGTCCAGGAACGTGCGCCAGTGGCGCAGCAGGGCTCTCCGGTGGCTGGTGGAGTAGTCGTGACCGTCCTCGGGACGCTTGGTGATTCGGAACATGTCCACTACGGCGTTCATGTCAGCCATGGCGAGGAGCCCGGGCTCATCCCCGTGGGGGCGGCCTGCCAGCGCGGAGGACGCGATGGTTGCCGCGTAGACGGTCTGCCGTAGGTCCATGACGTTGGGGCGTGCCGTGCGGCCGTACGCCTTGACCAGCTCCCGCAGCCAACGCTGCCGTACCGGACGGAAGTCGATGTCGCCGTGGACAGCGGTGTACTTGCGACCGCGCCCTGCCGTCAACCCGATGAGCGCGCACTCCCATACGTCGCCCGAGGTCGGATCGGTGCCCTCGAACTCGATGCGTGCGCGTCGGACGTGCTGGAGAACACCGTTCAGGACGCCGGAAGTCGCGGCTGGAAGCCCGGAGGAGAAGGAGGCGTCCAGGTCGAGGAGCGAGCCGAGTCCGGCGGGGAGGCCGGCCACGATGCGGCGTACCCGCTGGGGGACCAGGCTGATTCCGGCGTCGTCGCGCTGCTGTAGCCCGTACAAGAGCTCCTGGCGGACCGCGGGGCTCACACCCGCGAGCGAGAACTGGGAGACGCCGGGCATCGCCCCGTTGGCGGAGGCGTTGGGCCTGCGGCGAGACGGATCCGGGGTGTGCGTGGTGTCGAAGTCCGCAGGGTTCCCCAGGAGGTATCGGGCTTTCCGGCAGGCGTCGCAGCGGGAGCCGTTGCTCGCCACATGGGTGGTGCAGGAGGCCACGGAGCAGACGAACACGCTGGTCGTCGGGTTACCAGGATCGGCAGTGAACAGTGCCTGAACGGGGTCCCACTCATCTGCCCGCCAGCCCGACGGAAGGCGCGCCGCGAGCCATGACGGCCACTCCGGTTCAACGGAGACGGAGGCAACGACAGCCGAGCGGAGAGGTGCAATGGTCATCGCAGCAGCTCCGAAGCGAGGCTTTCGACGGCCGCGCGGAGATCCTCGTCCTGGGCGTGCACGTACACGGCTGTGCTCGCCGACGAGGCATGGCCCAGGAGTGTCTGCACGACGTCCGGAGCGACCCCGTTGCGAATCCAGCGGGTGGCGGCCGTGTGCCGCATCATGTGCGGCCGGGCGGTCAGACCGCAGCGTCTCCCGATCCGTTCGACCACTTGCTTGGCGTTGGAGTACGACAGGGGCCGTCCCGCGTGCACGCCGACGAGATTGACGAAGACGTAGTCACAGTCGGCGGAGCCGGCCACCTGTTCACGCTCGGCGAGATGATCGCGATACCGATGCACCACCTCTGGCGTCAGCGGAACCATGCGAGGGCGCCCGGCCTTGGCCCGTGCCCCGTTGACGTTGTCCTGCCGAGGCCTGACGTGCAGGTGCGCGCCACCAATCCGGCAGCCGAGATGGCTGGAATCGGGGAGTAGATGCATGTCCTCGCGCCGCAGTCCGAGGGCTTCGCCGATGCGGAGGCCGGCTTCCACGAGGACGGTCAGCAGCAGCCGGTCACGCGCGGTGCGAGCGGCGTTGAGGATCTGATCCGTCTGGGCTCGGGTGAGCGTCTGCGGTGCCCGCTCGATCTCCGGCGCCTTCAGGACGCGGGCTTTGACCATCAGGTGCTGGCCGCCCTCGCCGGGGTCGAAGCCGGCCGGGGCGTGGGCGAGGAAGCGCGGCTCGCTGAGACGCGCGGCGACTTCGTGATTCACATGGCCCTGGACCGCGCAGAAGCGGAGAAACTCGCATACCGCGGTGAGCGTGGCGTTGACCGTCTTGCCGGACGGAGGCCGCCCGTACTGGGTCGGTGTCCGCTCGACGTGGAACTTGAACAGACTCATGTCCCCGAGCCGGACGGTCCTCCAGTCGGTACCCCGCTCTGCGCACCAATTGAGGAAGCGGCCGATTCTGGGGATGTACGCGCGCTGTGTCTGCGGTGACCGCCCGGATCCGCGCAGGTACAGGGAGAACTCACGGACTTCGAGGTGGGGCGCGTACGTCTCCTCGTCGACCAGGAGCCAGGTGGTCTCGCCGCTGGTAGGCGATACGGCCTTCTCTGTGCGTAACGTCATGGGATCTGCTCCCTGTCTCCTATGTCACTCATGTGCCTCATGGCGTGACTGATAACAGCGAGGGACAGGAATGGGTTACGGCTGTGCCTCATGTGCATCGCGATCGGGAGAGAGATGGAGATAACCCGCGACGACATCCTCAGGCGCGATCTGGCGGACGTCCGCCTCAAGGACGGCCGCTGCAAGGTCGCCTCCGGGATCCTGGCGGACGACCCGTACACCGGGGACCGCGTCGACTTCGTCCGCGGTCGCAGCAAGGTCGACATCGACCATCTCGTCGCGCTCTCCGACGCCTGGCAGAAGGGCGCGCAGAAGTGGGACGCGGAGAAGCGGCGACGGTTCGCCAACGACCCGCTCAACCTGCTCGCCGTCGAGGCGTCCGCGAACCGGCGCAAGTCCGACGGGGACGCGGCGACCTGGCTGCCGCCGAACAAGGCGTACCGCTGCACCTACGTCGCCGCGCAGGTCGCCGTGAAGAAGAAGTACGGGGTCTGGGTCACGCGGGCCGAGCTCGACGCGATGAAGAACGTCCTCGGCCGGTGCCCGGAGCAGAGGCTTCCGTAATTCGTTTTCCCGCTGCGCGAACGATCGTTAGCCTCCGCTGATGGAACTGAACATAACGACCCTCGCCGAGCGCCCCGAACTCGAAGGCGCGATGTGGGCGATGAAGGACCTCTGGCCGGAGTTCACGGTCAACGACCCGGTGGGCTGGTCGCACTTCGGCCGGATCGTCACGGAACTGCCGGAGTACGTCCTCGTCGGCACCGACCCCGACGGCAAGGTCGTCGCGCGTGCGTTCAGCGTCCCCTTCCGGCTCCACGCCGAGGGGCGCGGCGAACTGCCCGCCACCGGCTGGGACCAGGTACTCCTCTGGGCGTTCTCGGACCGGCGGCACGGACGCGTGCCGGACACGGTCAGCGCGATCGAGGTCACCGTGGACACGAGCGTGCTCGGCCGGGGGCTCTCGGCGAAGATGCTCGGCGCCATGCGGGACAACGCCCGTCGGCTCGGTTTCTCGGAGGTCGTCGCCCCGGTCCGCCCCAACGGCAAGCACCTGGAGGCCGCGTCCTCCATCCACGAGTACGCGTTCCGTACGCGCGAGTCGGACGGCCTGCCCCACGACCCGTGGCTGCGCGTCCACGTCAGGGCCGGTGCCACGGTGGAGGCGGTGGCCCCGGCCTCGATGACGGTCGCGGCCTCGGTGGAGCAGTGGCGCGCCTGGACCGGGCTGCCGTTCGACACGGACGGCCCGGTGGAGGTCGAGGGCGCGCTGGTCCCGGTGCACTGTGAGGTCTCCCGCGGCTACGCGGTCTACGTCGAGCCGAACGTGTGGGTCCGCCACGCGCTGTGAACAGCCCGAAAGGGTGTGAGGGCCACTCCCCGGCAGTGGCCCTCACACCCTTGTCGGCGCCCGTGTCCGTGCGGGTCAGCCGGTCTTCTCCTCGTCGACGACGTCCTTGGCCGCCGGGACCTTCGCCGCGACGGGCTTCCCGTAGTCGGTGAACGTCATCGTCCCCGGCTCCTCGCCGCCCGCCGTCACGATCTTCAGGATGTGCGGCTCGCCCTGCGTCGCCACGTAGACCGTCGTCGTCTCGTCGCCGGACTTCTCCGTGAGCGTCAGGGCCTTCTTGCCGCCGACGGTCGTCTCCTTGCCCTTGACCGCGAAGTTGATCCCCTCCTCGAAGCTGCCGAGGAGCGACTTCAGGTCGCAGAGTTCGAGGTTGTCCTTGGCCTCGGGGTCGGTCACCGGGGTCTTCACCCAGCGGCCCTTCAGCTCCTTGAGGACCGCCTCCTGGACCTCGGGCGATTCGCCCTCCGCCTGGGCCCGCAGGAACGCCTCGTCGAAGCGGAGGTAGACGTCCTTGTCGTCGGCCTTGACCAGCTCGGCCGTGCCCGTCGTGCCGACGGTCAGGGTGCCGGCGCACTGTCCGCCGGTGTTCATCGACAGATACGCCTTCATCGGCCCGTCGGTCGTCTTCGTGGCGAGGTCGAGGGTCAGGGAGTCGGCCTTCTTCGTCGCGGCGACGGCCTTGTTGGCGATCTCGGGTCCGGTCAGGTCCCCGAAGGGCCCGGAGGCCTTCGCCTCGCCGGAGAAGGGGCCGCAGGCGGTGGCCGTGAGTGCGGCCGCGGCGCAGAGCGCGGAGACCAGGGCCGTGCGGCGGGTGCGGGGATGGCGGGCGGCAGACATGGTGGGTTCTCCGGGGGTGGGGAGGGCGTACGGGGGAGCGGGGGAGTCGAGCGCCGGGGGGGCGAAGGGCTGAGCGGCTGAGCAGTGGAGGGTGTGGCGGGGCCGGGCGGAGGGTCAGCCGACCTTCAGCTCCCACTGGGAGGCCTCGTGCTCCAGGCCGGGGCTGACCTCGACCGAGAGGTCCTTGGCGTCCTTCGGGGTGTCGAAGGCGTAGACGACCGTGGACTTCTTGCCGGGCAGGATGGAGCCGCTGAAGCCGGTGCCGACCTTGTCGTCGAAGACCTGCTCGGCGGTCACGCCGTCATTGCCGGCGCGGGCGGTCAGCGTCACCAGCGCGGCGTCGAACTTCTCCTTGCCGCCGTTCTCGATCACGACGGTCACCTGGTAGGCCTTGTTGCCCTCGGTGTGGCCGGCGGCGAACTCGCTGGGCTTGTACGACTTGGCCTCCGAGACCGTGACCTTGATGTCGTCGTAGATCGCGGTGTCACCGGCGGCGAGGCCCTTGCCTGCGTTCCCCTTGCCCGTGCTGTCCGAGGGGTCCTGCGGGGCGGAGTCCTGGATGGACTTGTCGGCAGCCTTCGCCGCGTCGTTCACCGCGTCGCTCACGAGAACGTACGTGACGACCACACCGACCACCGAGAGGATCAGGGCGGCGAGGCCCAGGATCGCGCCTGTCGTCGTCACGCCCTTGTTGTTCGCCTCGCCGCGCTTCACGCGGCCTCTGCCCGTGAGGCCGAGGATCAGGGCGATCAGGCCGAGGATGCCGGCCAGCCAGAAGAGGAAGGGGATGAAGCCGGAGACCGTGCCGATGATGCCGAGAACGAGGGCCGCGGTGCCGAGACCGTTGCGCGCGGCCACGTGCGGGACCTGCGGGGTCTGGGTGTCGTACGACATGGGTGTCCTCCCGGACGAGACGCGTCGATGGTTGATCGGGCCCTTCCGGACCCCCGTGGAGCGATGAATCAATAACAGCAGAGCTTGTGAACCGAGTCAACACGGTTCACAAGATTTGAATCGGCTCACGCTGTGAAGCGATGGGTCTTGCGCGCGTCGGTAGGATCGGGGTCACAGCACGTGAACGCGGGGAATCGTGCGGAAAGCCAAGGGAGGCAGCCAGGTGCCGGAGCACGCAGCAGAGGTGACCGCCGCCGGGATCGCCCGGCTCGCCGGAGTCGGACGGGCCGCGGTGAGCAACTGGCGGCGCCGCCACGCCGACTTCCCCCGGCCCGTGGGCGGCACCGAGACCAGCCCCTCCTTCGCCCTCGCGGACGTCGAGCGCTGGCTCCGCGCCCAGGGCAAGCTCGCGGAGGTCCCCCTGCGCGAGCGCGTCTGGCAGCAGATCGCCGGCCACCCGGCGGGCGCCGTCACCGCCCTCGCCCAGGCCGGCTGCGTCCTGCTGCTCGTACGGGACCGCTCCACCGCCTGGCCGGCCCTCGCCGCCGTCTCCGACGAACGGCTCGCCGAGACCCTGCCGGTCGCCCTGGAGGAGGTCCTCACCGAGCGCTTCGGCGTCGATCCGGCGGTCCGTACGCCCACCGCGGCCGAACTCGCCCCCGCCGTCGCCCTCCTGCGCGGCGCCGCTGACCTCGCCGCCGAGACCGGCGCCCGCCAGGCCTTCGAGTTCCTGCTCGGCCGCCACCTCGACGCCAACCCGCGCCAGTACACGCTGACCCCGCCCGGACCCGCCGCCCTGATGGCCGCGCTCGCCGCCCCCGGCGCCGGCCCCGCCCCCACCGTCCTCGACCCGGCATCCGGCACCGGCAGCCTGCTCCGCGCCGTCTCCCACCCCGGCGCCCTGTACGGCCAGGACGCCGACCCCGACCTGGCCGCGCTCACCGCCCTGCGCCTCGCCCTCGCCTCCGACGCCGACATCCGCGTACGGACCGGGGACAGCCTGCGCGCCGACGCCTTCCCCCACCTGACGGCGGACACCGTGCTCTGCCACCCGCCCTTCAACGAGCGCAACTGGGGCCACGACGAACTGGCCTACGACCCCCGCTGGGAGTACGGCTTCCCGGCCCGGACCGAATCCGAACTGGCCTGGGTCCAGCACGCCCTGGCCCGGCTCCGCGCCGGCGGCACCGCCGTCCTCCTCATGCCGCCCGCCGCAGCCTCCCGGCGCTCGGGCCGCCGCATCCGCGCCGACCTGCTGCGCAGGGGCGCCCTGCGGGCCGTCGTCGCCCTGCCCGCGGGCGCCGCCCCGCCCTACGGCATCCCGCTCCACCTCTGGGTGCTGCGCAGGCCCGCCCCCGGCGTCACCCCGTCCCCGGAGCTCCTCGTCGTCGACACGACCGGCGACCACATCGGCGGCGCGGGCCGCGACAAGCTCGACTGGCAGGCCGTCCACACCGCCGTACTGGACGCCTGGCTGCCCTTCGACAAGCACGGCACGGTCGTCGAGACCCCCGGCGCGAGCAGGGCCGTGCCCGTCATCGAACTCCTCGACGACGACGTCGACCTGGCGCCCGCCCGCCATCTGCCGCCCCCGGCGGCGGGTGGCGGCGCCGCCGAACTCCTCGCGGTCCGCGACCGGCTGGCCGAGACCCTGGGCCACACCGTCGCTCTCACCCCGCCCCCGGCCCTGCCCGCGGACACCGCCGCCGACCCGGCCGCGGCCGCCCGGCCCACCGGCGTCACCGTCGGCGAGCTGGCCCGCACCGGTGCCCTCGAACTCCGCGCGGGCGGCACCGGCACCACCGCCTTCGACGGCGCCCCCCTCCGGGTCCTCACGGAGAACGACGTCTTCGCCGCGCAGCAGCCCACCGGGTCCCTCCCCGACGGAGCCCCCGAGGAGCCCGTCGTCCTCGCCGAGGGCGACGTCGTCGTCCCCGTCCTCGGCGGCGGCTCCCTGGCCCGGGTGGTCGAGGCCTCCACCGCCGGAGCAGCCCTCGGCCGCAACCTCCAGCTCCTGCGTCCCGACCCGGCCGCGCTCGACCCCTGGTTCCTGGCCGGGTTCCTGCGCGGTACCGCCAACACCCGCCAGGCCAGCAGCTACGCCTCCACCGCCACCCGGCTCGACGTCCGGCGCCTCCAGCTCCCCCGTCTGCCGCTCGCCGAACAGCAGCGGTACGGGGAGCGGTTCCGGGCCCTCGCCGAGTTCGAGGACGCGCTGCGGCTCGCGGGCCGGCTCGGCGAGCAGCTGGTCCAGGGGCTGTACGACGGGCTCGCGGACGGCACGGTGGCGCCCTGAGCGGTGGCACCGTGATCGGTCCGACAACGGTTCGGTACAACCCTGGAGCCGTTGTCCCCGTCGGTGTATACGCTCGTCCCCGCAACCGAAACGAACGCCCAGGAGCAGGAATGTACGGCCACGGCTATGCGCCTCCGCCACCACCGCGCGCCATTCCGACGTCGGTGATCGTGCTCCGCGTGCTCTTCGCGATGCTGCCGCTGTTCAGCATCGGGTTCCTGACGTGGGGGACCATGATCCGGCTCGCCGTGGTGACCCGTCGCACGCTCGACTGGATCCTGTGCGGGGTCTCCGCGGCCGTCATGATCACCGGCATGGTCCTGCTCCCGGAGGACATCGAGACGACGCAGGCGGACGTCGCCATGGCGATGATCCTGCTCAACGCGGCGGCGTTCACGGTCTACTTCCTTGTCGTCGACATCAAGCACGACAAGGTCCGCCTCGGCCTCGCGTCCCCCGCGGGCACCTCCCCGTACAGCCCGTACGGGTCGACCGTGCCGCGCCACCAGGCCGGTTACGTCGCCCCGGCGCAGTCCCAGTCCCAGCCCCGGCCCCTGCAGCAACAACCACAGCCCCAGCCGCAGCAGCGGCCCGTGGTCCCGCCCCAGCCCGCCACCCCGCCGTCCAACCCCCGGATCGAACAGGTCCGCGCCGAGCTGGACGAACTCAGCCACCTCCTCCGTAAGGACGAGGAGAAGTGAACGGACGCGTCATCGGCGGACGGTACGAACTGTCCACCGTCATCGGCCAGGGCGGCATGGGCCAGGTCTGGACGGCGTACGACGGACGGCTCGACCGCCGCGTCGCCGTCAAGCTGCTCCGCCCCGCCACCATGACCGGCCCCGCCACCGCCGCCGAGGAGCTGCGGCGCCGCTTCGTGCGCGAGTGCCGGGTCACGGCCCAGGTCGACCACCCGGGCCTGGTCACCGTCCACGACGCGGGCAGCGACGGCGACGACCTCTACCTCGTGATGCAGTACGTCGACGGCGCGGACCTCGCCGACCACCTCGCCGAGCACGACCCGTACCCCTGGGAGTGGACCGTCTCCGTCGCCGCCCAGCTGTGCGCGGTGCTCGCCGCCGTGCACGCGGTGCCGATCGTCCACCGCGACCTCAAGCCGCGGAACGTGATGGTGCGTCCGGACGGCACGGTCACCGTCCTGGACCTGGGCGTGGCCTCCGTCCTGGACACCGACACCACCCGCCTCACCCACACCGGCTCGCCGATCGGCAGCCCCGCCTACATGGCGCCCGAGCAGGCCATGGGCGGCGCCGTCGGCCCGTACACGGATCTGTACGCGCTCGGCGTCCTGATGCACGAACTCCTCAGCGGCAACGTCCCGTTCGCCGGATCGACCGCGCTCGGCGTGCTCCACCGCCATCTGTACGAGCCGCCGCTGCCGGTCCGGCAGCTGCGCCCCGAGGTGCCGGAGGCCCTGGAGGCGCTGGTGCTGCGGCTGCTCACCAAGGACCCGCAGCACCGCCCCGCGGGGGCGCACGAGGTGTACGAGGCGCTGCTGCCGCTGCTTCCCGCGCGGGGTGCCCCGGCCGGGCCGCTCGACCCGACCCGCCCCTTCCTGCGCCCGCACGCGCCCTGGCCCGACCGCGCCTCCGCCCCCGCCCCGCCGGTGGCGCCTCCGGTCCCGCCGCCGGTCGCCCGCCCGGACGTGGCCGCCACGGTCGACGAGGTCAAGCGGCTGCTCGGCGAGGGCTCCCTGACGCGGGCCGTCGACCTTCTCGGCTCCATCCTGCCCGCGGCCGCCGCGGAGCACGGCGAACACTCGCCCGTCGTCCGCATCCTGCGCAAGCAGTACGCGACGACGCTCATGGACGACGGCCAGTACCGCCGGGCCCTGCCGGAGCTGCGCCGGCTCGCGGAGGACCGCGCGGCGGAGTCCGGCCCGGCCGACCCGCAGACGCTGCAGTTCCGCTACGAGGCGGCGCAGTGCCTGGAGCAGCTGGGGGAGACGGCCGCGGCGCTGACGGAGTACCGCGCCCTGCTTCCGTTCGTCGAGCAGGGCGCGGATCAGAGCCGGTTCTTCGACATCCGGCGCCGGATCGGGAACCTCCTCCTGGCGATGGGGGACCACACGGCGGCCCACCAGCAGCTCCAGTCGCTCCTGTACGACACGGAACGGGCATACGGCCCGTATCACTCGCTCCCGACCGACCTGCGCCGCGCGTTGGCGCGCCAGCAGCAGATGGGCCGCTTCGCCTGACGGGGCGCCAGAATCACGACTCCGCAACTGATGTGGAATTGGATCTTCATGGTCCGCTTTGCCCCTTCCGGGAGATGTAGCGTTCGCGTCTGATCATGTTCACGTCCCCAAGGAAGACCTCATGACGACGCAGCCGCCCGCCTCCTCCGAGCAGCCCCTCACTCCTGCCGAGCAGCCTCTCGCGCCCACCGAGCCGGCGAAGAAGAAGCGCAGCATAGGCAAGACGATCCTGAGCATCGTCGTGGCGTTCGCCGCGATCCTGTTCTGGAAGCTCGGCCTCCCGTACCTCACGGGTGAGGCGCCCGTCTCCGCCAAGGTCGGCGAGTGCGTGACGGTGACCGGCTCCGACACCGACCCCGAGGTCGACACCAAGCCGTGCGGCGAGAAGGTGCCCGACCTCTACAAGGTCGTGAAGGTCATCGACGACACCTTCGACGTGGAGAAGTGCGGCGACGTGAGTGAGGTCGCGCTCGCGCAGCAGCTGGAGTCGTACAAGTTCGTCCTCTGCCTGAACCCCGTCAAGTAACGGACCGGTGCACGGAGAAGGGCCGGACCCGGCGGGGTCCGGCCCTTCTCGCGCGTCCACGGGCTTCGCCCCGCTCAGCCCGTCTGCGTCAGCGTGTCCGCCCGGACCTCGGCCGACGGCGGGACCTCCGTGGAGGTGCTCCCTCGCCGTGCCCGGCGGGCGGCCGTCACGAACCACGCCGCCAGCAGCAGCACCGCTCCGGCGCCAAGGCCCAGGCCCGCACGCAGGCCCGGCGGGCGGAAGTCGCAGCTCACCGACGTCCGCCCGCCGAGAGCCACGGCCACCAGGCCGCCGTACGAGGCCGCCGGGCGGCCCTCGCAGGTCCAGCCCGCGATCCTCGGGGCCGCGATCAGGGCCGTCCCCCTCGTACCCGGCGCGAACCGCGCGCGGATGCCGCTGTCGGTGACGTCGACCGAGGTCGCCGCCTTCGCGCGCAGACCCTCCACCGCCGCCGCCAGCCGCCCCCGGTCCAGGCAGCCGACCTCGTGGGCAGCGCCGCGTTCCCCCTTCAGGCCCACGACCTCGCCCGCCGTCTCCTGCACGCCCAGCGAGGTCAGCGCGGCCCGCCGCTTCGGCAGTTCACCGCTCATCCTCACCGGCGTGCCGCCCGCCCCGAGCCGGGCGGTCCCCCGGAAGCCGGGGGCCCAGAGGAAGACTTCGCTGCCGACCGGGCAGCCCGCCTTCCCGGGCAGGTCGTACACGGACGAGCCGAGCAGCATCTCCTGGTTGCGGAACGGGGAGGCCCCGTACCGCGGCACGGCGGCCCCCTCCGGACGTACCGTCACCAGCGGCAGCGCCGCGTCCGTCCGCACCACCCGGTCCCCCCGCCACCGCGCGCCGACGCCGAACAGCGCGTCCGTCACCGGGTTGTCCAGGCTCTGAAGATTGCGCCCCCGCGAGGTCCAGCCGCCGCCGAGCGCGGCCAGCGTCTCCGTCAGCACCGTGGGCGTGTGACTGCTGTAGTACGCGGCGCCCTGGCCACCGAAGAGCATCGGCTCGTTACCGGTGATCTGCTCGCGGCCGGAGTCGGTGCGGTACGCGGGCCAGCCGTCGGCCTCGGCGAGCGCCTCCGTCCGCTTCCGCTGCTCGGCGCCCCACGCCGGGTAGTCGTCGAGCCGCCCGAGCCGCTCCCGGTCCGCGTACGCCGTCGTCGCGGCCGCCTGTCCGACGAGCGCCGCGGCCAGCAGCGCCGCCGCCACGACCGGAACCCTCCCCCGCGCGGCCAGCCACAGGCCCCCGCAGGCCCCCGCCAGACCGAGGGCGAACAGCGGGTAGGACCAGGCGGTCACCGACTCGCCGGCGACCGCGCCGACCCCGACCGCCGCCACCACGCCGACCCCGCCGAGCAGCGCGCGCCGTCCGGGCCAGCCGTACGAGAGGACGATCCAGGCGACGAGCACCAGGACGCCGGAGAAGACGAACGTCTGCCGGTACGGGCTGCCGTTCGGTGTGGCGAAGACATGCCACACCAGATGCGTCGGCCCCCACTGCAGCGACACTCCGACCGCGACCGCCGACCCGGCCCACAGCCACCGCTCCCGGCGCGGCACCTTCCGGTGGAAGAGCAGCGCCCCGGCGAGCAGCAGCGTTCCGGTGCCCAGGAACGCGGCGGGGGTGTAGAAGCCGTACGTCGCCGGGAGCAGCCGTGCGAGGAAGTCCGGCCAGCCGGCGGGCTGGAAGTTGGTCGTCCAGCCCGGGTACGCGTGCGTCGAGCCGAGGAACACCGGCACGAGGACCGGTGCCGCGAGCCCGATCCCGAGCAGCACGGTCGCCGCCCCCCGCACCACCACGCGGACGCGCAGCTCACGAGCCGCCGCGAGCCGGACCAGGAGCACGAGCGCCGCGCCGATCGTCGCCATGTACGCGGTGTAGAAGTTGCCGACCCAGCAGAGCGCGACGACCAGCGGACCGAGCAGCGGCCGGCGGGCCTGCCGTGCCCACTCGCCGACCAGGACCAACAGCGGGAAGGCGATCAGGCCGTCGAGCCACATCGGGTTGTACGTGGCCTCGATGACCGACCAGCCGCACAGCCCGTACGAAGCGCCGAGCACCGCCGCCGCCCACCAGGGGCCGGGCCGCAGCCGTAGCAGCGTCGCGGTCATGGCGGCCGCGGCGGCCGCCATCTTCAGAAGCGTGACGGCGTAGACCGCGTACTCGATGTCGTCGCGCGGGAAGAGCGCCACGAGGAGGGCGAACGGGCTGCCCAGATAGGTCCCGAGGTCGGGCAGGAAGCTGGTGCCCCAGCCGGACTGCCAGTTGAGGAGCAGCCCGCCGTCCCCGCGTCCGTGCAGCAGGTCCCACAGGTGGGCGTGGTACGGGACGAACTGGTTGGCCAGGTCGTTGACGCTCCGGCGCTCCGGACCGAAGGGGAAGGTGCGGGCGACCGCGTCTCCCGCGCAGACCGCGAGGACGGTGAGGAACGAGGCGAGGCCGGCGGAACGGCCCACGGCCGGTCTGGTCTGAGCAGGCATGATGGTGTGAATATGCCAGTACGGAACTCGAAATGGTGATCGGGCGGGGCCAGTTCACCGAATGGTCGCCTGTCGGTCATGTTTCGAATCGGCCGGAGACATCCACGTCGGCTGTCGTGTCCTTCGTGCTGCTCTCGATCGTGGTTCCGTGTTTCAACGAAGAGGAGATCATCGGTCGCTTCCACGACCATGTGACCGCAGAACTCTCCGGTTTCGACGGAGAATTCGAGCTGGTCTACGTGGACGACGGAAGTCATGACCGGACCCTCCCTCTCCTGGAGGAGATCGCCGCCTCCGACCCTCGCGCCCGTTACGTCTCCTTCAGCCGGAACTTCGGCAAGGAGGCCGCGATGCTGGCCGGCCTCCAGCACGCGGAGGGCGACGCGGTCGTCATCATGGACGCCGATCTCCAGCATCCGCCGGAGCTCGTGCACCGCATGGTGGCCCTGCACCGCGAGGGGTACGACCAGGTCATCGCGCGGCGCACCCGCAAGGGCGACCGGGTCACCCGCACCGTGACCGCGCGCCTCTACTACTGGGCGATCAACCGGCTGGTGGACGTCGAGCTGGTGGACGGCGTCGGCGACTTCCGGCTGCTCTCGCGCCGTACCGTCGACGCGATCCTCGAACTCACCGAGTACAACCGCTTCTCCAAGGGCCTTTTCGCCTGGGTCGGATTCCGCACCACCACATTCGAGTACGAGAATGCGGTGCGCGAGCAGGGCCGCTCGAAATGGACCTTCGGAAAGCTGCTCAACTACGGGCTCGACGGACTGCTCTCCTTCAACAACAAGCCGCTGCGGGCCGCCGTCTATCTGGGAATATTCCTGGTCTCGGTGGCGCTGGCGTACGCGGCGTGGATCGTCGGCGACGCGCTGGTGAACGGCGTGGACACCCCCGGATACGTCACGCTGCTCGTCATCGTCACGGCGCTCGCCGGTGTCCAGATGGTGATGCTCGGGCTCGTCGGCGAGTACGTGGGGCGCATCTACTACGAGGTGAAGCGGCGCCCGCACTTCCTGGTGAAGGCCACGAACGCCGATCTTCCGCGCCCCAGGACCGACACCAGCCGAACCGTTCCGTCGTTGGTCGAGACAGTCACGACGAAGTAGTGGCCGCGAAGGAGTGGCCCCGGCTCCGGTGACTGCCTAACATCGATCACCGCAAGGTCGTTCAACTGACGCACGACCCACGCCGGGAGGCTCCTTTGCACCGCCGCACCGCGCTCTCCGTCTCCGCCGCGCTCCTCGCCGCGGCCCCGTTGCTCACCGCATGCGGCGGTGAGGCCCACCCAGGGGCGGCGGCCGTCGTCGGCGGGGAACGGATCGAGGTGTCCAGCCTCCAGGCGCAGGTGGAGGACGTACGGGCCGCACAGCAGGCCTCGCCGCAGGCGGCGCAGCTGATCGAGGCGACCGGCGACCTCAGCCGCGAGAAGCTCAACGTGATGATCTTCGACCGGGTGGTGGACCGGGTCGCCGAGGACAACGGCATCACGGCCACACGCGGCGAGATCCAGCAGGCCAGGGACGAGTTCACACAGCAGAGCGGCGGCCCGGAGCAGCTGGCCGCGACCCTGCTCCAGCAGCAGGGCGTCGCCCCGGACCAGATCGACGGGGTCGTCCGCCGCACGGTCCTGATGAACAAGATCGCCGCCAAGCTGGGCATCGCGAACACCCCCGAGGGCCAGAAGAAGCTCACGGAGGTCTTCACCGCCGCGTCCAAGGACCTCGGCATCGACGTCAACCCGCGCTTCGGCACGTGGGACGACGCCAAGATCCAGCTCGGCACCTTCCAGGCCCCCTGGCTGCGCCAGATCACCCAGGACCCGGCCACCGCCGAAGCGGGTGCGTAGCCGGTTCGTCCGGCCACGTAAGGTCGAAGGGTGAACGCTGAATCACCCGTCGACCCCGGCCGTGTCGTCCTGCTCACCGCCAGCCACCGTGTGGCGCCCGGACTGCTGTCCTGGCCCGCGTGGCAGGCGCTGCACGGCGCCGACCGGGTGCTGTGCGCCGACGAGCACCACCCACAGCTGCCGTACCTCCGCGAGGCCGGGGTCGCCGTCGAGCACGCGAGCCCCGCCGCGCAGGATCTCCTCGACGCGTGCGCCGGGGGCCGGACCGTCGTCGTGCTGCCCTCGGGCGAGGGCGACCGGGCGCTGACCGACGGGCTCGCCCGGCTGGCCGGGTCGGGCCGCGTCACGATGCCCGACCTGGAGCTGCTGCCCGGCTCGTACGACCTGCCCGGCGCCCGGCTCCTCGATCTGGTGCAGGTCATGGACCGGATCAGGCGCGAGTGCCCCTGGTCCTCGCGCCAGACCCACAAGGGTCTCGCCAAGTACGGCCTCGAGGAGGCGTACGAACTCGTCGAGGCGATCGAGGACGGCGACCGCACCGAGCTGCGCGAGGAGCTCGGGGACGTCCTGCTCCAGGTCGTCTTCCACGCCAGGATCGCGGAGGAGGACGAGGAGGAACCGTTCTCCCTGGACGATGTCGCCGGGACGATCGTGGAGAAGCTGATCCACCGCCATCCGCACGTCTTCGGCGACGCCGAGGCCGAGACGCCGGAGGAGGTCAAGGAGCACTGGCTGCGCACCAAGGCGATCGAGAAGCAGCGCGACTCGGTCACCGAAGGGGTGCCGCTCGGCCAGCCCGGTCTCGCGCTCGCCGCCAAGCTGGCGGGCCGGGCGCGGACGGCCGGCCTGGACGTCGAGCTGCCGAAGGGCGAGGGGATCGGCTACGAGCTGCTCGCCCTCGCGGCACGGGCCGAGGCGACCGGAGTCGACCCGGAGGCCGCCCTGCGCGCCGCCGCGCGCGTCTACCGCGACACGATCCTCGCGACGGAGAACGCGGCGAAGTAGGGAGACCGGGACCACGACGAAGCCGACGGCCACGGCGGCCTCGGCGGGCCCGGATCAGGGGTGGTGCGGAGCCCGGGCCGCCGGGTCGTGCCAGGGGACTTCCGGCGGGTCGATGAACCACTCCGCCGGGCCGGCCGGGCGGCCGCGCGAGCCGCGCGGCGCCGGCAGACGGTCGTGGTGGACGCGGGCGGCACCCAGGTGGTCCAGGACCGGGAGCACCTCGGCGAGGAAGCCGGGCGGGCCCGCCAGATACACGTCGTGGGCACGCCAGTTGCCGCAGGTGTACAGCGCGTGGAGCAGGCGCTCGGTCGCCTGGTCGCGGGGGTGGCGGGGCGCGGAGGTGATGTACGTGACGCGCAGCCCGGGTATCCGTTCCCTCAGGCGCTCGGCGTCCTCCCTCCCGTACAGGTACTCCTTCGCGCGCGCGACGAGGAAGAGCCGGGCCTCGACTTCCTCCGCCGCCTCCGCCACCTCTTCGAGGAGCGCCTTGACGGGCGCCCAGCCGGTGCCGGCGGCGATGTAGCTGCGCGGACCGCCCGGCGCGGTCCGCGAGGTCAGCGCGCCGCCGGGCGCACTCAGCCGCAGCGACTCGCCCTCCCGCGTCTCGTCGACGAGCGCCGTGCTCATCGCACCGCCCGGGATCCGGCTGACGTGCAGCTCGACCGTCCCGTCCGTGCGGACGGCGTTGGCCAGGGAGTACGTCCGCCACACCCGGGGGACCCGCAGCGAGCTGACGCCGACGTACTGCCCGGGCAGATGGGCGAAGGGCCTGCGCGGCTTGAGGGTCAGGACCGCCAGGTCCCCGCCGAGCCGCTCGTGGCGGACGACGACCGCGTCCCACCAGGCCGGCTGCCTTTCCGCGTCGGCCTGGCCGGCGCCCCGCATCATGTGCTCGGCGACGTACCCGTACGCCTCGGTCCACGCCTTCTCGGCCTCGATGGTCCAGGCGGCCCCGGCGGCGTGCGCGAACGCGGCGCCGAGGCTCGACCCGACGGCGGCGTAGAGCGCGGGCGTGGCCATGAACTTGCGGTGGTCGCGCCCCAGATGGGCGAGGTAGGCCGGCAGCCCGGGGTCCTCCAGGCGGGTCACGACATGGGTGAGCGCGGCGAAGAGCCGGTCGTGCTGGGCCCGCATGTCCTCGGGGAAGAGCTCACGGACGCCCGGGTTGTGCCAGAACAGATGGGAGTAGAAGAAGGTGACGGCGTGTTCGGCCCGCCTCTCGACGACGGCGAACAGGCTTCTGAGTAACTGGGCGTCCACGCGGAAGAATCTAGGCCACGCGTCTTCACAGGACGATCACATCTCACATCTCGCGGATCGGGGATGGCGGATGGCGGATGGCGGATCGCGGGCCGGAGGCCGGGCGGACAGTGACGGCGGCGGCCCCGAGGCCGGTGCGCGGTGACGGTCGCGGGCCCGGAGGTCGCTGCGGCGGTGACCTTGTACCGTCTCAGGGTGAGCACGACCCCCGCCGACCAGCCCGCCGAGCCTCCGGCTCGGACCCCCGCTCCCGAACTCTTCACCTGGGAGTTCGCGACCGATCCGTACCCCGCCTACTCCTGGCTGCGCGAGCACGCGCCCGTGCACCGGGCGAAGCTGCCCAGCGGGGTCGAGGCCTGGCTCGTGACCCGTTACGCCGACGCCCGTCAGGCCCTCGCCGACCAGCGGCTGTCGAAGAACCCCGCGCATCACGACGAGCCCGCGCACGCCAAGGGGAAGACGGGGATCCCGGGGGAGCGCAAGGCCGAGCTGATGACACATCTGCTCAACATCGACCCACCCGACCACACCCGGCTGCGCAGGCTGGTCTCCAAGGCGTTCACCCCGCGCCGGGTCGCCGAGTTCGCCCCCCGGGTCCAGGAGCTCACGGACCGGCTGATCGACTCCTTCGCGGCGAAGGGCGAGGCCGACCTCATCCACGAGTTCGCCTTCCCGCTGCCCATCTACGCGATCTGCGACCTGCTCGGCGTGCCGCCCGAGGACCAGGACGACTTCCGGGACTGGGCCGGGATGATGATCCGGCACGGCGGAGGGCCGCGCGGCGGGGTGGCGCGGTCGGTCAAGAAGATGCGCGGGTATCTGGCGGAGCTGATCCACCGCAAGCGGCTCGACCCCGGCGACGACCTGATCTCCGGGCTCATCAAGGCGTCCGACCACGGCGAGCACCTCACCGAGAACGAGGCCGCCGCGATGGCCTTCATCCTGCTCTTCGCCGGCTTCGAGACGACGGTCAACCTGGTGGGCAACGGGGTCTACGCCCTGCTGCGCAATCCCGGCCAGCGCGAGCGCCTCCAGGCCTCGCTCGCGGCGGGGGAGCGGGGACTCCTGGAGACCGGTGTCGAGGAGCTGCTGCGCTACGACGGGCCGGTGGAGCTGGCGACCTGGCGGTACGCCATGGAGCCGCTGACGATCGGGGGGCAGGAGATCCCGGCGGGCGACCCGGTCCTCGTCGTGCTCGCCGCCGCCGACCGCGACCCGGCGCGCTTCGACGAGCCGGACACGCTCGACCTCTCCCGGCGCGACAACCAGCACCTCGGCTACGGGCACGGCATCCACTACTGCATCGGCGCCCCGCTCGCCCGGCTCGAAGGCCAGATCGCGCTCGCGACGCTGTTGACTCGCCTGCCAGACCTGCGACTTGCCGTGGATCCGGCCGATCTGCGGTGGCGCGGAGGGCTCATCATGCGTGGATTGCGCACGCTTCCGGTCGAGTTCTCCCCTTTGGGTGGCTGACGGACCGTCAAGATTGTGACTTTCGCGTGATCTCCGCTGCATCGACTTGTTACTGACGTTCGAATGCCGCTACGTTCACCGTCACCTCAGCAGTCACGCGAAAGGCCCTCCCCATGCGCTCCGGGAACGGACGACACCGCAGACCCCGCCAGGCCCCCGCCATCGTTGTCGCCGCAGGCGTGACGGGATCGGCCCTGGCACTTCCCCTCCTCGGTGCGGGCTCGGCGTCCGCCGCCGACACCGCCACCTGGGACCGGGTGGCCGAGTGCGAGTCGGGCGGCCTGTGGAGTGCCCACTTCGGCAACGGGCTCTACGGAGGTCTGCAGTTCACCCAGGAGAGCTGGGAGCGGCACGGCGGACTCGCGTACGCGACCAGTGCGGATCTGGCCAGCCGCGCCCAGCAGATCGCGGTGGCGGAGAGGGCGTTCGCCGCGGGCGACACGCAGTGGGCCACCTGCGCCCCGATCGCCGGTCTGACGAAGGACGGCGCGAAGCCGGACGTCGACCCGGGCCCGGCCGTGAAGCCGGCGGAGCCCACGGGCCCCCTTCCCGAGTCGAACCGGACCGCGGGGATGCCGGCCGGCGACGGGACGGGCTCGCCCGACGCCGACGCCTCCGAGGGCGCCACTCCGGGCAACGGGAACGGCGACGAGGAGGGTGAGCCGTCCGCCACTCCCGAGCCGTCCACCACACCCACCGCGCCGAGCACGTCGGCGACCCCGGGCACGGGGAAGCACCGCGGTGACGCAGCCCCGGAGGAATCGGTCATACCGGGCAAGGATGGCGAAAAGGGTCGACACGCCCTGCCGACTGACACCCCGACAACCGATGGGGGCGCCGATGTGGACGAGGTCAAGCAGGACGGTAAGGGCAACAAGGACTCTTCGGGCAGTTCGGGCACCACTGCTGGTCAGGACATCTCCGATGCAATCGGCGAATACACCGTCAAGTCGGGCGACAGTCTCTCCGTGATCGCCCAGCAGAACGAGCTCCCGGGCGGCTGGGGCGCCCTCTACGACGCCAACCGTTCGACGGTGGGTGCCGATCCGAACCTGATCCTCCCTGGCCAGAGCCTCGACCTCGGTCTCGGTTCGGCCGCCGGGCAGGGTGTCGACCAGGGCTCTGAGCAGGGGTAGTTCGAGGTTGTATGTCCGGTTCTGCGCCAGTGAGACATGGGTCTCTTTGTCTCAACTGGCGCGTCCCGTCCGCAAACTCGGCTTCCGTCACCTCTCACCTGCGTAAACACCCTTCGCCCCCTGGCGAGTGGGGGTGAAATGTCCGACCTGGGCCTCTTTGAACTTCCCCCGGGTCTGTGTCTACGGTCAGACCGCTCGCCACCGCGGGCCCCGTCGACCGAAACGCCGAATCCTGCCGTCGGCCGATGGGAACAGTCGTCGCGTCAAGCGCCGTAGGCAGGAGCGGGGGACCCAAGGTAAGTGCCGCCCCCGGCCGTTGAGACAGACGGCCGACGGACCGGCTTGGGGTGAAGCCGCGCGCAAGGTCGCGCGGCCGGGCAACTCACATGGCCCGAACCCGACAGCTCACCTCGCAGGCGTCGGTGAGGAGAAGTTCCATGCTGTTTTCCGCCAAGGGCAAACACCGTCGTGCCTCCAGGGCCACCCGCGCCGTCGCCCTCGCCGGTGTCGCCGGTGTCGCCGTCGCCGCCCCGCTGATGGCCACCGGGTCCGCCTCGGCCGCCACGGCCTCCGAGTGGGACAAGGTCGCCCAGTGCGAGTCCGGTGGCAACTGGTCCATCAACACCGGCAACGGCTACTACGGCGGCCTGCAGTTCTCGTCCTCCACCTGGGCCGCCTACGGTGGCACCGCCTACGCCGCGACCGCCGACCAGGCCTCGAAGTCGCAGCAGATCACCATCGCCGAGAAGGTCCTGGCCGGTCAGGGCAAGGGTGCCTGGCCGAGCTGCGGCGTCGGCCTCTCCAGCGCCGCCTACACCGGTGACGCCGCCGAGAGCACGCCGGCCGCCCCGAAGCAGGAGCGTCAGGCCGAGCAGCCGACGACCCGCAGCGAGACCCGGACCGCCCCGAAGAAGGCCGAGTCCAAGAAGACCGTCACCACCCCGACCGGCAAGAAGGTCAAGAAGGGCGACGGCGAGTACAAGGTCGTCGCCGGCGACACCCTGAGCACCATCGCCGCCGCCCACGACGTCAAGGGCGGCTGGGCGAAGCTCTTCGAGCTCAACAAGGACGTCGTCGAGGACGCCGACCTGATCTACCCGGGCCAGCAGCTTCACCTGAAGTGAGCCCCGCGGCTCGCGTGAGTCCGGCGGCTCACGCGGGTCCGACGACCCTCCCGCGGTGACCACCCCGGTCCGGAGCGCTTTTCCCCCGTGCGCTCCGGGCCGGGGTTCCGTGTTCCCGGGACTCCGGAGAGGGCCCCGGAGCGCGACTCCGGAGCGGGGCCCCGGAGTGGGGCCCCGGAGCGGGCGGAAACGCGGCCCCACGGGAGTTACCGCCGAGTAGTTCTGGGGGGCTTTGGCCGGAGATGCATGCCCTCGGGTCCTTTTTCGTCCCAGGGGGCGGGCGCCCGGCGGGCGGGAGCCCCGGAGCCGGTTAGGCTCTTGTCGCAAGGCCAAAGCGACCCTGCACCGCAAGCGTCACATCTAGCGTCACATCCCAGAAGGAGATGCTCGTGCCGTCCATCGACGTCGTCGTAGCCCGGGAAATCCTGGACTCCCGAGGCAACCCCACGGTCGAGGTCGAGGTCGGCCTCGACGACGGCAGCACCGGCCGTGCTGCCGTTCCGTCCGGTGCCTCCACCGGTGCGTTCGAGGCCATTGAGCTCCGTGACGGAGACAAGAACCGCTACCAGGGCAAGGGCGTCGAGAAGGCCGTCCTCGCCGTGATCGAGCAGATCGGCCCGGAGCTCGTCGGCTACGACGCCACCGAGCAGCGCCTCATCGACCAGGCCATGTTCGACCTGGACGCCACGGACAACAAGGCCTCCCTCGGCGCCAACGCCATCCTCGGCGTCTCCCTCGCCGTCGCGCACGCCGCGTCCGAGGCCTCCGACCTCCCGCTCTTCCGCTACCTCGGCGGCCCGAACGCGCACCTGCTGCCCGTTCCGATGATGAACATCCTGAACGGCGGCTCGCACGCCGACTCCAACGTGGACATCCAGGAGTTCATGATCGCGCCGATCGGCGCGGAGTCCTTCTCCGAGGCCCTGCGCTGGGGCACCGAGGTCTACCACACCCTCAAGTCCGTCCTGAAGACCAAGGGCCTGTCCACCGGCCTCGGCGACGAGGGCGGCTTCGCCCCGAACCTGGACTCCAACCGCGAGGCGCTCGACCTCATCCTGGAGGCCATCAAGCAGGCCGGCTACGTCCCGGGCAAGGACATCGCGCTGGCGCTCGACGTCGCCGCGTCCGAGTTCTACAAGGACGGCTCGTACGAGTTCGAGGGCAAGTCCCGCTCGGCCGCCGAGATGACCGAGTACTACGAGGAGCTCGTCTCCGCGTACCCGCTGGTCTCCATTGAGGACCCGCTGTTCGAGGACGACTGGGCCGGCTGGAAGGTCCTCACCGACAAGCTGGGCACCAAGGTCCAGATCGTCGGCGACGACCTCTTCGTCACCAACCCGGAGCGCCTGGCCCGCGGCATCGAGGACGGCGCCGCCAACGCGCTGCTCGTCAAGGTCAACCAGATCGGTTCGCTGACCGAGACCCTGGACGCCGTCGAGCTGGCCCAGCGCAACGGCTTCAAGTGCATGATGTCCCACCGCTCCGGCGAGACCGAGGACGTCACCATCGCCGACCTCGCCGTCGCCACCAACTGCGGCCAGATCAAGACCGGCGCCCCGGCCCGCTCCGAGCGCGTCGCCAAGTACAACCAGCTCCTGCGCATCGAGGAGATCCTCGACGACGCGGCCGTCTACGCCGGTCGCAGCGCCTTCCCGCGCTTCAAGGGCTGATCCCCGAGAACCCTCGGTTACGTCCGTCCCCGCACCCGGTCCCGTACCGTGTGCGGGGACGCACGCGTTACGGGACGACACAGGGGAGGCGACTGGAGATGGCCGCGAAGGACCGGGACCGGTTCTCGACCGCGACCAGGATCAGGCTGCTCGGCGAGCAGACCGCCGCCCGTGTCTACCGCTCCCAGACCCGCCGTCAGGCCCGCCGCTCCCGGCTCACCGGCCGGGCGGCCTTCCTCGCCCTGGTGGTCTGCTCGCTGGTCGTCGCGCTCGCGTACCCCATGCGCCAGTACGTCTCCCAGCGCGGCGAGATCGCCGAGCAGGAGCGCCAGGCCGACGACGCGGCCGCGCGGGTCGAGAGGCTGCGGGACGAGAAGGCCCGCCTCCAGGACCCCGCGTACGTCCGGCGGCTCGCCCGGGAGCACCTCCACTACGTGATGCCGGGCGAGACCGGCTTCACCGTGAACGACCCCGAGGCCGAGCATGCCCGGCGCACCGAGCAGGGTGCCGCCGAGCAGCCCTGGTACTCCGACCTCTGGGAAGGCGTCGACCGCGAGGACAGGCGCCGCTAGCGCGCCCCGCCCGGCGGTCCCGGCCCGAACCGACCTCCACCACCGACGACACTCCGACGAGAAGACAAGACGCAACGATGGAAACGCCCCCTCCGCAGACCGCACGCACCGAGCCGACCGAGGCGGACGTCGCCGCCTTCGAACAGCAGCTCGGCCGCCCGCCCCGGGGTCTGCGCGCCATCGCGCACCGCTGCCCCTGCGGCAACCCGGACGTCGTCGAGACCGCGCCGCGGCTCCCGGACGGCACCCCGTTCCCCACGACGTACTACCTGACCTGCCCCCGCGCGGCCTCCGCGATCGGCACGCTGGAGGCCAACGGGGTCATGAAGGAGATGCAGGCCCGGCTCTCCACCGACCCGGAGCTGGCCGCCGCCTACCGGGCCGCGCACGAGGACTACATCGCCCGCCGTGACGCCATCGAGGTCCTGGAGGGCTTCCCGAGCGCCGGCGGCATGCCCGACCGCGTCAAGTGCCTGCACGTCCTCGTCGGCCACTCGCTGGCCGCGGGCCCGGGCGTGAACCCGCTCGGCGACGAGGCGATCGCGATGCTGCCCGAGTGGTGGGCCAAGGGGCCCTGCGTCACGCCGTGCACGGACGAGAAGGAGTCGGCGGAGTGACCCGGGTCGCGGGCATCGACTGCGGTACGAACTCCATCCGCCTCCTGGTCGCCGACGTCCACCCCGAGACGGGTGAGCTGATCGAGCTGGACCGGCGGATGACGATCGTCCGGCTCGGGCAGGGCGTCGACCGGACCGGGCGCCTCGCGCCCGAGGCACTGGAGCGGACCTTCGCCGCCTGCCGCGAGTACGCCGCCGTCATCAAGGAACTGGGCGCCGAGAAGCTCCGCTTCGTGGCCACCTCCGCCTCTCGTGACGCCGAGAACCGCGACGAGTTCGTGGGCGGTGTCCTGGACATCCTGGGCGTCGAGCCCGAGGTGATCACCGGCGACCAGGAGGCCGAGTTCTCCTTCACCGGCGCGACGGGCGAGCTGCCCGCCTCCGAGCGGTACCTGGTCGTGGACATCGGCGGCGGCTCGACCGAGTTCGTCGTCGGCGACCGGCACGTCGAGGCCGCCCGGTCCGTCGACATCGGCTGCGTACGGCTCACCGAGCGCCATGTGCGCAGCGATCCGGCGGCCCCCGAGGAGATCGACGCGATCCGCGCCGACATCCGGGCCGCGCTCGACCTGGCCGAGGAGACCGTCCCGATCCGCTCGGCCGGGACCCTGGTCGGGCTCGCGGGTTCGGTCACCACGGTCGCCGCGATCGCGCTCGGGCTCCAGGAGTACGACTCCGAGCGGATCCACCACTCCCGCATCCCGTACGGGAAGGTCGCGGAGATCGTCGACTCGCTGGTCCGCTCCACGCACGCCGAGCGCGCCGCGATCTCCGTGATCCACCCGGGCCGGGTCGACGTCATCGTCTCCGGGGCGCTCGTCCTGCTGGAGATCATGGAGCGGACCGGCGCCCGTGAGGTCGTCGTCAGCGAGCACGACATCCTCGACGGAATCGCACTGTCCGTGGCATAACGGGCACTCGGCGGGGCGTCCGGAACGGGTCCGCCGACAAAGTTCGTGAAGTTCTTCACAAGGAAAAGGGCCCTGATGGGGGCCGCGGAGGGCCATTGGGGCCTCCAGTGCCCCTGTCGGGGCTCTTTCGCAGGCGTGGAGCCCGGTTCGCTCGATGTTTCCATCGTGTGAATGCACCCCGTGGTTCTGCGTTAACGGGGGCTCTCCAGACCAGTTCAGTAGGGGTGAACAACGTTCACCCCTGCACCTTGGTTCCTTTGCACGACCATGACCTGGGTCACGTGGGCGGCGGAGTGTAGCAGAGGTACCACCGGAGCTTGTGAAGGGGCGCACGAGCGACCCCCCTGAGAGGGGTGGATACTCGGATGCATGAGCACCACGGAGCGTCCCAGGATCCTCGTAGTAGGCGGTGGGTACGTAGGCCTGTACGCAGCTCGACGCATCCTCAAGAAGATGCGTTATGCGGAAGCGACCGTCACGGTCGTCGACCCGCGCTCGTACATGACGTACCAGCCCTTCCTCCCCGAAGCCGCCGCAGGCAGCATCTCGCCGCGCCATGTCGTCGTCCCGCTGCGACGCGTCGTGCGCGGAGCCGAGGTGCTCACCGGTCGCGTCACCAGCATCGACCAGGACCGCAAGGTCGCCACGATCGCGCCGCTCGTCGGCGAGGCGTACGACCTGCCGTTCGACTACCTGGTCATCGCGATGGGCGCGGTCTCCCGTACCTTCCCGATCCCCGGCCTGGCCGAGCAGGGCATCGGCATGAAGGGCGTGGAGGAGGCCATCGGCCTCCGCAACCACGTCCTGGAGCAGCTCGACAAGGCCGACTCCACGACCAACGAGGAGGTCCGCCGCAAGGCGCTGACCTTCGTCTTCGTGGGCGGCGGCTTCGCCGGCGCGGAGACCATCGGCGAGGTCGAGGACATGGCCCGCGACGCGGCGAAGTACTACACCAACGTGAAGCGCGAGGACATGCGCTTCATCCTGGTCGACGCCGCCGACAAGATCCTTCCCGAGGTCGGCCCGGAGCTGGGCCGCTGGGGCAAGGAGCACCTCGAGGGCCGCGGTGTCGAGATCTACCTCTCGACGTCCATGGACTCCTGCGTCGACGGCCACGTCGTGCTGAAGAACGGCCTCGAGGTCGACTCCAACACCATCGTGTGGACCGCCGGCGTCAAGCCCAACCCGGCGCTCTCCCGCTTCGGCCTCCCGCTCGGCCCGCGCGGCCACGTGGACGCCCAGCCGACCCTCCAGGTCACCGGCACCGACTACATCTGGACCGCGGGCGACAACGCCCAGGTTCCGGACCTCGCCGCCCGCAAGGCCGGTGTGGAGAACGCCTGGTGCCCGCCGAACGCCCAGCACGCGCTGCGTCAGGCGAAGGTCCTCGGCGACAACGTGGTCTCCGGCATGCGGGGCTTCCCGCAGAAGGAGTACAGCCACTCCAACAAGGGCGCTGTGGCGGGCCTCGGCCTCCACAAGGGCGTCGCCATGATCGTCATGGGCAAGATGAAGATCAAGCTCAAGGGCCGGCTCGCCTGGTACATGCACCGTGGCTACCACGGCATGGCCGTGCCGACCTGGAACCGCAAGATCCGCGTCTTCGCCGACTGGACCCTCGCGATGTTCCTGAAGCGCGAGGTCGTCTCCCTCGGTGCCATGGAGACGCCGCGCGAGGAGTTCTACGAGGCGGCCAAGCCCGCCCCGGCTCCCGCCACCCCGGCGCAGGAGAAGGCCAAGGCCTCCTGACGCGCTGAGAGCAGTACCCGACGTCACCGAAAGGGCCGTCCGCCATCCGTGGTGCGGACGGCCCTTTCGCGTGTTTTTGCCGAGTCGTTGTGCGGCGGCGGGACTGTATTCGCCTACGGACGGTGTTTACGTGGTCACGAGCATTTCTGGGGCACGACATCACGGAGGTGTGCACCATGGCCGACGCCGCATCGCGGCTGACCACTCTCGCGGAGGACCTGCTGGGGTCCCCGCTCCCGGTGCGTCTGCGAGCCTGGGACGGCAGCGAAGCCGGACCCGCGGATGGCCCCGTCCTGATCGTCCGGGAGCGGCGCGCCCTGCGCCGGCTGCTGTGGAGGCCCGGCGAACTGGGCCTCGCGCGGGCCTGGGTGGCCGGTGAGATCGACGTCGAGGGTGATCTCTACGAGGTCCTGGATCGGCTGGCGGGGCTGTTCTGGGAGCGCGGCGAGGAGACCAGGAGCGCCCTGGCGTCCGTACGCGATCCGAAGCTGCGCACCGCGGCCGCGGCGTTCCTGAAGCTGGCCAGACCCCTGCCACCACCCGCACCGCCCGCCGAGGAGGTGCGCCGGCGCACCGGATCGCGCCACAGCAAGCGCCGCGACAAGCAGGCGATCAGTCACCACTACGACGTGGGCAACGACTTCTACGAACTGGTCCTCGGGCCGTCGATGGTCTACTCGTGCGCGTACTGGACCGAGGACGGGACCCTGGAGGACGCCCAGCGCGACAAGCTGGACCTCATCGCCCGCAAGCTGAACCTGAAGGAGGGCGACCGGCTCCTCGACGTCGGCTGCGGCTGGGGCTCGATGGCCATGCACGCGGCCCGCGAGTACGGCGCGCGGGTCGTCGGCATCACCCTCTCCCGCGAGCAGGCGACGTACGCCCGCAAGCGGATCGCCGAGGAGGGCCTGACGGACCGGA
Source organism: Streptomyces sp. NPDC013457 (assembly GCF_043089925.1). Classification (NCBI taxonomy): domain Bacteria; kingdom Bacillati; phylum Actinomycetota; class Actinomycetes; order Kitasatosporales; family Streptomycetaceae; genus Streptomyces; species Streptomyces sp. NPDC013457. The sequence continues at coordinate 259,416 of NZ_JBICBL010000011.1, forward strand.
TCGAGATCCGGGTCCAGGACTACCGGGACGTCAAGGACGGGCCGTACGACGCGATCTCGTCCATCGGCATGGCGGAGCACGTCGGCGAGACCCGCTACCGCGAGTACGCCGACATACTGCACGCCCTGCTCAAGCCCGGCGGCCGGCTGCTCAACCACCAGATCTCCCGCCGCCCCGAGCCGGACGAGGAGGCCTACCGGATCGACCCCTTCATCGACGCGTACGTCTTCCCCGACGGCGAACTCGCCCCGATGGGACGCACGCTGACGACGCTGGAGGACGCCGGCTTCGAGGTGCGTGACGTGGAGGCGATCCGCGAGCACTACGCCCTGACGCTGCGCCGCTGGGTGGCCAATCTGGAGGGCGACTGGGCCCGTGCCGTACGGAGCACCTCACCGGGCCGGGCGCGGATCTGGCGGCTCTACATGGCGGCCTGCGCGGTCTCCTTCGAGCGCAACCGGATCGGTGTGAACCAGTTCCTCGCTGTGAAGACACCGGAGTCGGGGACCTCGGGCGTCGCGCTGCGGCCGCGGGTGTGGAACGAGTAGGCGTGACCCACTGACACGCCGACCCGCTGCCCGCTCGGCCGCTGAGACGCGAAGGGCCGGGCTCCCGTGGGGGAGCCCGGCCCTTCGCCCTGCGTGCGCTGCTACTCGGTCTTGATGGCCGTCAGCATGTTGAGCTTCGCGGCGCTGCGGGCCGGCCACAGGGAGGCCAGGACGCCGACCAGTCCGGCCAGGACCAGGAAGACCCCGATCCGGTCCCAGGGCAGCACCAGCGCGTAGCCCGGCAGGCTGCTCTTGAACGTCTCGCCGATCGCCCAGCCGAGGAACGAGCCGAGACCGATTCCGACGACCGCGCCGAAGAGCGAGATGACCACGGCCTCCAGACGGACCATCCGCTTCACGCGGCGTCGGTCGAGACCGATCGCCCGCAGCATGCCGATCTCCTGCTGACGCTCGAAGACGGACATGGCCAGGGTGTTCACGACGCCCAGGACCGCGATGATCAGGGCCATCGCCAGCAGGCCGTACATGATGTTCAGGAGCATGTTGATCTGGCCGCCGAACAGGTCACGGATGTCCTTCTGGTCCATGACGGTGATGGCCGGGTTGTCGCCCATGGCCTTCGCGATCGCCTTCTCGTTGGCCGCGGAGGCGCCGCCGTCCATCGAGACGAAGATCTGCGGGATGTACGACTGCTGCTCGTGGGCGGTGATGGTCTTCGCGTCGATCACGACCGGCGAGACGAACTCGCTGTCCTCGAAGATCGCGCCGACCGTCAGCTTCCCCTTCTTCTTGTCGCCGAACTCGACCGGCAGCGTGTCGCCGACCTTCCAGCCCTGCTTGGCCGCGGTCTTCTCCGCGATCGCGATCTGCCCCTCGCCGAGCGAGTTCAGCGAACCCTTCACGGTGTCGAGCTTGATCAGCTTCTCGATGTCGCCGGGGGTGACACCGGAGGCGGAGACGTCCTTGCCCTTGAGCGTGAACCAGCCGGCCAGCTGCGGCGAGACGGCCGTGGCGCCGGGGGTCTTCTCGATCGCGGCCAGCGTGTCGGTGTTCATGCCCTCGCCGGAGGCCATGGAGATCATGTAGTCGGCGCGGATCTGCTCCGTCGTCATCTTGTCCAGCGCCGCGCCGACCGTCGTACCGAGCACGGACAGGCCGGTGACCAGGGTCAGGCCGATGGCGAGCGCGGAGGCGGTGGCGCCGGTACGGCGCGGGTTGCGGACCGCGTTGAGTCCGGCGAGCTTGCCGGAGACCCCGAAGAGGCCGACGAAGAGCGGGCGGATCAGGGCGATCACCGGGCGGGAGAGCAGCGGGATCAGCACGATCACACCGACGAGGGTGACGAAGGCGCCGCCCGCGATGTACATCCGGCCGTCGTCGCCGCCGGTGCCGGCGCCGAGCACGATGAGGACCACACCGAGCGCGGTGAGCGCGGCGCCGATGGAGTTGCGGACCACCAGCGACTTGGTCGTCGCCGCGGCGTGGACGCTGCTCATGGCGGCGACCGGCGGGATCTTCGCGGCGCGGCGGCCGGGCAGCCAGGCGGCGAACATGGTGATCAGGACACCGACGGCGAGCGCGGCGACGAGCGGGGCGGCGGTGAGGACCAGCGGGCCGCCCGGCACCTTCAGGTCGAAGGCGTTCATGCCCGAGCGCAGTCCGACGGCCATCGCGATGCCGAGGCCGTAGCCGACGACCGAGGCCACCAGGCCGACCAGTCCGGCCTCGGCGAGGACGGAACGGGTGATCTGCTTGCGCGAGGCGCCGACGGCGCGCATCAGCGCGAGCTCCCTGGTGCGCTGGGCGACCAGCATGGTGAAGGTGTTGGCGATCAGGAAGACGCCGACGAAGAGGGCGATGCCGGCGAAGCCCAGCAGCACCTGCTTCAGCGCGCCGAGCCCGGCCTCGATGTCCTCGGCCTGCTGGTCGGCGAGCGCCTGGCCGGTCTGGGCCGTGGCGGCCTTCGGGACGACCTTCAGGACCTCGTCCAGGAGCTTGTCGGCGTCCGTGCCGGGGGTCGCGGCGATGGTGGCGCTGCGGTAGAAGCCCTCCTTCACGAACTGCTTCTGCGCGACGGAGTTGTCGAAGAGGACCAGGCTGCCGCCGGCGCTGACCGCGCCGTCCTCGGTGGTGAAGACACCGGAGAGCGTGTACTCCTTCACCGGGCCGTTGGTGGCCACGCGGACGCGGTCGCCCACCTGGTAGCCGCCCTTGGCCGCGGTGTCCTTGTCGAGCGCGATCTGCCCGTCCTCGACCGGGCCGGCGCCCTGGACGAAGTCGTACGCCCGGTCCTTGCCGTCGGCGCCCGGGGCGAAGTTGGTGCCCTTGTTGGACCAGCCGACGCCGATCAGCTTGCCGTCCTTGTCGGGCACGCCGGCGAAGCCGTCGACCCGTCCGGTGACGGAGTCGACGCCGTCGAGCTTGCCGAGGCGGTCGACGACGCTCTGGGAGAGGCCGGGCTCCTTGGCGGCCTCCGCCGGGTTCGGGTAGTGCTCCACGGCGACGGCCACGTCGTCGTAGCTCTTGGCCGACTGGCTGCGGAAGGCTTGGGAGAGGGTGTCGGTGAAGACCAGGGTGCCGGAGACGAAGGCGACGCCGAGCATGACGGCGAGCACGGTCATCAGCAGCCGGGCCTTGTGCGCGAGCACGTTGCGCAAGGCGGTACGGAACATGTGTGTGTCCTGGGGTGGGAGCCCCCGAGTCGGGGGCGGAACGTCGAAGGGCCGCGGACCGGGGCGTCAGCCCCGGGGGTGCCTCAGCTCGTGCGGCCCTTGGCGTCGAAGGCCTTCATGCGGTCCAGCACGCCGTCCGCCGTCGGGGCGATCATCTCGTCGACGATCCGGCCGTCCGCGAGGAAGATCACCCGGTCCGCGTAGGACGCGGCGACCGGGTCGTGGGTGACCATGACGACCGTCTGGCCCAGTTCCCGTACCGAGTTGCGCAGGAAGCCCAGGACCTCGGCGCCGGAGCGCGAGTCCAGGTTTCCGGTCGGCTCGTCACCGAAGATGATCTCGGGGCGCGAGGCCAGGGCGCGGGCCACGGCGACGCGCTGCTGCTGGCCGCCGGAGAGCTGCGTGGGACGGTGGCTCAGCCGGCCGGACAGGCCGATCATGTCGATGACCTTCTCCACCCACTGCTTGTCGGGCTTGCGGCCCGCGATGTCCATCGGCAGCGTGATGTTCTCCAGCGCCGTCAGCGTCGGCAGCAGGTTGAACGCCTGGAAGATGAAGCCGATCTTGTCCCGGCGCAGCTGCGTGAGCTGCTTGTCCTTGAGGGTGCCGAGCTCGGTCTCGCCCAGGCGCACCGATCCGGAGCTGAAGGAGTCCAGGCCCGCGACGCAGTGCATCAGGGTCGACTTGCCGGAGCCGGAGGGGCCCATGATCGCGGTGAACTCGCCCTGCCGGAAGTCCACGGTGACCCGGTCCAGGGCGACCACCTGGGTCTCGCCCTGTCCGTAGACCTTCGAGAGATCCGTGGCGCGGGCGGCCACCGCGGTGGCGCGGGAGACGGTGGGGGTGGTGGTCACGAGGGACTCCTGTCACTGCGAGGTGTTCGGGAACCACTCCATCGTGTCGAGCGTTGAGGCCCGGGTCGTCCGCCCACATGCCCGTTCCCGGGGGCGACTCGAGTCGGACCGGGAGGGCGGGGTCTCCTCCTGAGGTATGACGGGACCCCTGAGAGGTCGGTACCCCGGGGGAGTGTGCCGCTCCGGGCGTGTCCAGGCGGCGACTTTCCGTCATTCCGGTGGCCGGGCCTTTGCGGCCGGGAGCCCTGTCACACTCCGTCAGACCAGGCCCCACCTGCACTGACGCACACTCAGGCGTCAATAAAATAAGACAACATCGGGCCAGCGTTCCGCTGAACGAGCGACGCATCCCGATAGGCTCATGTGCCGACGCGGAGCCGCGCGCCATGCCCGGATGGTGGAATGCAGACACGGCGAGCTTAAACCTCGCTGGCCTTCGGGCCGTACCGGTTCGAGTCCGGTTCCGGGCACAGCTCACCGCCGTCGCCCCCCGGCGTCTCCCTAACGATCTCGGAAAGATCCTCCCCGAGCACTAGGGAGTTTCTTTTGCTTCCCGATTACTCTTGACGCAAGGCCGCGCAGTGCGGCCATGGAGGAGTGAGATGAGGAGCAGTAACCCGGTCTTCTCGCGACGGGGGTTCAGCCGCGACAACGGCCACGCCGGCTTCACACCGCCGCCGCAGCCGCAGGCCGGGGGCCCCGCCGTCGGAACCGACCCGTACGCACAGGGCGCGGCGAATCCGTACGCGACCAACCCGTACGCCCAGGACACCCAGCTCGGCGCCCCGGAGCAGACCCGCGGCAACGTGATGACGATCGACGACGTCGTGAGCCGTACGGCCATGACGCTCGGCACGGTCGTGATCTTCGCGGCCCTGTCGTGGATCGTCATGCCGGTCGACCCGGAGAACCTCGGCAAGTCCTACGGGGTGGCCATCGGCGCCGCCCTGGTGGCCTTCGTCCTGGCGATGGTCCAGTCGTTCAAGCGCAAGCCGTCGCCTGCGCTGATCCTTGCCTACGCGGCTTTCGAGGGCTTCTTCCTCGGCGTCATCTCCGCTGCGGTCTCGACCTACATCTCTCCCGGTGTGGTCGCGCAGGCGGTGCTCGGCACGATGGCGGTCTTCGCCGGTGTGCTGATCGCGTACAAGATGCGCTGGATCCGCGTCACGCGCCGCTTCTACGGCTTCGTGATGGCGGCCGCGATCGGCTTCATCCTGCTGATGGCGGTCAACGCGCTCTTCTCGCTCTTCGACGGCGCCGGTGACGGCCTGGGCTTCCGCAGCGGCGGCCTCGGCATCCTCTTCGGTGTCATCGGCATCATCCTCGGTGCCTGCTTCCTCGCCCTGGACTTCAAGCAGGTCGAGGACGGCGTGAACTACGGCGCCCCGCGCGAGGAGTCCTGGCTGGCGGCCTTCGGCCTCACCCTGACCCTGGTGTGGATCTACCTGGAGATGCTGCGTCTTCTGTCGATCCTGCAGGGCGACGACTGACGCACGGGAGGTGCGCACGCACGTGCGCACACGCGAGTGTGACGAAGGGCCCGTCCGGCTTCCGCCGGGCGGGCCCTTCCGCGTCCGCGAGTGGGCCGAGGGGCTGCGGGTCGGGGCGGCGCTCGGGCGGCGCGGTCAGCCCTGGAGCGCCGCGTCCAGGAGGACCCGGGCCGCGGCCTTCGCCTGCGCCGCCGGGTCGGAAGAGCCGTCGATGCCCGCGACGACCATGGCGCCGTTGGCGAGCAGCGCCAGCTGGTCGGCCAGCTCCCCGGGCGCCCCGAGGGCGGCGGTCTGCTCGGCGAAGTACCCCCGCAGCGCCTGCTTGTGCCCGCGGGCGATGTCGGCGACGTCCGGTGAGATGCCACCCATCTCGCCGAAGGTGTTGATGAAGGCGCAGCCGCGGAAGCCGGGGTCGGCGAACCGCTCGCCGAGGTGGTCGAAGACCGCCAGGACGCGCTCGTACGGGGTGGTGGCGTGGGCGGCTCCGTGGGCGGCGATGGCCTCGCGGACGGCGCTGTCGCGGCGGTTCAGGACGGCCCACACCAGATGGTCCTTGGACGGGTAGAGCTGGTAGAGGCGCTTGAGCGAGACGCCCGACGCGGAGCGGATGGCGTCCATGCCGACCGCCTGCACCCCGCGCTCGTCGAACAGCTCCTCGGCGGCCTCCAGCAGCCGTGCCTCGGCGGTCTCGGCGTCCATGGTCTGCATGGTCCGATCACCCCTCGCGTGGGAGAACCATCGTTCTCCCACTCTACCGGGGGTGAGGGGCCCGTGCCGGGCCCCTCACCGGACACCGGTTCGGGCGACGCGGGCGCCGCCGACGAGGGTGCGGCGGGTGTCAGAGCAGTCGACGGGCCGCCCGTCGAAGGTCGTACTCGTGGATGATCGCCTTCGCGTGGCCGTACGCGAGGTCGTGCTCGCCCCGGAGCCAGCTGACCTTCTCCTCGAAGCGCACGAGGGAGGGGCCTTCCTCGACGGTGCGGAGCCAGTCGGAGATCTCACGACCGGTGCAGTGCGGGATTCGGGCGAGCAGGTTGCGGTGGGTCTCTTCGGAGAATGCGTGGGACATCGGCGCCTCCGGACGCGTGTTGCCGTGTGCTCCTTCCCGACACCGTGCCCGAGCGTCGGCGCGTTGGCAACAGTGCGTGGAGGGCGCGTAGGGTCGCGGAGTGCTCGATACGACTGAACTGACCGCCGCCGTCGAACGGTTCGCCGACCGGCTCCGGGCCGCCCCGCAGAGCCGCCTCCAGCGTGGCGCGGCCGCCGAAGGGCTCGACCTGGCCCGGCGGTTGGCGCTGTGGGCGCAGCGGATCGAGGAGCCGGAGGCGGTGGGGGACGAGGGCGGCCGGATCATGCCGGACGCGGGCGTCTTCGCCGTCGCCGACCAACTGCTCGTCGCGGGAACGGATCTGGCGGAGGCTCTGCGAACGGCCCCGGCCGGCTCCCGGGAAGGGGAACTGGGCGAGGCCGTGAGGCTGGTGCGGGATGCGGCGGCGCGCTCGGGGCTGTAGGGCGCTGTGGCCCCCCGGCGCGGCCGCCGGGCGGGTCAGAGCGAGGCGATCACGCGGTCGGCGAGGATGTAGACGTTCTCGTCGTCCGCCTCTCCGAAGGAGAAGGTCAGGGCGTACGCGCCCGAGACGCCGGAGCCGCCGAGGAGGACCGGCGTACGGCCGGCGCGCAGGGCCTCGGCGAGGCGCTCGGCGGTCTCGCGGTGACCGGGGGTCATGCAGAGCGTGGTGCCGTCGGCGAAGACGTACACGTCGAGCGTGCCGAGCGGGCCGGGGCGTACGTCGGTCAGCGCGGTGCCCGTGTCGGCCAGCTCCTCGAGGCGCGACACGGTGCGCTCGTGGTCCGTGACGACCGGCGTCTGTACCGGCACGAAGTCCGGGTGCGAGGGGTGGCGACGGCGGGCCGCGGCGAGCTCCGGGGAGTCCTCCGCGTACTCGGTCAGCTCCGGGAACTCCTCCAGGACGCTGTCGACGCCGGTGCCGTCGAGCGCGGCGGCCTCGGCCTCCATCGCCTCCAGGGCCATGGCCTCCAGGCCCGCGAAGTCCGCCTGGCGCGGCACGTAGAAGGGGCCGCCGTCCTCGGCGGGACCGCCGAGGCCGCCCAGCAGGGAGGGCGCGTCGGCCGCGTCACGGGCCTCCTGGGCCGCCCAGAAGGCACGCGCCTCGGCGAGCTCGCGCTCGCGCTCCTCGGCGAGTGCCTCGGCGACCGCGGCCCGTATCTCCGCGGCAGGCGTCTCCCTGGCGTGCGGGACGGACACCCCGCGCGCGGCGGCGAGTTCGCCACGCAGGGCGACGACCTGCTTACGGAGACCGTGGGCAGCGTGCAGGGCGGCGGCGCCCACGGCCGTGGCGGCGGCCGTGGTCACCAGCAGGGCAAGAGACATGGCGCTCACTGACGTACTCCCGATTCCGAGTCGATCCCCCCGACTTCCTACATCAGCTTGTCCTGGGAGTGCGCCCCCTGTCAGTGCATTACGTCACGAAATGGACAGGTATTTGGGCCGGGTGTTTAGTCCCGAAACTACTGTGACCTGCGGGAACGACTCTCCCCCGGGACATAGGTCACATCCTGGGGGAGATTCGGTCACGGCTGGGACGCGGGGCGGTTGGATCCCGTGTCGGATGGCCATGGGAGCGCTGCCGCGCGCCCCCCTGGCAGGTTCAGCTCAGAACTAGCTCAGCCGCTCGATGACCATGGCCATGCCCTGGCCGCCGCCGACGCACATGGTCTCCAGGCCGAACTGCTTGTCGTGGAACTGCAGGCTGTTGATCAGCGTGCCGGTGATGCGGGCGCCGGTCATGCCGAAGGGGTGGCCGACGGCGATGGCGCCGCCGTTGACGTTCACCTTGTCCAGGTCCAGACCCAGGTCCTGGTAGGACGGGATGACCTGGGCGGCGAAGGCCTCGTTGATCTCGGCCAGGTCGATGTCGTCGATCGTCAGGCCGGCGCGCTTGAGGGCCTGCTTGGAGGCCTCGACCGGGCCGAGGCCCATGATCTCGGGGGAGAGGCCCGAGACGCCGGTGGAGACGATGCGGGCGAGCGGGGTCAGGCCCAGCTCGCGGGCCTTCGTGTCGGACATGATCACGAGCGCGGCGGCACCGTCGTTGAGCGGGCAGCAGTTGCCGGCGGTGACCAGGCCGTCGGGGCGGAAGACGGGCTTGAGGCCCTGCACGCCCTCCAGCGTGACGCCGGCGCGCGGGCCGTCGTCCGTGGAGACGACCGTGCCGTCCGGGGTCGTGACCGGGGTGATCTCGCGCTCCCAGAAGCCGTTCTTGATGGCCTGCTCGGCGAGGTTCTGGGACCGTACGCCGAACTCGTCCATCTCCTGGCGGCTGATGCCCTTCCAGCGCGCCAGGTTCTCGGCGGTCTGGCCCATGGCGATGTACGCGTCGGGGACGAGGCCGTCCTCGCGCGGGTCGTGCCAGCTGGAGCCCTCGGAGGCGGCGACGGCGGCGGTGCGGGCCTCGGCGTCGGCGAAGAGGGGGTTGTGCGTGTCGGGCAGGGAGTCCGAGTTGCCCTTCGTGAAGCTGGAGACCATCTCGACACCGGCCGAGATGAAGACGTCGCCCTCGCCCGCCTTGATGGCGTGCAGCGCCATTCGGGAGGTCTGGAGCGAGGAGGAGCAGTAGCGGGTGATCGTGCAGCCGGGGAGGTGGTCCATCCCCATCTGGACGGCGACGATCCGGCCCAGGTTGTTGCCCTGCTCGCCGCCGGGGAGGCCGCAGCCGAGCATCAGGTCGTCGATGTCGCGCGGGTCGAGCTCGGGGACCTTGGCGAGGGCGGCCTGGATGATCGTGGCGGTGAGGTCGTCGGGCCGCAGGTCCTTCAGGGAGCCCTTGAAGGCCCGGCCGATCGGGGAGCGGGCGGTCGAGACGATGACGGCTTCGGGCATCACGGCTCCAGGAGGATGCGGGGTGGACGGACTGAAAGGGAAGTTACCTGCACGTACGGCACGGGTCACCGCCCGGGCGGTGTGACGCGGACCTCTTTTCTAAGCGCCCGCTCAGCCCTCTGACGTCCATCTCCCCCGCACCACCCCTCCCCGAAACCCCACGGGGGCCTCGCCGCCCGGTGAGGGGCCTCCCGGGCCCGGCGGGGAGCGGGGCCCCGCCCCTCCGGGGCCGGGGGCGGCCTCCTCGGGCCCCTCAGGGCCTGTGGACCTCCTCCGGGGACGTGGCCGGATCCGGGGCCGAGGCCGGTTCCGCGAGGCGCCGGCGGCGGCGGTGCTTGAGCAGGGCCCAGGGCGCCCGCGCCCCCGTGACCTCCGTACCGGCCTCCCTCGCCGCCTCCGCCGCCGCCTTCGCGACCGGCAGCATGTCCTCGTGACGGTCCGGCTCCAGACGGTCGGTATCCGGCCACACACCGAGCACCGCGCACACCGTAGGCAACACGGCCATCGCCGCCGTCGCGTACCCCTCCGCCGACGGGTGGTAGTTGTCCGCCCCGAACATCTCCCGCGGGTTGGCCGCGAACTCCGGGCCCAGCAGATCGCCCAGCGACACCGTCCGGCCGCCCTGCTCCACCACCACGATCGTCTGCGCCGCCGCCAGCTGCCGCGACACCCGGCGCGCCAGCCACCGCAGCGGCTGGTAGACCGGCTCGATCGTCCCGAGGTCCGGGCAGGTCCCCACGACCACCTCCGCCCCCGCCGTCCGCAGCCGCCGCACCGCGGCCGCGAGCAGCCGCACCGACTCCGTCGCCGGCATCCGGTGCGTGACGTCGTTCGCCCCGATCATGATCACGCCCACGTCCGGCGGCCCCGACGGGGACGACAGCAGCAGCGACACCTGACGTTCCAGATCGTCCGAGCGCGCCCCCGGCAGGGCCACGTTCCGCAGCACCACCGGCCGCTCCGCCACCGCCGCCAGGCCCGAGGCCAGGAGCGCCCCCGGGGTCTGCCCCGAGCGGCGCACCCCCTGGCCGGCCGCCGTCGAATCACCCAGAAGGGCCAGCCTCAGAGGGACCGAGCCGGGGTCCGAGGCCGCGAACGAGCGCCCGTACAGCCCGTCCGCCCCCGGCGGTAGGGGCGCCACCCCACCCCCCACGTTCCGCTTCGCCAGCTGCACCTCGGTCAGGAGAACGCCCACAGCCGCCGCACCGAGCAGCCCGATGCCGCCGCCTCCGTACGCCGCGCCCGCCGCGATCCGCCGTGCCACCCTCGCCCTCGACATGGGGGCAGTCACCTCCTTCAAGCCGTTCAGGATCTAACTGCCCCGTAACCCGCTCCGACTACGCATACGCTGGACGCACCATTACGGAGACCCCGGAGATTACGGTGCAATTCCACGACTCGATGATCAGCCTCGTCGGCAACACCCCGCTGGTGAAGCTCAACAACGTCTCGGCGGGAATCCAGGCGACCGTCCTGGCCAAGGTCGAGTACTTCAACCCCGGCGGCTCGGTCAAGGACCGCATCGCCCTGCGCATGATCGAATCGGCCGAGGAGAGCGGGGCGCTCAAGCCCGGCGGAACCATCGTCGAGCCCACATCCGGGAACACCGGTGTCGGTCTTGCGATCGTGGCCCAGCAGAAGGGCTACAAGTGCATCTTCGTCTGCCCCGACAAGGTGTCCACGGACAAGATCAACGTGCTGCGGGCGTACGGCGCCGAGGTCGTCGTCTGCCCCACCGCCGTCGACCCCGAGCACCCCGACTCGTACTACAACGTGTCCGACCGCCTCGTCCGTGAGACCCCGGGCGCCTGGAAGCCGGACCAGTACTCCAACCCGAACAACCCCCGCTCCCACTACGAGACCACCGGCCCCGAGCTGTGGGAGCAGACGGAGGGGAAGATCACCCACTTCGTCGCCGGCGTCGGCACCGGCGGCACCATCTCCGGCACCGGCAACTACCTCAAGGAGGTCTCCGGCGGCTCGGTGAAGGTGATCGGCGCCGACCCCGAGGGCTCCGTCTACTCCGGCGGCTCCGGCCGGCCGTACCTGGTCGAGGGCGTCGGTGAGGACTTCTGGCCCACCGCCTACGACCGGAACGTCGCCGACGCGATCGTCCCGGTGTCCGACAAGGACTCCTTCCAGATGACCCGCCGTCTCGCCAAGGAGGAGGGCCTGCTCGTCGGCGGCTCCTGCGGCATGGCGGTCGTGGCCGCGCTCGAGGTCGCCAAGGAGCTCGGCCCGGACGACGTCGTGGTCGTGCTGCTGCCGGACTCCGGCCGCGGCTACCTGTCCAAGATCTTCAACGACGAGTGGATGGCCGACTACGGCTTCCTGGAGGACACCTCCTCCGCCACCGTCGCCGACGTGCTGCGGCACAAGGAGGGCGTCATGCCCTCCCTCGTCCACATGCACCCGGAGGAGACGGTCGGCGAGGCCATCGAGGTGCTGCGGGAGTACGGCGTCTCGCAGATGCCGATCGTGAAGCCGGGCGCCGGTCACCCGGACGTCATGGCGGCGGAGGTCGTCGGCTCGGTCGTCGAACGAGAGCTCCTGGACGCGCTGTTCACCAAGCGGGCGTCCCTGGAGGACCCGCTGGAGCGTCACATGAGCGCGCCGCTGCCGCAGGTCGGCTCGGGCGAGCCCGTCGCCGACCTGATGTCCGTGCTCGGCGAGTCGGCGGACGCGGCGATCGTGCTGGTCGAGGGCAAGCCGACGGGTGTGGTGAGCCGACAGGACCTGCTGGCGTTCCTGGCGAACGGCGGGTCGAAGGGCGTCGCGAAGTAGCGCGACGCGTGATCGAGCGGGCGTTCGCGCAATCGGTACGAGCGCGACACGTACGCGCAGCACCCGCTTAACACGCGTCCGGCACATTGTTCCTTGTCGGCGTCAAGGACTACGGAGCGGCTCCCGGACCTCCTGACGACGCCTTCCGGACGCGAGACCGGCCCTGACCCGGGCCCGTGTCCCCCGCGGGGACCGCCGTCGTCCCGCCCCCCAGCGATGGGGGTGCGGCGGTCCCCGCGCACATGTCTTTCCGGGCCCAGGGCGCTCGGACCCGGCCCCTGCGGTACTCGGGCTCCAGTCCCTTGCGGTACTCGGACCCGGCCCCTTGCGGCTCTCGGGCCCGGTCCCTTGCGGTACTCGGGCGCGGTCCCTTGCGGTACTCGGGCTCCGGCCCAGGGCTGCCCGCCCTCGCCGCGACGGGCTATCGGCCCTCGTCGTCCGTCCGGCGCGCGAAGCGCCGTTCCAGGCCGCCGGTCGCGTGGACGAAGTTCACGCCGACGATGCCGATCCAGGCGACGATCAGGCCTTCGAGGTCCGCCTGGGCGACGGCGATCGCGGAGAGTGGGATCGCCAGGAGCAGCGAGATGATGCCGAAGCCGTAGCGCTCACCGAAGCCCTCCGGGCCCGTGCCCGGCGGGCGGACGCCCCGGGCCGCCGCCACCTGCTGCTCCGCCGTGCGGCGGCGGACCTGGCGGTCGATCGTCGTCTCCAGGCTCTGTTCCACCTTGCCGAGGAAGGACTCGATGAGCGCGGACTCGTACTCCGCGCCCAGCTCCCGCCGGACGTGCAGTGTGGCGTCCAGCTCGTTCTTCAACTCGTCGGTGCGGGCGGGGTCGCGGCTGTCCATACTCGTCACGGTAGGGAGCGCCGACCCCACGTGTCAGTAGGGGTATCCCCCGCATTTCTTGCCCTCCTGCATATCTTCATGCAGAGTTCACGGTGACTGAATAGGCGGAAGGGGACGGCGTGAGCGACAGCCCGGCCGGACGGCTGCAGGCGCTCTTCGAGGGCCATCGGCTGACACCGACACAGCGGCGGATCGCGCACTGCATGGTGCGCCGCGCCGGCGACGTGGCGTTCCTGTCCAGCGTGGAGCTGGCCGACCTCGCCGGCGTCAGTCAGCCCTCCGTGACCCGGTTCGCCGTCGCTCTGGGCTTCGACGGCTACCCGGCCCTCCGCCGCCATCTGCGCGAGGTCGCGCCCGCGGGGGAGGCCTCGGAGAAGGCCGGCGAGCACAACGAGTACCAGCAGGCCGTCCTCGCCGAGATCGAGAACCTGCGCCACCTCGCCGAGCTCCTCGCCGATCCCGCGCCCGTCGCCCGCGCAGGCCGGCTGCTCGCCGCCTCGCGGCCGCTGCCCGTCCTCGGGCTGCGGGCCGCCTCCTCGCAGGCGCGCGGCTTCGCGTACTTCGCCGCCAAGGTCCACCCCGACGTCCGCCTCCTCGACGAGGGCGGTTCGATGCTCACCGACCGGGTCGACGCGGCGGTACGGGCCGGGGCCACGGCCCTGCTCTGCTTCGCGCTGCCCCGACACCCCCGCGAGGTCGTCGAGGCCCTGGAGTACGCCCGGGGCGCCGGACTGACCGTGGTGACGGTCGCCGAGTCGGCGTTCGCGCCCGTCGCCGCCCACAGCGACCTGCTCATCCCGGCCGCCGTCGGCACCGGGCTCGCCTTCGACACGGCCTGCGCCCCGATGCTGCTCGGCCGCGTGCTCCTGGAAGCCATGGCGGACGAACTGCCCGATGCCCAGGCGCGCCTGGAGGAGTTCGACACGAAGGCGGCGGCTCGCGGCCTCTTCGTGGACTAGGGCCGGTCTTTCGAGTCAGAGCTCCAGGTCGTTCTCCAGCTTCTTCAGCTGGTGACGCGCCATCGCCAGGTTCGCCCGGTCCTTGAACAGTGCCAGGTACAGGAACAGCCCGTTCTTCCCCCGCCCCTTCAGCAGACGGATGATGTGGTACTGCGTGCCGAGGGTGATCAGGATGTCCTCGATCTCGTCCTGGAGCCCGAGCATCTCCATCGTCCTGACCTTGGCGCGGACCACGTCCGTGTTGCCGGCCGCCGCCACGGTGAGGTCGAGGTCCTTGCCGCCGCCGATGGTGCCGAGCGCCATTCCGCTGGTGTAGTCGACCAGAGCGGCGCCGATGGCGCCTTCGATGGACGCGGCTTCCTTGAGGACGGTCTCGGTGTTCGCCATGGGTGTCGCACTTCCTTTTCCGGTTTCGGTTTCGGTTCTCGTTCGGTTTCGGTTCTTCGACCGGTCTTCGATCGGTCTTCAGGTCCGGTCGGGGCCGGTCAGGGGGCCGGTCCCGGGGCGCGGCTATGTCTGGTGCCGGTTCAGGTCCTTGCGCTCCAGCGCGCCGTCGACCAGCTCGCCTATCCGGGCACTGGACCGCCGGGCCTCCAGATGGAGCCGGCCCACGTTGATCCGTGGCTCGGCGAGCAGCGTGAGCACGGCGGAGCCGCCGGCCGCGTACGTGGCGACGTAACCGTTCTCGCCCCGGACGAGCAGCTCGCGGAAGCCGCCCTGTCCGGTCGACTCGCACAGTCGCTGGGTCACGCCGAGGGCCGCCGCGGTCAGCGCGGCCACCCCCTCCGCCTCCGTGGAAGCGGTGTCATGGGCGAGCACCAGGCCGTCCGCGCTTGCCGCGAGCGCCCCGGTCAGCTGGGGTAGCCGGGCCCGCAGCCGTCTCAGCTCGCCGAGTACCTCGGCTTCTGCCGACATCAGTTGTCTCCTCTCGGCGCGCAGGCGCAGGGCACGCCTCATCACAGACTTGCCTCCAGGGCGTCGCGGAGCCGGCGCAGCAGGGTGATGTCCGGATCGGCCGCGACCTCGCCGACCCAGGCGGGTAAGGCGGGCGGTGGGGCTTCCACGGGGTCGGGCGGGGTCTCCACGAGGCCGGCGGCGGCGAGCCGGCGGACGTCGAGAAGCGTGTGGAAGGCCGGGCGGCCCAGCCGGCGGGCGATGTCCGCGGGCGTACGCGTCCCGTCGGCCGCCGCGAGCAGCGCCCGCTGGCGCAGGCTCACCGTCTGCCCGGGCGCCGGGGCGCGGACGACGACCGGGGCGGTGTCCACCGCCGCGTACGGCCAGACACTGTCCAGCAGTTCGCGGCGGCGTACCGTCTCGCGCTCGACGGCCTCGGTCGAGACCGGGCGCACCGCGCCGAACCAGTGGGACACGCCGTAGCGGAAGCGGGTCGGGCCGGTGGCGGGGGCCAGGGCGAAGAACGCCGCGTCGAAGACCGCGCCGAGGTGACAGATCTCCAGCTCGCCGTCGTGCAGCCGGCCGCTCTCCACCAGGAACCTGCCGACCTCGCGGCGCGCCCCGGCCCGGTTGACGGCCTCGTCCCAGCGCTCGCGGGCCAGCCGTCCGCCGGCGGTCAGCAGGACGTCGAGTCCGGGCGCTGCCGGGCTCTCGGCGTGCACGACGCGGCCGTCGACGAGGTAGAGCGTTCCGTGGTCGCGCAGCAGGGCGCCGGTCGCGCGCTCGGCGGCCAGCCGGACGAGCATGGGTGAGACGGTCATCCGAGCACCAGCCTCTCGGCGAGGTCGCGGAGTCTGAGCCGGGCGAGCGCGAGGTTGCCGGTGTCCCGGTCCAGCCACACGTGCAGGAAGACGCTGCTGTCGAAGGCGGTGTCGACGAACCGCAGCACGTGATAGCCGCTGCGGGTGCTGACGATCAGATCCTCCACGGGCGGACCCTTGGTCAACCCGCCGTCGGCGGAGGCGGTTTCGGTACGCTGTCCCCTGGCTGGGGCGGACGCCGTGGCCGCGGTTCCGGCCGCTCCCGGGGAGCCGGTCGCGCCGGTGCCCGGGACGCCGGGCGTGTTCGCGCGCGGCGCCAGGACGACGGCCGTGGTCGGTGCGGCGATGCCGGCGAAGGAGTCGTACTCCGCCGCCGCGCGGGCCAGTTCGGCCGCCTCCGCCGCCGTGGTCTCGTGGTCGCCGACCGGCGACTCGCCCGCCGCGCCGAGGGCGAGCCCGCTGGTCCAGTCGACCAGCCAGGCTCCGCGCGCGCCTGGCAGGCTCATGGCCTCCAGCAGGCACTCGTCGATTCCGGGCACGCGGATTCCCCTCCCGATGCGGCGTGCGGGCGTACGGCAGTGACCGTGACGCTACTCAACGTTCCGGTCGGGGGGAGGAGTTCTGGCATTTTCCATCGGAACATGCCGCTCGCTTGCTTGAATTCGCCCCTGGGTCCGCGGCCGTCCGTCCCCAGGGGTCCCGTGTGCCTCGGAAGGGCCGCCGCGCCTCAGTCCTCCCCGCGCACGCGCAGGACGGCCTTGTTCACCACCCACAGTCCGATCCCGACCGCGAGCAGGACACCGGCCCGGACGTACACGTCCGCCGAGCGGTCGGCGAGCGGGCTCGCCAGGATCAGGGCCGTGACGGCGCCGATGACCGGGAGCGCCGTCGGCGTACGGAAGTGGGCGTGGTCCACCCGGTCCCTGCGCAGCACCAGGACGGCGATGTTGACCACGGCGAAGACGCAGAGCAGGAGGAAGGCCGTCGTGTCGCCGAGGCCCTCGATCTCGCCCGTGGCGACCAGGCCGATGGTCAGGACGGTCGCGAAGACGATGCCGGTGAGAGGGGTGCGGCGGTGCTTCAGGACCTTGCCCATCACGCGCGGCAGGACCCGTTCGTTGGCGAGGCCGTAGCAGAGCCGGGAGGCCATCATGATGTTGATGAGCGCGGAGTTCGTGACGGCGAAGAGGGCGATCAGCGCGAAGAGTTTCGGCGGGAAGTCGACCCCGCCGGCCTTCACGACCTCCAGGAGCGGCCCGCTGGAACTCTCCAGGACCTCGTGGTCGACGAGGAGCGAGGAGACCAGGGCGACCAGGACGTAGACGGTGCCGGTGACGGCGACGCCGATGAAGATGGCCCGGGGGAAGGTGCGGACCGGATCCTGCGTCTCCTCCGCCATGTTGACGGAGTCCTCGAAGCCGACGAAGGCGAAGAATCCGAGCGCGGTGGCCCCCAGCACGCTCGTGATCAGGGCGTATCCGCTGCCCGACGCCTCGAACTCGCCGAGCCGCGACGGCTCCCCGTCACCGCTCAGGACGGCCCAGGCGCCGATCCCGAGAATGATCAGCAGCCCGGTGACCTCCACGAGCGTGAGGACGACGTTGGTCTTCACGGACTCGGACACCCCGCGCAGGGCGAGACAGGCGAGGGCGAGGACGAAGACGATCGCGATGAGCGTGGCGGGGATCGCGTCCGTGAACTCCTGGAAGTAGTCCCCGCTGAAGGCGCGGGCCGCCGCGCTCGCGGAGGAGAGTCCCGAGCACATCACCATGAACGCGACGATGAAGGTGAGGAAGGGGACCTTGAACGCCTTCTGCGTGTAGAGCGCGGCGCCCGCCGCCTTCGGGTACTTGCCGACCAGCTCCACGTACGACGCGGCCGTCAGCAGCGCGACGACGAAACCGATCACGAAGGGCAGCCAGAGCGCACCGCCGACCTTGCCCGCGACCTTGCCGGTCGTCGCGTAGATCCCGGTGCCCAGGATGTCGCCGATCACGAAGAGGACCAGCAGCTTGGGTCCGATGGCGCGCTTGAGCGCGGGCTCCCCGGTCGTCCCGGACCGCTCGGCCGCGGGCTCGTCGGATCGTGATGTCGTGGTCATGGGCGCCTCTCGTCGTCGTCGGGAGAACGCCTGCCCGGGGGCCCGTCACCTGATGCCCGCCGCACTGTCACTCGTACGGGCGAACGTATGTGCGGACGAGGGTCAGTGGCGGCGCTCCACCGAGGCCGCCACGTCGTCCAGGTCCTTCGCGAGCGCCCGGCTCGCCGCCTTGGCGCCCAGGCCGCTCAGCAGCCTGGCGACGAACCCCAGGCGGTTCCCCTCGGCAGGGCCTCCCGAGAACGTCATCCGCACCACGGTCCCCCCGTCCCCCTCGGGGCGCAGCGCGATCTCGGAGACGTAGTGCATGCCGTGCGAGTCGGCCACCGTCACATAGCGGTCCGGCGCCTCGGCCTCGGTCACGGTCATCTCCTCCGTGGCCTGCTTGCCGAACATGGTCCGGGTCTCGCGCCAGCGTGTGCCGACGCCGAAGGTGCCCTCGGTGAGCACCTCGACCTTGTCCACACCGCTGAGCATGCGCTCCATGCCCCGCAGGTCCGTCATCGCCTCCCAGACCGGTCCTGGGGGTGCCTGGATCCGGCGTTCGACGACGATGCTCTTCATGGCCATGGCTCCATGGAAGCACCGGGGTGCGACAGTCGCCTCCGTTGTCAGCCCAGGAGTGCGTCCGCCCGGTCGCCGCCCGCCTCGGCGACGATCTCGTCCATGCTCTGCGCGGGCCGCACGGTCGAGAACGAGACACCGCCGTCGCCGTCCTGGACCGTGAAGCCGTGGACCGCCGGCCGCGGCAGGCTGTTGTACGCGAAGTGGTGGGCGAAGTAGTACGCGCCGGTGTCCGGCACCGCCACGACGTCGTCCGGCCGCAGCAGCGGCAGCGGGCGCGCGGTGGCGATCAGGTCCCCCGCGAAGCAGGCGGGTCCTGCGACGTCCTGGACGGTCTCCTCCCCGTCGTGGGGCCGGCCCTCGGAGTCGTACGCGAGGACGCGCAGCGGCCAGGAGGCCGGGTCGTAGACGGTACGGGTGGCGACCTGGACCCCGGCGTGCGTCACCGCGATGGGGCGTCCGCCCGAGGTCTTGGTGTACTCGACGCGGGCGAGGATCGTGCCGTGCTTGGCGAGCAGCGAGCGGCCGAACTCGGTGACGAGCCCGTAGCGCCCGTCGAGGAGACCTGGCGCCGTCCCGGCGAGCAGCGCCGCGTACTGGGCGTAGGTCGGCGTCTCCTCGTCCGAGGCGAAGTTCACCGGCAGCCCGCCGCCGATGTCGACGGTGTCGATCTGCTGCCGGCCGGCCTTGGTGTTGATCTCCTCGGCCAGGTCGTACACGGCGGCGACGCCCTCGGCCATCAGCGAGAAGGGGACGCCCTGCGAGCCGGAGTGGGTGTGCAGCCGGGTCAGCCAGGGCCGGTCGAGGTACGCCTGGACGACGGCCTCCCGCGCGCCCTCGTCCCGGAGGGCCACCCCGAACTTGGACGTGGCGGTCGCGGTCGAGAGGGCGCCGATCGAACCGGCTCCGACCTGCGGGTTCACCCGGATCCCGACGGGGGAGGCGGTCGGCGCGGCGGCGATCAGCGCGTCGAGCCTGGCCAGCTCCTGGAGGTTGTCGGCGTTGACGGCGATCCCGAGCGCGAGGGCCTGGCGCAGTTCGGCGGGCGTCTTGGCGGGCGAGTCGAGCACCGTACGGGACGGCGCCACGCCGGCCGCGCGGGCGAGGGCCAGCTCACCGGGGCTCGCGACCTCGACGCCGAGCCCGCACGCGTCCAGCAGGCGCAGGACGGGCACGAGCGGGCAGGCCTTCACGGCGAAGGCGTGCAGGACGGGGGCGTCGGTGACGGCGGCGAAGGCGGAGACGAGGGCGGCGGCCGACGCGCGGATCCCGGCGGTGTCGAGGAGTGCGACGACCTGCCCGGAGGAGGAGGTGAGGAGGCCCTGCTCGACGGCGGCGCGGACGGCCTGATCGCGACGGTGGGATGCCATGGATCCATAGGACCACCGGGACGGGTGGCACCGCAGCTGTTGACTACAACTATTCATCAGGCCAGGATGTGAATAGTTACGTCACATCGGAGGAGGCACCCATGTCAGGACCCCGCCCCGTACGGGCCCCGCGCGGTACGGAACTGAGCACCCTGGGATGGCAGCAGGAGGCCGCCCTCCGGATGCTGCAGAACAATCTCGACCCCGAGGTCGCCGAGCACCCCGACAAGCTCGTCGTCTACGGCGGGACCGGGAAGGCCGCGCGTGACTGGCGCTCCTTCGACGCCATGGTGCGTACGCTGCGGACCCTGAAGCAGGACGAGACGATGCTCGTCCAGTCCGGCCGCCCGGTGGGCGTCATGCAGACGCACGAGTGGGCCCCGCGCGTGCTCATCGCCAACTCCAACCTGGTCGGCGACTGGGCCAACTGGGAGGAGTTCCGGCGCCTGGAGCAGCTGGGACTGACCATGTACGGCCAGATGACGGCCGGTTCGTGGATCTACATCGGCACCCAGGGCATCCTCCAGGGCACCTACGAGACGTTCGCCGCCGTCGCCGCGAAGAAGTTCGGCGGCACGCTCGCGGGCACCATCACCCTCACCGCCGGCCTCGGCGGCATGGGCGGCGCCCAGCCGCTCGCCGTGACGATGAACGACGGCGTCGCGATCTGCATCGACGTCGACCCGCGCGCGATCGAGCGCCGCATCGAGCACCGCTACCTCGACGTGAAGGCCGACAGCCTCGCCCACGCGCTGGCGCTGGCCACCGAGGCGCGCGACGCCCGCCGCCCGCTCTCCATCGGCCTCCTCGGCAACGCTGCCGAACTGCTGCCGCAGATGCTCGCCGAGGGCGCGCCCATCGACATCGTGACCGACCAGACCTCGGCCCACGACCCGCTCTCCTACCTGCCGGTCGGCGTCGACTTCGACGACATGGCGAGCGCCGCCGCCAAGGACCCGGCCGGCTTCACCACCCGCGCCCGGGAGTCCATGGCCAGGCACGTCGAGGCCATGGTCGGCTTCATGGACGCCGGCGCCGAGGTCTTCGACTACGGAAACTCCATCCGCGGCGAGGCCCAGCTCGCGGGCTACGACCGCGCGTTCGCCTTCCCCGGCTTCGTCCCGGCCTACATCCGCCCGCTGTTCTGCGAGGGCAAGGGTCCGTTCCGCTGGGCCGCCCTCTCGGGCGAGGCCTCGGACATCGCCAAGACCGACAAGGCGATGCTCGAACTCTTCCCCGAGAACGAGTCCCTCCACCGCTGGATCAAGATGGCCGGCGAGCGGGTCCACTTCCAGGGCCTCCCGGCGCGCATCTGCTGGCTCGGCTACGGCGAGCGGGACCGCGCGGGCGAGCGCTTCAACGACATGGTGGCCTCCGGCGAGCTCGCCGCCCCGCTGGCCATCGGCCGCGACCACCTCGACTGCGGCTCGGTCGCCTCCCCGTACCGCGAGACCGAGGCCATGCTCGACGGCTCCGACGCGATCGCCGACTGGCCGCTGCTCAACGCCATGGTCAACGTCGCCTCCGGCGCCTCCTGGGTCTCGCTGCACCACGGCGGCGGCGTCGGCATGGGCCGCTCCATCCACGCGGGCCAGGTCACCGTCGCCGACGGCACGCCGCTGGCCGGCGAGAAGATCCGCCGCGTCCTCACCAACGACCCCGGCATGGGCGTCATCCGCCACGTCGACGCGGGCTACGACATCGCCGAGAACGTCGCCGACGAGAAGTCCGTACGCGTCCCGATGCGCGAGGGCGACGGCGTGGACGGTGTCTCCGCGTGAGCGAGACGTTCCACGCCATGTGGCGTTCGCTGCGGCCCATCGGCCGCAGCGACGCCTCGGGCGGCTACCGCCGCTACGCCTGGACCGGCGCCGACGCCGACTGCCGGCTCTGGTTCCGGATGCAGGCCGAGGCCCGCCGCCTGAACTACGAGGTCGACCGGAACGGCAACCAGTGGGCCTGGCTCGGCGACCCCGCCGCCGGTGACGCGGTCGTCACCGGCTCGCACCTGGACTCCGTGCCCGACGGCGGCGCCTTCGACGGCCCCCTCGGCGTCGTCTCCGCCTTCGCCGCGCTCGACGAACTCCGGTCCCGTGGGGTCCAGTTCAAGCGCCCCTTCGCCATCACCAACTTCGGCGACGAGGAAGGCGCCCGCTTCGGCCTCGCCTGCGTCGGCTCCCGCCTCACCGCGGGCCGGCTGACGAAGGAGCAGGCGTACGAGCTCCGCGACGCCGACGGGATCAGCCTCCCGCAGGCGATGGAGGCCGCGGGTCACGATCCGGACGCCATCGGTCCCGACCCCGAGCGCCTCGCCCGGATCGGCGCCTTCGTCGAGCTCCACGTCGAACAGGGCCGCGCCCTGGACCTGTCCGGCGACGCCGTCGGCATCGCGTCCGCGATCTGGCCGCACGGCCGCTGGCGGTACGACTTCGCGGGCGAGGCCAACCACGCCGGCACCACCCGCCTCGTCGACCGCCGCGACCCGATGCTCACCTACGCCGAGACCGTCCTCTCCGCCCGGCGCGAGGCCGAACTCGCGGGCGCCGTCGCCACCTTCGGCAAGATCGCCGTCGAGCCGAACGGCGTCAACGCCATCCCCTCCCTCGTCCGCGGCTGGCTCGACGCCCGCGCCGCCGACCAGGACGCCCTGGACACCGTCATCGCCGGCATCGAGACGGCCTCCCGGGACCACGCCGCCCGCCACGGCATCGACCTCACGGTCGTGCGGGAGTCCTTCACGCCCGTCGTCGAGTTCGCCCACGCCCTCCGGGACGAGATCGCCTCCGTCCTGGGCGAGAAGACCCCGGTCCTCGGCACGGGCGCCGGACACGACGCGGGTATTTTGTCCGAGTCGATCCCGACCGCCATGCTGTTCGTACGGAACCCCACGGGCGTCTCGCACTCCCCGGCCGAGTCCGCGGCCGAGGACGACTGCGTGGCCGGAGTGCTCGCGCTCGCCGACGTACTGGAAGGACTGGCGTGCAGGTGACGACGTACTGGCTGGAACACGCCTGGCTCGACACGAACGTCGAGCCCGGCGTGGTGCTGGAGGTCACGGACGGCCGGATCACGGCGGTCCGGACGGGGGCCGACGCGGGGGCGGGAGCCGGTGCGGAGACGACCGAGGGAGCGGGAGCCGGTGCCGGCGCGGAGAACGCCGCGCGGGCCGGCGCGGCGGCGGGCGGCATCGCCCCGCCGCCCGGCGCCGTCGTCCTGCGCGGACTGACGATCCCCGGCCTCGCCAACGCCCACTCGCACGCCTTCCACCGCGCCCTGCGCTCCACCGTCCAGGTCGGCTCCGGCACCTTCTGGACCTGGCGCGAGATCATGTACCAGGTCGCCTCCCGGCTGACCCCGGAGTCGTACCACGCGCTCGCGCGGGCGGTGTACGCGGAGATGGCGCTCGCCGGCATCACGGCCGTCGGCGAGTTCCACTACCTCCACCACGCCCCCGGCGGCACCCCGTACGCCGACCCCAACGCCATGGGCGAGGCCCTCGTCCAGGCGGCGGCCGACGCGGGCATCCGCATCACCCTCCTCGACACCGCGTACCTCTCCTCCGGCTTCGGCGCCGCCCCCGACCGCCACCAGCTCCGCTTCTCCGACGGCACGGCCGACGCCTGGGCGGAGCGCGTCTCCCAGCTGAAGGAGCGCGAGGGCGTACGCATCGGGGCGGCGATCCACTCCGTACGCGCCGTCCCGGCCGACCAGCTGTCGACGGTGGCGAGCTGGGCGCACGAGCGGGGCGCACCGCTGCACGTCCATCTCTCCGAGCAGACGGCCGAGAACGACGCCTGCCTCGCGGCCCACGGCCGCACCCCGACCCAGCTCCTCGCCGACCACGGCGTCCTCGGCCCGCTGACGACCGGCGTCCACAACACCCACCTCACGGACGGGGACATCGCGCTCATCGGCTCGACGACGACGGGCACCTGCATGTGCCCGACGACCGAACGCGACCTCGCGGACGGCATCGGACCGGCCGTCGCCCTCCAGCGCGCGGGCTCCCCGCTCTCGCTCGGCAGCGACAGCCACGCCGTCATCGACCTCCTGGAGGAGGCCCGGGCGATGGAGCTGAACGAACGCCTCCGCTCCCGCACGCGCGGCCACTGGACGGCCGCCGCGCTGCTGCGGGCCGCGACCGCCGACGGCCACGCGGCCCTCGGCTGGGGCCAGGCGGGCACCCTGGAGCCCGGCGCGCTCGCCGACTTCACGACGATCGCGCTGGACTCCGTCAGGACAGCGGGACCGGTGCCGCGTCTGGCAGCCGAGACGGCGGTATTCGCAGCGTCGGCCGCGGATGTGCGGCACACGGTCGTGGGCGGCCGCCATGTCGTACGGGACGGGATCCACCGGTCCGTACCGGACGTGCCCCGCGCCCTCGCGGACTCGATCGCCGCCCTGCGCGGCTGAAGCGGCTGAAGGAGAGATCTCTCATCATGAACACCGGCCCCGCGACGAGGAACAGCCCGGCGGCGACCTCCGCCCCCACGAGCGCGAACAGCGCCGTGGCGACGGCCGCGACCGCCATCGTCAACATCGCAAGCCTGGTCACCAACGATCCCTCCCTCGGTGATGGAACGCCCCTGGGTCTGATCCAGGACGCGGCCGTCGTCATCGAAGGCGACCGCGTCGTCTGGGTCGGTGGATCAAGCAAAGCACCCGCCACTGACAACCGGGTCGACGCCGGTGGCAGGGCCGTGATCCCGGGATTCGTGGACTCCCACTCGCACCTCGTCTTCGCGGGCGACCGCACGGCGGAGTTCAACGCGCGGATGTCGGGCCAGGCGTACAAGGCGGGCGGCATCCGCACGACGGTCGCGGCCACACGCGCGGCAAGCGACGAGGCGCTCTCGGCGAACGTCGCCCGCTACCTGCGCGAGGCCCTCGCCCAGGGGACGACGACCTTCGAGACGAAGTCCGGCTACGGACTGACGGTCGAGGACGAGGCGCGCGCGCTGCGCATCGCCGCCGCGCACACCGACGAGGTCACCTACCTCGGCGCGCACATCGTCGCGCCGGAGTACGCCGAGGACCCGGCCGCGTACGTGGACCTCGTCACGGGCGACATGCTCGACGCCTGTGCCCCGTACGCCCGTTGGGTGGACGTCTTCTGCGAGAAGGGCGCGTTCGACGGGGACCAGGCGCGGGCGATCCTCACGGCCGGCAAGGCGCGGGGGCTCCACCCCCGGGTGCACGCGAACCAGCTCTCGTACGGCCCCGGTGTCCAGCTGGCGGTGGAGCTGGACGCGGCGAGCGCGGACCACTGCACGCACCTGACGGACGCCGACGTGGACGCCCTGGCGCAGTCGTCGACGGTCGCGACGCTCCTCCCGGGCGCGGAGTTCTCCACCCGCGCCGAGTGGCCGAACGCCCGCCGCCTGCTGGACGCGGGCGCGACGGTGGCCCTGTCCACCGACTGCAACCCGGGCTCGTCCTTCACCTCGTCCGTGCCGTTCTGCATCGCGCTGGCGGTACGGGACATGGGCATGACCCCGGACGAGGCGGTCTGGTCGGCCACGGCGGGCGGCGCGGCGGCCCTGCGCCGCGCGGACGTCGGCCACCTCACCCCCGGCTCCGCCGCGGACCTCACGATCCTGGACGCCCCGTCCCACGTCCACCTGGCCTACCGCCCGGGCGTCCCCCTGGTGACGGAGGTCTGGCGCCGGGGTACGCGCGTGATCTGATCACGATCCGCCCGTGACCTGGCCTGAGAAGCCGTTGCCGTACCGATCACGGAGTCTGCCGAGCCTGGCGGTACGCGGGGAAAATCAAGGGGAGCGGACGGTCACGCGCTGCTACGGTCGGGCGCCATGAGCTGGCTTCCCGATGACTTCGTCCACCCCGTCCTGGTATCGCTGCCGGGCGGGGGCCATCACCTGCGGCCGATCCGGGAGGCGGACACCCCGCTCGACTATCCGGCGGTGATGGGTTCGCGCGAGCGGCTGTGGACCATTTTCGGCCCGGCCTGGGGCTGGCCCGCGGCCACCATGACCTACGAGGCCGACCAGGCCGACCTGTTGCGGCACGAGAAGGAGATCGCCGCGCACCAGTCCTTCAACTACGCGCTGTTCGACGCGGCGGAGACGGTTCTGCTCGGCTGTGTCTACATCGACCCGCCGGAGAAGGCCGGCGCGGACGGCGAGATCTCCTGGTGGGTGGTGGACGAGCTGGTGGGCAGCGAGGTCGAGCAGGCCCTCGACACGCTGGTGCCGCAGTGGATCGCCGCCGACTGGCCGTTCGAGCAGCCGCGCTTCCTCGGCCGCGAGATCTCCTGGTCGGACTGGCTCGCCCTGCCGCAGCACGCCGACACGTAAGTGGTTGTTGCCCGTACCGATCCCGAAGGCTGTCGGTCGTTCGGTTGAGATGCGACTTCTCTCAGCGGGATGTCGTGGAACGCCGGGTCGTTCGTGGCCGGGTCGTGATCCGCCGCGGTCCAGGTACTCATGTGGCCGCACCGGCCCGTCCCATTGGTCGCTTGATCATCATGAATTCCCCTCAGTCACAGATAGGCCGAGTGCCCTGTCCCGGAGGGTTTTCGACCGGTACCGTCCTGTAGCGGCAGGACTCAGGGGGGAAGACCGGGGGGTCGGAGTTGAGCGCTGTCCGTCATCAGGCTGTCCGCGAACAGGACGGCAGCCGCAGGCAGTTCGTGCAGATCGTGCAGCCGGGGGAGCTGACCGACCGCGAGGACGAGGCGTGGCGGGAGTTACGGGGGAAGTCCGGGGCGCCCGAGAACCCTTTCATGGGGCCCGAGTTCACGCGGGCCGTCGCCGAGGTGCGGCCCCGCGTGCGGGTGGCCGTCTGGTGGGAGGACGGGGAGCCCGTCGGGTTCTTCCCGTACGAGAAGAGGTCGTTCGGGCGCGGGCGGGCCGTCGGGCTCGGGGTCTCCGACTGCCAGGGCGCCGTCACCCGCCCCGGTCTCGCGCCCTCGCCCCGCGCGCTGCTGCGCGTCTGCGGC
The DNA here is from genome assembly GCF_043089925.1 of Streptomyces sp. NPDC013457. Classification (NCBI taxonomy): domain Bacteria; kingdom Bacillati; phylum Actinomycetota; class Actinomycetes; order Kitasatosporales; family Streptomycetaceae; genus Streptomyces; species Streptomyces sp. NPDC013457. Next base: position 286,140 of record NZ_JBICBL010000011.1, read on the forward strand.
CTCTCTGCCTGGGAGTTCGACAACCTGGAAGCCGGGCAGGCCGCCTTCCTGGGCGAGACCGCCGAGTCGTTCGGCTCGCCCGTCATCGACGTCGGCGAGGGCTACGTCGCGTACGAGGACGTCCTGCGCGCCCAGTCGCCCAAGTTCCTCAGGACCACGCTCGCCAAGGAGCGCCGCCTCGGCCGCCAGGTCGGCCCCACGCGGTTCGTCTTCGACGAGCGTGATCCGGCCGCCCTGCGCACCCTCATGGCGTGGAAGTCCGCCCAGTACCGCAGGACCGGCCGGCGCGACCGCTTCGCCAAGGAGTGGATCAACACCCTCGTGCGACACCTGCACGAGCTGCGCGCACCCGGCTGCTCCGGCGTCCTGTCCGTGCTCTACGCCGGCGACCGGCCCGTCGCCGCCCACTTCGGGCTGCGCTCCCGCACGGTCCTCTCCTGCTGGTTCCCCTCCTACGACCCCGAGTTCGCGAAGTACTCGCCCGGCCTCGTCCTCCATCTGCGGATGGCCGAGGCCGCCGCCGCGGCCGGGATCGGGATGCTCGACCTCGGGCGCGGCGACGCCGAGTACAAGGACGCGCTGAAGACCGGCGAACTCACCGTGTACGAAGGGTCGGTGACCCGGCCGGGGTTACGCGCCGGGCTGTACCGGCTCTCCCGCGAGCCCTCCCGCCGCGCCCACGGCTTCGTACGCAACCGGCCGGCGCTCGCCGCGCGCGGACGCCGCACCCTCAACCGGATCGCCCGCCTCCGCGGCAGCGGCAGCGGCACCGGCCGGGCCTGAGCCGACAACGGGGACACGCACATGCGACCACCACACGCCCTCTCCGTCGCCGACCTCGACCTCGGCTCACCCGACGGACCTGTCCTCTCCCTCCGCCCCGCCCCCGGCGGCCCGCCGCCCGGGCCCGGAGACCTCTACGCGCTCGTCCGGCTCCGGGGCAGGCCCGCCGCCACCGTGCTCGGGCACGTACCGGACGGGGCGGACCCGGCGGACACACTCGCCGCCCTCGCCCGCACGCGTCTTGAAGAGGCCCGGCGCGAGCACCCCGAGCCCCGCCTCGTCCCGCCCCGCGCGAGCGTCGTCGTCGCCACCCGTGAGCGCGCCGACCAGCTCGCCCGCGCCCTGGACTCGCTCCTCGACCAGGACCATCCCGACTACGAGATCGTCGTCGTCGACAACGCGCCCGCCACGCGCGCCACCGAAGAGCTGGTCAGAGGCGCGTACGGCGACCGCGTCAGGTACGTCCGCGAGGACACCCCCGGGCTCGCCGTCGCCCACAACACCGGCCTCGCGCACACCCGCGCGGACGTCGTCGCCTTCACCGACGACGACGTCGTGGCCGACCCGCACTGGCTGACCGCCCTCACCGCGCCCTTCGCCGCCGACCCGCGGCTCGGCTGCGTCACCGGCCTCATCCTGCCCGCCCGGTTGCGGACCCCCGCCCAGATCCTGCTGGAATCCCACGGCGGCTTCGCCAAGGGCTTCGCGCCCCGGCTGTACGACCCGGTGCGGCCGCCCGCCGACGAACCGCTCTTCCCGTTCACCGCGGGCAGCTTCGGCTCCGGGGCCAACATGGCGTTCCGGACCCGGGCCCTGGAGGCCGCGGGCGGCTTCGATCCGGCCACCGGCACCGGGACGACGGCCCGGGGCGGGGACGACCTGTACGCCTTCGTCGCCGTCCTCTCCGCCGGCTTCCGGCTCCGCTACACCGCCGACGCCCTCGTCTGGCACCACCACCGCGAGAGCTGGCAGGACGTGCGGAACCAGGCGTTCGGGTACGGCGCCGGTCTCACCGCGTACCTCACCGCCACCCTCGTCCGGCGCCCCGCCCTGCTGCCCGCGCTCCTCGCCCGGCTGCCCCGCGGGCTCGCCCACGCCAGGAACATGACCGCCAGCCGCCACGCCGAGGGCGGCGGGGTTCCCGGCGAGCACGGCACCCACACCCATCCCTGGCCTCGCAGCCTCTCCCGACTGGAGCGACGCGGCATGCTCTACGGACCGCTCGGTTACGCCAAGGCCCGCCTGCGGATGCGGGGTTCGAGATGAGCGCACCCGCCCACACCCGCATACCGGTCCTCCTCTACCACGCCGTGATGGAGGATCCGCCTGCCTGGATCGCCGAATTCACCGTCACGCCGCAGGAGTTCGAGGCGCAGCTCGACGCGATCGTCGACAGCGGGCGGACACCCGTCACCATCGGTGTCCTCGCCGACCACTTCACCCGGCGCGCCCCTTTACCGCCCCGGCCGGTCGTCCTCACCTTCGACGACGGGTTCGCCGACCTGCCCGGTCCGACGGCCGAGGCGCTCGCCGCCCGCGAGCTCCCCGCCACCGCGTATCTGACGACCGGCGCGATCACTCCGGGGCAGGTCTGTCTGCTGCCGCCCGCGCCGATGATGACGCTGGACCAGGCGCCTCTCCTGGAGCAGTACGGGATGGAGGTCGGGGCGCACACCGCCACCCACCCCCAGCTCGACACACTGCCGCCGAAGGAGCTCAGGCGTGAGCTGCGCGAGCCGAAAGCCGCCCTGGAGGACGTCCTCGGACGCGAGGTCCGGCACCTGGCCTACCCGCACGGCTACAACAGTCCGGCCGTACGCCGGGCCGCCGCCACCGCCGGGTACTCCTCGGCCGTCGCCGTCCGGCACGCGCTCAGCTCCGAGACCGACCAGCGGTACCGGATCGCCCGGCTCATCGTGCGCCGCGGGCACACCGTCGCCGACGTGGAGCACTGGATGGACGGCCGGGGCGCCAAGGCGGCGCCGTACCCGGACTCGCTGCCGACGGTGGGCTGGCGGATGTACCGCAGGGCCCGGGCACTGGTCACAGGGCCGGAGTTCGCGGGCTGACGGCGGGCTGACGGCCGGTGGGAGGCGGTTCGGGAGGCGGTTCGGGAGGCGGTCGAGGCGACCGCCGGGGCCCGATGGGCGTGACCTGATGGCGAAGTGTTCGAAGGGGAGTTCCACCGTGCAGCAGCGTGTGCCCGCACCGGCCACCGGAGGCGACGTGCCGCTTCCCCCAGCCCGGCGGCCGGAGGCGGAACCGGATGCGGAACCGCGTACGGAACCGCGTACGGAAGCGCAGGAGGACGCGGCCCGGGAGGACGCCGCGGACACGTCCGCGCGGAGCCGCAGACCTCGCCTCGGCCCCCGTCTGCGCCCCCGCCTCCGCCGTCCAGGCCCGCAGACCGTCTTCAGCGCGCTGCCGCTGCTCGTGGCCGCCGCCCTCTGGGTGTACGCGCTCCCGCGGATCGGCTTCCGCGCCATCGGCGACTACGGCCTCCTCGACCGCTTCCCGCTCGCGTTCTACGCCTCCCTCGCCGTCCTGACCTGCGGGTTCCTGGTCACTCTGCGGCGGGCCGGTACGGCCCCGTGGTGGCCGGCGGCGTACAGCGTCGCGATGCTCGTGGCGCTCAAGGCGCCGCCCGCGATCCTCTACGACTCCGTGCGCTACGCCTGGGCCTCCAAGCACGACGCGGTGATCAGCCGGCTTCTCGCCGAGGGCACGGTGTACCCGCAGCGCGAGCTGTCCGGCGGGATGTCCGCGTACGACCAGTGGCCCGGGTTCTTCTCGCTCGACGCGGCGCTCGTCCGCGCCTTCGGCGTGGACTCGGCGGCCTCGTTCGTCAACTGGGCGCCGATCGCCCTGGGCGTCCTCACGCTCCCCGTCCTGCTGCTGATCTACCGCACCTTCAGCGACGACTGGCGGCTCGTGTGGACCGGGGTGTGGATCTTCCAGCTGGCGAACTGGGTCGGCCAGGACTACCTGTCGCCGCAGGGCTTCTCGTACCTCCTCTATCTGACCGTCCTCGCCGTCGTTGTCCGGCACTTCGTCCGGCCCGGGTCGGCGGGACGGCTCCGCGACCGTACGCTCCTCGACCCGGCGGCGGCCGCCGTGCCGCCGCCCACGACGCCGAAGCAGCGCGCGATCTGCGTACTGATCACCGCCCCGCTGATCGCGACCGTCAACGCCTCGCACCAGCTCACACCGGTGATGCTCTGCGCGACGCTCTTCGCGCTCTGCCTCACCCGCCGCTACCGCAATGTCGGGCTTCTCGCCGTCACCGGGCTGATCATGCTGGCCTGGGACCTCACCATGGGCCGGGTCCTCTTCCTGGAGACGATGAGCACCCTGAAGGACTCGGCGGGCGACCTGCTCTCCAACTCCCGCGCCGGGTACGCCGGCGAGCCCACCGGGCCGGGTCCCGAACTGGTCGGCGCCGCCAACATCCTGATGGTGCTCGCGCTCGCCGTGCTCGCCGGCACGGCCGTCCTGCTGCGGCGCCGGCTCGTCCGCAGCGCGCTGCCGCTGCTGCTCGCCGCCGCAGCGCCGGTGCCCATGTTCGCCGTCAACGACTACGGCGGCGAAATGCTCTTCCGCGTCTATCTGTTCGGGCTGCCCGGCACCGCGTTCTTCGCCGCCGCCGCGCTCGTCCCGGCGGCGGGCGCGGCCGGCCGGGCGGCCAGGGTGGCCCGGCGCACGGCCGCGGTCGCGCTGCCGCTCGCCGTCACCGCCCTGCTGGCCGGCTTCCTGCCCTCGTACTACGGCAAGGAGGGCATGCACTACGCCCCGCCGGCCGAACTCGCCCTCACCGAGCGGGCCTACGACCGGGCCGGGGACGGCGCGCTGATCCTCGCCACGACGGGCTCGTTCCCGGGCGCGTACCACCGCTACGACCACTACGAGCGCTGGTTCTTCACGGAGCAGGAAGTCCCCGAGAACCTGAAGATGCTGAAGGATCCGGCGGGCTATCTCGCCCGGGGGATCCCGGAGGGCCGTCCGGCCTTCGTCGTCCTCACCCCGACGCAGGAGAAGGCGGTCATCGGCGAGGGCTATCTGCCGCCCGGCAGCTTCCGGACCCTGAGCGAGGACCTGAAGCGCTCGCCGCTCTTCCGTGTGGTGGAGGAGAGCGAGCACGGGCTGGTCCTGGAGTACCGCGGCGCACGGCCGGCACCGACGCCCTGACGGCCCCACCACCCCACCACCGCTCCACCCGACCGATCCACGGGAGTACGCACGCCATGGCACCCGCACACCTCCGGCTCAGAATCGGCCTCGCGGCGTCCGGCTGGCTCGCGCTCGGCGCCACCGCGCTGCCGGGCGGCTCCCCGCTGCGCTGGATCCCCGTCCTCGCCTTCGTCGCCCTCGCGCCCGGCCTCGCGCTGCTCCACCCGCAGCCGACCGGGCTGCGCCCCGGAGCCCGCCTGGAGGCGCTCGCGCTCGCGGCCCCCGTGAGCCTGTCGCTCGCGACACTCACGGCGACCTGCCTGTTCCTCCTGGAGGGCTTCTCCACGACCGCGTTCCTGGTCTCGCTCGCCGTCTTCGTCACGGTCGTCGCCGCGCTGCCCGGCGTCCCGCTGCCCGCCGCCACCCGTGGCGCCGTCGAGCGCGAGAGCACGGGCGTGCGCGTCCGCTTCCGCGCCAAACGGAAGCCCGGTGGCGGGCGATGAACCGACGCCATGCCACGCGGCCGCCGCGCCGGGCCCCCATGATGGCGGTCGCGCTCGCCGCCGTGGGCGCGCTCGCCGCGGCGATAGGACTCTGGAACACCCAGAACTCCGACGACCGCTGCGCGCCCGACCGCAAGCTCGTCCTGCCGTGCGACGGCGCGTGGTGGGGCGCGTACATCCCGTACGACGAGGACAGCTCCCTCACCAGGCCGGTGTACGCGTTCGAGCGGAAGATCGGCCGCAAGCTGGACCTGATCTATACGTACCACGACATGTCGGGGAACAAGACGGACGGCGAACTCCTCACCCCCGACGAGGTGGAACTCGGCGAGGACCGGCTGTTGATGCTGGCCTGGGAGTCCACGGTCTGGAAGGAGAAGCACCACGCGGGCTGGAGCGAGACCCAGCTCGGCTGGAAGAACGTGGCGTCGGGAAAGTACGACAGCTCGGTCATCGACCCGCAGGCCCGCCGCCTCAAGGCGTACGGCAAGCGGGTCTTCTTCTCCTTCGACCAGGAGACGGACATGCGCATCAAGGAGGGCGCGGGCACCCCCGAGGAGTACGTCGCCGCCTACCGCCACCTGCGCGAGCGCTTCGAGCGCCTGGGCGTCCGCAACGTCGTCTGGGTATGGACGGTCTCCGGCTACCTCGGCAACGCGGACACGATGAGGGCGCTGTACCCGGGGGACGCGTACGTCGACTGGATCGGCATGGACCAGTACAACTACTACCAGTGCCACAAGTCGCCCGCCTGGCTGGACTTCGAGTCCAGCCAGCGCCCGACGTACGACTGGCTGCGCATGAACATCTCCGCGAACAAGCCGATCATGCTCGCGGAATTCGCCACCGCCCCGGACCAGGACCGCCCGGACCGCCAACGCGACTGGTACACCGCCATCCCGAAGATCGCCCCCACCCTCCCCAGGGCCAAGGCCTACGTCCACTGGAACCGCGCGGTCCCAGGCGGCCGGTCCTGCGACCTGACGGTCGACTCGGGCCCGGCCCTGGAGGGTTACAGGACCGCGGGCAAGGCCGACTACTTCCGCCAGGGCGTCCCGCGCCGTTGAGGCCGCTACGATCTTGGTCTGGTGACCGAGGGGGACGGTACGGGGATATGGGCGAGCTGCACACGGCGGACGGTGGCGCGGAGGCGAATCCGCTGCCTGCCGATGCGATCGAGAACCGCATGGAACACGCGGAACCCGAGGAGCCGGGGGAGCTGGATTCGCCGGGGGACCCGGATGACCGGGAGGTGCCCGAGGAGCCCGAAGCGCCGGAGGAGCCCGAGGACGATCCGGACGCGGCCGACGACGGCCCGGAGCCCGAACGTGCCTTCCTGGGCGACGTCTTCTCGAAGCTGCGCGACACCCTCGCGGGCCCACGCGAGCCTGCGGAGGGCCCCGTCGACCGGTACGCCACCGTGGACCGACCGGACTTCAACGCGAAGGAGATACCGGACATGGGTGTGGCCATCTACGGGTACGGCACTCCTCTGGAGCGCCAGGACGGACAGCGCACCCCGTTGTTCGACGGTCCGCCCAGGCGTGACCAGACCATGCAGGGAGGGATCGGGGACTGCGGGGTGATCGCCACGATGGGGGCCGTTGCCGAGCATTACCCGGAGGCGATCTCGGAGCGCGTCAAGGAGAACGAGGACGGTTCGTACGAGGTGACTCTCGACCAGGTGAAGAGGTCCTCCGGCGGCGGCGACCTGGACCGCTACGAACCGACCGGTGCCGTGACCGTTCTGTCCGTCACACCCGACCTGGTGGTGATGTGGGACCGTCCCGACAGACCCGCCTACGCGCAGGTGGAAGGGGGCGCCGCGTGGCCTGCGGTCCTGGAGAAGGCCTTTGCGGGGGTCGATCAGACCTGGGACGAAGACCGTACCGGACAGCTGTCCGGCTACGAGCGGCTCAACCTCGGCACGAAGGTGAATCACCGCGCCGAGATGTTGGCTCAGCTCACGGGAAGACCGGCATACACCGATGACATCCCCACGCAGTACGACATGGACGGCGTGAGCCCGGACCGCCAGCTGCTCGCCACCTTCCGGGAGAAGCTGCAGGACGGCTGCCCGATCCTCATCGGCACGCGAAGCGCCAAGGACGGTCCACCGCTCGCCCAGGACTTGGTTGCAGGCCATGTCTACGAGGTGACCGAGGTGGACGACCGGGGACGCATCCATATGCGCAATCCGTACAACTCCTTCGACCCGGAGCCGCTGACGGCGGAGGAGTTCAGAAAGAACTGCAGCAAGCAGTACACCACGATGGGAAATGAACGTGATCAGTGACGAGGTCTGGCTTCGGCACGGAGTGCAGGGCTTCTCGGACGGAGCACGGTTCGCCGTGATCCACCTCCACACACCGCCCGGGGAGCCGCTCACCCTCCGACTCGGGCTCGTGGCCGAGAAGGAGCACAGGTACACCCTGCACGTGGGCGACACCTTCCCCGTGCGGGACGAGACCTGGACGTTCGACCGTGTGGACGCCCTGGAGGGTGACGACTGGGTCGTGGTCCTGCGCAAGGTCGCCTGAGCGTCACCCGTCGCCGGCGCGGCGGCGCAGGCCGCGGGTCGCCGCCGCCGTCATCGTGGCCCCGCACATCCCCAGGAGGACCGGCAGCGGTGCCGACGCGAAGGCGTGCTGGGCCGCCCAGCCCGCCCATACCAGGACCCACACCGCGCACGCCGTGATCCGCACGCCCGCGCCGAGGGCGCGCAGCAGGACGGCCGCGAGGGCCAGGCACAGTGCCTGGAGGACGATCGGCAGCGCCGCCAGGGCCTGGCCGGCGGGCACGAGGGCGGTGCCGGGGCCCGCCGCCGGGTCCGGGAGGATGCCGAGCAGCGGCGGCGCGGTGTGCAGGGCCAGGAACGTGGCGAGCAGGACGGTCGCGGCGAGCGCGGCCCGGACCCGGCGCTGCGACAGCACGGCGCCGTGCAGGACGACCAGCAGGATCCCGGCGGCGAGGGTCACCGGAGGCAGCGCGGCGATCAGCTCCGTACCGGACAGCCGGCCCGGGCCGAGGGTCTCCGCGCGGGCGAGCGGGATCCAGAAGAGCCCGGTCGACAGACCGAGGAGCAGCCAGAGCCAGGTCCCCGTACCGTCCTCCCCGGCCCGCGGATCTACGCGCGGCGGCTTCGGCACGTACACCGGCAGGCCCAGCGTGGACGCCTCCCGCGGTGCCCACTCCTGCTCGGCCGCCTGCCGCGCCCAAGTCGTGCCGTACTCGATCTCCTCGCGGCCTCCCCTCAGCGCCGCCCGCAGGCCGGGCGCCGAGGCCGCCGCCATCAGCGTCATCGAGCCGAGCATCGCGAGTCCGGCGCCGGAGATGCCCACGGGCCCGAGGAGCAGCGCCGCGGAGCCGAGGACGAGCAGACACATCGCGCCCTGGAGGACGGCGAGGGCGCCCGTGCGCCCCTGGACGCGCAGCACGCCGATGTACAGCTCGACGGCGACCCGGGGCAGCGCGGCAGCGGCGAGCAGCCGCAGGACCGTCGTGCCGTGGTCGGCGTAGTCCGGGCCGAAGGGGGCGAGGATGTACGGCGCGAAGACCAGCAGGACGAGGACGACGGGGACGAGCAGCACCGCCATGCGCCGCAGCGCCCCGCGTACGCCCTCGGCGAGCGACTCCGGGCTGTGGGAGGCGTGCGCGGTGAGCGAGGAGGCCATGTTGATGGCCATGAACTCCATCGTGCCGCCGACGGTGTACGCGGTGTAGAAGAACGCGTTGTGCGCGGCGTCGAACCGGACGGCGACCATCACCGGCAGCAGATTGATCATGGCGAGGCTGAACAGCGCGCCGACCGAGTCCCCGGCCATGAAGCGGCCGATCTCGCGCATGGCGGGCGGCTCGCGGTCGTGGTCGGCTTGGGCCTGCCGGGGGATGAGGCGGCGGAAGACGAGCCAGCCGAGCGGGACGACGGAGAGGGCGATCGCGGCCGACCAGGACACGAAGACGCCGAGGACGGGCATCGTGGTGGCGAAGGCGGCGAGCAGGAGCAGCTTCCCGATGGAGAAGCCGGCGTTGCCCACGGGCACCCAGAAGGCGCGTCTGAGGCCGGTGAGGACGCCGTCCTGGAGGGTGAGGAGCGCCCAGCCGACGCAGGAGGCGGTGAAGAAGAGCCCGGCGGAGAGCGAGCCGAGCGGTGCGTACGAGGGGCCCCACCAGTCCAGGGTCAGCAGGAAGATCCCGCAGGCCAGGGTGACGACGACGGAGCTGACCAGGTAGATCCGCCCCACCAGGGGGCCCGTGGCGCGGCCGGCCCGGGGGACGTAGCGGACGACCGCGCCGATCATGGTCGTCGCCGTGATGGAGGCGAGCAGGCGCTGCGCGGCGATGGCGGCGGAGCCCTGTCCGACGGCCTCCTCGGAGTAGTACCGGGCGGCGACCAGCCAGAATCCGAGCCCGAGCGCGGCGGAGACGCCGGTGGAGAGCATGAGCGCGTACGCGTTGCGGAACATGGAGTCCCCGCCGGAGCCCGCGACCGCGTGGGCGACGTCGGATCCTCCGGGCCCGGGCCCGGAGTCGGAGTCGGCGCCGCCGTCCCGTACCGGCTCCCTTTCGTCTCCCTGCTGCCCCTGCTGCCCCTCCGGCCCCTGCGCCCCCTCCGGCCCCTCCGGCTTGTGCAGCCGGACGGTCTCAGCCACGGTCGTCGCCGTACCGCACCGGCCGGACGCCCGCCGCACGCAGCGCCTCGATCACCTCGCCGGCCCGCCGTGGGTCCACCGGCAGTGCGTGGCGGGCGAACCAGGACGCCGGTTCGGGGTCGGGGGAGAGGTCGGTGAACAGCTCGCCCGCGTAGGTGTCGAGCGGCGGGTCGTAGAGGTAGCCCGTGACGATCCGCCGGCGGGCGAGCGCGGCGACGGCCGCGGCCCGGTCCTCGACGAGCAGCGGGACCCGGAAGAGCGGTTGGACCTCCCCCGGCAGCGGGGCCCCGGGCTCCGCCGCCCCGCCGGGCGCCCATTCGGTCCGGAGCAGCCGTTCCGTTCCGGCCCGGTGCGCGGCGAGCGTGGTGTCGAGGCGGGCCAGCAGCCGTTCCGTGCGGCGCAGCCGGCCCGGACCCGGTCCGAGGCGGTAGCCGTGCATGTCGACGCGGACCCAGGAGTGGAAGGGCGTGAGCCCCGGCGCGGCGGCGAGGGCCTGTTTCAGCTCCCCGGCCCGCAGCGGCATCCGGATCTCCTCGCGCTCCTGCTGTCCGAGCAGCCGCAGCGTGGCGTGCGCGGCCTTCACCAGGCGAAGTCCCCGGACGGCTGCCTCGGCGTACGGCCGTACGAGATAGGCCAGTTCGGCGCCCGTACGGGTCGGGTGCAGCAACTCGTCCCGTGCGGCCGACAGTTCACTCCGCAGTGCCGGGTCGTCGAAGGCCAGGAAGCCCCCGGTCTTCGCCCCGGTGTGCTTGGAGAGGCTGAAGACGGAGGCCTCGCCCCAGGTGCCGACGGGGCGGCCGCCGACCGTCGACCCGATGGCGTGCGCCGCGTCCTCCAGGAGCGGGATGCCCCGGGCGTCGCAGCGGGCGCGCAGTTCGGGAGCCGGGTCGGGATTCCCGTACAGGTTGGTGGTCAGTACGGCGGAGAGCCCGCTCCAGAGGGACTCGGGCACGGCGGCCGTGTCGATCGAGCCGTCGCGCGGGTCGAGCGGCGCCTGGACCGGGCGGAGCCCGGCGGCGAGGACCACGAAGAAGATCACGTCGTCGTTGACCGGCGACATCAGCACGCGGCCGCCGGGTCTGCACCAGTGGCGCAGCGCGAGATAGAGACCGAAGCGGCACGACGGCACATGGAGGCACTCTCTGCCCCCGAGCCGGCCGCGCATGCGCTCTTCCAGTTCCGCGTACGCAGAAACCATGCGATTCCCCCCTGAACCCCGGCCTCAATGTGTCCCATTCCGGGCGGCCCGTCAATAACGCGGAAGGGCCTGTCCCGAGAGGAACAGGCCCTTTCTGCAAGGCTTTTGGGGGCGCGTGGGGGGAGCGGAGAACCACTCCCCCGGGGGCGGAGAACCACTCGCCCCGGGGCGGAGGATCACTCCTCCAGGGTCAGTCCCTTGCGCAGCCGCCCCAGCGTCCGCGAGAGCAGCCGGGAGACGTGCATCTGGGAGATGCCCAGCTCCTCGCCGATCTCGGACTGCGTCATGCCGGCGACGAAGCGGAGGGAGAGGATGCGCCGGTCCCTGGCCGGCAGCGAGGCGATCATCGGCTTGAGGGACTCGATGTACTCGATGCCCTCGATGCCGTGGTCCTCGTAGCCGATCCGGTCGGCGAGCGCGCCCTCGCTGTCGTCCTCGTCGGGCTGGGCGTCCAGCGAGCTCGCGGTGTACGCGTTGCTGGCTGCCATGCCCTCGACGACCTCGTCGCGGCTGAGGTTCAGCTCCTCGGCGAGTTCGCCGACGGTCGGCGCCCGGTCGAGCCGCTGGGACAGGTCGTCCCCGGCCTTGGCGAGGTCGAGGCGGAGTTCCTGGAGCCTTCGCGGGACGCGCACCGACCAGGAGGTGTCACGGAAGAAGCGCTTGATCTCGCCGACGATCGTCGGCATCGCGAAGGTGGGGAACTCGACGCCCCTGGCCAGGTCGAAGCGGTCGATGGCCTTGATGAGACCGATCGTGCCGACCTGGATGATGTCCTCCATCGGCTCGCTGCGGGAGCGGAACCGGGAGGCGGCGAACTTGACCAGGGCGAGGTTGAGTTCGACCAGGGTGTTGCGCACGTACGCGTACTCGTGGGTGCCCTCTTCGAGGGCGTCGAGCCGGGCGAACAGGGTCTTCGACAGGGCCCGCGCGTCCAGCGCGCCGACCTGGTCGAACGGCCCGATCTCGGCGATCTCGGTGATCTCGGCGATCCCGGGAAGTTCTGCGAGGGTGGGGGGCGGAGTTGCTTCTGCCGACGGCGCGTCGTGGGTCCGCGTGGCGTCGAGCCGGGGTGACATGGTCTCCTCCATCGTTTCTTCCTGCTGCGGTTTGCGGCGCCTCCGAGCCGGCCGTTTCGAATGTCCTCTACTAGCCCTACCCGCTTCACGCACCAGGTTGCAAGTGTCAATTGTCCGTTTTGCAACAGTATGTTGCAGTGTTCGGGTGCAAGCTTCGGCCTTGCGCTTGTATGGTTCAGGCACGTCAACCGGCATCCGCGAGAGCGAGAAGAGGCACGGGCATGGACCGCCAGCACATCGGCAGTACGCAGCCAGGACGGCTGCGGGTCGAGGTCCGCACCGTGGGGGAGACCGAGATCCTCACCCCTACGGGTGAGCTCGATCACCACACGGCGGAAGTGTTGCGTGCGCCACTCGACCGCGCACTGGATGCGGGCAGGTCGCGACTCGTGGTCGACTGCTCACGACTCGAGTTCTGCGACTCCACGGGCCTCAACGTGCTCCTCGGGGCCCGCCTGAAAGCAGACGCCGCAGGGGGAGGCGTCCATCTGACGGGGATGCGGCCGGTGGTGGCCAGGGTCTTCGAGATCACCGGTGCGGACGTCGTCTTCACCGTGCACGAATCGCTCGCGGCGGCACTGCCCGACTGATGCGGCGGGTGTCGTCGGCGTAGGACCGGGCAGAAGAGCCCCGGTTTGGTCCGTTGTCTGGTGAATCTGTCTGGTGAATCGGTGAGGTGAAAGCGCTGATGGACACTGCTGCCGGTGGCAGGGAGGTCGAGGGGTCGGTGGGCCCGGTCTTGGACACCGCCGCCCTGGAGGTACGCACGCTCGCGCTCGGCGCCACCAGCGGCACCGTTCCGCTCGCCCGAGACTTCACCAGGACCGCGCTGTACGACTGGGGCTGGCTGCCGGCCACCTCCGCCGACGCCAGAGCCGCCGCCGAGGACGTCCTGCTCGTCGTCTCCGAGCTGGTGACCAACGCGTGCCTGCACGCCGAGGGGCCCGATACGCTGCGCGTGGTACGCCGGGGCAAGGTGCTGCGCCTGGAGGTCGCCGACCGCGGGGCCGGCCAGCCCGCGCCCCGCACCCCGCACCGCGCCGGGCGGCCGGGCGGGCACGGCATGTTCATCGTGCAGCGCCTCTGTCTCGACTGGGGGATCGACCGCATGACGGGCGCCCCCGGCAAGACGGTCTGGGCCGAACTGGCCGCACCCGCCTAGCGCCTGCATACGGATCAAGCCATCAGGGGAGCACTTCGGTGCTCCCTTTGTCTTCCCTCCTCAACGCCCCAGGCGTACCTTGACGCGCAATCTGATAAGCCGTCAGTAACTTCGCGGTGAGGGGTGCTTGGATCGTGCCGTACCGGAGGAGAGCAGCGTTCACGCTGGCAGCGGCGGTGGCGGGCTCGGCGGTCCTGGCCTCGGCCCCCGCCGCGCAGGCCGCGGTCGTCGACGTGAACTACGCGTGCGAGACGAAGATCGGGCCCAAGGGTGCGGTCTCGCCCGTCGACATCAAGGCCGTCAGGAACGGCTCCTCGTACACGATCACCATGTCCTTCGAGAAGGGCGTCTCGGACAGTCCGATCGAGTTGCCCAAGGGGGTCATGACGCCGCGCGCCGAGCTGAAGCTCGGCGGCGCCGACGAGGGGACGCTCAAGGTCAAGGGGACGCCGAACACGGCGGCCATCCCACCCAACACCCCGATCAAGATCGGGCAGTTGACGGGTACGTACACACCGAAGAAGAGCGGCAAGGTCACCTTCACGGCCGGGCTGCTCACCGTCCACGCGCTCGGCATGGACGCGGCCGTCTGCACCCCGAAGAACAACCCCGCACCGTCGCTCGAACTGGACGTCACGGCGCCCGGAGGATCCTCGGACACCGGATCCGGCTCCGACTCCGGGGGTACGCAGTCCACGAGCGGGGGCGAACTGCCGAAGACCGGCCCGCTCGACTCCGCCACCGCGCTCGGCACCCTCGGCGGCACGGTGCTCCTGACCGGGGCGGCCGGCGTGCTCTGGCTCACGCGGCGCACGGCGCGCTGATGCGTGGGGCGTGGGCCGGGACCCTCACCGCCGTCGCCGCGCTGCTCGGGGCGGTGGCGGCGGCGCCCGTGCCCGCGCCCGCGCCGCCGGAGTGGACGGCACAGGCCGCGGCGGGACGGCCGTACGTCTATCTCGAAGGCGCGGCGGGCAGCGTCCTCCAGGACACGCTCTCCGTGAGCAACCCGGGCGCGGAGCCGCTCACCGTACGGCTCGACGGGCAGGGCGCCCCGCTCGCCTTCGCCGTGCGGACGGTGACCGTCCCGGCGCGGACGCGGGCGGACGTGCCGTTCGCCGTCACCGTCACGGCGGACACCGCCCTCGGCGACCACCGGGGCTCGGTGACGGCGGAGGCGGGCGGACGCGAGGTGCGGGTGCCGGTTCATCTGCGGGTGAACGGGCCGAGCCTCGCGGCGCTGACGGTCGAGGAGGTACGGCTCGACGACTCGGGCACCGTGCACTACACCCTGGTCAACCGGGGCAGCACGGTCCTCGCGCCGCGCCTGTCGCTGCGCGCCGACGGAGCGTTCGGAACGGTGCTCGACCGCCCGGCCCGGCCCCTCGGGCTCACCCTCCGCCCCGGCGAACGGCTCACCCGCACCGAAGCCTGGTCCGACCCGCCCGCCCTCGACTCGGTCACGATCCGCGTCCGCGCGACGGCCCCCGGCGCCCCGGCGGCCGAGGCCCGCGCCGAGCGGGTGTTCGTCTCCGGGGGCGCGCTCGCCGCCGGCGCGGGCGTCCTGATCGCGGCGGCAGCGGCGGCGCTCGCGGCCCGAAGACACCGCGCCCGGGCCGTACCGAAGCCCGGACTCCCGGTGGAAGAAGCCCAGTTGGTGGACGTGACGGCAGGAGCGGACCGATGAGGACGAGCGGAACGGGACGGGCGGCGGCCCGGAGCCTTCGCGCGGTGGCGAGCGTGGGACTGGTCCTCGCCGCCCTCGCGCTCTGCCTCCTGCCGGCCGCCCCCGCCGGGGCGGCCGCTCCCGGGCCGACCGTGGCGCTGTCGCAGACCGAGGGCGGCAAGGGCGGCGAGATCACCGTCAGCGGGGCCGGGTGGAAGCCGGGCGCGCTGCTCATGCTGCTGATCTGCGGTCAGGGCGAGCCGGGCAAGGGCGTCATCGGCGGCACCAACTCCTGCGCCAACACCCTCGGCCGGGCCGCCACCGTCGACGCCAAGGGCGCGTTCAGCCAGAAGATGCCGGTCGCCGAGCCGCCCAGGCCCTGCCCCTGTGTCGTGCACGTCGCCGGCGTCACGGGCCAGCAGGACGTCGTGGACGTGGCGTTCACCGTCGCCGGCCACCCGACCGCCCCGCTGCCCGAGGCCTCGGGCGTCGGCAGGCTGGCCGTGCTCGCCTCCGTACGCCTCGAAGGCGCGAGCGGCGTCCTCGTCTGGTTCGGCGCGCCCGCCCGCCGCGAGGTGGTCTTCACCGTCGGCAACCTCGGCCAGACGCCGGTCAAGGACCCGGTGTTCCAGGTCGGCACGCGGCACGGCGTCTTCTCGCCGCAGTACGAGGAACGGCAGTGGCGCGGCACGATCGAGCCCGGCAAGAAGGCGCAGATCGAGCTGCCCGTCGAGCTGTCGGCGGGCGCGCACGGCGACTACGAGGTGTCGGTGAGATACGCCGGCAAGGTCCTGGTCGACCAGCCGTGGGGGGTCGGCCGCCCCTGGGGCGTGACGCTCTTCTGGCTGCTCCTCGCAGTGGTCCTCCCGGCCGCGCTCTTCCGGGCCGGCATGGCGGTGGTGGACCGGGTCCGCCCGGGCCGCCCGGGCGGCTCCGCCGGGGCCCGCGCGGGACACCGGCGCCGCCGCGCTCTCGTACGTACGCACCAATCCGGCCCTGCCCCCGAGCGGGCCGGAACCACGACGACCGCGGTCCTGCCGTGGTTCACCCCGGACTCCGCACCGTCCGCACCGTCAGAGCACAGCCCGACGACGAAGGGACACCAGTGAGCACGCAACGGAGGATGAGCGCGGCGGGAGTCGCGCTGATGCTCGGCGGCGCGGGGATCATGCTGGCCGCCAGCCCCGCTCAGGCCGCCGAGGTCGCGTACAAGACCGAGTGCATTCCGCCGTCCATCTCCGGCCTCCCACCGGTGCAGGGCACCACGAAGGTGCAGATCACCGCGCCCGCGGAGGCGAAGGTCGGCGACGAGGTGGAGGTCGTCTGGAAGACGGTCGAGGCGGCGTCGAAGAACCCCGACATCCTCGACCTGGAGAAGGACACGGTGAAGCCGACCGGCGTCATCAAGGTCGGCGGCGCGGCGAGCGGCACGCTGAACATGGAGGGACCGCGGCAGAACCCGCCCATCCCGAAGAACAGCCCCATGGTGCTGCCCGAGATGAAGGGGAAGCTGAAGCTGGAGAAGGCGGGCGAGATCACGCTCACGCCGGACAAGTACACGATCAACGTCTCGAAGCCGATGTCGACGGACACGAAGTGTTCGCCGAAGGAGACGGTGGCGGTCGGGGCGAAGATCAAGGTGTCGGCGGGCGGCGGCTCGACGTCGGGCGGTTCGACGACGAGCGGCGGTTCGACCACGAGTGGCGGTTCGACGACGAGCGGCGGTTCGACGGCCTCCGGCGGGAGTACGTCAGGAGGCGGTGGCGGGCAGACCGACTTCACCGGCAAGGAGGTCTCGGTCCAGTTCGCCTGCCAGTCGCCGGGTCCGGCGAACATCACGTCCAAGGTGACGGTCAACGCCAAGAAGAACGGCGGCTCCTACGACCTCACGGTCAAGACCGCCAAGAGCGTCATGGACAGCCCGGCCCCGCTTCCCGCGGGCGCGCTCAAGCCGTCCATGGCGGTCAGGATCGGCGGCGCCGACAGCGGCACGGTCAAGGTCGAGGGTCCGGCGAACTCCGCCCCGCTGGAGCAGGGCAAGCCGGTCGACCTGCCGGACATGAAGGGCACGTACAAGCCCGGTGCGAGCGGCAAGTCCACGCTCAGCCCCGGCACCCTGACCATCAACGTCTCGCTCGGCGGCTCGCCGATCGTGATCCCCTGCCAGGTCAAGGGTTCCGTCCAGGCATCGCTGGAGCTCGACACCACCAAGCAGGACGGCGGCGCGGCGGGCGGCGGTGACGCGGCGGCCGGCGGCGGCTCCGGCGACGGCGGCTCGGGCGGCGGGCTCGCCGAGACGGGCGCCGAGGACGACGGCGCCCTGCGCGCCCTCGCCCTGGTCGCCGGCACGGTGATCCTGCTGGGCGGCGCGGTGTTCACGTTCACCCCGTGGGCCCGCCTGAGGCGCTGACGCGGAGTCGGCGACATCGGACGGCGATGCTCAGATGTTTCTCAGATCCCTCGGTAACGTCTTGTGATGACAGGACGTACGTGATTGGTTTCTGAGCGTTCGCCGAAGTGAAGGCGTGCAACGTACGAACCTGCCTGACCAGCAGGTGAACGCCATGTCGGGCCCCCGTTCGGGGGCCCGACATGCAGAAAGGAACGCACATGCGCTGGGGGAAGAAGTTCGCCGCGGGAGCACTCTCGGTGATGATGGGCGCCGCTGGGGCCGGTCTTGTCACCGCCGCTCCGGCCCAGGCGGCCGCCAAGTACAGCTGCAAGGCGTACGCGAGCATGGACAAGCTGGGCCGCCCCACGGCCTATTCGACCTGCAAGGCCGGTAGCGGCAAGGCGGTCAAGCAGCACCGTGTGGTCATCAAGTGCGACCAGGTCCAGGGGGCCCGTGAGCACGTGATGACGTGGACGCTCTACGGCCCCTGGGTCGGACCGGGGCAGAAGTCGAACGTCCGGTGTGGCACGAAGAACTTCCTGCGCGGTTTCAGCGCGCAGACGAAGTAGCGCGTCGGGGGCGGCTCGTCCCCGACCGAGAAAGGGTCTGGCCCGGCACACGTGAGGTGTGCCGGGCCAGACCCTTGTGCGACGGACGTCAGCGCACGTCGCCCATGAGGGCGCGGATCTTCTTGCCGGCCGTCATGAACGCCAGGCCCGCTGCGACGGCGATGACCGCCCACAGGGAGTAGTACATGGCGTCGCCCAGCGGCTCGTTGAGCTTGGTGGTCCAGCCGTTCAGGGCGTTGCCCGTCGCCGTCGCCAGGAACCACAGACCCATGATCTGGCCCACGAACTGCTTCGGCGCCAGCTTCGTCGACAGCGACAGGCCGACCGGCGAGAGGCACATCTCGCCGATGGTCTGGACGAGGTAGACGCTCAGCAGCCAGAAGACGGTGACCTTGCCGGTGTCGCTGTTGGCCGCGGCGGCACCCGCGAGGCCCATGATGGCGAACGAGCCGCCGATGAGGAGCATCGCGAGGGCGAACTTCATCGGGGCGCTCGGCTCACGGTTGCGCTTGGCGAGCCTGACCCACAGCGCGGCGAAGAGCGGCGCCAGGATGATGACCATCGCCGGGTTCACCGACTGGTACCAGGAGGCCGGGAACTCCCAGCCGCCGATCAGACGGTCGGTCTTGTTGTCCGCGAAGAGCGTGAGCAGCGAGCCCGACTGGTCGTAGATCATCCAGAACAGGACCGCCGTGGCGAAGAACCAGGCGAAGGCCTTGATCTTGGGCTTGTCCGCGGCGCCGAGGGCCGGGTTCCGGTACATCGCGACGAAGTACACGACCGGCACGACGATGCCGAGGACCGCGAGCACGTTCACGATGTGCTCGATGTCGTACGTGCCGAGCACGATGTCCACCAGGAGGGCGCCGACGGCCAGTCCGCCCCACAGCAGGACCTTGCGCAGCGCGCTCCGCTTCTCCTCGGGCGTCGCCGGGGTGCCCGGGTTCTTGCCCACGTCGCCGAGGTGACGGGAGCCGACGATGTACTGCGCGACGGCCAGCGTCATGCCGAGACCGGCGACGGCGAAGCCGAGGTGCCAGTTGACGTTCTCACCCAGGTAGCCGACGACCAGCGGAGCGGCCATGCCGCCGATGTTGATCGCCATGTAGAAGAGCGTGAAGCCGGCGTCGCGGCGGGCGCTCGGCTGGCCCTCGTAGAGGCCGCCGACCATGGCCGAGATGTTTGGCTTCAGCAGACCCGTACCGGCGGCGATGAGCGCGAGGCCCGCGAAGAACGCCGTGTCCGAGGGGATGGCCAGGGTGAAGTGGCCCAGGGCGATGACGATGCCGCCGACGAGGACCGCCTTGCGCGCGCCCCAGAGTCGGTCGGCCACCCAGCCGCCGGGCATCGCGGCCATGTAGACGACCGCGTTGTACACGCCGTAGATGGAGGCGGCCAGCGCCTCACGACCCTCCAGAGGGCCGTCGAGCACACCCGCGACCAGGTAGAGGACGAGGATGCCGCGCATTCCGTACCAGGAGAAGCGCTCCCACATCTCGGTCATGAAGAGAGTGGCCAGGCCGCGGGGGTGGCCGAAGAAGGTCTTCTCGGAACCAGGGGTTCCGGTGGAATCCTTCGTCAGGCTGGACGCCATGTCGATCCTTGCTCTGTCGGGACGCGCGCCTTGTGAGCGTGGTGCGCCCGGTGGGGGAGGCCGGCACCGGCTGGAGTGTTCGTACTCCACCGGGATCCACGCCCCGCGACGCCGTATCGCGCCACGGAACCCGGCCCACAGGTCGTTCACCGTCTCAAGGTTGGCGATGCCGACCTCGTGCAGAAAAGAGACCCTTGGCGCGCTTAGCGAGCCAAAGGTCCCCGATTACCGCTACAGACGTCTCGCCACCATACGACACGACAGTGCCGGATATGGAAGGACTTGAGAGATGGATCACAGGTGGCGAAGGAACCAACGGGCCCTATTCGAAGGTCATGTGCAGATTACTTGCCTTGATCCGCAGGCTGCCCCGGCACCCTGTGGATCATGCCCCTGGGCGTCCACCGTGCGGACTACCATCACTCCATGACCCGTGTACTGCTCGCCGAGGACGACGCATCCATCTCGGAGCCGCTGGCGCGCGCCCTGCGCAGAGAGGGATACGAGG
This sequence comes from Streptomyces sp. NPDC013457, assembly GCF_043089925.1. NCBI lineage: Bacteria > Bacillati > Actinomycetota > Actinomycetes > Kitasatosporales > Streptomycetaceae > Streptomyces > Streptomyces sp. NPDC013457. The sequence goes on from NZ_JBICBL010000011.1 coordinate 306,407, forward strand.
TCGAGGTGCGGGAGGACGGACCGACCGCGCTCGACGCCGGACTCCAGGGCGGCGTCGACCTCGTGGTGCTCGATCTCGGGCTGCCCGGCATGGACGGCCTGGAGGTCGCCCGGCGGCTGCGCGCCGAGGGGCACACGGTTCCGATCCTGGTCCTGACGGCCCGCGCGGACGAGGTCGACACCGTGGTCGGGCTCGACGCGGGCGCCGACGACTACGTGACGAAGCCGTTCCGCCTGGCCGAACTCCTCGCCCGCGTCCGGGCCCTGCTCCGGCGCGGCGCCACGGAGCCTGCGGTCGCTCCGGCGACGCACGGCGTACGGATCGACGTCGAGTCGCACCGCGCCTGGATGGGCGACGAGGAGCTCCAGCTCACGGCGAAGGAGTTCGACCTCCTGCGGGTCCTCGTCCGCGACGCCGGCCGGGTGGTCACCCGCGACCAGCTGATGCGGGAGGTCTGGGACACCACGTGGTGGTCCTCGACGAAGACCCTGGACATGCACATCTCCTGGCTCCGCAAGAAGCTCGGCGACGACGCGGCGAACCCCCGCTACATCGCGACCGTCCGCGGCGTCGGCTTCCGCTTCGAGAAGAGCTAGGGACTCTCCTTCGGATCGGGCCGGGCCCACCCCGCCCGCGACCTGGTCCGGGCGGGGAGGCGCCGCCCGTACGCTCGGGGAAGCTCCTCGTGCTCCGCCCCGCCCCCGGAGGGCCCCGTGCGTCGTCGTCTGATCAACTCCACCCTCGCCGTCGTCCTCGTCGTCATCGGCGTCTTCGGGGTCTCCCTCGTCCTCGTCGAGACGCGCACGATCTCCTCCAGTGCCCAGGAGAGCGTGGACTCCGAGGCCCTCCGGCTCGTCTCCATCGTCGACAGCCGGCTCTTCGGCGGGGAGCCGGTCAACCCCGACATCCTCGCCGAGCAGAGCGGAGCCAAGCGGTACGCGCTGATCGACATCCCCGGCCGCGCCCCCATCGAGATCGGCACGCGCCCCGAGGGCGATGTCATCCGGGGCAGCGCCGAGGGCGAGCGCGGCGAGACCGTGACCGTCGAGGAGTCCCGCTCCACGATCACCAGCGAGGTCGCCCGGACCCTGCTGATCATCGGAGCCGTGGCGCTGCTCGCCGTCGTGGCCGCCGTCCTCCTCGCCGTACGCCAGGCGAACAAGCTCACGTCCCCGCTCACGGACCTCGCCGAGACCGCCGAACGCCTCGGGTCCGGCGATCCGCGCCCGCGCCACAAGCGGTACGGGGTTCCGGAGCTGGACCGGGTCGCCGACGTCCTCGACGCGTCCGCGGAGCGCATCGCCCGGATGCTCACCGCCGAGCGCCGTCTCGCCGCCGACGCCTCGCACCAGCTCCGTACACCGCTGACCGCACTCTCGATGCGCCTGGAGGAGGTCGCCGTCGCCGACGACCTTCCCACGGTCAAGGAGGAGGCGACGATCGCGCTCACGCAGGTCGAGCGGCTCACCGACGTCGTCGAGCGGCTTCTGACGAACTCCCGCGACCCCCGTACCGGCTCCGCGCTCGCCTTCGACCTCGACGAGGTCATCAAGCAGCAGATCGAGGAGTGGCGCCCGGCGTACCGCAGCGCGGGCCGCGCCATCGTCCACTCCGGCAAGCAGGGCATGCGCGCGGTCGGCACTCCGGGCGCAGTGGCCCAGGTCCTCGCCGCGCTGATCGAGAACTCGCTCATGCACGGCGGCGGCACCGTCGCCCTGCGGACCCGCGTCACCGGCAACCAGTCGGTGATCGAGGTCACCGACGAGGGCCCCGGCGTCCCCGCCGATCTCGGCGCGCGGATCTTCGAGCGGGCCGTCAGCGGCCGCAGCTCCACCGGCATCGGTCTGGCAGTCGCCCGGGACCTCGCGGAGGCGGACGGTGGCCGGCTCGAACTGCTCCAGCAGCATCCGCCGGTCTTCGCGCTCTTCCTGAGCCGCGAGGTCAGGAGCCGCGGGGACGAGTCGGGGGAACGCCCCGTCCGGTAGCTGTCGCGGGCGTCAGCGCCCGCGGGGTGAGAGGACGTGCCCGGCGGTCGGAGCCGCGCCCGCCCTGAGGGAACGTGCCCGACGTCAGAGCACGCGGTCCGGCTGCTTCCTCGTGGACTGCTTGGGAGCCTGCTCCAGGAACGATTCGGCGGTCTGCACGGCCTCCCTGGCCGGCAGCGTCCGGAAGACCCAGGTGCGGTACGACCAGAAGCGGAACAGCGTCGCGACGCCGATGCCGAAGAACTTGAAGAAGTTGCTCTGCAGCGGGCTGTCCCAGCCGAAGCCGTACGTCGCCGCGTAGAGGATGCCGTTCTGGATCACCAGACCGGCGACGCTGAAGAGCAGGAAGAGCGTCAGCTCCTTCGTGCGGCTGCTCTTGTCGCGGTCCCGGTAGGTGAAGTACCGGAAGCCCAGATAGTTGAAGCCGATCGCGACGACCGTGGCGATGACACTCGCCCGGACCACGGGAAGCTCCGTCACCTGGCGGACGAGGTTGAAGACCCCCAGGTCCACCAGAAGGCCGACACCACCGACCGCGCCGAACTTGGCGAACTCACGTGTGAGCCGGTCAAGCCGCACACGCAGTGCGCTCTGTTCACTCATGGTGATTGCTCAGCCCCGTCCGTTCGGTTTCGTCAACCAAGCCATGCTAACCAGCCCACCTGTGACCCGCCCGAGGACGTCGCAAACCTCTGAGAATCCCGTTGCGCTGTCGTAAAGCACAGGCGGGGCGGGCTTCGCGCATCGTGCGGATACCCTAAGAGGGTGACGTTCCCCGTAGTCGGCATGGTCGGTGGCGGTCAGCTCGCCCGTATGACCCACGAGGCGGGCATCCCCCTCGGCATCAAGTTCAAGCTGCTCAGTGACACCCCGCAGGATTCGGCGGCGCAGGTGGTGAGCGAGGTCGTCCTCGGCGACTATCGCGACCTGGCTACGCTGCGTGACTTCGCGCGTGGCTGTGACGTGATCACCTTCGATCACGAACACGTCCCCGCCGAACATCTGCATGCCCTGGAGGAGGACGGCGTCGTCGTCCGCCCAGGTCGCGCCGCGCTGGTGCACGCCCAGGACAAGGGGGTGATGCGCGCGAAGCTCGACGAGATCGGCGCGCCGAGCCCCCGCCACCGGATCGTCGCCGATCCGGCGGACGCGGCGGCCTTCGCGGCCGAGGTGGGCGGGTTCCCGATCATCCTCAAGACGGTCAGCGGCGGCTACGACGGCAAGGGCGTCTGGTTCGTCCGTACGGCAGAGGACGCCCACGACCCGTTCCGTGCGGGCGTCCGGGTCCTCGCCGAGGAGAAGGTCGACTTCACGCGCGAGCTCGCCGCGAACATCGTCCGCTCCCCGCACGGCCAGGCCGTCGCCTACCCCGTCGTCGAGTCGCAGCAGGTCGACGGCGTCTGCGACACCGTCATCGCGCCCGCGCCCGGACTGTCGGACGAGCTGGCCGGCCAGGCCCAGGAACTCGCGCTGCGGATCGCCAAGGAGCTCGACGTCGTCGGGCACCTCGCCGTGGAGCTGTTCGAGACGCGCGACGGCCGGATCCTGGTCAACGAGCTCGCCATGCGTCCGCACAACTCCGGTCACTGGACCCAGGACGGGGCGATCACCTCGCAGTTCGCCAACCACGTCCGCGCCGTCCTCGACCTCCCGCTGGGCGATCCCCGCCCGCGCGCCCCGTGGACGGTCATGTGCAACGTCCTGGGCGGGGACTACCCGGACATGTACTACGCCTATCTGCACTGCATGGCCCGGGACCCCCAGCTCAAGATCCACATGTATGGCAAGGACGTGAAGCCCGGCCGCAAGGTGGGGCACGTCAACACCTACGGCGACGACCTGGACGACGTGCTGGAGCGCGCCCGTCACGCCGCCGGCTACCTGCGAGGAACGATCACCGAATGAGCCCTGTGAACCCCGTCGTAGGCATCGTCATGGGATCCGACTCCGACTGGCCCGTCATGGAGGCCGCGGCCCAGGCCCTGGACGAGTTCGAGATCGCGTACGAGGTCGACGTCGTCTCCGCGCACCGGATGCCGCACGAGATGATCGCGTACGGCGAGCAGGCCGCCGACCGCGGACTGAAGGCGATCATCGCGGGCGCGGGCGGCGCCGCCCATCTGCCGGGCATGCTCGCCTCCGTGACCCCGCTCCCGGTCATCGGCGTGCCCGTCCCGCTGAAGTACCTCGACGGCATGGACTCGCTCCTGTCGATCGTGCAGATGCCGGCCGGCGTGCCCGTGGCCACCGTCTCCGTCGGCGGGGCCCGCAACGCGGGTCTCCTCGCCGCCCGGATCCTCGCCGCGCACGACCCCGAACTGCTCGGCCGGATGCGGGAGTTCCAGCAGGAGCTGAACGACCAGGCGACCGAGAAGGGCAAGCGGCTGCGGGCCAAGGTCGAGGGCTCGGAGTCGTTCGGCTTCGCCAAGTGAGCGCCCCGGCGAGCGCGGCCGCCCGGCTGGCGGAGGCCCTGGAGCTGCTGGTCTCCGCCCCCGTCGTCGACGGACACAACGACCTGCCCTGGGCGCTGCGCAAGCACGCCGGCTACGACCTGGACCGGCTCGACATCGCGGCCGACCAGACCGGCGCGCTCCACACCGACCTCGCCCGGCTGCGGGCCGGCGGCGTCGGCGCGCAGTTCTGGTCGGTGTACGTCTCCACCGAGCTGACCGGGGACGACGCGGTCAGCGCCACCCTGGAGCAGATCGACATCGTCGACCAACTCCTGGAGCGGTACGCGGGCGAGCTGGCCCCCGCCCTGACGGCGGACGACATGGAGACGGCGCGCAAGCAGGGCCGTATCGCCTCCCTCAAGGGCGCCGAGGGCGGCCACTCCATCAACGACTCCCTCGCCACGCTGCGCGCGCTGCACACCCTGGGCGTGCGCTACATGACGCTCACCCACAACGACAACACCGCGTGGGCGGACTCGGCGACCGACGCCCCGGGCGTCGGCGGCCTCTCTCCCTTCGGTCACGAGGTCGTCCGGGAGATGAACCGGACGGGCATGCTCGTCGACCTCTCGCACGTCGCCGCGACGACGATGCGGGACGCGCTGGACACCTCCGTCGCGCCGGTGATCTTCTCGCACTCCTCGGCGCTCGCGATCTGCGACCACCCGCGGAACATCCCGGACGACGTCCTGGAGCGGCTCCCGGGGAACGGCGGGGTCGCGATGGCCACGTTCGTGCCGAAGTTCATCCTGCCCGCCGCCGTGGAGTGGACGGCCCGCGCGGACGACAACCTGCGGGCACACGGCTTCCACCACCTCGACACCACCGCCGAGGCGATGAAGCTCCACCGCGCCTTCGAGGCCGACCACCCACGCCCCATCGCCACGGCGGCGACGGTGGCGGACCACCTCGACCACATGCGCGAGGTGGCCGGCATCGACCACATCGGCATCGGCGGCGATTACGACGGTACGGCGTTCACCCCGGCCGGTCTCGACGACGTCGCGGGCTACCCGAACCTGATCGCCGAGCTCCTCCACCGCGGCTGGTCGCACACCGACCTCGCGAAGCTGACGTGGTCCAACGCGGTCCGCGCCCTGCGCGACGCGGAGGCGGTCTCCCGCGACCTGCGCGCCCGCCGCGGCCCGTCGAACGCGACGATCGAATCCCTGGACGTGCCAGCCTCCTGACGAGTGGTCACTTCTCGCGTGGCCCGTCGCCGAACCGAACCGGCGGCGGGCCACGGTCGCAACCGGAAGGAGCCGCGAGGTCGCCGCCGTCCCCTGAACGGCCTACTCCACCGCTCTTCACGAGGGGTTTCGTGCCACGGTGGGCGGTACTGCCCAGTACGTTCGGAGTTGTCAGGCCATGGCAGATCTGGAAGATCATCACCCCTTCTCCGTCGAGCACGCCGGCGCCGCGTCCGGTGACCTCGACGCCCCCGAACAACAGCTGCCTCGCGACGAGTTGACCCGTGCGCAGGCACTGCTCGCCGCGCAGCCCGTCGTCGAGGGGCACACGGTCCCGCCCCGGGTGTTCGACCCCGAGGACCCCGCGCCGGTACGGGCGGCGGAGGCCGGGGCCCAGCTCTGGTCCCTCCGCTCCGGGCCCGACGAGGACGTCGTAGGAACGCTGCGCCGCATCGACGGGATCCGTGCGCTCGTCGCCGCCTACCCCGAGGAGCTGCGCCTCGCGCACAGCACCGCCGAGATGGGCCACGCCGTCAACTGCGGCCGGGTCGCCGCGCTCCTGGGTCCCGTGAGCTGGTCGGCCCTGGCCGGCTCGATCGCCGCCGTGCGGGCGTACCACGCGCTCGGGGTGCGGGCCGTCAACCTCACCCGGTTCGACGGCTTCACCCGCGAGGCCGTACGGGAGATGAACCGCCTGGGGCTCGTCGTGGACCTCTCCGGGGCCGACCCGGAGACGGTCCGCCGCACCCTCGCGCTCACCAGGGCCCCGGTCCTGGCGACGCGCGCGGACCCGGAGGAGCTGACGGACGAGGTCCTCGGGCTGATCGGCGAGAACGGCGGCGTCTGCATGCTCCCGGTGACCGGGGATCTGCCGGCGACCGCCGACGCCCTCGACCGCGTCCGCGCCCTGGCAGGCCCGCGCTGTGTGGGCCTGTCCCACACCACGGACCCGGCGGCCGGCTACGCGCCGCTCTTCGCCGAGCTGCTGCGCCGCGGCTGGCCCGCCCCGGACCTGGCCGCCCTCGCCCACGACAACGCCACCCGGACCCTGCGGGAGGCGGAGTTCCTCGCCCGCACGTCGCGCCCGCGCCCCGCGGCCTGACGGCGGACCCGGCAGGCGCCCGGAGATACGGGAAGGGGCCCGCCGCCGGACAGGGAAGGTCCCGCCCTCTTGCCGGATACGGAAAGGGTCCCGCCCCCCTGTGAGGGAGGCGGGACCCTTCCCGGTCCGTTCGCTAGGCCCGCGGACGTCCCATCGCGCGGTACGTCCAGCCCGCCTCGCGCCACCGCGTGGCGTCCAGCGCGTTGCGGCCGTCCAGGATCACCCGGGAGCCGGCCGCCGCGGCCAGCTCCGCCGGGTCCAGGTCGTCGCGGAACTCTCGCCACTCCGTCAGGTGCAGCACGACGTCCGCCCCGCGCACCGCCTCCAGGGCCGACGCGGCGTACCCCAGCGTCGGGAAGAGCCGGCGGGCGTTCTCCATGCCCTTCGGGTCGTAGACCGTGACCTGGCCGCCCTGGAGGTGGATCTGTCCGGCCACGTTCAGCGCCGGCGAGTCCCGTACGTCGTCCGAGTCCGGCTTGAACGTGGCGCCGAGCACCGCGACCCGCTTGCCGAGGAACGACCCGCCGCCGACCGCGTCCCGCGCCATCTCGACCATCTGGCCGCGCCGCCGCATGTTGATGGAGTCGATCTCACGCAGGAAGGTGAGCGCCTGGTCCGCGCCCAGTTCACCCGCCCGCGCCATGAACGCGCGGATGTCCTTCGGCAGACAGCCGCCGCCGAAGCCGATCCCGGCGCGCAGGAACTTGGAGCCGATCCGCTCGTCGTAGCCGATCGCCTCGGCCAGCTTCGCGACGTCGCCGCCCGCGGCCTCGCAGACCTCGGCCATCGCGTTGATGAAGGAGATCTTGGTCGCGAGGAAGGAGTTCGCGGCGGTCTTCACCAGCTCGGCGGTCGGGAAGTCGGTCACGACGAAGGGCGTGCCCTCGGCGATCGGCGTGGCGTACACCTCACGCAGCACCTTCTCGGCCCGCTCGCTCCGCACACCGGCGACCACCCGGTCCGGGTGGAGCGTGTCCTTCACCGCGAAGCCCTCGCGCAGGAACTCCGGATTCCAGGCCAGCTCCACGCCCTCCGGCAGCAGCTCCGCGAGCCGCTCGGCGGAGCCGACCGGCACGGTCGACTTGCCGACGACGAGCGCGCCCTCGCGCACCACGCCCGCCAGCGAGCTGAACGCCGCGTCGACGTAGCTCATGTCACACGCGTACTCGCCGTGCTTCTGCGGGGTGTTCACGCAGACGAAGTGCACGTCGCCGAAGGCGCCGACCTCGTCCCAGGAGGTGGTGAAGCGCAGCCGGCCCGTCGATCCCTCGATCCCGGCGACGTGCCGGGAGAGCAGTTCCTCCAGGCCGGGCTCGTACATCGGTACGCGACCGGTGGCCAGCAGCTCGATCTTCTCGGGCACGACGTCGAGGCCGAGCACCTCGAAACCGAGCTCCGCCATGGCCGCTGCGTGCGTGGCGCCGAGGTAGCCGGTGCCGATCACGGTGATCTTGAGGGCCATACGGGACTCCAGTGAGGTCGGGCGGAATGCCTGCCCGAGCATAGTCGGGCCCTGGCCGGGGGCCCGGACACGCCCTACCCTTTGGATTACTTAACGGTAGTTAACAGACGTGGGAGTGAGTGAGCAGTGGCGCGGGAGAAGAACGACACGGCTGCCGATTTCGACCTGTATCGCCTGTCCGAGGAGCACGACATGCTCCGGGAGACGGTCCGTGCGCTGGCGGAGGCGAAGATCACGCCGTTCGCGGCGGCGGTCGACGAGGAGGGCCGGTTCCCCCAGGAGGCGCTGGACGCGCTGGTCGCGGCCGATCTGCACGCGGTCCATGTGCCGGAGTCCTACGGCGGTGCGGGCGCGGACGCGCTG
>NZ_JBICBL010000012.1:0-163715 GCF_043089925.1 Streptomyces sp. NPDC013457
AAACGCCCGGTTACATTCCGAACCCGGAAGCTAAGCCTTTCAGCGCCGATGGTACTGCAGGGGGGACCCTGTGGGAGAGTAGGACGCCGCCGAACTCCCGCCCTTTTAGCTCAGTCGGTAGAGCGTCTCCATGGTAAGGAGAAGGTCAACGGTTCGATTCCGTTAAAGGGCTCCAGTGAAACAGAGAAAGGCCCCCGCCTCATGGCGGGGGCCTTTTTCGTTTCTGTCCGAGTGACAGAACACGGTCGGCTTCGGGGGCCGAGGAGGGTAGCGTCACTTCTGCCCAGGTCCCGACATGCCCCGAACTACCCCACGTGTGGGAAGAGTTGCGAAGGAGCCGACCATGGATGACGAGATCCAGCTGATCAGGGACGGCGACGGCCTGACGGTCATCGGAGATCAATCGGCGGTCGAGCGCTTCCTCGTCTCCGAAGGGCTGGTGTCGAAGGACCTCGGGTCGCGACGGCTCCGATCCGCCTTCGGTAACGCGGCCGGGGCCGCCCAGGCGGGTTCCGACATCGCCGCCGGCTCGGGTCGCTGGGTGAAGCTGACCAAGGAGTCCGCCCGGCGCATCGACACGTACGGGCTGAGGGAGAGTTCGCCGACGGGGCTCAGTACCGGGGTACTGAAGGGCGACAAGGGCCAGATCAAGGGGTTCGTCGAGTTCGCGAAGGGGGCGGGCCCGCTTCGGGGCAACCCGGCGGCTCTGGCGAATGTCGCGGCGGTCATGGCACAGCTGGCCATGCAGCAGGCCATGGACGAGATCACCGACTACCTCGCCACGATCGACGCCAAGGTCGACGACGTGCTCCGTGCCCAGAAGGACGCGGCCCTGGCGAAGATGATCGGGGTGGAGCTCGTCATCGAGGAGGCCATGGCCATCCGGGAGCAGGTGGGCCGGGTCTCCGAGATCACGTGGTCGAAGGTGCAGGACGCACCGGGGACGATCGCGGCGACCCAGGGGTACGCGTTGCGTCAACTCGACGCGCTCGCGGAGAAGATGGAGCGCAAGGCCAAGATCGGTGATCTCGCGGCGGCGGCCAAGGAAGCCGAGTCCAAGGCTCAGGAGTGGCTCGCCGTCCTGGCCCGGTGCTTCCAGTTGCAGGACGCGGTCGCCGTGCTCGAACTCGACCGGGTGCTGGACACGGCTCCGGACGAGCTGGACCGGCATCGCCTCGGGATCCGGATCGCCCGGCAGAACCGTATGGATCTCATCTCGCGGAGCACCGAGCGGCTGGTGGTCCGGATGAACGCGGCTGCCGGCGAGGCCAACGCGAAGGTGCTGTTGCACCCGAGCAGGTCCCCGGCCGTGGTCGAGTCGAGCAACCATGTCGTGACCGGCGTCCATGACTTCCATGGGCGGCTCGGGATCGAGTCCGGTCGTCGGCCGTCGGAGACCAGGCGATGGGCGGCCGCGGCGGCCGAGGTGCGGGACAAGGCGCTGGAGACCGGGGCGAAGGGTGTCGGTGCCGCCAGGAGTCTCGGCAACGAGACCCTCGACCGGGCCAGTTCGGTGAAGGACAGGCTCGCCGGCGGGATCGCCGAACGGGCGCTCCGCCGGCGCGGGGACGTCGAGGAGGGCTGAGGGCGCGGTGGGTGTCGAGGAGGGCTGAGGGCGCGATGGGAGCGGCCGGAGACCCTGTCGTCAGTCGGTGTCGATGGGCTCCGGGAGGCGCATCGCCAGGATCGCCATGTCGTCCGACGCGGGCTCCTGGGCGAAGCGCTCGACCGCGCGCAGGATGCGGGCGGCGACCGCGCCGGCCGTCAGGCCCGTACAGGTCTTGAGGACTTCGATCAGGCCGTCGTCGCCGAGCATCCTCGTGCCCTCGCGGCGTTCGGTGACGCCGTCGGTGACACAGAGGAGGACGTCGCCCGGTTCGAGGGTGATGGTCTGCTCGTACAGCTCCAGGTCGTCGAGGACGCCGAGCAGCGGCTGGGGGTCGGCGGCCGGGACGACCGTGCCGTCCTGCCGCAGGCGCAGCGGCAGCGGATGGCCGGCGCAGACGACCTTGAGAATCGCGGAGCCGTCCTCCTGGGGCCACATCTCGCCGTACAGCAGCGTCAGGAAGCGGCTGCGGGCGCCCTCGTCGAGGATGGCCGCGTTGAGGCGTTCCAGGACGGCGGGTCCGCCGAAGCCCTCGCGGGCCAGCAGGCGCAGGGCGTGCCGGGCGAGACCCGTGACGGCCGCCGCTTCCGGGCCCGTGCCGCAGACGTCGCCGATGGCGAAGCCGTACGCGTTGTCGCGGATGGGGAAGAGGTCGTAGAAGTCGCCGCCGACCTCGTTGCCCTCGCCGGCGGCCCGGTAGATGACCTCGACCTCGACGCCGTCGATCTGGGGGAGGCCGGGCGGCAGCAGGCTGCGCTGGAGGGACTGGCTGATCGCCATGCGCTCCGAGTAGAGGCGGGCGTTGTCCAGGGCGAGGGCGGCTCGGCGTGAGAGGTCCTCGGCGAGTTCCAGGATCTCCTGGCGGAAGTGGTCGTCGGAGGGCTTGCCGAGGGTCAGCATGCCGATGACGCGGTTGCGGGCGACCAGCGGCAGGACCACTGTCTCGCCGCCGACTGCGGAGGCGGTGGCGAGTGTGGTGTCGATGCCCGAGGACAACGGGCCGCTGCCGTGGCCGAGTTCGCGCATGGAGGTGGAGAGCGCGGCCCGGTGGGCGGCCTCGCCGGGCGCGGACCAGACGCGGGCGCCGAGTGTGGGCACCGGGTCCGGCGGGGCGATCGAGGACAGGAGGGCCTTCAGGCCGTCGATGCGGTCCTCGTCCTCGTGCAGGACGTAGGAGAGGTACGGGTCCGAGGCCTGGTCGGCGATCGTGTAGACGGCGCACCAGGTGGCGAGCGTCGGCACGGTCATCTGGGCCATGAGGGCCAGGGTCTGGTCACGGTCGAGGGTGCCGGCGAGCAGGTCGGAGGCCTCGACGAGGAAGCTGAGGGAGCCGCGGCGGAGTCGTTCGAGCTCGCCGAGGCGTGCCGACTCGACGGCGAGCGCGATGCGGTCGGCCGCGAACTGGAGGCGCAGGGCCTCCTCGTTGGAGTAGCGGTTGGAGCCTTCGGCGGCGACGCCGAGGGAGCCGGTGAGCCGGCCCTCCACCTTGAGCGGCACGGTGACGACGGAGCGCATGCCGGTGCCTTCGAGGAGGGGGACGGCTCCGGGGACGGCGGCCAGGTCCTCGTGGACGGCCGGCATCCTGGCGGAGCCGTAGCGGCTGGCGCCGGTCTCGACGGGGACGCGGGCGAACCGCTGGCGGGCCGACGGGAGGCCGGTGGTCGCCCGTACCTCGAGTTCGGTCTCGTCGTCGGTGGCGAGCAGGAGGAAGGCGGCGTCGCCGTCGAGCATGTCGCGGGCGCGCTCGACGGTCCGCTGGAGGAGGCCGTCGAGGTCGTCGGGGGCCGGGGAGCCGATGAAGACCTCGAAGGGGTCCGTGGACCGGTTCTCGGCGCCGGGGTCCGAGACCGCGGGGCGGTGCGGGGTCTGGAGGATGGCCCGTTCGTACTCCCGTACCAGCAGACAGACCGTGGAGGGCTCGCCCGCGGTGTCGCGGACGCGCAGGTGGGAGGCGTAGACGGGGATGACGCGGCCGTCGGCGCAGCGGATGCCGTAGCTGCCCTCCCAGCGGGAGAGGCGCAGGGCCTCGGCGAGGCCGGTGCTGATGCCGGGGGTGTGGGGCCAGGCGGCGAGGTCGCCGAGCGGCTTGCCGGTGACCTGTTCGGCGGCGTAGCCGAAGAGCTCCTCGGCGTCCTCGTTCCAGGCGGTGACGGCGCCGCCGCGGTCGATCTGGGCGACGGCGACACGGACGCGGCTGTCGGCGGTCGGGAGGAGGGCGTCGGGGAGGACCGGTCCCGCGGAGCGGGTGCCGATCGTGCGTTCGGGGAGGTCGAGCTGGAACCAGACACGCTTGTGCGTCGGGGTGTACTCGACTCCCCAGCGGGTGGCGAGGGCGGCGCACAGGAGGAGGCCCCGGCCGTTCTCGCGGTCCGGGTGGGCGACGGTGCGTCCGCCCTGGAGGGGGATCTCCCGCTCGGGGTAGCGGTCGGCGACCTCGACCCGGATCCCGTCCTCGCTCCGCAGGCAGAGGACGTCGGCCGCCGTGCCAGCGTGGATGACGGCGTTGGTGACGAGTTCGCTGGTGAGGACGACGGCGTCGTCGACGACCTCGGCGTATCCCCAGCCCTGGAGGGTGTCCCGGACGAAGGCCCGGGCGGTCGCCACGGACCGCCCTACGGGGTCGAAGGTGGCAGCCGCCCGCGCGGTGATCACAGAACTCCTCGTACGCGTCTCGACGCCCGGCTCCGCCATGGTCGGTCCTGTCCCTCCCGCTGCCCGGTGGTCGTTTCGCGCCACCCGGCCCCTGCCGGGCGGACGGGGGCGGTTGGACAGCCGGATGCCAGGTTACTTACCTTCGCTGTCCGAGCGGATGCCGGTCGCCGCTGTTTCCGTCCCCCGAGGGTGGGGACGCTATGCGAAGCTGCCGAACTGTTATCGCCAGGTTCGCCAGCGGTGAAACACTGGGCAGGCTTGTGGTGACGGCCCGGGCAGAACGGTCAACCCCTTCGGGAGGGACACGGTGGAGTCTGGCACGGCGGCGCGGCGCGGCGGTGGCACTACGCGCGCGAAGGGCGGACGGCCCCGGAGCGGCGGGACGGTTCAGGTGGACGCGGCGGCCATGGACCGGCTGCTCGCGGCCCTGGTCTCGATGCGGGACGGGAACTTCCGTAAGCGGCTGACCGTGTCCGGCGACGGGGTGATGGCGGAGATCTGTGCCGTCTTCAACGAGGTCGCCGACCGGCAGATGCATCTGACCGGCGAGTTGTCGCGGGTCAGGCGCATGGTGGGGCGCGAGGGCAAGCTGTCGGAGCGGCTGGAGGCGGGGCCCAGCGAGGGCGCCTGGCTGGCGGCGATCGAGCATGCGAACGCGCTGGTCGACGACATGACGCGGCCGGTCTCGGAGGTGGGGCGGGTCCTGTCGGCGGTGGCCGAGGGCGACCTCGGTCAGCGGATGGATCTGCGTTCGGAGGGCCCTGACGGACGTCCGCTGCGCGGAGAGTTCCTGAAGGTCGCCCGTACGGTGAACAACCTGGTCGACCAGCTGTCCGCGTTCACGGACGAGGTGACGCGGGTCGCACTGGAGGTCGGTACGGAGGGCATCCTGGGTGGCCAGGCCCAGGTGCGCGGTATGTCCGGTTCGTGGAAGGACCTCACGGATTCGGTCAACACGATGGCGTACCGGCTGACGGCGCAGGTACGTGACATTGCTCTCGTGACGACGGCCGTGGCCCGGGGCGACCTGTCCAACAAGGTCACGGTCCATGTGGCCGGCGAGATGCTGGAGCTGAAGAACACCGTCAACACGATGGTGGACCAGCTGTCCTCCTTCTCCTCCGAGGTGACCCGGGTCGCGCGCGAGGTGGGTACGGAGGGCGAGCTGGGCGGTCAGGCCGAGGTCGCCGGGGTCGGCGGTGTGTGGAAGGACCTCACCGACTCCGTCAACACGATGGCAGGAAACCTCACCAATCAGGTGAGGGGTATCGCCGAGGTGACCACGGCGGTCGCCAACGGCGATCTGTCGCAGAAGGTCACCGTCAGCGCGCGCGGCGAGGTCGCGCAGCTCGCGGACACCATCAACCAGATGACCGAGACGCTGCGGACGTTCGCCGACGAGGTGACCCGGGTGGCGAGCGAGGTCGGTGCCGAGGGTGTGCTCGGCGGACAGGCGCAGGTGCCCGGCGCGGCCGGTACCTGGAAGGACCTGACCGACTCCGTCAACACCGTCTTCCGGAACATCACCACGCAGGTGCGGGACATCGCGCAGGTGACGACGGCGGTGGCCAACGGTGACCTGTCGCAGAAGGTCACGGTCGACGTGGCCGGCGAGATGCTGGAGCTGAAGAACACCGTCAACACGATGGTCGACCAGCTGTCCGCCTTCGGCTCCGAGGTGACGAGGGTCGCGCGGGAGGTCGGTGTCGAGGGTCTGCTCGGCGGTCAGGCGCACGTACCCGGCGCGGCGGGCACGTGGAAGGACCTCACCGATTCGGTGAACACGGCGTTCCGGAACCTGACGGGTCAGGTGCGGGACATCGCGCAGGTGACGACGGCGGTGGCCAACGGTGACCTGTCGCAGAAGGTCACCGTCGACGTGGCCGGCGAGATGCTGGAGCTGAAGAACACCGTCAACACGATGGTGTCCCAGCTCTCGAACTTCGCCGACCAGGTGACGCGCATGGCGCGTGATGTGGGTACGGAGGGCCGCCTCGGCGGTCAGGCGCGGGTCGACGGCGTCTCCGGTACGTGGAAGGAGCTCACCGACTCCGTCAACTTCATGGCCGGCAACCTGACGTCCCAGGTGCGGCAGATCGCCCAGGTGACGACGGCGGTGGCGCGCGGTGACCTGTCGCAGAAGATCGACGTGGACGCGCGCGGCGAGATCCTGGAGCTGAAGAACACCATCAACACGATGGTCGACCAGCTCTCCGCCTTCGCGGAGCAGGTGACCCGGGTGGCCCGTGAGGTGGGTACGGACGGCCGGCTCGGGGGCCAGGCGCAGGTGCCCGGCGTCGCCGGTGTGTGGCGCGATCTGACCGACTCGGTGAACGGCATGGCCGGGAACCTCACCGCCCAGGTCCGTAACATCGCGGGTGTCGCGACGGCGGTGGCGCGCGGCGACCTGTCGCAGAAGATCGACGTGGACGCGCGCGGCGAGATCCTGGAGCTGAAGAACACCCTCAACACCATGGTCGACCAGCTCTCCAGCTTCGCGGAGCAGGTGACGCGGGTGGCCCGTGAGGTGGGTACGGAGGGCATCCTGGGCGGTCAGGCCGAGGTGCAGGGGGTCTCCGGCACCTGGAAGGACCTCACCCAGTCCGTGAACTTCATGGCGAACAACCTGACCAGTCAGGTGCGCAACATCGCGGAGGTCACGACCGCGGTCGCCAAGGGCGATCTGTCGAAGAAGATCACCGTCGACGCCAAGGGCGAGATCCTGGAGCTGGTGACGACCGTCAACACGATGGTCGACCAGCTGTCCAACTTCGCGGACGAGGTGACGCGAGTCGCCCGTGAGGTGGGTACGGAGGGCATCCTCGGCGGTCAGGCGCGGGTGCGCGGGGTCACCGGAACGTGGAAGGACCTCAGCGACAACGTCAACCTGATGGCCAACAACCTGACGAGTCAGGTGCGGAACATCTCCCGGGTCTCGGCGGCGGTCGCCAACGGCGATCTGACGAAGAAGGTGACGGTCGAGGCGCGGGGCGAGGTCGCCGAGCTCGCCGACACCGTCAACACGATGGTGACGACCCTGTCGTCCTTCGCGGACGAGGTGACGCGAGTCGCCCGCGAGGTGGGTACGGAGGGTGAACTGGGCGGCCAGGCAAGGGTCCCGGGTGTCTCCGGTACCTGGAAGGACCTGACCGAGTCGGTGAACTCGATGGCGTCGAACCTGACGGGTCAGGTGCGTCAGATCGCCACGGTCACCACCGCCATCGCCAAGGGCGATCTCACCAAGAAGATCGACATCGACGCGCGCGGCGAGATCCAGGAGCTGAAGAACACCATCAACACGATGGTCGACCAGCTGTCCAACTTCGCCGAGGAGGTCACGCGCGTGGCCCGCGAGGTGGGTACGGACGGGCAGCTCGGCGGCCAGGCCCGGGTCCGCGACGTCGACGGCACCTGGCGGGACCTGACCGAGTCCGTGAACGAGATGGCCGGAAACCTCACCCGGCAGGTGCGCGCGATCGCGGCCGTGGCCACCGCGGTGACCCGCGGCGACCTGAACCTGAAGATCGACGGCGTGGATGCCGCGGGCGAGATCCAGGCGCTCCAGGACAACATCAACACCATGATCGCCAACCTGCGCGACACCACCCTCGCCAACGAGGAGCAGGACTGGCTCAAGGGCAACCTGGCCCGTATCTCGGGTCTGATGCAGGGCCGGCGCGATCTGGACGACGTCGCCTCGCTCATCATGAGCGAGCTGACCCCGGTGGTCTCCGCCCAGCACGGCGCCTTCTTCGTGGCCGTGCCGAGCGGTTCGTCGACGGTCAGCCCCGAACTGGGCAGCCAGGGGGAGGGCTCGTACGAGCTGCGGATGCGCGGCAGTTACGGCTACTCCGCCGGTTCCATGCCCACCTCGTTCCGCCCGGGCGAGACGCTCATCGGGACGGCGGCCGAGGAGAAGCGCACGATTCAGGTCAATGTTCCGCCGGGCTATCTGAAGATCTCCTCCGGCCTCGGCGAGGCCGCCCCGGCGCATGTGATCGTGCTCCCCGTCCTCTTCGAGGGGAAGGTGCTCGGCGTGATCGAGCTGGCCTCCTTCCAGCCGTTCACCCAGATCCAGCGGGACTTCCTCAACCAGCTGGCCGAGCTGATCGCGACGACCGTCAACACCATCAGCGTCAACACCAAGACCGAGGTGCTGCTGAAGCAGTCGCAGGAGCTGACCGAGCAGCTGCGCGAGCGCTCGGCGGAGCTGGAGCACCGGCAGAAGGAGCTCCAGGGCTCCAACGCCGAGCTGGAGGAGAAGGCCGAACTGCTCGCCCGGCAGAACCGGGACATCGAGGTGAAGAACACCGAGATCGAGGAGGCCCGGCAGGTCCTGGAGGAGCGGGCCGAACAGCTCGCCGTCTCCATGCGGTACAAGTCCGAGTTCCTGGCGAACATGTCGCACGAGCTGCGCACCCCGCTCAACTCGCTGCTGATTCTGGCCAAGTTGCTCGCCGACAACGCGGACCACAACCTCTCGCCCAAGCAGGTCGAGTTCGCCGAGACCATCCACGGTGCGGGCTCCGACCTGCTCCAGCTGATCAACGACATCCTCGACCTGTCCAAGGTCGAGGCGGGCAAGATGGACGTCTCGCCCACCCGTATCGCGCTCGTCCAGCTCGTCGACTACGTGGAGGCGACGTTCCGGCCGCTGACGGCGGAGAAGGGGCTCGACTTCTCGGTCCGCGTCTCGCCCGAGCTGCCCGCCACGCTCCACACCGACGAGCAGCGCCTGCTCCAGGTGCTGCGCAACCTGCTCTCCAACGCGGTGAAGTTCACCGACTCCGGCGCGGTGGAGCTGGTCATCCGGCCCGCCGGGACGGATGTGCCGCAGTCGATCCGCGAGCAGCTCCTGGAGTCCGGTTCGCTGCGCGACCCGGAGGCCGAGCTGATCGCCTTCTCGGTGACGGACACCGGAATCGGGATCGCCGCGGGCAAGATGCGGGTCATCTTCGAGGCGTTCAAGCAGGCGGACGGCACGACCAGCCGCAAGTACGGCGGTACGGGCCTGGGGCTCTCGATCAGCCGGGAGATCGCCCGGCTGCTCGGCGGCGAGATCTACGCGGTGAGCGAGCCGGGCCGCGGCTCGACGTTCACGCTCTACCTGCCGCTGAGCCCTGTCGAGCTGCCGCCGCACGGCTACGGGGCGGGGGAGCCCGACGCCATGGGGCCGCGGCCGGGCCTGGAGGACGGCTCGGTCGACGAGTCCGGGTCGGGCTTCGCGCCGACGTCCATGGCGGCCGACCTGCGTTCCGGCGCCGGGGCGCTGTTCCGGCACCGTCGCAAGGCGGTCCAGGCCGGTGTCGAGGAGCGGCCGGCGCTGCCGGGGCAGCCCGGGCGGGTGGCACAGGCCGAGCAGGCGGCCGAGGACGACCGCGTGGAGTCCGAGCCGCGCCGCACGTTCACCTTCGGCGGCGAGAAGGTGCTGATCGTGGACGACGACATCCGTAACGTCTTCGCGCTCACCAGCGTCCTGGAGCAGCACGGCCTGGCGGTGCTGTACGCGGAGAACGGCCGTGAGGGCATCGAGGTGCTGGAGCAGCACGACGACGTGACGGTCGTTCTGATGGACATCATGATGCCGGAGATGGACGGATACGCGACGACGACGGCGATCCGCCGGATGCCGCAGTTCGCCGGACTGCCGATCATCGCGCTCACCGCCAAGGCGATGAAGGGCGACCGGGAGAAGGCGATCGAGTCGGGTGCCTCCGACTACGTCACCAAGCCGGTCGACCCCGATCACCTGCTGTCCGTGATGGAGGAGTGGATGCGCGGAAACGGAACGGGGGGTTGTTGACGGACTGTCGCCGCGGGCGTGTGAGAGGGCTGGAAGCGGGGAACCTTCTGGTCTCTCACCACGTTTCTGCTACGTGCACAGTGACATCGTGGTGACAGGGTGTGGCGACAGGCGGGGTGCGGCTACCATGACCGGCACAAGGACGGACGGCGCATGGGAGTCGTCTTCTGGGGCGGCGCCCGGTGCTTCCCCCGGCTCGGCGAGTCGGGGAGAGCCGTTGCCGGGGCGAGGAGGACGGGGCATGGTGCAGAAGGCCAAGATCCTCCTGGTCGATGACCGGCCGGAGAATCTGCTGGCGCTGGAGGCCATTCTCTCCGCGCTCGATCAGACGCTGGTACGGGCATCGTCCGGGGAGGAAGCGCTCAAGGCGCTGCTGACCGATGATTTCGCGGTCATTCTGCTGGATGTCCAGATGCCGGGAATGGACGGATTCGAGACCGCCGCGCACATCAAGCGGCGGGAGCGGACGCGTGACATCCCGATCATCTTCCTGACCGCGATCAACCACGGCCCGCACCACACCTTCCGGGGTTACGCGGCGGGGGCGGTCGACTACATCTCCAAGCCGTTCGACCCATGGGTGCTCCGCGCCAAGGTCTCGGTCTTCGTCGAGCTGTACATGAAGAACTGCCAGCTCCGTGAGCAGGCCGCGCTCCTCCGGCTCCAGCTGGAGGGCGGTGGTCACGGGGGTCACGCCAAGGAGTCCGCCGGACTGCTCGCCGAGCTCTCGGCCCGTCTCGCGGCGGTCGAGGAGCAGGCGGAGGCGTTGTCCAAGCAGCTCGACGACGACTCGGCCGACGCCGCCGCGGTCGCCACGGCCGCACACCTGGAGCGCAAGCTCACCGGGCTGCGGCGGGCCCTGGACGCCCTGGAGCCCGGTGCGGGCGGCCCGCCCGTTCTCCCCTCGCAGAGCTGACACGACGTCACGTCGCGACCGCCCGTGGTGAGCGGGCGTCAGTTTCGGCCCCCTGTACGTTCGACACGAACGGGTGAGCCCGGACGGGCACGTGTCCGACACGGCTCACACCGGTAACCTCAGCACCATGGCCTCACGTACGTCCGGCAAGGGTTCCCAGGGCACGGCGGGCACCGCGAAGCCGCGCGCCGGCCGTACGAGCGGTGCCGCGAAGAAGGCGGCGCCCGCGAAGTCGCCCGCCAAGCCCCCCGTGAAGAAGACCGCGGCGAAGAAAGCCCCGCCCGCGAAGCGCGCACCCGCGAAGAAGACCGCGGCCAAGAAGGCGGCGCCCAGGCCCGCGCCGTCCCCGACCGGAGGCGTGTACCGGCTGGCACGCGGGCTCTGGCTCGGCCTCGCTCACGGAGTGGGCGCGATGTTCCGGGGCATAGGACGCGGAGCCAAGGGCCTCGACCCCGCCCACCGCAAGGACGGTCTGGCGCTGCTGCTGCTCGGCGTCGCGCTGATCGTCGCCGCCGGGACCTGGTCCAACCTGCGCGGCCCCGTCGGCGACCTCGTCGAGATGCTCGTCACCGGAGCGTTCGGCCGGCTCGACCTGCTCGTACCGCTGCTCGTCGGCGCCATGGGCGTCCGGCTGATCCTCTATCCGGAGAAGCCGGAGGCCAACGGCCGCATCGTCATCGGTCTCTCCGCCCTCGTCATCGGCGTCCTCGGACAGGTCCACATCGCCTGCGGCTCCCCGGGCCGCGGTGAGGGGACCAAGGCCATGCAGGACGCCGGCGGCCTCATCGGCTGGGCCGCGTCCAAGCCGATGATCTTCATGATGGGCGAGGTCCTCGCCGTACCGCTCCTGGTGCTGCTCACGGTCTTCGGTCTGCTCGTGGTCACCGCCACGCCCGTCAACGCCATCCCGCAGCGCCTGCGGCAGCTCGGCGCCAGGCTCGGTCTGGTCGAGCCGGCGTACGATCCCGAGGCCGAGGGGGAGGCGTACGACGAGGACTGGCGCGAGGCCGAGCCGCAGCCCGCCGCGCGCGGCCGGCGCACCACGCCCGGACCGGACCGGGTGTACGACGTCGACCAGGCGGAGGAGGAGGCGCTCACCCGGCGCAGGCGCCCGCGCCGTCCCGCGGCGCAGCCCGCCTTCGACCGGCCCATGGACGCCGTGGACGTCGCCGCCGCGGCCGCGGCGGCGCTCGACGGCGCGGTGCTCAACGGCATGCCGCCCTCTCCGCTGGTCGCCGGCCTGACCCGGGACGTCACCGCGGAGCGCGCCGCCGCTGTCGCCGCCACGGCGGCCGCGGCCCAGGCCGCCGAAGCCGAGGCCGCGAACGGGGCCGAGGAGGCCGCCGGTGCCTCGGGCTCCGCGCCGGTGCCGTCCGCCCGCGGCGGCGCGAAGGCCGGCCGCGTCCCCGGAGGCGTACCGGATCTCACCAAGCCCGCCCCCGAGCACACCGAGCTGCCTCCCCGCGCGGAGCAGCTCCAGCTCTCCGGGGACATCACGTACGCGCTGCCCTCCATGGACCTCCTGGAGCGCGGCGGGCCGGGCAAGACCCGCAGCGCGGCGAACGACGCCGTCGTGGACGCGCTCTCGAACGTCTTCACCGAGTTCAAGGTCGACGCGGCCGTCACCGGCTTCACCCGGGGTCCGACGGTCACGCGGTACGAGGTCGAGCTCGGCCCGGCCGTGAAGGTCGAGAAGATCACGGCCCTCACGAAGAACATCGCGTACGCCGTGGCCTCACCGGACGTGCGGATCATCTCGCCGATCCCGGGCAAGTCCGCGGTCGGCATCGAGATCCCGAACTCGGACCGGGAGATGGTCAACCTCGGCGACGTGCTGCGGCTCGCGGACGCGGCGGGCGACGACCATCCGATGCTGGTGGCGCTCGGCAAGGACGTCGAGGGCGGCTATGTGATGGCCAACCTGGCGAAGATGCCGCACATCCTGGTCGCCGGTGCCACGGGCTCCGGAAAGTCCTCGTGCATCAACTGCCTGATCACCTCCGTGATGATAAGGGCGACCCCCGAGGACGTCCGGATGGTGCTGGTCGACCCCAAGCGGGTCGAGCTCACCGCGTACGAGGGCATCCCGCACCTGATCACGCCGATCATCACCAACCCCAAGCGGGCCGCCGAGGCGCTGCAGTGGGTGGTGCGCGAGATGGACCTGCGCTACGACGACCTGGCGGCCTTCGGCTTCCGGCACATCGACGACTTCAACGAGGCCATCCGCAACGGCAAGGTCAAGCTGCCCGAGGGCAGCGAGCGCGAGCTGAAGACCTACCCGTACCTGCTGGTGATCGTGGACGAGCTGGCCGACCTGATGATGGTCGCCCCGCGTGACGTAGAGGACGCCATCGTCCGCATCACCCAGTTGGCGCGCGCCGCCGGCATCCATCTGGTGCTTGCCACCCAGCGTCCGTCGGTGGACGTCGTCACCGGTCTGATCAAGGCGAACGTGCCCTCGCGGCTCGCCTTCGCGACCTCGTCGCTGGCCGACAGCCGGGTCATTCTCGACCAGCCCGGAGCCGAGAAGCTCATCGGAAAGGGTGACGGTCTGTTCCTGCCGATGGGGGCGAACAAGCCCGTCCGCATGCAGGGCGCCTTCGTCACCGAGGCCGAGGTCGCGACCGTCGTCCAGCACTGCAAGGACCAGATGGCCCCGGTCTTCCGGGACGACGTCACCGTCGGCACCAAGCAGAAGAAGGAGATCGACGAGGAGATCGGCGACGATCTCGACCTGCTGTGCCAGGCCGCCGAGCTGGTCGTCTCCACCCAGTTCGGCTCCACCTCGATGCTCCAGCGCAAGCTGCGCGTCGGCTTCGCCAAGGCCGGCCGGCTGATGGACCTGATGGAGTCGCGGAACATCGTCGGGCCGAGCGAGGGGTCCAAGGCGAGGGACGTGCTCGTCAAGCCGGACGAGCTGGACGGGGTGCTGGCCGTGATCCGCGGGGAGTCCGACGCCTGATCGGGGGTACACGGGGCGGGCGGGGGAGTCCGCCGGTCGGGCCGGGGTCCGGGCGCGCGCCGGAACGAGACCGGGTCGAGACTCACTCGTAAGGGAACCAGGGCAACCGTTTCCCTTGGTCGTACGTCAAGTTGGAGGGAGGGACAGAAGGATGTCCCAGCCTCATGGCGTACAAACTGCGTCCGCCCGGTTGCCCCACCCTTTCGTACCACCCATAGACTGAACGTCCAGCAGGTGGTTACACGCTCGAAAGGCGCTCTCGTGTCCATCGGCAACTCCCCCGAATCCCCCGAAGACGACCGGAACTCCCCGGCAGACGACCGGGATTCGATCGGTCGTGCACTCCAGCAGGCCCGGATCGCCGCCGGTCTCACCGTCGACGAGGTCAGTGCCTCCACGCGGGTCCGCATCCCGATCGTGCACGCGATCGAGGAGGACGACTTCTCGCGCTGCGGTGGCGATGTCTACGCCCGCGGGCACATCCGCACGCTCGCCCGCGCCGTCGGCATCGATCCCGCGCCGCTGATCGAGCAGTACGAGTCCGAGCACGGCGGCCGGCCCGCGCCGACCCCCGCGGCGCCGCTCTTCGAGGCGGAACGAATCCGTCCCGAGCCGCGGCGCCCCAACTGGACCGCGGCGATGGTGGCCGCGATCGTCGCCGTCGTCGGTTTCGTCGGCTTCACCATGTTCAGCGGGAACGACACCCAGGGCGGCGCAGGCGCGGTCGCCGAGGGTCCGGCCCCGGAGAAGAAGACCACCAGCCCCACCACGAAGCCCACCAAGACCCCCGGGACCAAGCCGGCGCCCAGCGCCATCGCGGCCGTCCCGAAGGACAAGGTCACGGTCAAGCTGACCGCGATCGACGACAAGAGCTGGATCTCCGCCAAGGCCAGCGACGGCAAGCTCCTCTTCGACGGGCTCCTCCTCGAGGGCGAGTCCAAGACCTTCCAGGACGACGAGCGCGTCGACCTGATCCTCGGCAACGCCGGCCCGATCGAGCTCTTCGTGAACGGCAAGAAGATCGAAGAGAAGTTCGAGTCGGGCGCCGTCGAGCGCCTCTCGTACACCAAGGGCGCCCCCGAGTCGGGGTGACCTTCCGCGCAGCCGTCGCGCAGGTGAACCCTGCGCGGCGGGGGTACGGCCGGGACGAAGTAGTCTTGAGCCCATGCCCGAACGCCGTACCGTCGCCCTTGTCACTCTTGGCTGCGCCCGTAACGAGGTGGACTCGGAGGAGCTCGCAGGCCGCTTGGCAGCGGACGGCTGGGAGCTCGTCGAGAACGCCGAGGACGCCGATGTCGCCGTCGTCAACACCTGTGGGTTCGTCGAGGCCGCCAAGAAGGACTCCGTCGACGCCCTCCTCGAAGCCAATGATCTGAAGGATCACGGCAAGACCCAGGCCGTCGTCGCCGTCGGCTGCATGGCCGAGCGGTACGGCAAGGAGCTCGCCGAGGCCCTGCCGGAGGCCGACGGAGTGCTCGGCTTCGACGACTACTCCGACATCTCCAACCGCCTCCAGACCATCCTCAGCGGTGGCAGTGTCGAGGCCCACACCCCGCGCGACCGCCGCAAGCTGCTCCCGCTCTCCCCGGTGGAGCGCCAGCAGGCCGCCGCCGAGGTGGCCCTCCCCGGCCATGGCGCCGTCCCCGCCGAGGCGCCGGAGAACGTACCGACCGACCTCCCCGAGGGCCTCGCCCCGGCCTCCGGGCCGCGCGCCCCGCTCCGGCGCCGGCTGGACACCAGCCCCGTCGCCTCGGTGAAGCTCGCCTCCGGCTGCGACCGCCGCTGCTCCTTCTGCGCCATCCCGTCCTTCCGCGGCTCCTTCGTCTCGCGGCGTCCCTCCGACGTCCTCAACGAGACGCGGTGGCTCGCCGAGCAGGGTGTGAAGGAGATCATGCTGGTCTCCGAGAACAACACCTCGTACGGCAAGGACCTCGGCGACATCCGCCTACTGGAGAGCCTGCTGCCCGACCTCGCGGCCGTCGACGGCATCGAGCGGGTCCGGGTCAGCTACCTCCAGCCCGCCGAGATGCGGCCCGGCCTGATCGACGTGCTCACCTCGACCGAGAAGGTCGTCCCGTACTTCGACCTGTCCTTCCAGCACAGTGCGCCGGCCGTCCTGCGCGCCATGCGCCGCTTCGGCGACACGGACCGCTTCCTGGAGCTTCTGGAGACGATCCGCGGCAAGGCCCCGCTGGCCGGTGCCCGGTCCAACTTCATCGTCGGCTTCCCCGGCGAGACCGAGGCGGACTTCGCCGAGCTGGAACGCTTCATCACCCACGCGCGGCTGGACGCCATCGGCGTCTTCGGCTACTCCGACGAGGACGGCACCGAAGCCGCCACCTACGAGCAGAAGCTCGACCAGGACGTCGTGGACGAGCGGCTCGCCCACCTCTCCCGGCTCGCCGAGGACCTCACCGCCCAGCGTGCGGAGGAGCGGATCGGAGAGACCCTGGAAGTACTCGTCGAATCGATCGACGAGGAGGACGGCGTCGTGGGCCGCGCGGCCCACCAGGCGCCCGAGACGGACGGCCAGGTCGTTCTCACCGCGGACTCCGCCGCGCGCCGGGACCTGGCTCCCGGCCGTATGGTCGTGGCGAAGGTCGTGGGAACGGAAGGCGTCGACCTGGTGGCCGAGTGTCTTTTCGAGGAGGCGGGCAGATGACGGGAGCCCCGGCATCCGCGACGGGCGGGACCGGTAGGCCCGCGCCCGGCGGCAAGCTGGGCTCGGCGGCCGTCAACCAGGCCAGCCTCTGGAACATCGCCAACATCCTCACCATGATCCGCCTGGTCCTCGTGCCCGGCTTCGTGCTGCTGCTCCTGCAGGACGGCGGGCACGACCCGGCCTGGCGCGCCTGGGCCTGGGCCGCGTTCGCCGTCGCCATGATCACGGACGTCTTCGACGGCCATCTGGCGCGGACGTACAACCTGGTCACGGACTTCGGGAAGATCGCCGACCCGATCGCCGACAAGGCGATCATGGCGGCCGGGCTGATCTGTCTGTCGTCGCTCGGCGACCTGCCCTGGTGGGTGACGGCCGTGATCCTCGCGCGGGAGCTCGGGATCACGCTGATGCGGTTCTGGGTGATCCGGCACGGGGTGATTCCGGCCAGCCGCGGCGGCAAGATGAAGACATTGGCGCAGGGGACGGCGGTCGGCATGTACGTGCTGGTGCTGACCGGTCCACTTGCCACGTTGCGCTTCTGGGTGATGACGGTGGCCGTCGTGCTGACGGTCGTCACCGGTCTGGATTATGTGCGACAGGCGATCGTCCTCAGGCGCCGCGGACTCGCGGCGGAACGCGCCGGGGACGCTCCGGGAGCGGGTGCCGCCGGTGCCCCGCAGGAGGGTGTCGTCGAGTCTCCGCAGGCGAGTGCCGCCGGTGCGATGCCGGGGCCGGCCGGGGCGCCGGCGGACGAGGCGTCCGGTGTGCCTGAGGTCTCCGACACGTCCGCGAAGGGACCGGCGGCGGGGTCGGCGCGATGAGCACGGCCGCCCGGGTGCTGGGGCTGCTTGCGGAGCGTGGTCAGACCCTCGCCGCCGCCGAGTCCCTCACGGGCGGTCTGGTGGCCGCGGAGCTCACTTCCGTACCAGGGGCGTCGGCGTCGTTCCGCGGGTCCGTCACGGCGTACGCCACGGCCCTCAAGCGGGATCTCCTGCAGGTGGACGGGACCCTCCTGGCGGAGCGCGGAGCGGTCGATCCCGAGGTCGCGCTGCAGATGGCGGCCGGTGCCCGCCTCCGGCTGGGCGCCGACTGGGGTGTCGCGACGACCGGCGTGGCCGGGCCCGAGCCGCAGGACGGACAGCCCGTCGGCACCGTCTACGTGGCCGTGGCGGGGCCCGTCGGGGCCGGGAAAGTGGCCGCGTTGCGGTTGAACGGCGATCGTGCGGAAATCCGTAGAGAGAGCGTACGGAGCGTGCTGGAACTGCTCGGCGACGAACTCTCGGGAAATGGGCGGGCACAGGATACGGAACAGAACGGGGGGAATTGATGTTTGCAGCCCTGAGTGAACACGACATCGCTCCCCGCACGGCCGCAGCGCGAGGCGGTACGGTGGGGCGTGAAGGATGCGGCTACGCGGTCCGAGGAGGGAGCCACCGATGATTCTGCTCCGTCGCCTGTTGGGTGACGTGCTGCGTCGGCAGCGCCAGCGCCAGGGCCGTACTCTGCGCGAAGTCTCCTCGTCCGCCCGAGTTTCGCTCGGCTATCTCTCCGAGGTGGAGCGGGGGCAGAAGGAGGCTTCCTCCGAGCTGCTCTCCGCGATCTGCGACGCGCTGGACGTACGGATGTCCGAGCTCATGCGCGAAGTGAGCGACGAGCTGTCGTTGGCCGAACTGGCCGAGTCGGCAGCGGCGAGCGAACCGGTGCCTGCGCCGGTACGCCCGATGCTCAATTCGGTGTCGGTGACGTCGGTGGCAGGTGTGCCCACCGAGCGGGTGACCATCAAGGCGCCCGCGGAAGCGGTGGACGTCGTCGCTGCCTGACGCTAAGTGGGCTAAAGCCCCGGCGGGTGTCCCATGTGGGCATCCACCGGGGCTTTAGTGCTGTTGAGGGGGGTTGGCGGAGTTCTCACGGCAGGGTTTGAGATGCCCGATTTCGGTCAGGCGTGCCATGGTGGGGAAACCGTACGACTGGTTGGAGAACACGCATGTCCGTCGTGAAGAGTTCGCTTTCCGAGGCCGACCGGAAGACGGTCGGCGATGCCCTGCAGGGGGCGCTGGTCGATCTGGTCGACCTCAGCCTCGTCGCCAAGCAGGTGCACTGGAACGTGGTCGGACCGCGCTTTCGCTCGGTCCATCTGCAGCTCGATGAAGTCGTCGTCACCGCACGTCAGCACTCCGACGTGGTGGCTGAACGGGCCTCCGCGATCGGTGTCAATCCGGACGGCCGGGCCGCCTCCGTGGCCTCCGGAAGCGCCATCGGCGACGTCCCGACCGGCTGGATCAAGGACGTCGAGGCCGTGAAGATCCTGGTCGACGCCCTGGTCGCGGTGATCGCACGCATGCGCGAACGGATCGAGGCCACGGACGAGCCGGATCCGGTGACGCAGGACATCCTGATCGGGCTCACCGCCGACCTCGAGAAGCATGCCTGGATGTTCCAGGCCGAGAGCGCCTGACGTGGCGCCCCGTTCCGTGCCGGGCGCGCCTGGTGTGGCGCCCGCGTTGTGCGCTTTGTGCGCCGGGTCTGCCTCCGGTGCGCCCTCCCGCCGGGTGATACCGCCGGTCTAGCGTCGACCGCAGGAGGCGGCCATGGTACGGCGACGGGTTCCGCTGGCGGTGCTCGCGTGGGTGGCGGGCGGGCTGGTGGCCGGCGGGCTGTGGTGGTGGGCGGTGCTGCGACTGGTACTGGTTCCCGATCAGGCGGGACTGGTGGAGGGGGCGGTCGCGGCCGGCGGCTGGGGGCTGAGTCTGCTGCCGGTGCACGTGACGGCGTCCGCCACCGCGGGCGGACGGGTGAGCGCCGGACGAGGGGGCGTCGGCGGTCCGCACGGTGTTCGGGGGGATGCCGGACGGGTCGCGGAGGGCGCAGGGGGCGCACAGGTCACCACGGCATCGCGACGCCGCCGTTGGGGCGGAGGATCTGACCCGTCGTGAAGGAGGCGGCGTCGGACGCGAGGTGGAGGACCGCGTGCGCGATGTCCTCCGGTTCGCCCACCCTGCCCAAGGGGGAGTGGCGGGCCATGGCCGCCTCCGCCTGCTCCTGGGCGGCGGGCTCGTGCCGGTCGGTCATGGGGGTACGGATCCAGCCGGGGGCGATCGCGTTGACCCGGATGCCGTGCCGCCCGACCTCGGTGGCCAGCGTCTTGGTGAGCTGGACGACGGCCGCCTTGGTGACGCTGTAGCAGAGCAGGCCCGGGCTCGCGGTGTCCATGGCGCCCGAGGCCATGGTGACGATGGAGCCGGGGGTCCCGGTCGCGATCATCGAGCGGGCCGCCTCCTGACAGGCGTGGAGTACACCCTTGAAGTTGACCGCGAGGATGCGGTCGAGGTCCTCGTCGCGGGTCTCCAGGACCGAGCTCGTATGCATGATCCCGGCGACGGCGGCCATGGTGTGGAGCGTGCCCGCGCTCGCGACGGCGGTGGCGAGGGCGGTGCGGTCGGTGACGTCGAGGACGTGGGTGTGCGCGGTGCGGCCCTGCTCGGTGACGAGTTTCGCGGTCTCACGCAGTCCGAGTTCGTCGCGGTCCGCGCAGTGGACGGTGGCGCCCGCCTGGGCGAGGAGCACGGCGGTCGCGCGGCCGATTCCGCTCGCTGCGCCGGTGACGAAGGCGGTGCGGCCGGTGAGGTCGTACGCGGTGAGGGCCATGACGGGACCGTACGACCGTATCTGACGCTCCGTCAATTAGCGGGTCGGCCCCTTCTGGCAGCCGGGGCACCAGTACGTCACGCGGTCTCCCAGCTCGGCGCGGCGGACGGAGGCGCCGCAGCGCAGGCAGGGGCGGTTCTCGCGTCCGTAGACGTAGAGGGGGTGCGCGGGATGGCGGGTCGTGGTCGTGCGCCGGTCCGGACGGTCCTTGTTCGCCTCCAGGAGACGGTGGGCCGTGGCGACCAGCCGTTCGGGGACGTCCTGAGCGAGCTCGCCCACCGGGAGCCAGGGCGTGACGGCAGCCAGGAACACCAGCTCGGACTTGTAGACGTTGCCGATGCCCGCGAGATTCCGCTGGTCGAGCAGGGCCTCGCCGAGCGTACGGGCGGGGTCGGCGGTGAGCCGCCGTACGGCCTCCGCCGGATCCCAGTCCGGGCCGAGGAGGTCCGGGCCCAGATGGCCGACGACGCTCTGCTCGTCGGCCGTGCGGATCAGCTCCAGGACGGGGAGGCGATAGCCGACCGCGGTGTGCGCGGCGTTGCCGAGGATCGCCCGGATCTGGTGTGCCGGGCCACCGCTCCAGCGCTCACCGGTGGCGAACACTCGCCAGGAGCCGTCCATCCGCAGATGCGAGTGGAGCGTCAGCCCGTCCTCGAATCGGGTCAGGAGGTGCTTGCCGCGCGGAGTCACGTCCAGGACGGCGCGACCGGTGAGATCGGCGGTGGCGAAGCGGGGCACCCGCAGATCGGACCGGGTCAGGACGCGGCCCGCCAGCGCGGTGTGCAGACGGTGCGCGGTCCGCCAGACGGTGTCTCCTTCGGGCATGGCTCCATGATGGATCTCTTACGGGCGCAGGCGCAGCCCTCGCGGGGTGGCGTGGAACCCGGCCGCCTCGAGCGGGCGGGCGAGCGGGGAGGTGAGCGCGGGGGAGCCGTTGACCCGCTCCACCGTGACCGTGCCGACAGACCCCGCGAGCGCTGCGGCGGCCAGGGACTCGGCCGCGGCTCTCAGCGCCGGGTCCTCGGGGTCGGCGGGCCAGCACAGCAGCGTCTTGCCGCCGCGCTCCATGTAGAGCGTGAGCTCCCCGTCGACCAGCACCACCATCGAGCCCGCCTTGCGGCCGGGCTTGTGCCCCGCGCCGCTGGGCGGCTCGGGCCAGGGCAGCGCCGCCCCGTACGCGTTGGCCGGGTCGGCGGCGGCCAGCACGACCGCGCGCGGGCCCGTCCCGGCCTCGGCGCCCCTGTCCCGGGCGGTCGCCGCCGCGCGGAGCCGGTCCACGGCCCCGTCCATCGCGAACTGTGCGGCGCCCAGACCCTCCACCACATAGCCGCGCCGCGCCTGCCCGCTGTCCTCGAAGGCGGACAGGATGCGGTACGTCGCCGAGAACCCGCCCTCGACGCCTTCGGCGGCCACGGCGCCCCGCGTGACCACGCCGTGCCGGTCCAGGAGCGTGCGGGCGAGCGCGTGGGCGCGGTGCGTCGCCTCCGGCTCGACGGGCGGAAGGAGGGACCAGCGGCCGCTGACCGTCGGCGGGCCGGTGCGGGAGGCGGGCCGGGCGGCCGCGGTGAGCGTGCCGTAACGGCCGCGCGGGATCGTGCGCTTGGCGCGGTGGGCGGTGGATCCCGCCGTACGGCCCGAGCCGAGGAGGGAGCGCAGGGGAGCGAGGGTGTCGTTGGTGAGCCGGCCCGACCAGGCCAGGTCCCAGACCGCGTCGGAGAGTTGGGGATCGGTCGCGTCGGGGTGGGTGGTGGCCCGGACCTGGTCGGCGATCTGGCGGAAGAACAGGCCGTACCCGCCGGAGAGGGCGGTGAGCACGGATTCGTGGAGGGCGGTCAGCTCCAGCGGATGCGGCGGCGGGATCAACAGGGGCGCCGCGTCGGCCAGATAGAGCGAGATCCAGCCGTCCTTGCCGGGCAGGGCTCCCGCCCCCGCCCAGACGACCTCGCCGGTGGTCGTCAGCTCGTCCAGGAGACCGGGGGAGTAGTCCCGGACCCGGGACGGCAGGATGAGCTTCTCCAGGGCCGAGGCCGGTACGGGAGCGCCCTGCAACTGCTCGACGGCACGGGCCAGTCCGTCGATCCCGCGCAGGCTGTTGCTCCCCAGGTGCTGCCACTGGGGGAGGAACGTGGCGAGCGCGGCCGGGGCCACGGGCTCCAGTTCGTGCCGGAGCGCGGCGAGCGAGCGACGGCGCAGGCGGCGCAGCACGGCCGCGTCGCACCACTCCTGGCCGATCCCGGACGGATGGAACTCGCCCTGGACGACGCGCCCCGCCGCGGCCAGCCGCTGGAGGGCCCCGTCGGTGACGGCGGCTCCGAGACCGAAACGGGCGGCGGCCGCGGAGGAGGTGAACGGGCCGTGCGTGCGCGCGTGCCGGGCCAGGAGATCGCCCAGGGGGTCCTTCACCGGCTCCGTGAACGCCTCGGGCACACCCACCGGAAGGGCCGTGCCGAGGGCGTCCCGCAGCCGGCCGGCGTCCTCGATCGCAGCCCAGTGCTCCGTGCCCGAGATGCGGACCCGGATGGCCCGGCGGGCGGCTCCCAGCTCGTGGACCCAGTCCGGCTCGCCGCCGCGCTCGGTCAACTCGGTCTCGGTGAGCGGGCCGAGGACCCGCAGCGCGTCGGCGACGCCCTCCGCGTCCTTGATCCGGCGGTCCTCGCTGAGCCACTGGAGCTCCCGCTCCAGCTCCGTCAGCACCTCCGCGTCGAGCAGTTCGCGCAGCTCCGCCTGGCCGAGCAGCTCGGCCAGGAGTCGCGAGTCCAGGGAGAGCGCGGCCGCCCTGCGCTCGGCGAGCGGGGAGTCCCCCTCGTACAGGAACTGGGCGACATAGCCGAAGAGCAGGGAGCGGGCGAACGGCGACGGCTCGGTCGTGGTGACCTCGACCAGACGGACGCGGCGGGACTCGATGTCGCCCATCAGCTCTTCGAGTCCGGGAACGTCGAAGACGTCCTGGAGGCACTCGCGGACCGCTTCCAGGACGATCGGGAAGGAGCCGAACTCGCTCGCGACCTGAAGCAGTTGGGAAGCGCGCTGGCGCTGCTGCCAGAGCGGGGTGCGCTTGCCCGGGTTGCGCTTCGGCAGCAGCAGGGCGCGGGCCGCGCACTCGCGGAAGCGGGATGCGAACAGGGCGGATCCGCCGACCTGGTCGGTGACGATCTGGCCGATCTCGCCCTTGTCGAAGAGCGCGTCCGCCGCGCCGATCGGGGCCCGGTCGGAGTCGAACGTCGTGTCCAGGTGCCGCCCGGGGTCGACCGGCTCCTGGTCCAGCAGGTCCAGGCCCATCAGATCGGCGTCCGGCAGACGCAGCACGATCCCGTCGTCGGCGTGCATCACCTGGGCGTCCATGCCGTACCGCTCGGAGAGCCTGGCCCCCAGGGCCAGCGCCCACGGGGCGTGCACCTGGGCCCCGAACGGTGAGTGGACGACCACCCGCCAGTCGCCCAGCTCGTCCCGGAACCGCTCCACCAGGATCGTCCGGTCGTCCGGCACATGCCCACATGCCTCGCGCTGCTCGGCCAGATAGGCAAGGACGTTGTCGGCGGCCCAGGCGTCGAGACCGGCGGAGACCAGCCGGAGCCGGGCGTCCTCCGGCTCGAGCGAGCCGACCTCGCGCAGGAACGCGCCCACCGCGCGCCCCAGCTCCAGCGGGCGGCCGAGCTGGTCGCCCTTCCAGAACGGCAGCCGGCCCGGTACACCGGGAGCCGGGGTGACCAGGACCCGGTCCCGGGTGATGTCCTC
Source organism: Streptomyces sp. NPDC013457 (assembly GCF_043089925.1). Classification (NCBI taxonomy): domain Bacteria; kingdom Bacillati; phylum Actinomycetota; class Actinomycetes; order Kitasatosporales; family Streptomycetaceae; genus Streptomyces; species Streptomyces sp. NPDC013457. The sequence continues at coordinate 23,985 of NZ_JBICBL010000012.1, forward strand.
GATCCGCCAGGACGTGGTGCCCAGCGTGAAGACATCGCCGACCCGGGACTCGTACACCATCTCCTCGTCCAGCTCCCCGACCCGGCCGCCGCCCTTCTTGGGGTCGGAACCGGCGAGGAAGACCCCGAAGAGGCCACGGTCGGGGATGGTCCCGCCGGAGGTGACGGCGAGCCGCTGCGCTCCGGGACGGCCCGTGACCGTCCCGGCCACCCGGTCCCAGACCACACGGGGACGCAGCTCGGCGAACGCGTCGGACGGGTAGCGGCCGGCCAGCATGTCCAGGACCGCCGTGAACGCGGACTCGGGCAGCGAGGCGAAGGGCGCCGCGCGGCGGACCGTCGCCAGCAGGTCGTCCACCTGCCAGGAGTCCAGGGCCACCATCGCCACGAGCTGCTGGGCGAGCACGTCCAGCGGGTTGGCGGGGATACGCATCGACTCGATGGAGCCGCTGCGCATCCGCTCGGTGACCACGGCGGCCTGGACCAGGTCACCGCGGTACTTCGGGAACACCACGCCCGTGGAGACCGCGCCGACCTGGTGCCCGGCGCGGCCCACGCGCTGGAGACCCGAGGCGACCGACGGCGGCGACTCGACCTGGACGACCAGATCGACGGCGCCCATGTCGATGCCCAGCTCCAGGCTGGACGTGGCCACCACGGCGGGCAGCCGGCCCGCCTTCAGGTCCTCCTCGACCTGGGCGCGCTGCTCCTTGGAGACCGAGCCGTGGTGGGCGCGGGCGAGGAGGGCGGGCGCGCCCTGGGCGGCGCCCGACTGCGCCATGACCTCGGCCGGCGGCGAACCCTCCGGAAGGGGCTCGCCCGTCGCCCGCTCGTACGCGATCTCGTTGAGCCGGTTGCAGAGGCGCTCGGCGAGCCGGCGCGAGTTCGCGAAGACGATCGTGGAGCGGTGGGCCTGGACGAGATCGGCGATGCGCTCCTCGACGTGCGGCCAGATCGACGGCTTGTCGCCGCCGTCCGCGCCCTCGGAGGCGGGTGAGCCTCCGAGCTCCCCCATGTCCTCGATCGGCACGACGACCGACAGGTCGAACTCCTTGCCGGACGGTGGCTGGACGATCTCCACCTTGCGCTGCGGGGAGAGATAGCGGGCCACCTCGTCCACCGGCCGGACGGTCGCCGACAGGCCGATGCGGCGCGCCGGACGGGGCAGCAGCTCGTCGAGACGCTCCAGGGAGACAGCGAGATGCGCGCCGCGCTTGGTCCCGGCCACGGCGTGGACCTCGTCCAGGATCACCGTCTCGATCCCGGCGAGCGCGTCCCGCGTGGCGGACGTCAGCATCAGGAACAGCGACTCGGGGGTCGTGATCAGGATGTCCGGCGGCTTCGTGGCCAGCGCGCGCCGCTCGGCGGGCGGGGTGTCGCCCGAGCGGATCCCGACCCGGACGTCCGGCTCCGGCTGCCCGAGCCGGACCGACTCCTGACGGATACCGGTCAGCGGGGAGCGGAGATTGCGCTCGACGTCGACGGCCAGGGCCTTCAGCGGCGAGACGTACAGAACGCGGCAGCGCTTCTTGGGGTCGGCGGGCGGCGGGGTGGAGGCCAGCCGGTCCAGGGAGGCGAGGAAGGCGGCCAGGGTCTTGCCGGAACCCGTCGGGGCCACCACGAGCACGTCCGAGCCCGCGCCGATGGCCTGCCAGGCGCCCTCCTGCGCGGCGGTGGGCGCGTGGAAGGCCCCGGTGAACCAACCGCGGGTCGCGGGGGAGAACGAGTCGAGCGCGGACCTGACCATGCCACCCATCGTGCACCCCGCCACTGACAACCGCCCGGACCTGGGGAAACTCGGTTGGTGGCGGCGCCGGTCCGTGGCGGAGAATGGAGACATGGCGACTGGGGAGCGGGCACGGTACTGGCAGTACTCCGAGCTGCCGGGGGTCGATCTGCTGCACGCCCACTACGTCCGCAAGGCCTTCGCCCGGCACACGCACGAGTCCTTCGTCTTCGCCGCGATCACCGACGGCGTCGAGGCGTTCCACTACCGCGACGACCTCGTGCATGCCGGTCCCGGCCAGATAGCCCTGGTCAACCCCGACACCCCGCACACCGGGCACGCGGGCGTGCCCGAGGGCTGGACGTACCGGACGATCTACCCCGACGCGGAGCTGATCCGGTCCATCGCGGCCGACACCATCGCGCTGCGGGGGGACGTCGGGTTCACCGACCCGGTCGTGGACGACCCGTACGCGGCGCAGCTCGTCATCGGGGTCCACCGGGCCGCCGAGGAGGGCAACGCGCTGGCCGCCGACAGCCTCCTGCGGCTGGTCACCGCCAGGATGCTGCGCAGTCACGGGGGCCGGATCGCACCGCTCGCCCCGCGCTCGGCCGGCGCCCGTAACGCGGCACGCGCGCGTGCGGTCCTGGAGGAGCGGATGATCGATCCGCCGACCCTGGAGCGGCTCGCCGCCGATCTCGGCACCAGTCCCTTCGCCCTGCTGCGGGCGTTCCGGGACGCGTACGGGATGCCGCCCCACACCTGGCTCACCGACGCGCGCGTGCGGCGGGCCCGCCACCTGCTCGACACCGGGACGGCGCCGGCGGAGGCGGCCGTCACGGTCGGCTTCACCGATCAGTCGCACCTCAACCGCCACTTCGTACGGAGTGTGGGCGTGCCGCCGGGGGCGTACCAGCGCTCGCGGGGTGGCGCGGGCTCGCGGGAGAGTGGGCGCCTGATGGGCGGCGCGGCGGAGACACGGACCGGCGGGGCGGGAACGTGGGGTGCAAGAACGTACAAGACCGCAGGCGGCGGGGGTACGTAACGTCGTCGGCGTGGCAGAACAGACAGCAACCCCAGTCATACGGGAGAGCGCCGGCAAGGCGGACTCGGCGGTGGTGCGCGACGCGCTCGGCGTCGGGATCGCCGTCGGCCTCTCCGGCTTCGCCTTCGGCGTGACCGCCGCGGGATCCGGCCTCACCCTGCTCCAGACCTGCGTGCTCAGCCTGCTCGTCTTCACCGGCGCCTCGCAGTTCGCGCTGGTGGGAGCGCTCGCGGCCGGCGGGAACCCCTTCACGGCCGCGGCGGGCGCCTTCTTCCTGGGCACCCGCAACGCGTTCTACGGCCTGCGCCTGTCCCAGCTCCTCGCCCTGCCCCGCGCGGTCAGGCCGTTCGCCGCGCAGTGGGTCATCGACGAGACGACCGCCGTGGCGCTCGCCCAGCCGACACGGCGGGCCGCGCGGATCGGCTTCACCGTCACCGGACTCACGCTCTACGTGCTGTGGAACCTGACGACCCTGCTCGGCGCCCTCGGGGCCGAGGCCATCGGCGACACCGAGGCCTGGGGCCTGGACGCGGCGGGGCCCGCGGTCTTCCTCGCGCTGCTCGCGCCCATGCTGAAGACGGCGACGGAGCGGTACACGGCGGGGCTCGCCGTCCTGCTCGGCCTCGGGCTGCTGCCCGTACTGCCGGCCGGCGTCCCCGTCCTCGCGGCGGCGCTCGCCGCACCGGCGGTGCTGTGGCTGCGGGGCCGGCGCATGGCCGGCGGGACGGACCACTCGGGCGCGTCGGGCGGCGCGCCGGGCGGGTCGGGCGGAGCGGGTGCGCCGGGCCTGACGAAGAAGGAGGAGGAGCGATGACCGTCTGGATCGCGATCGGTCTCACCGTCGTCGGCTGCTACCTGGTCAAGTTCCTCGGGCTCCTGGTGCCCGCCGGCACCCTCGAACGACCGCTCGTCCAGCGTCTGGCGGCCCTGGTGCCCGTGGCGCTGCTGGCGGCACTCACGGCTCAGCAGACCTTCGGCGCGGGGACCGGCCTCACCCTGGACGCCCGCGCGGCGGGGGTGGCGGCCGCGGCCGTGGCCCTGGTCCTGCGGGCCCCCTTCCTGGTCGTCGTGGCCGCTGCCGTCGTCGTCACGGCAGGGGTACGGGCGCTGGGCGGCTGACGGCGCGCCCCTCGGCCGGTCCGAGCGCCCGCCCTTCGGACCGACCGAGCGCGCGCCCCTTCCCTCCTCCCCTGCGATTCCGCGGCACGCGCCTCAGGCGATCGGGCGGCCGTGGGCGCGCAGGGTGCGGAGGGCCTCGATCGTCACCATCGGGCGTGCCTCCAGGGCCGTGCCCGGGGCCCACTCGCGCCAGGTGACGGGCCAGCCGCCGTCCTCCTGCTGGGCGGCCGCCAGGTGGTCGAGGGAGCGCGCCATCTCCTCCTCCGTGAACCAGCGGCGCGCCAGCGAGTCCGGCACGCGCGCGTAGTCGTACGGGAAGTGGTGCTCGCCCGGCGCGTACCCGGGCGCGACGGGGAGCTCTTCGAGCCGGTCGGGATCCAGGGCCGCCAGACCCTGGTCCCGCACCAGGCGCCCGAGCCGGTCGGCCACCGACTGCGCCCGTGACCGGTCGGGGACCCCGTCGAGGAAGGCGACGGCGGCCTCGATCTCGTACGGGTGCGACTTCTCCAGCGACTCGACCGCCGACCAGCAGAACTCGGTCGCACGGAACAGCCAGGCGTGCCAGACCTGGTTCCGGTGGAGCAGTCCGACCACGGGGCCCGTGGACAGCAGCGCGCTCGGCGGGTTGTCGACGATCGGCACGAAGGGCGCGCTGGGATAGCCGCGCTGCGACGGATGGATCGCGGGCAGCGCCCCGTCGAGCGTGGACACCTCGGTGAGGTAGCGGCAGATCCGTTCGACCCGCAGGCCGCCGCAGCGGCCGATGGAGTCCAGGACCCGCAGCGCGTGCCCGGTGTGGAGCGGCTGGCTGACAGGGCCGCGCAGATCCGGTTCGAGCGCGTGTCCGTAACCGCCGTCCTCGTTGAGGTACGCGGTGAGCGCGACCTCGACGGGCTCCGCCCCGCCGCGGAGGAAGTGGTAGGCGAACCGGCGCTGTTCGAGCACGCGGGCCGTCAGCCAGACGAACTGTTCGGCGCGTGCGAGCGGCGTGGGGTGCGGAGCCGCGAGAGGAGTTCCAGCCATGGTCCGACCGTAGGCCGCCCGGGACGTGTGACAAGGCATACCGGCCCGGCTGCACTCTTGGGGGCGGGATACTGGGGTCATGCGGTTGACGATTTTCTGGGAGCGGATGGCGGACCACTTCGGTGGCTCCTACGCCGAGTCCTTCGCACGGGACCATGTGATGTCCGAACTGGGCGGACGTACGGTGCACGAGGCGCTGGACGCCGGCTGGGAGGCGAAGGACGTGTGGCGGGCGGTCTGCGCGGCCATGGACGTACCGGCCGAGAAGCGCTGACCCGGCCCGGGCGGGGAGGGAATGTCCGCGCGGTGCGCGAGACTGGCCGGGTGGCTCCGACTGACGAAACCGACGAGACAGGCAAGACGACCGCCGACGGGACCCCCGGCCAGGCCGTGACCGGCCGTCCCCCCAAGGCGCGGTCGGCCGCGGACAGCGACCTCGCGGCGAAGCCGGGCGCGGCACGCCCGCACACCGAGCCGACGCCCGCGACGGAGAGAGCGACCGGCGCGGGAGCGACCGGCGCGGGGACGGCCGGAGTCGAGGCGAGATTCGCGCCCGGGCCCGAGACGCCCGAGCCCGTGACGGCGGCCACGGCCGCGGCGGATGGTGGGTCCGGCTCCGGTGGGCCGGGCTCTGGCGGCGTGTCCGCGCCCCCCGCCCGGATGCCCCGCTGGCTGCCGCGCGCCCTGGTGCTCGCCCTCGCGCTCTACGCCTGCTTCCAGCTCGGCAGCTGGGCTTTCTACCAGCTCGTCGGGCTCCTCATCAACGTCCTGGTCGCCTTCTTCCTGGCCCTCGCCATCGAACCCGCCGTCGGGCGGATGGCCGCCCGTGGCATGCGGCGAGGACTCGCCACGTTCCTGGTGTTCCTGGCTGTCCTGGTGTTCGGGGTCGGCTTCGTCGTCCTGCTGGGCTCCATGCTCGCGGGCCAGATCGTCGACATGGTCGAGAACTTCCCGAAGTACCTCGACTCGCTGATCAACTGGACGAACCAGCACTTCCACACGGAGCTGTCCCGGGTCGAGGTGCAGGACAGCCTGCTGCGCTCCGACTGGCTGCAGAAGTACGTGCAGAACAGCGCCTCCGGTGTCCTGGACGTCTCCGCCACCCTCCTCGGCGGTCTGTTCAAGCTTCTGACGATCTTCCTCTTCGCGTTCTACTTCGCGGCCGACGGGCCCCGGCTCCGCAGGGCGCTGTGCTCCGTCCTGCCGCCGGCCAAGCAGACCGAGGTGCTGCGGGCCTGGGAGATCGCGGTCGACAAGACCGGTGGCTATCTGTACTCGCGCGGCCTGATGGCACTGATCTCCGGTGTGGCGCACTTCGTGCTCTTCGAGATCCTCGACGTGCCGTACGCGCCCGCGCTCGCCGTGTGGGTCGGCCTGGTGTCGCAGTTCATCCCGACCATCGGCACCTATCTCGCGGGCGCGCTGCCGATGCTGATCGCCTTCACCGTCGACCCCTGGTACGCCCTGTGGGTGCTGGGATTCGTCGTGATCTACCAGCAGTTCGAGAACTACGTCCTCCAGCCCAAGCTGACGTCCAAGACCGTCGACATCCACCCGGCGGTGGCGTTCGGCTCGGTGATCGCCGGTACGGCGCTGCTCGGCGCGGTCGGCGCGCTGATCGCGATCCCGGCCGTCGCCACGCTCCAGGCCTTCCTCGGCGCCTATGTGAAGCGCTACGAAGTGACCGACGATCCGCGCGTCCACGGCCACCGCCGCTATGGCGAGGCCGTCGTGGCCCGGCTGCAGAAGGCGCTGCACCACAAGAAGAAGCAGGGCCAGGCGGCGTCCGGGGAGGACGGCACCTGACCCTGCCGGGCGACCCCGCATCGGCGACCGGGGCACGCGCGCGTGACCGCCCGCCCGGCCGCCCGCGTCAGTGGTGCTCCAGCCGCACCTTCGGCAGCATCCGCTCCAGCGGGGCCGGGAGCCACCACGCGCGCCGTCCGAGCAGCTGCATGACCGCCGGCACGATCAGACAGCGGATGACCACCGCGTCCAGCAGGATCGCCACCGCGAGGCCGAGGCCGAACTGCTGGAGCATCCGGTCGGGGCCGAGGACGAAGGCCGAGAACACCACGATCATGATCGCCGCGGCGGCCGTGATGACCTTCCCGGTGGCCGCGAGGCCCTCCCGTACCGCGCCCTGCGGATCCTTGGTGCGTTCCCACTCCTCATGGATCCGGGAGAGCAGGAAGACCTCGTAGTCCATCGAGAGTCCGAAGACGATCGCGAAGATCATCACGGGGATGAACGCCTCGATCGGGCCCGGCTGCACGCCGAACCAGCCGTGCTGGAAGACCAGCGTGCTCACCCCGAGGGCCGCTCCGATGCTCACCAGGTTGAGCAGCGCCGCCTTGACCGGGATGAGGACGGACCGGAAGACGAGGAGCAGCAGGAGCGCCGAGAGACCGACGACGATCGAGACGAAGAGCGGCATCCGGTCCGCGACGGTCGCGGCGAAGTCCTCGGTCGCCGCCGTCGGACCGCCCACCAGCAGATCGGCGCCCGTCGCCCGCTCCACCGGCGGCAGGACGTCGGACCGCAGCCGGTCGACGAGCTCCGAGGTCGCCTCGGCCTGGGGAGCCGACTCGGGAAAGGCGATGACCGTGGAGACCGCTGCGTCCTCCGTCGGGATGGGGGCGCTCGCCGCCGCGATGCCCTCCGTGTTCTCCAGGGCCTGGCGCAGGGCGCTCGCGGCCCGCTCGCCCCCACCGTCCGCGACCACGATCAGCGGCCCGTTGAAGCCCGGCCCGAAGCCCGCGGCCAGCAGGTCGTACGCCTGCCTGCTGGACTTCGCCGGGGCGTCGTTGCCCGCGTCGGCGAAGCCGAGCCGCATGTCGAGCGCGGGTGCGGCGAGCGCGCCGAGGGCCGCCACCGAGACCAACAGCGCCGCCCAGGGCCGTTTCTGCACCGCCGTCGCCCAGCCCCGCCACCGGGCGCCCTCCTCGCGCGTCGCCTTCGCCGCGCGCTTGGTGACCTGCCGCCTGATGCGCCGGCCGAAGATCCCGAGCAGCGCGGGGAGCAGGGTGAGCGAGGCGGCCATCGTGACGAGGACGGTCAGGGCGACGGCGAGCGCCACGCCCTGCAGCGATCCCAGTCCGAGCGCGACCAGACCCATCAGCGCGATGATCACCGTGCAGCCGGCGAAGAAGACCGTGCGCCCCGCCGCGTCCAGTGCGGTGCGGGCCGCCCGCTCGGGCTCCGCTCCGTGCAGCAGCTCGACCCGGTAGCGGGAGAAGATCAGCAGCGCGTAGTCGATGCCGACCCCGAGACCGACCAGCATCATGATCGGCGGGGTGAAGTCGGCGACGTCCGCGAGGTGCGAGGCGAGGGCGATCAGCCCGATGGAGCTGCCGACCGCGAAGACCGCGGTCACCACGGGCAGGCTCGCCGCGACCAGGGAGCCGAACAGGAAGACCAGGATCACCAGCGCTCCCAGCATGCCCGCCCCCTCGGCCGCTCCGCCGCCGCCCTCCTCGGCGCCGCGTGCCGCGTCCCCGCCGACAGCGGCGGTCAGCCCGTCGCCCTGTGCCGCCCGTACGGTATCGATGATCTTCAGGACCTCGGCGCGGTCGGTGTTCTCCGCCGGCCCGTCGAGGGTGACGGTCGCGTAGCCGACGGTTCCGTCCCCGGAGACCGCGGCCCTCTCCTCGTACGGACCGCGCACGTCCGTCACGCCCGGGAGACCCTCGACCGTGTCGAGAAGACCCTCCACGCGCGCGTGCACCGTCTTCTCACGGACACCCCGCTCGTCCTTGAGGACGATCTGCAGGGTGGCGTCCGTGGCCTGGGCGGAGCCGTGCCGTTCCAGGACGGTCCGCGCGGACTGCGAATCGGTGCCGGGCAGCGAGAAGTCGTTGTGGTACGCGCTTCCGACGGCCGTCGAGGCACCGGTCGCCGCGACCACGACCACGATCCACAGCAGCACAGCGGGCCAGCGGTGGCGGTACGAGAAGGTGGCCAGGCGCTCGAAGACGCTTCCCCGCCGGGCCGGTGGCTTCGGCGAACTCGCCGGGTTCGTCGTGGGACCGGTGTCCCGCGTGCTGGTCATGATGGTTTCCCCTTCTGGGAGTCACAGGTACGAGGGACGGGTCACCCGGTGCCGGAAGGTGCGCCAGGTCCACACCTGGACGGCGACGACGAGCGGGGTGACGACGAGCAGAGCGGGGACGAGCAGTGCGAGCGTGGCGCCGTCGGCGGCCCGCTCGGTGAGCGGGAGGGCCGTACCGGCGAGGAGCGGCAGGGCTCCGAGGAGGACCGCGGTGAGGGCGAACGACTGCCGGGGCCCGGTCCGCCCCACCAGGAGCCGGGCGCGTTCGTACGGCTCTCCGGTGAGCCGGAGAGCGGCGAAGCCGAGTCCGTGCGCGGCGAACAGCGCGGCCACGGCGAGGGCGACGAGGACCGCGGTGGGCCCGGAGGCCCGCTCGTACGGCGCGCCGGTCAGCGGTGCGGCCAGCAGCCACCCCCAGGCCGACGCGACGGTCCAGCTGCCGCAGACGACCGCCCCGTCACAGACCGCCCGCCAGCGCGGCCCCGGCCCGCGTCCGCGCGACCAGAGTCCGGCGTCGCGGAGGATCCAGCCGGTCAGGAGGGGCACGACCACCGTGAACTGGCCGGACAGCAGCTCCCCTTCGACGTCCGGGAAGCAGCCGACGAGGACGCCCGCGGTGGCGATCAGCCACACCTCGTTGCCCAGGAAGAAGGGCGCGAAGGAGGTGATGACCAGGCGCCGCTCGTGGTCGGTGCGGCCGAGGTACGGAGTGAGCATTCCGGTGCCGATGTCCGCGCCCGCGAGCACGAAGTAGCCGGTGGCGAAGAAGGCGAGCAGGGCGATGGCGAGGGTTTCCACGGCCGGTCTCCTCAGTAGCGGGTGGCGGGCAGGGAATCGGCGGGATCCTCGGGACCGTCCGGGTCCTCCGGGCCGTGCCGGTCGCCGTTCCGCTCGTCGTGACCGAGCCCCGGGCCGACCGGGCCCCGGCGGGCGTGCCGGGCGAGCAGCCAGGCGTTGAGGACGACGAGCAGGCCGAAGAGGGTGGTGAAGACGATCAGGGAGGCGCGCATGGCGCCGGGGGACAGGTCGGAGACGGCGTCCCCGGTCTTCAGCAGCCCGTAGACGACCCAGGGCTGACGGCCCGCCTCGCGGAAGACCCAGCCGCTGATCATCGCGAGATAGGGCAGCGGGACGGCGGCCATGAGGACCAGGTGCCAGAGCCGGAAGCGGAAGACGACCTTCCTGAAGCAGGCGAGGATCACGCCGGCGAAGGTGAGGTACATCATCAGGGCGAAGCTGAGGAGCATGACCAGGCCGCCGCCACGGGTCCACGCCTCGGACGGGACGTAGTCGCCGGGACCGAAGCGGGCGACCATGTCCGCCTGTATCTGAGCGATTTCGGCCGACTTCTGGCTGAACACCGCCGACTTCATGGGCTGGAGAGTGCGGAGCGCCGCCAGCTGGACGCCGCCGAAGGCGGCCGTGACCATCAGCGCGGGGAAGGAGAGGAAGACCCCGATCCGCAGGCTCCGGCCGAAGAACTCCCACTCGGGCGACCGCCGGAACAGGTGGTACGCACTGACACCCGCCACGAAGAAGCCGGCCGTGAGCAGCGCCCCGGCGACGACGTGCCCGAAGGCGAGCAGCGCCGACGGGTTGGTGAGCACGGCGACCGGATCGTCCAGGACGAGCTTGCCGGCCTCGGTCCGGTACCCGACCGGGTTGTTGAGGAAGCCGTTGGAGACGAGGATCCAGTACGCCGAGACGTACGCGGTCAGCGTGACGATCCAGATCGTCGCCAGATGGACCCAGCGATCGAGGCGGTGCCAGCCGAAGATCCACAGGCCGAGGAAGGTCGACTCGACGAAGAACGCCACGATCGTCTCGACCGCGAGCGAGGCGCCGAAGACGTTGCCCGCGAAGTGCGTCAGGCCGCTCCAGCTCAGCCCGAACTGGAACTCCATCACGATGCCCGTGACGATCCCGACCGCGTAGTTGATCACGTACAGCTGGCCCCAGTAGCGGACCATGCGCGCGTGCAGCGGTTTCCGCCCGACCGTCGCCACCGTCTGGAGGACGGCGACCACGGTCGCGAGCCCCAGCGTCAGCGCGACGAAGAGGAAGTGGCCGCCCGCCGTGAGGGCGAACTGCAGCCGGGCGAGATCGAGGACGTCTGGATTCACCCCGCAAGCGTCGGCGTACGGCTCCGGGACCCGCGTCGCCCGGCGGTGGTCAGTGGGCGTACCCCCGCGGTTGCGCCGCCCCACGCGCGCGTACCCCAGGAGTTGCGCCCAGGCGTGCGTGCCCCCTAGGGGACGGCGCCCAGGCGCGTGTGCCCCTTAGGGGACGGCGTTCACGCGCGGCTCCCCGTGAGGGGACGCTGTCGCGCGTCACCCCAGCCAGCCGGGCGTGATCATCCCCGACTCGTACGCCAGGATCACCAGCTGCGCCCGGTCGCGCACGTCCAGCTTGGTCATGATCCGGCTGACATGGGTCTTGGCCGTGGCCGGGGAGAGGACGAGGCGCCGGGCGATCTCGTCGTTGGACAGACCCGCCCCGACCAGGCCCATCACCTCGCGTTCCCGCTCCGTGAGGGCGTTCAGGCGCGGGCTGGGATCCGGCTGCTTCGAGCGGCCGGCGAACTCCGCGATGAGCCGGCGGGTGACCGCGGGGGCGATCAGCGCGTCGCCGCGTGCCACCACCCGTACGCCGTGGAGCAGTTCCATCGGCTCGGTGTCCTTCACGAGGAAACCGCTCGCCCCGGCGCGCAGCGCGCCGTAGACGTGGTCGTCGACGTCGAAGGTGGTCAGGATGACCACCCGGACGCCTTCGAGGCGGGTGTCGGCGGTGATCCGGCGGGTGGCTTCGAGACCGTCGAGCCCCGGCATCCTGATGTCCATCAGGACCACGTCCGGACGCAGTTCGCGGGCGAGGGCGATCGCCTGCTCGCCGTCCGCGGCCTCCCCGACCACCTCGATGTCGTCCTCGTCGGTCAGGATCGAGCGGAACCCGGCGCGGACCAGTGTCTGGTCGTCGGCGAGTACGACGCGGATCATCGGGAGTCCCCCTCGGACGTGGTGGTCGTCGGCGCGGGTGCGCCGATCGGCAGCCGGGCGTCGACCCGGAAACCCTCGGTGCTGCTGAGGGCGGTCAGTTCGCCGCCGAACGCCCGGGCGCGCTCGGCCATGCCCCGGATGCCGCTGCCCAGCGGCCGCTCCTCCGGAGCCCCCTCCCCGTCGTCCTCGATGCGCAGGCGCAGCTCGTCCGCGCGCCAGTCGAGCGCGACCGTGACCGTACGGGCACCGGAGTGCCGGGTCACGTTGGTCAGGGACTCCTGCACGATCCGGTACGCGGCGAGGTCGACCGGCGGCTCGAGCGGTACGGGGGCGCCCGTCACCTCCGTGCGGACGTCGAGCCCCGTGCCCCTGGCCCGCCCCACCAGCTCCCCGAGCAGAGCGAGGCCGGAGGTCGGTCCGGTCGGCGCGGGCTCGTCGGCCTGGCGCAGCACCCCGAGCGTGGCGCGGAGCTCGCGCAGCGCGTCCTTGCTGGTGGCCTTCACCGCTTCGAGGGCCTCCTCGGCCGCGGCCAGCGCGACCTCCGGCTCGGGCTTCTTGCTCAGCCGGTGCAGCACGGCGCCCGACTGCACGTTGATCAGCGAGATGCTGTGCCCGAGCACGTCGTGCAGCTCCCTGGCGATCCGCAGCCGCTCCTCCGTGGCGCTCTGCAGGGCCCGCGCCTCCTGCTCCCGCTCGGCGGCGAGCGCCCGCTGCTCCACTTCGTGGAGATAGGCGAGCCGGGTCCGCTGGGCGCGGCCCACGGCGACGAGGCTGATCAGCCAGCCGGCCAGCATCGCGAGCGAGGTGTCGTCGATCTGGCGGTGGCCTTCCTCCTGCCGGATCTCGCCGAGCCCGACGGCGAGCAGCGTGACCGAGGCGAGCGCGACGGCGGCGGCGAACCGGCCTTCGGCCGCCGTGGTGTACAGCGCGAGCGCGAACGCGATCATCAGCGGACCGTCCTGCGCGGACGCGGGGTAGTAGACCGCGCAGGCGAGGAGGGTGACGACGGCGACCGTGACAGGGGCCCGCCGCCGGAAGGCGAGGGCTCCACAGCCGACCGCGATCAGCGCCCAGCCGATGACCGTACGGCTCACGGGCTCGCTCGAGTACCGGGCGGACACCAGCGTCCAGGCGACCACGACGAGGGTCACGACGAGCGCCACGACGGCGTCGGCGACCCGCGGGGACATGCGGCCGCCACGGTCGTGGAAGGGGAGGGCCATGCCAGGAAGGATAGGCGGGCGTGGGGCGGCGGGGCCCCGCCGAAGGATGCCCGCGGGCCCGCGTGGTGCGCTTGACACCAAAATCGAACATCCATTCTTATGGGATTCCGGCCCTTGGAATCGCGGGGTTGTGGGCGAGTTATCCACAGGTCGGAGGGACGTCGGGGCCCATTGTCAGTGGCAGGGGTTAGCGTCTTTCACATGAAGCGATCGACTCAAGCAAACCGGGTGGAACCCATGGCAGGTACCGACCGCGAGAAGGCCCTCGAAGCCGCGCTCGCTCAGATTGAACGGCAATTCGGCAAGGGCGCCGTGATGCGCATGGGCGACCGCACCCAGGAGCCGATCGAGGTGATCTCCACCGGTTCGACCGCCCTCGACGTCGCGCTCGGCGTCGGCGGACTGCCCCGCGGCCGTGTCGTGGAGATCTACGGACCGGAGTCCTCCGGTAAGACGACCCTGACCCTGCACGCCGTGGCGAACGCCCAGAAGGCCGGCGGTCAGGTCGCCTTCGTCGACGCCGAGCACGCCCTCGACCCCGAGTACGCGAAGAAGCTCGGTGTCGACATCGACAACCTCATCCTGTCCCAGCCGGACAACGGCGAGCAGGCCCTCGAGATCGTCGACATGCTGGTCCGCTCCGGCGCGCTCGACCTCATCGTCATCGACTCCGTCGCGGCGCTCGTCCCGCGCGCCGAGATCGAGGGCGAGATGGGCGACTCGCACGTGGGTCTCCAGGCCCGGCTGATGAGCCAGGCGCTCCGGAAGATCACCAGCGCGCTCAACCAGTCCAAGACCACCGCGATCTTCATCAACCAGCTCCGCGAGAAGATCGGCGTGATGTTCGGCTCGCCGGAGACCACGACCGGTGGCCGCGCCCTGAAGTTCTACGCCTCGGTGCGTCTGGACATCCGCCGCATCGAGACCCTCAAGGACGGCACGGACGCGGTCGGCAACCGCACCCGCGTCAAGGTCGTCAAGAACAAGGTCGCGCCGCCCTTCAAGCAGGCCGAGTTCGACATCCTCTACGGCCAGGGCATCAGCCGCGAGGGCGGCCTGATCGACATGGGCGTGGAGCACGGCTTCGTCCGCAAGGCCGGCGCCTGGTACACGTACGAGGGCGACCAGCTGGGCCAGGGCAAGGAGAACGCCCGCAACTTCCTGAAGGACAACCCCGACCTCGCCAACGAGATCGAGCGGAAGATCAAGGAGAAGCTGGGCGTCGGCGTCCGGCCGGGTGCCGAGACGGCCGAGGCGGGTACGGACGCCGCGGGTGCCACGGAGCCGGTCGCCGCGGACGACGCGGCCAAGTCCGCCCCGGCGGCCAAGGCCACCAAGGCGACCAAGGCCCCGGCGGCCAAGAGCTGAGCCAGTGACCGGTCGCACCGAATGGCCGGGCGACAGCGCCGACTCGTCGAGGGCCGAGAAGGAGCTGTCGCCCCAGGATCCGGCTGAGCGGGCGCGGGCGATCTGCCTGCGCCTGCTCACCGGGACCCCTCGTACCCGCAAGCAGCTCGCCGACGCCCTGCGCAAGCGTGAGATCCCCGACGAGGTCGCGGAGGAGGTCCTCTCGCGTTTCGAGGACGTCGGGCTGATCGACGACGCCGCGTTCGCCGACGCCTGGGTCGAGTCCCGGCACCACGGGCGCGGACTCGCCCGCCGCGCCCTCGCCCGCGAGCTGCGCACCAAGGGCGTCGACGCCTCGCTCATCCAGGAGGCCGTGGGGCAACTGGACTCCGAGCAGGAGGAGATCACCGCGCGCGAGCTCGTGGACCGCAAGCTCCGCGCCACCCGTGGCCTCGAGCGGGACCGCCGGCTGAGACGGCTCGCGGGCATGCTCGCCCGCAAGGGCTACCCGGAG
This sequence comes from Streptomyces sp. NPDC013457, assembly GCF_043089925.1. Classification (NCBI taxonomy): domain Bacteria; kingdom Bacillati; phylum Actinomycetota; class Actinomycetes; order Kitasatosporales; family Streptomycetaceae; genus Streptomyces; species Streptomyces sp. NPDC013457. The sequence goes on from NZ_JBICBL010000012.1 coordinate 39,028, forward strand.
GGCATGGCCCTACGGGTCGTCCGCCAAGCCCTGGAGGCCGAGGGCGAGGACACCGAGGGCCTGGACGAACCCTTCTAGCGGGAGCGAACCCGGCTACGCCGCGCTGTCCGGCCGTACGACCGGGAGGCCCGCCGCCTTCCAGGCCTGGAAGCCGCCGATCACGTCCGTCGCCCGGTGCAGGCCGAGCTGCCGCAGCGAGGCCGCCGCCAGCGAGGACGCGTACCCCTCGTTGCAGAACACCACCACGCGCAGGTCGTGGCTGTCCGCCTCCGGCGCGCGGTGGCTGCCCAACGGGTCGAGCCGCCACTCGAGTTCGTTGCGCTCCACGATCAGCGCGCCCGGGATCACCCCGTCCCGCTCACGCAGCGCCGCGTACCGGGTGTCCACCAGAAGCGCGTCACCCGCCTCGTACGCCTCGTGTGCCACGCGCGGCTCGATCCGGTCGAGCCCGGACCTGACCCGCTCGAGAAGCTCGTCGATTCCCACCCGTTCGGCCGTCTCGTGCTCGCTCACTGCCAGTCCTCCGGACGCTCGACCTGCTCAAGACGGAGCACCGCGCCCGACCGGCTGAAGCGCCGGATCAGCGGAAGCGGCGGATAGTACGCGTGGACCGACACCGCGTGCGTGCCGCGGGACTCGTTGAGCACCTCGTGTACATGGTGCTGCCCGAACGCGCGCCCCTTGCCCGCCGGCAACCGCCGCTCACGGTCGACGCCGTCGGCCAGTTCCAGGGTCTTCCAGCCACCCGAAGGCAGCCGCACCGCGAGGGAGTTCTCCGTCAGGGTTCCCCGCGCCGTGGCGAACGCGCCCTGGGACTCGGCGTGGTCGTGCCACCCGGTGCCCGTGCCGGGCGGCCACCCGATGAGCCACGCCTCGCTGCCGCCGGGGCCCTCCAGCCGTACCCAGGTACGGCCCTCGGGGTCGAGCGGCAAGGAGTCGATCAGCTCGGTGTCGTCCGCCGTGCGGCGGACGAAGTCCAGAAGATCGGCGGCGGTGGGCGCGGCCGACAGCGCGGAGGCGGAGTCGGAGGACGCGCCGGAGGAAGCGGAGACATGCTGGGGCACGGAGGACCGTCCTGAGGTTCGCGGGAGAGAGGCGCGCGACACGGCGCGCCGAACGCGTCGGCGACGGAGATCACGCGAAGGGGGGCGAATTCAGCAGGACGGGCGACACACGCAGCCCGCGAAACGGAGGAGATCCATATGGACCCTCCGCCACAGGCGCACATCGGTGTCGGTCACGCTCCGGAGTACACCATGTGCGCCCGTGAGGGTCAATTGATGTCCGCGGTACGGTCGCTCTTCGCCGCCCGCGAGGCGGCCCCGCTCCCCCCGGTACGGTCGCTCTTCGCCGTCTCCGAGGCGACGCCGCTCTCCGTGGGCTCCGCCTTGCCGCCCCGGGTCGCGTCCGCCGCCGCGTACAGCTCGTCGGGCCGGACCCCGGGGAACGTGGCGACCAGATGCCCGTCCGGACGTACGAGCAGGACCGTGTGGGCCACGGCCCCCGGATACGCCTCCGTGACCAGCAGCTCCGCCTTCACCGGCAGGGCCCGCACCGCCTCCACGAGCCGCGGCATCACGCCCGCGCTCATCCAGTGCCGCCGGTCCCAGACACCCGTGCCGGGCGCGACGAGCACCACGAGCAGCCGGCCTCGGCCGAGCCGGTCCCGGAGCCGTACCGTCGTGCCGTCCGGCGCCGTCACGCGGACGTCCTCGACCGGCGCGCCGGTCCCCGTGCCCACCGCGCTCCGGGACGCGCCGGCGTCCTGGGGTGCGAGGGGGGAGTGCGGGTACGCGGGGGGCGCGCCCAGCGGGCCGCGCCCCAGGTGCCCGTCCGTCAGCAAGGTGTCGTGGCCACGCGAGCCACCGGGCAGATACGTCCGCAGCCCTCCGCCACCGCGCAGTACCGGCAGCGACTGGTCGGCGGCCCGCAGCCGGGAGGCGACGGCGGCCCGCCGCTCGCTCTGGTAGCTGTCGAGGAGCGTGTCCGAGGCCCCGTGGTGCCAGGCGTACGCGAGCTTCCAGGCCAGGTTGTCGGCGTCCCTGAGCCCCTCGTCGAGGCCCTGCGTCCCGACCGCCCCGAGGAGATGGGCCGCGTCGCCCGCCAGAAACACCCGGTCCACGCGCCAGCGCCGCGCGAGCCGGTGGTGCAGCGTGTGGACACCGGTGTCGATCAACTCGTACGGAGGCGTCTCCCCGCCGCACCAGCCGGCCAGCGTCTCCCGGATCCTGGAGACGAGCGCGTCCGGTGTGACGAGGTCGCCCCGCGGGGGCAGCAGCCAGTCGATCCGCCAGACCCCGTCCGGCAGCGGACGGGCCGTGACCTCCTCGCCGCCACCCCGCCACGGCGGCTGACGGTGCAGCAGGGCCTCGCCCGGCCAGGGCAGTTCCACGCGCAGCGCGGCCACCGCGTGCCGCTCCACCGCCGTACGGCCGGGAAAGCGGATCGAGAGCAGTTTGCGCACCGTGGATCGGGCGCCGTCGCAGCCGACCAGGTGGCTGCCGCGCCACCACGTCCCTTTGCCGCCGGAGTCGGGGCCACGGGTGTGCGCCGTGACGCCGCGCTCGTCCTGCTCGATCGTGTCGAGGCGGGCGTCGCCGACGAGCTTGATCAGCTCCTGCCCGGCGATCGCGTCGCGCAGACCACGGCCGAGCGCGTGCTGGGGGATGTGCAGCGGAGCCGCCGGGCCCGCGTCGTCACTCTCCGTACCGCCGAGACCGAGGCTCAGCTCGATGTGCCTCATCTGTTGCTTCCGGCGCAGAGAGCGCCAACCGACCCAGCGGACCCCCTCGTCACGCAGCGTGGCGCAGCCCAGCCGCTCCACCATCGCGGCCATGTCGGCACGTAGCACGACGGTCCGTGCGGGGCGCGGCTCGTCCTTGCCGGGGCCCTCGTCGAGCACGACGGAGGGGACGCCCTGCGAGGCCAGGGCAAGGGAGAGCGCGAGGCCCACGGGCCCCGCGCCGACGATGATCACCGGGTCCACGGCGCGGCTCCTGAAGGCCGTTCGGTCATGCGGGTAGCACAGCGAAGTGTGGCGCGAGCCCGGTGCGTGATCACAGAACGTATGCAACCCATTGCGGGTGCTTGCGTCAAGCGACGGGGGCAGCGGCGCGACCGCCACTGCCCCCGGATGATGTCACATACTGTCAGTTCTTCGTGATGCCGGTCCCGTCGGCGCCGTCGCCGCGGTGCGACCCGTCTCCGCCGGGCGCCACACCGTCGAAGCCTCCCGGGGCCTCGGTGCGGGTCGGCGGGATCAGCACGGCCTCGTTGCCCTGGGCGACCCCCGTCACGCCGGCTTCGGAGACGGCGATCCCCGTCTTGGCCCGCCGGCCCCGCTTCTCGATCCAGGTGGCGAGCGAGGAGAGGGCCAGACACAGCGCGATGTAGATGGCGCCGAAGACCACGATCGTGGACACGTACGGGTACTGGCCGTTGACCTGCGTGTTGGAGGCGATCAGCCGGGCCGAGTAGAGCAGCTCGGGGTAGAGGATGACGAAGCCGAGCGAGGTGTCCTTCAGGGTGACCACCAGCTGGCTGATGATCGTCGGCAGCATCGCCCGGACGGCCTGCGGCATCAGGACCGTCGTCATGACCTGCGTCTTGCTCATGCCCAGGGCGTACGCGGCCTCCCGCTGCCCCTTCGGCACGGCGTTCACGCCGGCGCGCAGGACCTCGGCCTGGACGCAGCCGTTGTAGATCGACAGGCCGATGGCCAGCGCCCACATCGAGTAGTCGGTGAGGAACGCGACCCAGACGGCGTAGATCGTGATCAGCAGCGGGATCGAGCGGAACAGCTCGATGAAGCCGGTGGCCACGACGCGGACCGGCGCGTGGTCGGAGAGCCGGGCGACGGCGAGCAGCACACCGAGCACGAGCGAGCCGACCGCCGCGAGGCCGAAGGCCTTGAGGGTGGCGACGAGGGCGTCGGCGATGTTCTGCCGGATGCCCGCGTAGTTGAAGATGTCCCACATCGCGGGGTCGAGGTGGCCCTTGTCGGCCAGCCGGAGCACGCTCACGGCGAGCAGCGCGACGATGACGAGGGTGCCCGCGACGGCGAAGATCCGGTTGCGGACGCGCGCCTTGGGGCCGGGGGAGTCGTAGAGAACGCTGGCACTCATCGGGCGACCTCCATGCGGCGCTCAAGGAGACGGAAGATCCCGCTGATGGTGAAGGTGACGACCAGGTACGCGGCGGCCACCCAGGCGAAGATGGGGCCGATGGCGTAACCCTGCTCGCTCATCAGCGTCTGCCAGCCGAAGAGCTCGGTGACGCTGAACGCGCCCGCGATGGCCGAGTTCTTGGTGAGCGCGATGAAGATCGAGCTCAGCGGCGGCAGTACGGTCCGGGTGGCCTGGGGCAGCACGATCATCCGCAGGGTCTGCGCGAAGGTCATGCCCAGCGAGCGGGCGGCCTCCGCCTGGCCGAGCGGCACCGTGCTGATGCCGGAGCGGACGGCCTCGCAGACGAACGCCGAGGTGTAGAAGCCGAGCGCGAGCGAGCCGAGCACGAAGGGGCTCATGCCCGGGAAGAGGATCTCGGGGACGACGAAGAACGAGACGAGGAAGAGCAGCGTCAGCGGGGTGTTGCGCAGGAGCGTGACCCAGGCGGTCCCGAAGAAGCGCAGCGGCGGGACGGGCGACACCCGGAAGCCGGCGACGACGACGCCGAGGACCAGCGCGATGACCGAGCTGACGGCGGTGATCGACACGGTTCCTATGAAGCCGTCGCGGAACTCCGGGAAATGGTCGAGCAGTACGTTCATGAGGTCTCCGCGTCGGCTGTCAGCGGCTTACGGGCAGGAGGAGCGGCGCCCCGTACTCCCGTACGGGGCGCTCGACTTCAGGTGAGGATCAGTAGCGGACGAGCGTCGGCGGCGCGACGTACGCGGAGCCCGAGAGACCCAGGGTCGCCTCGTAGATCTTCTTGTACGTGCCGTCCCCGATGTGCGTTTCGAGGATGTCGCTGATCTTGTCGCGCAGGACCTTGTCGTCCTTGTTCATGCCGACGCCGTAGGGCTCCTCGGTGAACGGCTTGCCCACGACCTTGAGCTTGCCGGCGTTGGCGGCGGCGTAGCCCTTGAGGATCGCGTCGTCGGTGGTGACCGCGTCGACCTGCTTGGTGAGCAGCTGCTGCACGCAGTCGGAGTACTTCGCCAGCTCGGTGGTCTGGGCGCCGTACTGCGGCTTCTTGATCTCCTGCAGCGGGGTCGAGCCCGTGATGGAGCAGACCTTCTTGCCCTTGAGGGTCTCCGGACCGGTGATCGCGGTCTCGTCCTTGCGGACCAGGAGGTCGGCGCCGGCCTTGTAGTACGGACCCGCGAAGCCGACCTGCGCCTTGCGCTTGTCGTTGATCGTGTACGTGCCGACGTAGTAGTCGACCTGGCCCGTCGAGATCGCCGTCTCACGGAGCTTGGAGTCGACGGTCTTCCACTCGATCTTGTCCTCGGTGAAGCCCAGGTCGGCCGCGATCATCTTCGCGATCTCGACGTCGAAGCCGGACCGCTCCTTGGTGGCCTGGTCCTCGAAGCCGAGGTACGGCTGGTCGGCCTTGGAGCCGATGATCAGCTTGCCGCGCTTCTGCGCCTCCTTGAAGGTGGGAGACTCCAGCTTCACGTCGGTGGCGACGATGTACTTGGGGAGCTGCGGGGCGCTCGAGTCGCCGGGCTTCACGGCGGGCTTGTCGCCGGCGGAGCCCTCCTTGCCACCACAGGCGGTCGCGGTGAGCGCGAGCACGGCGACGGCCACGGCCGCGGACTTGCGGAGCTTCATGGTGAACATCCCTTGGTTCGTGGGTTGTTGGTCAGCAGGGTGAATGATGAAGGCTGACCGTCGTCAGTGGTGGAGGATTTTCGAGAGGAAGTCCTTCGCCCGGTCGCTGCGCGGGTTGCTGAAGAACTGGTCCGGCGTGGCCTGTTCGACGATCTTGCCGTCCGCCATGAACACCACGCGGTTGGCGGCGGAACGCGCGAAACCCATCTCATGGGTGACGACGACCATCGTCATGCCGTCGCGCGCCAGCTGCTGCATGACCTCGAGGACCTCGTTGATCATCTCGGGGTCGAGGGCCGACGTCGGCTCGTCGAACAGCATGACCTTCGGCTCCATCGCCAACGCACGCGCGATCGCCACACGCTGCTGCTGACCGCCGGAGAGCTGCGCCGGGTACTTGTCCGCCTGGGTGCCGACACCCACCCGGTCGAGCAGAGTGCGGGCCGTGGACTCGGCGTGCGCCTTCGTCGTCTTGCGGACCTTGATCTGGCCCAGCATCACGTTCTCGAGCACGGTCTTGTGTGCGAAGAGATTGAAGGACTGGAACACCATGCCGACGTCGGCGCGCAGCCGGGCCAGCTCCTTGCCCTCCTGGGGCAGAGGCCGGTTGTCGATCGTGATGGTGCCGGAGTCGATCGTCTCCAGGCGGTTGATGGTGCGACACAGTGTGGACTTACCGGACCCCGAAGGCCCGATGACGACCACGACTTCGCCCCGGGCGATCGTCAGGTCGATGTCCTGGAGCACATGCAGCGCGCCGAAGTGCTTGTTCACGTTGGACAGTACGACCAGGTCGCCCGCCGCCGTACCGGCGTCTTCCGAGCCCTTGGTCACTGACACTCCGCTCATCGGCTTTTGCTCCGTCCTCCTCGGTTGGGGAGGACACTAGGCACGCGGTGCGACGAGCGTCATTACATCTGAGCGGAAATTGAGGATAACGATAAGGCCTCGGCCGGACACACTGTGTGAACGGGGCGCACGACGGCGTACCGGGTGCATAACGGAAACCCGGTCGCCACAGGGGGACACTTGACTGTGACACCGACCATCGGCGTTCATGCCCTGGTAGACCGAAAGCCATCACACGATCACGAAGCCACCGGAGGGGGGCCATGAGACTCCTGCTCGTCGAAGACGACGATCATGTCGCCGCGGCCCTGTCCGCCGTCCTGGCGAAGCACGGCTTCGCGGTCACGCACGCCCGGAACGGCGAGGAGGCGCTCCAGGCGGTGCTGCCCGTCGTGCACGGCGAGCGTCCTTCGTACGGTGTGATCCTGCTCGACCTGGGCCTGCCCGACCAGGACGGCTACCAGGTCTGCGGCCGGATCCGAAAGCTCACCACGACCCCCGTGATCATGGTGACGGCGCGCGCCGACGTACGGTCCCGGATACACGGCCTCAACCTCGGGGCCGACGACTACGTGGTCAAGCCGTACGACACCGGGGAACTGCTCGCCCGCATCCACGCCGTCAGCCGGCGCAACGCGGGCGGCGACGAGGGGGGCGCGGCCGGCGACGACGCCGCGCTGCGGCTCGGCTCCGTCGTCATCGAGCTGCCCACCCGCCGCGTCAGCGTCGACGGCGCGCCCGTCCAGCTCACCCGCAAGGAGTTCGACCTGCTCGCCCTGCTCGCCGGACGGCCCGGTGTGGTCTTCCGGCGCGAGCAGATCATCAGCGAGGTCTGGCGCACCAACTGGGAGGGGACCGGCCGCACGCTCGAGGTGCACGTCGCCTCGCTCCGCTCCAAGCTGGCCATGCCCGCCCTGATCGAGACCGTGCGCGGCGTCGGCTACCGCCTGGTCGCCCCGGCCGCGTAGCCGCCCGGGCCCCACGTGCGCACGCGTCTTCTTCCGCTCCTCCTCGTCCTGATGGCCGGGGTGCTGCTCGCCCTGGGCTTCCCGCTCGCCGCCAGCCTCGCCGCGGCCGAGCAGCAGCGCGTCGTCGTCGACCGGCTCGACGACGCGGCGCGGTTCGCCGCGCTCGCCCAGTTCGTCAGCGAGTCCGAGCCCACGGTCGACGAGCGCCGCACCACCCTCAGGGGTGAACTCGCCAGCTACCACGACGTGTACGGCATCAGGACCGGCATCTTCTACCGCGACAACCGGGCCATGGCCGCCGCGCCGCAGGACTGGGTCGTCCCCTACGAGGGTGAGGGCCGCCGCGCCTTCAACGAGGCGCTGCTCGGGCGCCGCAGCCACGACCCGCCGCAGGTGTGGCCGTGGCAGCCGGACGCCCGTCTGACGATCGCCTCCCCGGTCGTACGGGACGGGGACGTCGTCGCCGTCGTGGTGACCGACTCGCCCACCGGGCAGCTGCGTTCGCGCATCCTCACCGGCTGGCTGGTCATCGTGGCCGGCGAGTCGGCCGCGATGCTGCTCGCCGTCGGCGCCGCCTTCCGGCTCACCGGCTGGGTGCTGCGGCCCGTCCGCGTCCTGGACGCGGCCACCCACGACATCGCCACCGGCCGGATGAAGTCCCGGGTCGCCGTGGCCGGCGGACCGCCCGAACTGCGCCGTCTGGCCCGCGCGTTCAACGAGATGGCCGACAACGTCGAAGACGTCCTGGAACAGCAGCGGGCCTTCGTCGCCGACGCCTCGCACCAGCTGCGCAACCCGCTCTCGGCGCTGCTGCTCCGCATCGAGCTGCTCGCTCTGGAACTCCCCGAGGGCAACGAGGAGATCGCCTCCGTCCGCACCGAGGGCAAGCGGCTGGCCCAGGTCCTCGACGATCTGCTGGGCCTGGCGCTCGCCGAGCACGCCGCCGCCGACCTGCGCCTGACCGACATCGGTGAGCTCGCGGCCGAGCGGGTCGCCGCGTGGCGCCCGCTCGCCGAGGAGAAGGGCGTACGGCTCGGGGGCGAGCGGCGCGCGGTCACGGCCTGGGCGGACCCGGTGGCGCTCTCCAGCGCGCTCGACGCGGTGATCGACAACGCGCTGAAGTTCACCCCGGAGGGGGAGGAGGTCACGGTCGCCGTGGCGTCCGAGGGCGACACCTGCACGGTCGTGGTGGCGGACGCGGGCCCCGGGCTCACGCCGGAGGAGCTCGACCGGGTCGGCGACCGCTTCTGGCGCAGCAACCGCCACCAGAACATCAAGGGCTCGGGGCTCGGCCTGTCGATCGCCCACGTCCTGCTCGGGGCGGGCGGCGGCTCGATCGCCTACGCGCCGAACGAGCCGCACGGGCTGCGTGTGACGGTCACGGTGCCGAGGACGGGGCCGCAGGGGCGCTGAGGGGGTCGCGGTCGGGTGCTTTGAGGGGCGCGGCGGGGGTGCCTGAGCGGCCCCGCAGGCGGGTCGGCCCGGATGGCGGGCCCACAGGGCGGGCTGAGGCTGTGGCGGGGCTTTTCCGTGGCCGTGCGGGCTGCGCCGGGGGCGGGGCTCACCGGGTGGGCCGCGGTCTCGCGGAGCGGCGGTGTGCGGTGGTTAAGGCTTCGCGGAGCGTGCGGCGGTGCGGGGGGGGTAAGGCTTCGCGGAGCGGCGGTGCGTGGTGGTTACGGCTTCACGGAGCGGTAGTAGCGGCGCGCGCCCTCGTGCAGGGACAGCGGCTCCGTGTAGATCGCGGTGCGCAGGTCCACCAGCTGGGCGGGGTGGACCTGGCCGCCGATCCGGTCCCGGCTCCTGATCACCGTACGGGTCAAACCCTCCACCAGTGCCGAGTTCGCCGTGTCCGTCGTCACGAGCAGGTTCGCCACGGCCACCGTCTCCACCGGTTGGCCGTCCTGAGCCCGCTTGTAGGCGTCCGCGGGGATGACCGCGGAGCGGTAGTGGCGCGTCGACTCGCCCGCGTCGTGCAGCGTGTCCACCAGGGCCGCCTCCAGCGAGACCAGCCGCACCGGCATGCGCTCGGACAGCGCCTGGACGGCCTGTGTGGGCAGACCGCCGGACCAGAAGAACGCGTCCAGTCTCCCGCTCTCCAGCAGGCCCGGCATCGTGTCGATGCCCGCCGAGACCGGCTCGATGTCGGCGTCGGGGGCGAGTCCGCCCGCCGCGAGCACCCGATCGGCGATGAGCCGGACACCGGACCCCTCCTGGCCCACTCCGACACGGAGCCCGCGCAGATCGGCGACGGACCGGACGGGCGAATCCTTGGGGACGACGAGCTGGACGTAGTCGTCGTAGAGGCGCGCGGAGCCCCGGAGCCTGTCGAACCCGGGCTTCCGGTCGCGCTGGTACTGGGCCACGGCGTCGGCCGTCGCGATGGTGAAGTCCGCCTCGCCCGAGGCCAGGCGCGCGAGGTTCTGCTGGGAGCCCTCGCTGTCCTTGAGCGCTATCGAGACGTCCGGCAGATCGGTGGCGAGAGCCTGCCGCAGGAGCTCGCCGTACCGCTGGTAGACGCCGGTGGGAACGCCCGTACTGAAGGTGACCCGGCCACTCGGGTCCGACGGACCGAAAGGAACCAGCCACCACACCAGCAGCCCGCACACCACCAGCAGCGCCGCCGACACCTGGAGCAGGCGGCGACGGACGACACGGGAGAGCGAGGCGAGCATGGCGCGATCCTGCCAGTTACCTCCCCGCTCTGGCCAGGCCCGCATCTGAGCCGCCGACTGTCGGTGGCCACGCGTGCGTGCCCGTGCCCGTCCGCGCAGAGGGCTTCGTCGTCAGAGACCGGTCGCCTGGGCGCGCAGCCACGCGAGCAGTGCGGCGATGCGCTCGTCCCGCTCGGGCGGCTGCGGGCTGAGCAGGTGGTATCCCGTGCCGTCCTCGACCAGGCCGAAGGGCGCCACCAGCTGGCCGCGCACGAGGTCGTCGTGGACCAGCGCGTACGGGCCGATGGCCATGCCGACGCCGGCGACGGCCGCCTGGAGCGCCAGGTAGAAGTGCTCGAAGGTCTGCTCACCGTCGGGTTCGACGCGTCGACGTGTGAGGCGCTGCCAGTCGGCCCATGCTCCCGGGCGCGTGCTCGCGTGCAGGATCGTCACACCGGCGACCCCGCCCGCGCCCGCGGTCCCGCCCCCGCCCGTGATGCCGCCCGTGCCCGTGCCCGCGAACCCGTGCCCGTCGCGGAGACGCTCGGCCAGGTCCGGGCTGCAGACCGGACCGATCCGCTCCAGGAAGAGGGGGGACCGGCACACGTCCGGCGGTACGGGAAAGTCGTCGCGCCGCAGGGCGACGTCGACGGGGTCCCGGTCGAAGGAGACGGGGCCGCCGCCCGCCGACAGATGCACTGTGAGGCCCGGCACCTGGCTCGCGAGGTCCGGCAGCCGGGGAATGAGCCAGCGCATCAGGAGCGTCGGCTCGCAGGACAGGGCGAGCGGACCACCGCGCTCACGTCGTGCCACCTCCCGGGCCGCGGTGTCGACCTGGTCGAGCGCGTCACGTACGGCGGCGGCGAGGCGGCGGGCCTGAGCGGTCGGGCGCAGGGAGCGGGTCCCACGCTCGAAGAGCGTGACACCCAGGGACTTCTCCAGGTTCTGGATCTGACGGCTGACCGCGCCGTGGGTCACATGGAGCTCCTCGGCGGCCCGGGTCATGCTCGCGTGCCGCACGGTCGCCTCGAAGGGGAGCAGCGAGTTCAGCGGGGGAAGGTCGGGCCAGCGCATGTGTGAAATCTACTCACAGGTGGAGTGAGAAGGAATCGCTTGTCCAGCGGCTTTCCGGCCGCCAGGGTTGACGCCAGTGGCGATCGCGTCACGCCGGCGACGGGCCGCGCCGGAGTGGTCGTCGCACCGGGTCCGGCGGTACGAATCGAAGGAGGACGAGGCATGAGGCGGGAACCCCCGGCAGATCTCGTGACGAGCGTCGCGGTCCTCGCGGACGACCTCACGAGCGCGGGCGACGGAGCGGCGCCGTTCCGCGGGGCGGGGCACCGGGCTCAGGTCCTGTTGTCGCGCGACGGCGTGATCGGCGCGGCCCGTGAAGGAGTCGTCGCCGTCGACCTCGCCAGCCGCGCGCTCGACGAGGCGACGGCCGTGGCGGTGACCTGGCGGGCCGCCGGCGCGTTCGCGGGCGCCGATCTGCTGATCAAGACCGTCGACTCCACGCTCCGGGGCCATCTGGCGGACGAGATCCGCGCCGCCCACGCCGGATCGGGCCGCCAGGCCGTCGTCGTCGCACCGGCCTTCCCCGCCGAGGGCCGGACGACGGTCAGGGGGATCCAGCATGTCCAGGGCGTTCCGGTGGACGAGACGGAATTCGCGCACGACCCGGCACACCCGGTCCGCACCGCGGACCTGGCCCGCCTGCTGCCCGAAGCGGAACTCCTCGAACCCGAACAGTTCGCGAAGCTGCCGGAGCTGATCGACTCGGGAGGAGTGTTCGTCTGCTCGGCGGTCACCGACGCCGACCTCGACCATCTGGTCTTCTCCGTGCCCCGACCGCACGACGTCCTGTGGGTCGGCTCCCCGGGCCTCGCCGCGGCGCTGGCCGCCCACCACTCCCGTACCCCCGCGGTCCCCGCGGTCGAACCCCCCGTGTCCCGGCGCCCGTTGGTGGTGGTCGGCAGCGCGCACCCGGCTTCACGCCGTCAGCTGGACCGGCTGCGTACGCGCGGAGACGTGGGCGCGGCCGAAGCCGGAGACGACCCGGCCGCGGCCGTCGAGTCCCTGCGTCGATCCGGTGCGCCCGTGCTCGCCGTCCACACCCCCGACGCCCGCCGTACGGCCTCCGACGCCCTGACGGGGGACCTCGCCGCCGCCGTGGGCGCATCGGTGGCGGAAGGGCTGGTCGACGGGCTCGTACTGACCGGCGGAGAGACGGCGGCGACGGTACTGGAAGCCCTCGGTGCCGGCGGTATCGACCTGGTCGACGAGCCGGAACCGGGAGTGGCACGGGGCGTACTGCTCGGCCCTCGCCGCCTCCCCGTCCTGATCAAGGCCGGCGGCTTCGGCGACGACGACACGCTCGACCGCCTCCGCCGCATCCTCGCGGAAGGGGCACCGGTCTCATGACGCGACCCATCGCCCTCACCATGGGCGACCCGTGCGGCATCGGCCCCGAGATCACCGTCAAGGCGTACGCCGACCCCCGGCGCCGCCCTCCGGCCGTCGTCATCGGCGATCTGGACACCCTTGCCCGGGCCTGCCGCGTCACGGGCACCGGGCTGGCCCTCCGACCGATCTCCTCCGTCACGGAAGCGGCCCACAGCCCCGGGGTGATGGACGTCCTCGCCGTAGGGGCGCTCCCCGCGGACCTGCCGCTCGGCACGGTGGACGCCCGCGCCGGCGCCGCCTCGTTCCACTACGTACGCCGAGGAGTGGAGCTCGCCCTCCGGGGCGAGATCCGGGCGCTGACCACCGCGCCGATCAACAAGGAGGCGCTCGGACGCGCGGGGCTTCCCTACCCCGGCCACACCGAGATCCTCGCCGAGCTCTCGGGCACCGGCGACTACGCCATGATGATGGCCAACGGCGAGCTGCGGGTCGTCCTGGTCACGGTCCACCAGTCCCTGCGCACGGCGGTCGACTCCCTCACCACCGCCCGTGAGCTGGAGATCATCCGGCTCACCCACCGCACGCTCCTGTCCGTACGCGGGAAGAGCGCGCGTCCCCGAATCGCCGTCGCCGCCCTCAACCCGCACGCCGGTGAGAACGGGCTCTTCGGCCGCGAAGACCTCGACATCATCGAACCGGCCGTGCGCGCCGCTCGCCGGGAGGGCATCGACGCCAGCGGCCCCTGGCCCGCCGACACGGTCTTCATGCGCGCCCGCGCGGGCGAGTTCGACGTCGTCGTGGCGCAGTACCACGACCAGGGCCTCATACCGGTCAAGTACCTGGGCCTGGAGCACGGCGTCAACATCACCATCGGCCTGCCCTTCGTACGGACCAGCGTCGACCACGGCACGGCCTTCGACCTCGCCGGTCGGGGCACCGCCGACCACACCAGCCTGCTCACCGCCCTGCACCACGCGGACGAGCTGGCATCACCATCCGCATCCGAGCCGGAGGACCCCCGTGGACTTCATCTTCATGCTCACCCGTGAGGACAGGACCGTCACGGACTGCCTCGACGTACTCGACACCGTCCGGGGCCTCGGCATCGGCCACCTCGGGTTCAAGGACGTCGGGGTCGACGCGGCCACCATCGACCGGCTCCACCGGCAGATCAAGGACATCGGGGCCACCAGCTACCTCGAAGTCGTCAGCACCACCCGCGACGAGGCCCTCACCTCCGTCCGGCAGGCCGTCGACCTGGGAGTCGACCGGCTCATGGGAGGCACCTGGATCGAGGAGACACTGGCCCTCCTCGCCGGCACCGCCATCGAGTACCTCCCCTTCGCGGGTGAACCGGTGGGCCACCCCACCCGCCTCGCGGGCGGCCCCGAGCGGGTCGCCCAGGACTGCCGCCGGGCCGAGGCCGCAGGCTGCGCGGGCGTCGACCTCCTCGCCTACCGGGCGACCGACGCGGACCCGCTCGACCTCGTCCGCGCCGCACGGGCGGCCACCAGCGGGCGCCTGGTCGTCGCGGGCGGCATCAGCGGCAGGGAGCGCATACGGGACCTGGCAGCCGCCGGAGCCGACGCCTTCACCATCGGTTCGGCCGCCTTCGACGGCTCCCTGCGCCCCCAGGCGGGCACCCTCGCCGCCCAGCTCACGGAGGCCCTCGACGCCGCCGGGAGCGTCCACGTGCCGTCGTAGCGGCAGCGAGGGCCGGGGCAATCCCCGGCACCGCATACCCTTGTTCCATGACCAGCAGCGACCGGAGCCAGGCAGTGGACGTCCAGCGAACCTACGAAGTGCGCACCTACGGGTGCCAGATGAACGTCCACGACTCCGAGCGGCTCTCCGGTCTGCTGGAGGACGCCGGCTACGTCCGCGCCCCCGAGGGCTCGGACGGCGATGCCGACGTCGTCGTCTTCAACACCTGCGCGGTCCGTGAGAACGCCGACAACAAGCTCTACGGCAACCTCGGCCGGCTCGCCCCCAGGAAGACCTCGCGCCCCGGCATGCAGATCGCCGTCGGCGGCTGTCTCGCCCAGAAGGACCGCGACACCATCGTCAAGAAGGCCCCCTGGGTCGACGTCGTCTTCGGCACGCACAACATCGGCAAGCTGCCGGTCCTCCTGGAGCGCGCCCGCGTCCAGGAAGAGGCGCAGATCGAGATCGCGGAGTCGCTGGAGGCCTTCCCCTCCACGCTGCCGACCCGCCGCGAGTCCGCCTACGCCGCCTGGGTCTCGATCTCCGTCGGCTGCAACAACACCTGCACCTTCTGCATCGTCCCCGCGCTGCGCGGCAAGGAGGAGGACCGCCGCCCCGGCGACATCCTCGCCGAGATCGAGGCCCTGGTGGCCGAGGGCGTCTCGGAGATCACCCTCCTCGGCCAGAACGTCAACGCGTACGGCTCCGACCTGGGCGACCGCGAGGCCTTCTCCAAGCTGCTGCGCGCCTGCGGCGAGATCGACGGCCTGGAGCGGGTCCGCTTCACCTCGCCGCACCCCCGTGACTTCACGGACGACGTCATCGCCGCGATGGCCGAGACCCCGAACGTGATGCCGCAGCTCCACATGCCGTTGCAGTCCGGCTCGGACACGGTCCTCAGGGCCATGCGCCGCTCCTACCGGCAGGAGCGTTTCCTCGGCATCATCGAGAAGGTGCGCGCCGCCATCCCGCACGCCGCCATCTCCACCGACATCATCGTGGGCTTCCCCGGCGAGACCGAGGAGGACTTCGAGCAGACGATGCACACGGTCCGCGAGGCCCGTTTCGCCAACGCCTTCACCTTCCAGTACTCCAAGCGGCCCGGGACGCCCGCGGCCGAGATGGACGGGCAGATCCCGAAGGAGGTCGTGCAGGCGCGCTACGAGCGCCTCGTCGCGCTCCAGGAGGAGATCTCCTGGGAGGAGAACAAGAAGCAGGTCGGCCGGACGCTGGAGGTCATGGTCGCCGAGGGCGAGGGCCGCAAGGACGGCACCACCCACCGCCTCTCCGGCCGCGCCCCCGACAACCGGCTCGTCCACTTCACGAAGCCGGACGAGGAGGTCCGCCCGGGTGACGTGGTGACCGTCGAGATCACCTACGCCGCCCCGCACCACCTCCTCGCCGAGGGCCCGACCACCGCCGTCCGCCGGACCCGCGCCGGCGACGCCTGGGAGAAGCGCACCACCGAGGCCGCCGCGAAGCCCGCGGGCGTCCTGCTCGGGCTTCCGAAGATCGGTGTGCCGGACCCGCTCCCGGCGGCTGCGGCGCCCGCCTGCGGAAGCCACTGACACCGACATCCGAAAAATCCACAACGGGGGGCCGTGATGGGGAAGTGGGTCGTCGTCGCGCAGCGCGGCAGCAACGGGGACACGTACCGCAGCGAGGTGGTGCGGAGAGTCACCGGGTCGAAGGAGGACGCGCGGAAGGCGATGCGTGCCGCCTCGCTCACCTTCTACCAGCCGTGGAAGGAGAAGTCGCGTGAGGTGTACCGGTACCCCAGCGGTGACGGCTGTCTGCTGATCGTCAGAGGGCTGATGTCGGAGACGCTGATCACGCTCACCATCGCCGAACTCGTCCACGACTCGGCCGACCCCGACCCCGACCCCGCCCACGACGCCGCCCGCAACCCCTACGGCGCCCCCGACCCTCGCGTCGACCCCGAGCCGCCGACGCCGGAACCGCAGGACAGCGTCCCGCCCATGTGACGGAGGCCGTCGCAGTAGGCTGCGGATCATGCTTGTCGCCGCAGCCGTCTGTCCCTGTCCTCCCCTGCTCGTGCCCGAGGTGGCCGCAGGGGCCGCCGGTGAGCTCGACGGAGCCCGGACGGCCTGCGCCGACGCCCTCGGGCTGCTCGCCGCGTCCCGGCCCGATCGGCTTTATGTCGTCGGTCCCGCCGGCGAAGAGGCCCGTGGAACCTTCCCCGCCGGCTCGACCGGCAGCTTCGCGGGCTTCGGCGTCGACCTCTCCGTACAGCTCGGGGCCGGGCCCGCGGCGGAGCGTCCGCTGCCCGCCTCTCTCGCCGTCGCCGCGTGGCTGCTGCGGCGCGCCGACTGGGCCGACGCACCCGTCGAAGGTCTCGGCGTCGGGGAGACCCTCGAGGCCGAGCGGTGCGTCTCGACCGGCCGTCAGCTGGCCGCAGCGGCCGACCGCGTGGCGCTGCTCGTGATGGGGGACGGCAGCGCCTGCCGGACCCTCAAGGCGCCCGGCTACCTGGACGAGCGCGCCGTCGCCTTCGACACCGCGGCCGCGAGCGCGCTGGGCACGGCGGACGTGGACGCCCTCCTCGGCCTGGACGAGAGTCTGGCGTACGAGCTGAAGGCGGCCGGCCGGGCCCCCTGGCAGGTCCTCGCGGGCGCAGCCGAGGGCGCGGGCCTCGACGGCAGGCTGCTGTACGAGGACGCTCCGTACGGGGTCGGCTACTTCGTCGCGGCCTGGTCGTAGCACCGGCCTGGCGCGTCGGGACACAACGGCGGAAACGGCGGACGGCCGCGGAGCACGATGCTCCGCGGCCGTCCGCCGTGCGGGAGGGACCGTCGGGTGACCCCGGGCGGCCTCGCCGGGCGAGTTGCCGGGCGGTGGTGCCAGGCAGTCGTGCCGAGCGGTGGTGCCAGGCGTGGAGGCGTCAGGCGGTCGGCGGGGTGGGCGGCGTCGGCGGGGTGGGACCCTGGCCGTGGCCCGGGACCGTGCCCGGACCCGGGGTGCCGCCGTCGTCCTTGTGGGCGATCCGCCCCAGGGCGTCCTTGGCCTTGCCGGTGCCCGACTCGATCTTGGCGCTGTACTTGCCCTTGGTCTTCTCGTCGACCACCCTCGCGGCCCGCTCCAGGCCGTGGTCGATCTTGGCCTCATGCTGCTGCGCGAGGTGCGAGACCTTGTCCTTCGCCGGGGCGAGCTTGGCCTTCAGTGAATCCAGGAGACCCATAGGTCACCTTCCCTCCGGTGAGTCCGTCTGCCAGGCCCTGTCGCCAGGTACCTCTACTTCCGGGCGCCTTCTCCGGCCTCGTTGTCCGCGGCCTCCTCCGCCGACTGCTGCTTCGGAATCTCCACGGCCTCGACGACCTCGGCGACCTCCGCCTCGGCTTCCCCGTCGCCCGCCTCCGACACATCGGCCGCCGGCGCGGCCGGGCCCGAGCCCGCCTCGGCACCATCCTTCGTCCCCGCCTCGGTGGCCTCGTCGCCCGGCGCTCCGGTCTCCGCCACTTCCGGCGTGTCCGTCACGACGACAGCCTGGGCCTCCTCCGTCGACGCCTCGGCAGCTTCCTTGCCCTTCCGTCGAAACAATGCAAAAACGCCCATTTCCACTCCATAGCGTACTCGTGTGGGAAAGCCCCGCGGCGCCCGGGGCGCCCTGTTGCGCCACCCGGTGCAGCCGGTACGGAAACCGGCGGTCGGAACCTCGCAACTGGCAACGAACCCGGTTGCGGGCCGTCACGTCGCTCGTTCGGGGACCGGTCGGGAGGTTTGCGAGACTGTGACGGTGAGAAGTGCAGCTCCCGCCCCGCGGGTCATCGCCGTCGTCGGTCCCACAGCGGCCGGAAAGTCCGATCTGGGTGTATTCCTCGCCCGGCAACTGGGCGGCGAGGTCGTCAACGCCGACTCGATGCAGCTCTACCGGGGGATGGACATCGGGACCGCCAAGCTGACGCTCGAAGAGCGCGGCGGCGTCCCGCACCACCTCCTCGACATCTGGGACGTGACGGAGGCCGCCAGCGTCGCCGAGTACCAGCGCCTCGCGCGCGCCGAGATCGACCGGCTGCTCGCCGAGGGCCGTACCCCCGTCCTGGTCGGCGGCTCCGGACTGTACGTGCGCGGCGCCATCGACGCGCTCGAGTTCCCCGGCACCGATCCGGCCCTCAGGGCCCGCCTGGAGGCCGAGCTGGAGGGGCGGGGCTCCGGTGTCCTGCACGCCCGCCTCGCCGAGGCCGACCCCGAGGCCGCCCGCGCGATCCTGCCCAGTAACGGCCGCCGCATCGTCCGGGCCCTGGAGGTCATCGAGATCACCGGCAAGCCCTTCACGGCCAACCTGCCCGGCCCGGACTCGGTCTACGACACCGTGCAGATCGGCGTCGACGTGGCCCGCCCCGAGCTCGACGACCGCATCACCACGCGCGTGGACCGGATGTGGGAGGCCGGACTCGTGAACGAGGTGCGCACCCTGGAGGCGCGGGGACTGCGGGAGGGGCGTACAGCCGCCCGCGCGCTCGGCTACCAGCAGGTGCTCGCGGCGCTCGCGGGGGAGTGCACGGAGGACGAGGCGCGCGCGGAGACCGTACGCGCCACCAAGCGCTTCGCGCGCCGCCAGGACTCGTGGTTCCGGCGCGACCCGCGTGTCCACTGGCTGAGCGGAGCGGCGGAACGCCGCGGGGAACTCCCGCGAGAGGCGCTGACGTTGGTCGAACGAGCGGTCACAGCCTGATCACGTGATGGCATCGGGACGCCATGCCCGTCATTCCGGGGGTCTCTGGCGTGCCATCATCGAGCATCGATCGACCAAGTGGAGTCCGAGTGGGAGGGCGCGTGGCGATGGAGGCCGGCCCTCGCGACAGAGAACAGCACGAAGCGGTCACGGACGAAGCTCCGGGTGACGCGCCCGGTTTGAGCCCGGACGGTCCGGACGACGCCGAAGGCACGTCCGTCGAGGTCGACCCCGACGAGGTCGAGGTCGAGCTCCGGCCGCAACGCCGTCTCCGGATCTGGCAGCTCGCGCCCATCGTGGGCCTCGCCGCCCTCGGCTCGCTGATGTTCGCCTTCCCTCTCGCCTTCGGGTCCGGCGACGGCGGCGCCGTCGTCGCCATGCTCGGGCTGCTGATCAGCTCCTGCGCGGCCGGCTGGGGCATGATGGCCGCCCGCAGGGTCGGCTCCGCCTGGCCGGGGCTCCCGGCCCGCGGTTCCGGCGAGCGGCCGAACTGGCGCGTGATCGCCCTGTACGTGTTCTTCAGCGCGCTCCTGGTCGCCCTGGCCGTCTGGCGCGTCGCCCGCCTCCGCTGAGGCCGCCTCGCCCGAGGGGTGGATCTTCGGGCGGCTGTCGGACCCGCCCCGTACAGTTGATCCCGTGACCAGCACACAGACCTCAGCCATCGCGTTCCTCAAGGGCCACGGGACCGAGAACGACTTCGTGATCATCCCGGACGCCGACAACGCCCGCGACCTTCCGGCCGCCGCCGTCGCGCGGATCTGCGACCGGCGGGCCGGAATCGGCGGCGACGGTGTGCTGCGCGTGGTCCGCAGCGCGGCCCACCCCGAGGCCCGTGCCATGGCCGACGAGGCCGAGTGGTTCATGGACTACCGCAACGCGGACGGCTCGGTCGCCGAGATGTGCGGCAACGGAGTCCGGGTCTTCGCCCGCTATCTGGAGCACGCCGGGCACGTCACGGCCGGCGAGGTCGCCATCGCCACCCGCAGCGGGGTGAAGCGCACCCACCTGGACAAGGACGGCTCCGTCACCGTCTCCATGGGCCGAGCCCGGCTCCCCGAGGACGGCGTCACCGTCACCGTCGACGGCCGCAGCTGGCCGGCCCGCAACGTGAACATGGGCAATCCGCACGCCGTCGCGTTCGTCGAGTCCCTCGACCACGCGGGCGACCTGTTCACCGAGCCCCCCTACGCGCCGGCCGAGGTCTTCCCCGACGGGGTGAACATCGAGTTCGTCGCCGACCGGGGGACGCGCCACGTGGCCATGCGCGTCCACGAGCGCGGTGCCGCCGAGACCCGTTCCTGCGGCACGGGCGCCTGCGCCGTCGCCGTGGCCGCCGCCCGCCGGGACGGCGTCGACCCCGCCGTGAGCGGTGAGCCCGTCGCGTACACCGTGGACGTCCTGGGTGGCACGCTGACCATCACCGAGCACCCCGACGGCGAGGTGGAGATGACCGGTCCGGCCGTCATCGTCGCCGAAGGCACGATCGACCCGGCCTGGCTCGCCGACCACTGAGACATCCTCGGTACGGAGCTCGCCATCGGTAAGCACCAAACGCACCCGACGGACACATTCGAAACAGTCAACGACTGATCCTTCGCTCGATTGGGTGATCCGTTTCACGCTGAGCGAGAGCGGCACTGCGCCACGTGGTGGGGTCGGTAGCATCAAGCACCGGCCCCGCGGGCACGCCTTGCCCGTCCACCGCCGGTCGACGTCGCCGGAGGTGCCCCATGAGTGCAGAGGCCACCAACCCTGTGAGCGCAGCGGAGGCCATGGGTCCCGACGCTCCCAGTCGCAGCCGCGGCCGCGCGGCGCGCGCGAGGCTCGACCTCCGCCGGCTCGGCCGTGCGGCGCTGGTCGGCCCCACCACCAGGGACCGGCTGCCGGACGCCATCGGTCATGTGGCGGAGGCTCATCGGGCCCACCACCCGAACGCCGACCTGGCCGTGCTGCGCCGCGCGTACGTCCTGGCCGAGTCCTCGCACCGCGGACAGTTCCGCAAGAGCGGTGAGCCGTACATCACCCATCCGCTCGCGGTCACCCTCATCCTCGCCGAACTGGGCGCGGAGACCACGACGTTGACCGCCGCGCTGCTCCACGACACGGTGGAGGACACGGAGGTGACGCTCGATCAGGTGCGGGAGCAGTTCGGCGCCGAGGTCGCCTATCTCGTCGACGGCGTCACCAAACTGGAGAAGGTCGACTACGGCGCCGCCGCGGAACCCGAGACCTTCCGCAAGATGCTCGTCGCCACCGGCAACGACGTCCGCGTCATGTCGATCAAACTCGCCGACCGGCTCCACAACATGCGCACCCTCGGGGTGATGCGCCCCGAGAAACAGGTCCGGATCGCCAAGGTCACCCGTGACGTCCTCATCCCACTCGCCGAACGACTCGGTGTCCAGGCGCTGAAGACGGAGCTCGAGGACCTCGTCTTCGCCATCCTCCATCCCGAGGAGTACGAGAACACCCGCGCCCTCATCGCCGGGAACACCGGCGCCGGCGACGTCCTGGCCACCGTCGCCGACAGCGTCGCCGCGGCCCTGCGCGAGGCGGACATCGGCGCCGAAGTCCTCGTCCGTCCAAGGCACTTCGTCTCCGTCCACCGCGTCCGGCTCAAGCGCGGCGAGCTGCGGGGAAGCGACTTCGGGCGGCTCCTCGTCCTGGTGGCCGAGGACGCCGACTGTTACGCCGTCCTCGGCGAACTCCACACCTGTTTCACCCCGGTGATCTCCGAGTTCAAGGACTTCATCGCGGCCCCCAAGTTCAACCTGTACCAGTCGCTGCACACCGCCGTCGCCGCCCCCGACGGGGCCGTCGCCGAAGTCCTCATCCGTACGCACCAGATGCACAAGGTCGCCGAGGCCGGCGTCGTCGCTCTGGGCAACCCGTACACACCCCCGGCGGGCGGTGACGGCGCCGAACCCGCCGACGACGGCGAGCGCGCCGACCCCACCCGGCCCGGCTGGCTCTCCCGGCTCCTCGACTGGCAGCAGTCCACCCCCGATCCCGACACCTTCTGGACCTCGCTGCGCGCCGACCTCGCCGAGGACCAGGAGATCACCGTCTTCCGCGCCGACGGCGGCACCCTCGGCCTGCCTGCCGGGGCGAGCTGTGTCGACGCCGCGTACGCCCAGCACGGAGCCGCCGCCCATGGCTGCCTGGGCGCGCGCGTCAACGGCAGCCTGGCGACGCTCAGCACGGTCCTGAACGACGGCGACACCGTCCAGCTGCTCCTCACCCAGGACACCGGCTCGGGACCGTCCCCCGAGTGGCTCGAGCACGCCCGTACACCCGCCGCGCGGATCGCGATCACCGCCTGGCTCCAGGCCCACCCGGAAGCCGTCCGTACGCCCGAGGCCGACCCGAGGCCACCGGTCTCCGTCACGGCCGACCGGCGCTCGGGCGCCAAGCTCCACGCCGACCTTCCCGGCGCGCCGACCGCCGCCGTACGCCCGGCTGGCTGCTGCACCCCGGTACCCCCCGACGCGATCACCGGCTTCCAGGTGCGGGGCGGCTCCGTCACCGTGCACCGCATCGGCTGCGCGGCCGTCGGCACGATGAGACGGCTGGGGCGGGCACCCGTCAGCGTCCGCTGGGGCGACACCGCCGAGTGCCGCGTCACGCTCGTCGCCGAGGCCTTCGGCAGGCCCCGTCTCCTCGCGGACCTCACCGAGGCCATCGCCGGCGAGGGAGTCGCCGTCGTCTCGGCGACCGTCGAGCCCCCGAGCGAACAGCGCGTCCGGCACACGTACACCCTGCAACTCCCGGACGCGGCCGGACTGCCCGCCCTGATGAGGGCCATGCGTGACGTCGCGGGCGTGTACGACGTGAGCCGCGCCCGCCACCCCGCCACGCACGACGAGTGACGTCGGCGCGATCGGGACGGACCTCGTCAGCACAGGGTGACGTCGGTACAGGGTGACGTCAGCACGGAGGTGACCCCTTCGGGTGGCGGGTGAGCGCGCCGTCCGGGGGAGGGGTGGCGGCACTGGTAGCCGTAGCCCATGCCGCTCACACCCCGAAACCCCTCCCCACGCGCGCGGTGGATGCGCGCCGCCGTCCTCGTCGCCGCGTCGGCCGGGCTTGTCGCCGCCGCCCTCCCCGCGCCGACGCCGCTAGGCATCGGAGACCCGCTCTTCCCTCACCTCGGCAACCCCGGCTACGACGTCCTCTCGTACGACATCTCCCTCACGTATCCGGGGAAGAACACCGAACCGCTTGCCGCCGTGACCCGGATCGAGGCCACGGCCACGGCCGACCTGGAGCGCATCAACCTGGACTTCACGCACGGGACGGTCCGGTCCGTCACCGTCGACGGGGCGCCGGCGGCCTTCCAGTCCAGTGGCGAGGACCTGGTGATCACCCCCGTCACGGCGGCGGAGAGCGGCGACGAGATCACCATCGCCGTCACCCACACCAGCGACCCCACCGGCCCCGCCGACGCCGGTGGCTGGATCCGCACCGGCGACGGCCTCGCCATGGCCAATCAGGCCGACGCCGCCCACCGGGTCTTCCCCTCCAACGATCACCCCGCCGACAAGGCCTTCTTCACCTTCCGGATCACCGCGCCGAGCACGCTGACGGCCGTCGCCAACGGCCTTCCGACGGGCCGGACCACCGACGGTCCCAGCACGACCTGGACGTACCGCACGGCCCACCCCATGGCCACCGAACTCGCCCAGGTGTCCATCGGCCGCACGACCGTCGTCCACCGGGCGGGCCCGCACGAACTGCCGCTGCGCGACGTCGTCCGCACGGCCGACCGGGACCTCCTGGAGCCCTGGCTCAAGCGCACCCCCGCCCACATGGAGTGGATGGAGAGCCAGGTCGGCCGCTACCCCTTCGAGACCTATGGGCTGCTGGTCGCCGACGCGGCCACGGGCTTCGAGCTGGAGACACAGACCCTCTCTCTCTTCGAGAGAAGGCTCTTCACCGAGCCCGGGTTCCCGGAGTGGTACGTCGACTCGATCATGGTCCATGAGCTGGCGCACCAGTGGTTCGGCAACAGTGTCTCGCCCCGTACCTGGTCCGACCTCTGGCTCAACGAGGGGCACGCCAGCTGGTACGAGGCGCT
Source organism: Streptomyces sp. NPDC013457 (assembly GCF_043089925.1). Taxonomy (NCBI): domain Bacteria; kingdom Bacillati; phylum Actinomycetota; class Actinomycetes; order Kitasatosporales; family Streptomycetaceae; genus Streptomyces; species Streptomyces sp. NPDC013457. Next base: position 63,147 of record NZ_JBICBL010000012.1, read on the forward strand.
GTACGCCGAGGAGACCGCCGGACAGTCCATGGAGCGGCGCATGAAGGCCGCCTATGCCGCATCCGACGCCTGGCGCGCGGACGGCGGACCGCCGGCCGCCCCCGCACCGCCCACGCCCGGCCAGAAGATCAGCCTCTTCCGTCCCGTCGTGTACGACGGAAGCGCACTCGTCCTCTACGCGCTGCGCGCGGAGATCGGTACCGAGGCCTTCCGGACACTGGAGCGCCGCTGGGTGAGCGAGCACATGGACGCCACGGCCACCACCGCCGACTTCACCGCCCTGGCCTCCGACGTCGCCGGGCGTGACCTCACGGCCTTCTTCGCCGGCTGGCTGTACGCCGAGAAGACCCCGCCGATGCCCGGACACCCGGACTGGCGCTCGCGCCCGGTGGGCGAGGCGCGCGGCGCCGCGAAGTCCAGGTGAAACCCGGATGACGGGCCCGGGCCGACCGTGTCACCATCGTCAGGTCGACGACGCGGCCGGCCCGGGAATCTTTCCGTGCCGTCACACGTTGTGATCGACGCAACGACTTTCCATCGACGTAAGGATCAAATGACCTCCTCTTCATCCCCTTCCCAGGACGAGCAGAGCTTCGCGGACACGAACCGCACCGAGAGCCTTCGGGCCGATGCCCTGATGGAAGAGGACGTCGCCTGGAGCCACGAGATCGACGGAGAGCGGGACGGCGATCAGTTCGACCGCTCCGAGCGCGCGGCCCTGCGGCGCGTGGCGGGCCTCTCCACCGAGCTCGAGGACGTCACCGAGGTCGAGTACCGGCAGCTGCGCCTGGAGCGCGTCGTGCTGGTCGGCGTATGGACCTCGGGGACCGTGCAGGACGCGGAGAACTCCCTCGCTGAGCTCGCGGCCCTCGCCGAGACGGCGGGTGCCCTGGTGCTCGACGGCGTGATCCAGCGCCGTGACAAGCCGGACCCGGCGACCTTCATCGGCTCCGGCAAGGCCCGAGAGCTGCGGGACATCGTGCTCGAGTCCGGCGCCGACACCGTCGTCTGTGACGGCGAACTCAGCCCCGGCCAGCTCATCGCCCTCGAAGACGTCGTCAAGGTGAAGGTGGTCGACCGGACCGCCCTGATCCTCGACATCTTCGCCCAGCACGCCAAGTCCCGAGAGGGCAAGGCGCAGGTCGCGCTCGCGCAGATGCAGTACATGCTGCCGCGACTGCGAGGCTGGGGTCAGTCGCTCTCCCGTCAGATGGGTGGCGGCGGCGGTGGCGGAATGGCCACCCGTGGTCCCGGTGAGACCAAGATCGAGACCGACCGGCGTCGGATCCGCGAGAAGATGGCGAAGATGCGCCGGGAGATCGCGGAGATGAAGACCGGCCGTGACATCAAGCGGCAGGAGCGCCGCCGTCACAAGGTGCCCTCGGTCGCCATCGCCGGCTACACCAACGCGGGCAAGTCCTCCCTGCTCAACCGGCTGACCGGCGCGGGCGTGCTGGTGGAGAACGCGCTGTTCGCCACCCTCGACCCGACCGTGCGCCGGGCCGAGACGCCGAGCGGCCGGGTGTACACCCTGGCCGACACCGTCGGGTTCGTACGGCACCTGCCGCACCACCTTGTCGAGGCGTTCCGCTCCACGATGGAGGAGGTCGGGGACTCCGACCTGATCCTGCACGTGGTGGACGGCTCGCACCCGGCTCCGGAGGAGCAGCTCGCGGCCGTACGCGAGGTGTTCCGCGACGTCGGCGCGGTGAACGTGCCGGAGGTCGTGGTCGTCAACAAGGCGGACGCGGCCGACCCTCTCGTCCTGCAGCGGCTGCTGCGGGTCGAGCGGCACGCGATCGCCGTCTCCGCCCGCACGGGCGAGGGCATCGAGGAGCTGCTCGCGCTCATCGACGCCGAGCTGCCGCGGCCGCAGGTCGAGATCGAGGCACTCGTGCCGTACACGGAAGGCGGTCTCGTCTCCCGGGTGCACGCCGAGGGCGAGCTGCTCTCCGAGGAGCACACGCCCGAGGGCACGCTGCTCAAGGCGCGTGTGCACGAGGAGCTGGCGGCGTTCCTGACGCCGTACGTTCCGGCCGCTCACTGACCGGTTCGCCACGGATCGGCCGGCTCACGGACCGGCTCGCTCACGCGACAGACGGAAGGCCCCGCCCCCCGACGAGGGGGCGGGGCCTTCCGCGTGTGTGCGCCGGGTACGGCCCGGGCGTCATGCGCGCCGGGTCAGCGGGCGAACTTCTTGCTCACCATGTCGTGCGCGTTCTTCGCGCCCCGGCCGAGCTGCGGTCCCGCCAGCCAGCCGTTGCCGCCGGCCGGGCCGATCGAGGTGTTCGACACCAGCGCGGTCGTCCCGTTCGGCAGCGCACGGAACCAGCCGCCGCCGGACGAGCCACCGGTCATCGTGCACCCGATGCGGTACATGGTCGGCGTGGCCGGTGACGTGGTGTACCGCTTCGCCCGGTCGAGGCACTTGTGCATGATCAGACCGTTGTACGGCGGCGCCGCCGGGTAGCCCCAGGCGCCCACCGTTCCCGCCTGCGCCGCCGTAGGCGCCGAGAAGTCGACCGGCAGCGCGGCGCCGACGGTCTCCTCCAGGGACTTCCTGCCCTGCGCCGGCTTCACGTGCAGCACGGCGTAGTCGTACGGCCAGGCGGCGTTCGTCCCGCCGCGCTGGATCCACTCGCCCGAGGTCACCGCCCAGTCGGCCCAGTACTGGCCGTAGGGCGCCTCCTCGTGCGGCTTCGCGTTGCGCAGCGCGGACGGCGACTTGCCGAGGTCGTTGTAGGCCGGGACGAAGGTGATGTTGCGGTACCAGCCGCCCCGCTGGCCCGCGTGGACGCAGTGGCCCGCGGTCCACACCATGTTGGACTTCCCGGGCCGGCGCGGGTCCTTCACGATCGTGCCCGAGCAGACCATGTGGCCCTGGGGCGAGTCGAAGAAGATCTTGCCGACCGGCGCCGCGTTGCGGTGGTACGGAGTCTTCTCCCGCTGGGCCTGTACGGGCCGCGGCGTGGGGTCGCTGCCCCCGGAACCGGCCGCCGTGGTCACCGTCTGGTCCGGGCTCTTGGCGGACTGCATCCGCTGGGAGTCCCAGAGCCCCTCGATCACCGGGTTGACGAAGTCCTCGGCCTCACGGAGCCAGGTGTCCTTGTTCCAGTTCTTCCACTCGCCGTTCTTCCACTTGTCCGGGTCGACGCCGTGCTTCTTCAGCTTGTCGGCGAGGTCCTGCGGAAGCGCGGAGTCGCCGCCTTCGGTGGCGGGGGCGCTCGTCCCCGCCGCGGGCTTGTCGGCCGCCGGTGTCTCGGTCGGGCCGCAGGCGGTGGCGGTCAGTGCGAGCGCCGATGCCAGCGCGGCGAACGTCGGTATGAGTCGTGCGGAACGCATGCGTTGAGATTCCCCCAGTTGATGTTTCCCGCGTCCGGGCGACGCCACGGACCGAATACCACGGTCGCGTTGCCATGGACGCGTCACTTGCGGTGCAGAGTATGCCCGTAGGCAGGGGCGGGACCCCGCAGGGTCCCGCCCCTCGGACACCGGCTGCCTAGCGGCCGGCGTACTTCTTGCTGACCTCGTCGTAGATGCCCTTCGCCTCGGCGCCCAGGCGCGGACCGGCAAGCCAGCCCGCCGTCACCGGGCCGATCGAGGTGTTGGACACCAGGGCCGGCTGACCGTCCTTGCCCGCGGCCACCCAGCCGCCGCCGGACGAACCACCGGTCATGGTGCAGCCGATGCGGTACATCGTCGGCTGATCGGCCTTCACCGAGAGACGGCCCGGCTTGTCCTTGCACTGGTACATCTTCTGGCCGTCGAACGGCGGGCCCGCCGGGTAGCCGGTCGCCTCCATGTTCGCGATCTTCGACACCGCGGGAGCGTTGAACTCCACCGGGAGCGCCGAACCGACCGTCTCCTCCAGCGACTTGCCCGTGCCGCCCTTCTCCGGCGTCACATGGATCACCGCGAAGTCGTACGGAGCACCCTGACCGCCGGTCGCCGCACCCTCGGAGATCCACTGCTCGGAGGTCTGCGCCCAGTCGCCCCACCACACGCCGTACGGCGCGACCTGCTCGCGGGTCGCGTTCTCCAGCTGCGCGGTCGGCAGAGCCTTGTCGTTGTACGAGGGCACGAAGGCGATGTTGCGGTACCAGCCGCCCTTCTTGCCGGCGTGCACGCAGTGGCCCGCCGTCCACACCATGTTGGACTTGCCGGGGTTGGCCGGGTCCTTCACGACCGTGGCCGAGCAGACCATCGACCCCTCGGGGCCGTCGAAGAACACCTTGCCCGCCTCAGGGGCGTTGGAGTGGTACGCCGCCGGGACACCCTTCGCCCTGACCGGCGCGGGGGTCGGGTCGGTCACGCCCTTGTCACCGGAGATGTCCTCCTCCTCGACCGGCTTGTCGGGCCGCTGCGCGTCCCGCATCCGGTCCGGGTCCCAGAGGTCCTCGATGATCGGGTTGACGTAGTCCTTGGCCTCACGCAGCCACTTGTCGCGGTCCCAGTTCTTCCACTCGCCGTTCCTCCACTTGTCCAGATCGATCCCGTGCTCCTTGAGCCGGTCCTTGAGGTCGTCCGGAATCGTGATCTTGTCGCCGGTGGACGGGCTCGCGGGAGCGCTGGGCTTGTCGCCCGCGTTCTCCTCGGTCGGGCCGCAGGCCGTCGCCGTCAGCGTCAACGCCGCGACGGCGGCTGCCGCGGCCAGCAGCGGACGAATCGATCGCATCTCGTGATCCCCCTGGGACTACGTCAACTTGTGCATGAGTGAACAGTGGTGGCGCCGTGACCGGCGCCGAAGTGCGGCCCCCACTATGCCGGTGCCGGAGGGGACGGTACCCGGCAGGTCCACGGTTCCGGCCCTCGTACGGTCGTTGCCGGGCCGTGATCCCCACCACGCCAAGGATCTTGGGATTCGCCCGTGATCCTTGGCGGTTCCCGTCGTTGGTACGTACGGGGGACACAGAGGAGGCGCTCCGCGCTGCCCTTCGCAGGGCGGAGCAACGTACCGATGTGCAACGCAACTGTTACAGCGGGAGGACACCGAGCCGTGGCCGTGACCGAACCAGCTCCGGCCGTACCGTCGGCCGCGCAGGCGCACCAGGGTGAACGGAGGACCGGAGAGGCGGGCGCTCTCGAAGGCATCCTGCGCCGCCAGTCGTTGCGCGAATCGGCGGCGCGCACCTACGCGCGCTCCTTGCCGATCGTTCCCGTGCGGGCCAGAGGACTCACCATCGAGGGAGCCGACGGACGGCGTTATCTGGACTGCCTGTCCGGCGCCGGGACCCTGGCCCTCGGACACAACCATCCGGTGGTCCTCGAAGCCATCAAGAAGGTCCTCGACTCCGGCGCCCCGCTCCATGTCCTCGACCTCGCCACCCCGGTCAAGGACGCCTTCACCACAGAGCTGTTCGCCACGCTGCCCGCCGGGCTCGCCGACGACGCGCGCATCCAGTTCTGCGGACCGGCCGGTACGGACGCGGTCGAGGCAGCCCTCAAACTCGTCCGCACGGCCACCGGCCGCAGCGGGCTGCTGAGTTTCACCGGCGCCTATCACGGCATGACGGCCGGCGCCCTGGACGCCTCGGGGGGAGCGACGGACGTACGGGTCGCCCGGCTGCCCTACCCGCAGAACTACCGCTGCCCCTTCGGCGTCGGCGGCGATCGCGGCGCCGAGCTGGCCGCGCGCTGGACCGAGAACCTCATCGACGACCCCAAGAGCGGGGTCCCGCATCCGGCCGCGATGATCCTCGAACCGGTGCAGGGGGAGGGCGGGGTCATTCCCGCCCCCGACGACTGGATGCGCCGTATGCGGGAGATCACCGCGTCCCGGTCCATCCCGCTCATCGCCGACGAGGTACAGACGGGCGTCGGCCGCACCGGTGCCTTCTGGGCCGTCGAGCACAGCGGCATCGTCCCCGACGTGATGGTCCTCTCCAAGGCCATCGGCGGCTCCCTGCCGCTCGCGGTCATCGTCTACCGGGCGGAACTCGACGCCTGGGAGCCCGGCGCACACGCGGGCACGTTCCGCGGAAACCAGCTCGCCATGGCCGCCGGCGCCGCCACCCTCGCGTACGTACGGGAGAACCGGCTCGCCGACCGCGCGGCCACCCTCGGCGCCCGGATGCTCGGCCGCCTCCAGGGACTCGCCGCCGCGCACCCCTGCATCGGCGACGTACGGGGCCGGGGGCTCATGATCGGCGTCGAACTCGTGGACCCGCACAGCCCCGGCGACGACGCCGGCGCTCCACCGGTCGACCAGGCCCTCGCCGTGGCCGTCCAGCAGGAGTGCCTGCACCGAGGCCTCATCGTCGAACTCGGCGGCCGTCATTCAGGTGTCGTCCGCCTCCTGCCCCCGCTCACCCTCACCGACGAGCAGGCCGAGGCCGTCCTTGACCGCTTCGCCGACGCCCTGGCCGCCACCGAACGCGCCCACCGCCCGTGCCCGCAAGCCACCCTCCTCCGGAACGCCGCAGGAACCGCAGGAACCACAGGAACCACCGGCCAGGCCGCGCCGACCGGGCCGTCCCACTGACCCGGACCGATCCCGGACACCCTCACAAGGAAGCCCCCTCCGTGAACGCCAGCCACGCCTCCGAAGCGTCCGACACCGGCAGCGCCGCCCGCAGCCCGCTCACCGTCGAGCAGAGCCCCGTCGAGCAGGCCACCGTCCCACGCCAGCACTCCGGCCCGTACGACCCCCAGCCCTCGGCCTCGGTCACCGCCACGGGCGGCGCAGACACCCGTCACGACCCGCTCGACGACCCGGACCCGCTGCGCGCCGCCGACGCGGCGACCATCGAGAACCTGCTGCGCTGCTGGGTACGGGAGAAGAACCTGCCCGCCCCCGGCTCCACCACCCTCCGCATCCCCCTCGAAGCCAGCGGCACCGCCCTCCTCGTTCCCGTCCTCTACTGGTCGCCCACGGGATGGCACCGCTTCGGCCCGCCCGCGCTGGAGGGGCTGCACCCCACCGCCCCCCGCGCGGACGCCGTCACCGTCGCCGCTCTGATCAGCCGCGAGACCGGCCGCCCGGAAGGCACCGAACTCGTCGGCCGCGTCGCCGACTCCGCCCGCCGCACCGCCGACTTCATCACCGACCGCCGACGCCGCCCCACCCCCGGCCCCGAAGCCGACCTCTTCCTCACCGCCGAGCAGTCCCTGCTGCTCGGACACCCGCTCCACCCCACCTCCAAGAGCCGCGAGGGACTCTCCGACGCCGAGGCCCGGCTCTACTCACCCGAGCTGTACGGCTCCTTCCCGCTGCACTGGATGGCCGTGGACCAGTCGGTCCTCACCTCCGACTCCGCCTGGACCGAACAGGGCCGCGCCGTTACCGCCGCCCAGCTCGCCACCGGCCTCGCCGACGGGCTCGACCTGCCTCCGGCTACCGTCCCGTTGCCCCTGCACCCCTGGCAGGCACGCGAACTGCCGCACCGCCCCGCCGTCGCCGCCCTCCTCGCATCCGGCCTCCTCCACGACCTCGGCCCCTCCGGAGCCGCCTGGCACCCCACCTCCTCCGTCCGCACCGTGCACCGGCCCGGCGCGCGGACCATGCTCAAGCTCTCCCTCGGCGTCCGCATCACCAACTCCCGCCGGGAGAACCTCCGTAAGGAACTCCACCGCGGCGTCGAGGTCCACCGGCTCCTGCGCACCGGCCTCGTCGACCAGTGGCAGGCCGCCCACCCGGGCTTCGACATCGTCCGCGACCCCGCCTGGCTCGCGGTCGACACCCCGGACGGCGAACCCGTCCCCGGGCTCGACGTGATGATCCGCCACAACCCCTTCACCGCCGGGGACGACGCCGTCTGCATCGCCGCCCTCACCGCTCCGCGCCCCTGGCCCGGCACGACGCGGATGCGCTCCCGCCTCGCCGACATCGTGACCCGGCTGGCCGCCCGCACCGGCCGGCCCACGACGGCCGTCGCGGCCGAGTGGTTCCTGCGCTACCTCGACCAGGTCGTCCGCCCCGTCCTCTGGCTCGACGGAGTGGCCGGCGTCGCCCTGGAGGCCCACCAGCAGAACACTCTGGTGCTCCTCGACCCCGACGGCTGGCCCATCGGCGGCCGCTACCGGGACAACCAGGGCTACTACTTCCGTGAGTCACGCCGCGACGAGCTGGAGAGCCGCCTCCCCGGCATCGGGTCGATCAGCGACACCTTCGTCTCCGACCAGGTCACCGACGAGCGCTTCGCCTATTACCTCGGGATCAACAACGTCCTGGGACTCATCGGAGCCTTCGGCGCCCAGCACCTCGCCGACGAACGTGTCCTGCTCGCCGCGTTCCGCCAGTTCCTCACCTCCGCCACCGGCCTCGGCTCCCCGCTGCCACACCGGCTTCTGGAGGCCGCGACGCTGCGCTGCAAGGCCAACCTCCTCACCCGGCTGCACGGCCTCGACGAACTCGTCGGCCCTGTCGACACCCAATCCGTCTACGTCGCCATCACCAACCCCCTCCGATCCTGAGAACCACACCCCACCCGACCGGGCGGCGAAGGGCCGCCGGCCCGAACCACCACCCGACCGAACCCGCCGAGAGGAGACCACCACCGTGCCTCCCACCGATGCGCGTCCCGGCACCGACACAAGTCCTGATACCGGCACCGACGGAGGTCGCGACATCGGCCCGTGCCCGGATCCCGGCCTCGGCCTCGGGGCAGGCACCCATACCCGCCCCGACACCGGTACCCGCCCCGACACCGGTACGAGCCCCGTCGCCGCAACCGGCTCCCTGCCCGCGTCCGGCACAGGCAGCGAGGACACACTGGACCTGCACCTCTCGGACGAACTGATCTCCCTCATCGCGGCCGGCGAGGGCACGGCGACCACCCAGGGCGACCTCCTCGACGCGGTCGCCACCTGGGGACCCGCCACCACCCCCGTCGGCACGTTCCGCCTCGTCCCCGTCCGACTGGAGCGCGACCTGCCCCTCATCACGCGGTGGATGAACGACCCGGCCGTCGCCGCCTTCTGGGAACTCTCCGGACCCGAGACCGTCACGGCCGCCCACATCGGCGCGCAACTCGACGGCGACGGCCGCAGCGTGCCCTGCCTCGGAGTCCTCGACTCCACCCCGATGAGCTACTTCGAGATCTACCGCGCCGACCTCGACCCGCTCGCCCGGCACTATCCCGCCCGCCCGCACGACACCGGTCTCCACCTCCTCCTCGGCGGCGTCGCCGACCGTGGCCGAGGTGTCGGCACCGCGCTCCTCCGCGCCGTCGCCGATCTCGTACTCGACCACCGTCCGCACAGCACGCGTGTCATCGCCGAACCCGACGTGCGCAACACCCCCTCCGTCTCAGCCTTCTTGAGCGCCGGCTTCCGCTTCTCGGCGGAAGTCGACCTTCCCGACAAGCGAGCTGCCCTCATGGTCCGCGACCGGGCCCTTCGTCACGTCCTGTGAACGCCTCCCTGCCTTACATACACCGCTCGACCCACAGCGGTTCCCACCCCGAGGAGTCCCCGTGCCGACGTCCCCTGCCACCCATGACTCCGCACTGCTCTCACCCGCCGAGCTGACCCCCGAGGCCTGGACACGCGCCGCCTCGCGGCTGCTCGCCAAGACCCTTGCCGAGTTCGCCTACGAGGAGATCGTCGAGCCCGTACCCGCGCCCGACGCGGAGCCCGTCCCCGACGGCGCCCCCGACGCCCTCAGCGCCCCCGGCGACGCAAGCGCGGCACATGGCCCTCGGCCGTACCTCCTCCGCCTCGACGACGGCTCCGCGCTGACCTTCACGGCCCGCCGCGGTGCCTACGGAAGCTGGCGTCTCGACCCCGACTCCCTGGCGCGGGACGGACAGCCGCTGACCGACCCGCTCGACTTCCTCGTCCGGGCCCGCCGACTGCTGAACCTCGACGGCGCCACCCTCGGCCATCTGATCCGCGAGCTCACCACCACGCTCGCCGCCGACGCCCGCCTCGACAGGACGGCGCTCACCGCCGACCGACTCGCCGAACTCGGGTACGCCGAGCTCGAAGGACACCAGACCGGTCACCCCTGGCTCGTCCTCAACAAGGGCAGGATCGGCTTCTCCGCCACCGATGCCGCCCGCTGGGCCCCCGAAGCCCGCCGCCCGGCCCGGCTCCCCTGGATCGCCGTCAGCACCGACCTCGCGGCCTACCGCGGAGTCCCGGGCCTCGACAGCCCCGATCAGCTCTACGCCTGCGAGCTGGACGCCGAGGTCCGTGAGGCATTCCGGGCGGAGCTCAGGGACCGCGGGCTCGACGCCGACCGGTATCTCCTCCTGCCCGTCCACCCCTGGCAGTGGGACGAGGTGATCCTCCCGCTCTACGCCCCCGCCGTCGCCGCGGGCGCGATCGTGCCCCTCCCCGCCGACGGCGACCTGCGCCTGCCGCAGCAGTCCATCCGTACCTTCCTCAACACGAGCAGGCCCGACCGGCACACCGTGAAGCTGCCGCTCTCCGTGCTCAACACCCTTGTCTGGCGCGGCCTCCCCACGGAGCGGACCCTCGCCGCCCCCGCCGTCACCTCCTGGGTCCACGGGCTGCGGGACGGGGACCCGTTCCTCCGTGACGAGTGCGGCGTGATCCTCCTCGGCGAGGTCGCCTCGGTCACCGTCAGGCACCCTCTCTACGACCGGCTGCCCGAGGTCCCCTACCAGTACAAGGAACTCCTCGGCGCGATCTGGCGCGAACCCCTCAGGCTCCCGGCCGGCGAACGCGCCCGGACCCTGGCCGCCCTGCTGCACACCGATCCGGAAGGGCGAGCCCTCGTCGCCGAACTCGTCGAGCGGTCCGGACTGGCCCCCACCGTCTGGCTCCAGCGTCTCTTCGCCGCTCTGCTGCCTCCGCTGCTGCACTTCCTCTACCAGTACGGCACCGTCTTCTCCCCGCACGGAGAGAACGCCATCGTCGTCTACGACGACCAGGACGTGCCCGTACGGCTGGCGATCAAGGACTTCGTCGACGACGTCAACATCAGCGCGCACCCGTTGCCCGAGCACGGCTCGATGCCGGACGACGTCCGGGCCGTCCTGCTCACCGAGGATCCCGGATTCCTCACCCAGTTCATCCATTCAGGGCTGTTCGTCGGTGTCTTCCGCTACCTGGCGCCACTCTGCGAAGAACAACTCGCCGTGCCGGAGAACGACTTCTGGGCGCTCGTACGTGCCGAGATCCTGCGTCATCAGGCGCGCTTCCCGGAGCTGAAGGAACGGTTCGAGCTCTTCGATCTCCTCACCCCGCGCATCGAGCGGCTCTGTCTCAACCGCAACCGTCTGCATCTGGACGGCTACCGCGACCGTCCCGAGCGGCCGCACGCCGCCGTCCACGGGACGGTCGCGAATCCGCTCGCGTGATCCGGCTGTCAGTGCAGCGCCGTAGGGTGGACGCGCTATGACGAAGCCATCCCTCCCCGACCTCCTGCACGCCGCCGTCACCGCCGTCGGCGGTATGGAGCGGCCCGGCCAGGTCACCATGGCCGAGGCTGTTGCCGAGGCCATCGACGACAGCTCCCACCTGCTGGTCCAGGCCGGCACCGGCACCGGAAAGTCCCTCGGCTATCTGGTGCCGGCCCTGGCGCACGGTGAGCGCGTGGTGGTCGCCACGGCCACACTGGCGCTCCAGCGCCAGCTGGTCGAGCGCGACCTTCCGCGGACGGTCGACGCCCTGCACCCGCAGCTGCGGCGGCGCCCGGAGTTCGCGATGCTCAAGGGAAGGTCGAACTACCTCTGTCTCCACCGCCTTCACGAGGGGGTGCCCCAGGACGAGGAGGAGGGTCTCTTCGACCCCTTCGAGGCCGCCGCGCCCACGAGCAAGCTGGGGCAGGACCTGATGCGGCTCCGCGACTGGTCGGACGAGACGGAGACGGGTGACCGGGACGATCTGACGCCCGGAGTCTCTGACCGGGCCTGGGCCCAGGTCTCGGTCTCCTCTCGGGAGTGCCTGGGCGCCAGCAAGTGCGCGTACGGGGCGGAGTGCTTCGCCGAGGCGGCCCGTGAGAGGGCCAAGCTGGCCGAGGTCGTCGTCACCAATCACGCGCTGCTGGCCATCGACGCGATCGAAGGCGCTCCGGTGCTGCCTCAGCACGAAGTGCTGATCGTCGACGAGGCCCATGAGCTGGTCTCCCGGGTCACGGGCGTCGCCACGGGCGAACTCACCCCCGGCCAGGTGAACCGCGCGGTCCGCCGCTCCGCGAAGCTGGTCGACGAGAAGGTCGCCGACCAGCTGCAGACCGCCGCGGAGGGCTTCGAGCGGCTGATGGAGCTGGCGCTCCCCGGCCGCCTGGAGGAGATCCCGGAGGACCTGGGCTATGCCCTCATGGCGCTGCGCGACGCCTCGCGCGCGGTGATCTCGGCGCTCGGCTCCACCCGGGACAAGTCCGTCCAGGACGAGGACGCCGTCCGCAAGCAGGCCCTGGCCTCCGTGGAGACCGTTCACGGAGTCGCCGAGCGGATCACCCAGGGCTCCGAGTACGACGTCGTCTGGTACGAACGCCACGACCGATTCGGGGCCTCGCTGAGGGTCGCCCCGCTCTCCGTGTCCGGGCTCCTGCGCGAGAAACTCTTCGCGGACCGGTCGGTCGTCCTCACCTCGGCCACGCTGAAGCTGGGCGGTGACTTCAACGGCGTCGGAGCCTCGCTGGGCCTGGCCCCCGAAGGAGCCCAGGGCGACGACATGCCGGTGTGGAAGGGCATCGACGTCGGCTCGCCGTTCGACTACCCCAAACAGGGCATCCTCTACGTCGCCAAGCACTTGGCCCGCCCCGCACGGGACGGCGACCGTACGGACATGCTGGACGAGCTCACGGAGCTCGTGCAGGCGGCGGGCGGCAGGACGCTCGGTCTGTTCTCGTCGATGCGCGCCGCCCAGCTGGCCGCCGAGGAGCTGCGTTCCCGCATCCCCGAGTTCCCGATCCTGCTCCAGGGCGAGGACACGCTCGGAGAGCTGATCAAGAACTTCTCCGCGGACCCGCAGACGTGCCTCTTCGGGACGCTCTCCCTCTGGCAGGGGGTGGACGTCCCGGGCGCCAGCTGCCAGCTGGTCGTGATGGACAAGATCCCGTTCCCGCGCCCCGACGACCCGCTGATGAGCGCCCGCCAGAAGGCGGTCGAGGACGCGGGGGGCAATGGCTTCATGGCCGTCGCCGCCACGCACGCGGCCCTGCTGATGGCCCAGGGCGCGGGACGTCTCGTACGCGCCACCGGCGACCGTGGCGTCGTCGCCGTGCTCGACCCCCGGCTGGCCACGGCGCGGTACGGCAGCTATCTGAAGGCTTCGCTGCCCGACTTCTGGTACACGACGGACCGTAACCAGGTGCGGAAGTCGCTGGCGGCGATCGACGCCGCATCGAAGGCAGCCGGGGTCTGATGCGACGCGGGCCCGGCCAGGAACAGGCCTGACCCCACGTCGTGTCGCGTCCACACCGGACCACAGGCGGCCGGCACCGGCCTGCCGCAGAACAGAGCAGGGCCCCGGAACCGGCGCAGTGGGTTCCGGGGCCCGGTCAGAGCCGACGAGGTGGTGTCACACCCGTCGCAGCACCGCCACGACCTTGCCGAGGATGGTGGCCTCGTCGCCGGGGATGGGCTGGTACGCCGCGTTGTGCGGCAGCAGCCAGACGTGGCCGTCCTCGCGCTTGAAGCGCTTGACCGTGGCTTCGCCGTCGAGCATGGCGGCGACGATGTCGCCGTTCTCCGCGACCGGCTGCCGACGGACGGTGACCCAGTCCCCGTCGCAGATCGCGGCCTCGATCATGGAGTCGCCGACGACCTTCAGGACGAAGAGCTCACCGTCGCCGACGAGCTGCCGGGGGAGCGGGAAGACGTCCTCGACCGACTCCTCGGCGAGGATCGGGCCACCGGCCGCGATCCGGCCCACGAGGGGCACGTACGAGGCGGCCGGCTTGCCGGTGGTGTCCGTCGGCTGGGTGCTCGGCTGGTCGGAGCCACGGACCTCGTACGCCCTGGGGCGGTGCGGGTCGCGGCGCAGGAAGCCCTTGCGCTCCAGTGCCATCAGCTGGTGTGCCACGGAGGAGGTGCTGGAGAGGCCGACCGCCTGGCCGATCTCCCGCATCGACGGCGGGTACCCCCGCCGCTGGACCGAGTCACGGATGACCTCGATCACCCTGCGCTGCCGGTCCGTGAGACCGGAGCTGTCGGCCCTGATGCCTGGAGGTCGTCCGGGCAGCGAGCGCGCAGGTCGAGCCGGCTCCCCGTCCCCGTTCATGGCTGCGTCATTCATGGCATGCACCGCCTCGAGTCGGCCCTGGGAGCGGTCCTGGGCAGTGATGGTGGCACTGTCTGCGGTGGTGGTCACGTCGGCGGCCCCTCTCGAATGGTCTCCCTGGCTGGCACAACGGTAGTGGCTTTCGAAAGGTTGCGCCAAACACACGTTCGAGTGAAAAACCGCAGATTGTCTTACGTCTATGCGCTGGTGGGTGTATACGCGAGCCCGGGCGCCGGTAGCAATTCGGTCATTACGGTACCGTTCAGCGTCGGCCCGCATGCGGGCAGGGGTGCCCTTCCAGTCTCGCACTCGCGGGCCCCGGATCGGCGGCACTGCGCGCTTCCCGTACCCTCGTGGCCGGTCCTCCATGCCAGGCCCGCGCGACACGCGCGAAGTGCCGGAAATCGGGCCCAACACCAGATCTAGTGGTTGGATTGCATCAGCCACCTAGAAGTTGTGGTCCCCCGTCTATCGGGGGTGCCTGCATCGCCTATGCTGGTGGTCGCTTCGAGGGGCCTTGACGGGCTCGGCGAGGCTATTCAGTCGTGCCGCGAGGGAGGGTCGGAACCATGCATTGCCCCTTCTGCAGGCACCCCGACAGCCGTGTCGTCGACAGTCGCACCACCGACGACGGGACGTCGATCCGACGCCGCCGCCAGTGCCCCGACTGCTCCCGTCGTTTCACGACGGTGGAGACATGCTCGCTCATGGTGGTGAAGCGCTCCGGGGTCACGGAACCCTTCAGTCGCACCAAGGTCATCTCCGGCGTGCGCAAGGCGTGCCAGGGGCGGCCCGTGACGGAGGACGCCCTCGCCAAGCTCGGCCAGCGGGTCGAGGAGGCGGTGCGCGCCACCGGAAGCGCCGAGCTGACCACCCACGACGTGGGCCTGGCCATCCTCGGCCCCCTGCAGGAGCTCGACCTCGTCGCGTACCTGCGCTTCGCATCCGTTTACAAGGCTTTCGACAGCCTCGACGACTTCGAGGCCGCCATCGCGGAACTCCGTGAGCAGCGGCCTCCCGCAGTGGACTGCGGGACCGGAGCGACCCCCGAGGTCCCCGTTCCCGCCACCGCCGCCGACTGACCGGCGGGCCGGACCAGAGGTCCGGCCGAGGCCGGTCGTGCGCGGCCGAAAAAGACGTGTCACGGGTGCCCGGAGCGGTGCTCGCGACAGCAGACAAGAAGACAGTGCCCTGGGACTATCTGGGCATTTATAGGTGTTTTGCCCGTATATGGGAGGCGGCATGACAGAGACGGCGAGCGGTCCGGCACGGGGTTCCCGAACCAAGGGAGCCAAGGCGAGCAAGGGCCTGCGTATCGAGCGCATCCACACCACCCCGGGCGTGCACCCGTACGACGAGGTGGTCTGGGAGCGTCGTGACGTCGTCATGACCAACTGGCGCGACGGCTCGGTCAACTTCGAGCAGCGTGGCGTCGAGTTCCCCGACTTCTGGTCGGTGAACGCGGTCAACATCGTCACCAGCAAGTACTTCCGCGGGGCGGTCGGCACCCCGCAGCGCGAGACCGGTCTGAAGCAGCTCATCGACCGGATCGTGAAGACCTACACGAAGGCCGGCGAGGAGTACGGCTACTTCGCCTCGCCCGCCGACACCGAGATCTTCGAGCACGAGCTGGCGTACGCGCTCCTGCACCAGATCTTCAGCTTCAACTCGCCGGTCTGGTTCAACGTCGGCACGCCCCAGCCGCAGCAGGTCTCCGCCTGCTTCATCCTGTCCGTCGACGACTCCATGGAGTCGATCCTCGACTGGTACAAGGAAGAGGGCATGATCTTCAAGGGCGGCTCCGGCGCCGGCCTGAACCTCTCCCGCATCCGCTCCTCCAAGGAGCTCCTCTCCTCCGGCGGCAACGCCTCCGGCCCGGTCTCCTTCATGCGCGGCGCCGACGCGTCCGCAGGAACGATCAAGTCGGGCGGCGCCACCCGTCGCGCGGCCAAGATGGTCATCCTCGACGTCGACCACCCCGACATCGAGGACTTCATCGAGACCAAGGTCAAGGAGGAGGAGAAGATCCGCGCCCTCCGTGACGCGGGCTTCGACATGGACCTGGGCGGCGACGACATCACGTCCGTCCAGTACCAGAACGCCAACAACTCGGTCCGCGTGAACGACACGTTCATGAAGGCGGTCGAGGCGGGCGGGAAGTTCGGCCTGACCTCCCGTATGACCGGCGAGGTCATCGAAGAGGTCGACGCCAAGTCGCTCTTCCGCAAGATGGCCGAGGCGGCCTGGGCCTGCGCCGACCCGGGCATCCAGTACGACGACACGATCAACCACTGGCACACCTGCCCCGAGTCCGGCCGCATCAACGGCTCGAACCCGTGCAGCGAGTACATGCACCTGGACAACACGTCCTGCAACCTCGCCTCGCTGAACCTGATGAAGTTCCTCAAGGACGACGGCAAGGGCAACCAGTCGTTCGACTCCGAGCGCTTCGCCAAGGTCGTCGAGCTCGTCATCACCGCGATGGACATCTCCATCTGCTTCGCCGACTTCCCCACCCAGAAGATCGGCGAGAACACCCGCGCCTTCCGTCAGCTGGGCATCGGCTACGCCAACCTCGGCGCCCTGCTCATGGCCACCGGCCACGCGTACGACTCCGACGGCGGCCGCGCCCTGGCCGGCGCCATCACCTCGCTGATGACCGGAACCTCGTACAAGCGCTCCGCCGAGCTCGCCGCTGTCGTCGGCCCGTACGACGGCTACGCCCGCAACGCCGAGCCGCACCAGCGCGTCATGAAGCAGCACGCCGACGCCAACACCGTGGCCGTCCGCATGGACGACCTCGACTCGCCGATCTGGGCCGCGGCCACGGAGGCCTGGCAGGACGTCCTGCGCCTCGGCGCCAAGAACGGCTTCCGCAACGCGCAGGCGTCGGTCATCGCCCCGACCGGAACCATCGGTCTCGCGATGTCCTGCGACACCACCGGCCTCGAGCCCGACCTCGCTCTGGTCAAGTTCAAGAAGCTGGTCGGCGGCGGCTCGATGCAGATCGTCAACGGCACCGTCCCGCAGGCCCTGCGCCGCCTGGGTTACCAGGAGGAGCAGATCGAGGCGATCGTCGCCCACATCTCCGAGCACGGCAATGTGATCGGCGCCCCCGGTCTGAAGACCGAGCACTACGAGGTCTTCGACTGCGCCATGGGCGAGCGTTCCATCTCCGCGATGGGCCACGTCCGCATGATGGCCGCGATCCAGCCGTGGATCTCCGGCGCCCTCTCCAAGACCGTGAACCTGCCGGAGACGGCCACGGTCGAGGACGTCGAGGAGGTCTACTTCGAGGCCTGGAAGATGGGCGTCAAGGCGCTCGCCATCTACCGCGACAACTGCAAGGTCGGCCAGCCCCTCTCCGCGAAGAAGAAGGAGGAGGAGAAGGCCGAGGTCACCGCGAAGTCCGAGGCGACGATCCGCGAGGCCGTCGAGAAGGTCGTCGAGTACCGCCCGGTCCGCAAGCGTCTGCCCAAGGGCCGCCCGGGGATCACCACCTCCTTCACGGTCGGTGGCGCCGAGGGGTACATGACCGCCAACTCCTACCCGGACGACGGTCTCGGCGAGGTCTTCCTGAAGATGTCCAAGCAGGGTTCGACGCTCGCCGGAATGATGGACGCGTTCTCCATCGCCGTCTCCGTCGGTCTGCAGTACGGCGTCCCGCTGGAGACGTACGTCTCGAAGTTCACCAACATGCGCTTCGAGCCGGCCGGCATGACGGACGACCCGGACGTGCGGATGGCCCAGTCGATCGTCGACTACATCTTCCGCCGTCTCGCGCTGGACTTCCTGCCCTTCGAGACCCGCTCCGCGCTCGGCATCCACTCCGCCGAGGAGCGCCAGCGTCACCTGGAGACGGGTTCCTACGAGGCCGCCGACGACGAGATGGACGTCGAGGGCCTGGCCCAGTCCGCTCCGCGTCAGACGGAGACCCTGAAGGCCGTCGCGACGCCGCCGAAGGTGGAGGTCCCGGCCCCGAAGCAGGCGCACACCTCCGCCGAGCTCGTCGAGATGCAGTTGGGCATCAGCGCGGACGCCCCGCTCTGCTTCTCCTGCGGTACGAAGATGCAGCGGGCCGGCTCCTGCTACATCTGCGAGGGCTGCGGCTCGACCAGCGGCTGCAGCTGACCCCACGGGGTCGGCTAGCGGGTGAAGTTCCCGCATGAGGGCGGTGGGGCCGATTCTTCGGCGCCACCGCCCTTGGCGTGCGCGGGCCTGGTCGGGGCTTGTGCCGGACGGCGGGCGGTGACAGGGTCTGGGCATGATCAAGAGAGTCGAGTCGTCCGCCCGACTGTGAGCGAGACGCCGGGGTCAGGACTGCCCGGAACCCCGATCGCACTGTTCGACCACGCCCTCCGGCCGCATCGCCTGACACCGGACGCGCCCCTCTTCCGTGGCGGAGCACCGTTTCCGGGCGCGGACCGGCGCCGGCGCGGAGCGGAAGGAAAGCCTCCACCCGACCGCATCCCGGACGGGGCGGACGCCGTGAGCGTCCTCGACGCGTACGTGGACGACGCAGTCGCCACTCCGCGCGAACTGGCCCAGAGACTTCGGGGCCTTCCCGTGCCGACACGCCACGACGACCGCATCACCGACGCTGCTCGGAGAACACCGGCAGTCAGGGCCCGGGAAACAGGCCGGTGGCTGGTAGCCACGGAACCGAGACCGGCTCCGTCGCCGTCGGGCTGGTCCTGCTCGCCGAGGCCGGCACAGTGGCCGACATCGGCAGGATCCAGACCATCGGCCTCCTCTCCAACGCCTTCGGCCCGCTCGCGGCACGGGCGCTGGAACGCCTTCCGGGTGGTGTCGAGGCCCTGATCTGGCTGGCGGAACGGGCCACCGAGTGGGGCCGGGTCCATGCGGTGGAGACGCTGTGCGGGCACGTGGACGACCACCCGGCCGTACGCCCCTGGCTGCTGCGGAACGCCGCCGCCGACGGAGAGTTCCTCAACAGCTACGTCGTCTCCGACGTCGCGCGCCTGACGGGCCTCCACGACGTCATCGTGGAGCCCGCGACCGATGCCGCCGTGGTGGACCAGACAGGGCGGATCCTCCATGCCATGACGTACTGCGAGGGCATGGGGACATCACTTCGCCACTACCCGCACGCGCTCACGGTGCTGGAGGCGCACGTCCGCCACGTCGCGGACCTGGGGCCGACGGCCGAGCGCTACTGCGACGCGACGACGGTCGCCCGCTATCTGGGCGCAGAGGCGCCCGCCTGGTCGGACGAGGCGGGTCTCAAGGCACGGTGGGGCGACGTCAGGAGGTCGTATCTCGACCTGCTCGGCCGTACGGAGTGGCGCGACACGGCGAGGGAGGGCCTGGCGGCGGGCCATGAAAGGCTGACGTGGCTCGTGGACCCCGCGGCACCTGAACTCGATCTACGGGCAGCCCTGGCGGCCGAGGGGGACCGGCCCTGGACCGGTCCCCTCTCGGATGCCTGACGCTCCCCGCACCGGGCACGGGGCAGGCGGCCAGGGCGCTTGGGTGCGTGTGCGCTCGGGTGCTTGGGCGCTCGGGCGGTCGGCGATCAGGCGGTCCTGGCGCCCATCTCCGCGGCGAAGGTCTGGGGATCCGTGTCGAAGCCGCGGCGGATCGACCGGTAGGACCAGCCGTCCGGTCCGTCGCGGGTGAACTCCACGACCGTCGCCGCCGTGGCTCCGGCGACGTCTTCGAAGCCGTGAACGGCGAGCTCGGTGTAGCCCTCGCGCACCCGTACGCCGGTGTTGGCGATGGCGCCGAACGTCAGCCTGCCGGAGCCCTGCTGAATGGCCACTCCCACCACCACGCGCGCGTAGTGGGGCGCGAGGCGGTCCAGTTCGAGGATCATCGCCTCGTCGTAGCCGAAGCCCTGGCCCGTACGGCTGTCCCGGCTGAGCGTGATGGTCCCGTCGGGGGAGCGGCTGTCGAAGTGCACCAGATACGCGGGCGAGCCGTACGGATCGTCCACCGTGTAGACCCCGGCGATGATGTCGAGATCATGCGCCGCGGCGCCGATCGGACTGGGGTCCCACTTGAGCGTCACCTCGACCTTGCCGACCCCCTTGTTGAGTCCGCTCACCGTGAATCCCCTCTCTGTGTACGACTGATAACCCCTGGGCCCGGTCAACTGCCCGTGGTCTCGGACCGGTTGCTCATGGTGTCATGCGCACTCCGCGCGAGAACGGGGTGGCGGACGGTGAATGCCCCGTACGATGGCGCCGTGCTGGTCAAGTGGATTCGCTGCACCGTGGTGGACCGTCGCGGGTTCGAGCGGGGGCAGCGGAAATGGGCGGGTTTGCTCGGTGAGCCGGGATTCCGGGGCCAGGGCGGTGGATGGAGCCGGGCGCGGCCCGATGTCGCCCATGTCTTCTCGTTCTGGGAGAGCCGCGCGTTCTACGACTCCTTCATGGCGCGATCGCACGACCGGCTGGCGGCGACGCAGTCAGGCTCGTTCAAGGACAGCCAGGTCAAGCTCTTCGACCACCGCTTCGACGTGAAGACCGGCTTCGAGCCGAAGTTCGCGGACGCCGATGTGGCCAGGGTGGCGCACTGCAGGGTCCACGAGGGCCGGGTCGAGCACTTCGCGCTGATGCAGGAGAAGGTGTGGAACCCGGCGATGGCCGGCTCCCCGGGCATGCTGCGCGGGGTCTTCGGCGAGGCGCCCGGGAACGAGTTCGTGGTGCTGTCGATGTGGCGGTCCGCCGCCGAACACGGCAAGTACCGGGTGGAGCGGGTCGAACGGCTCGGGCTGCGTGCCCAGACGGAGGCGGACGTGGCAGCGCTCAGCGGGGACGTGGTGCAGCTCGAGTCGTCCTGGACGGTCTGATCACGCGTTGGCGGTCTGATCACGCCTGGCCGGGACCGGCCGGACCGGCTGGACCGCCTGGACCCGTGGTGTCGCCGGGGCCGGCAGGGCCGGTGGGACCGGCTGGGCCGGTGAGGTCGGCCCGGCTGCCGCGCCCGGATGGTCCGGCAGGGTAGGACGGGGTGAGGTAGGCCCCCGCAGCCACGGCGGCCGCCGTCGCGCGGGCCGACTGGTCGGCCATCGCCGTGTCGACCTGCTCGCGGGTGACGAAGAGGCGCAGGAACAGGGGCGCCGAGACGGCGCGTACCACCGCGCCCGCGTCGGTGCCCTCCGGCGCTTCGCCGCGGGCCACGGCCCGCTCGACGACCGCCTCGCAGCGGGTGAAGCGCTCCGTGTAGAAGTCCCGCAGCGCGTCCGCGGCGCGCTCCGACTGGAAGGCGGCGCCCACGAACGCGGTGGGAGCCGCGGCTGCCGCGGGGTCGGAGAAGGAGTCGACCACCTCGCGGGCCAGCGCCCGCAGGTCGAGCTCCAGGCGTCCGGTGTCCGGCGGCGTCCAGCTGTCCTCGCCGGCGAGGGCCAAGGCGTCCGCGAGGAGCCCTTCGAGGCTGCCCCAACGGCGGTAGAGCGTCGTCTTGTGCACGCCGGAATGCTCCGCCACGTACTCGACGGTGAGGGCCGGATAGCCGTGTTCGGCCAGCCCTGTCAGGACGGCGTCGCGCACGGCCGCCCGGGTGCGTGCGGTGCGGCCGCCGGGACGGCGGCTGCCGGGCGGGGGTGTCCGGTCACTTTCCATCGACGCGTTCAATTGCGACTCCTGTTGCGTTAGGAGGTCGAGTCTGCCATAGTTCTGGTAATGCCACTTCCGTCGCATTAGTGGAGTGGGCCCTGCCCTGCCGATCGAAACCGGAGGCGCCCTTGCCTACACAGATCTCTCTGCATGACGTGACCGTGTCCCGCGGCGAACGCCTGCTGCTCGACCGGATCTCGCTCACGGTGCGCCCGGGTGAGCGCATCGGGATCGTGGGGGAGAACGGAGCGGGGAAGTCCACCCTTCTCCGTCTGCTCGCGGGTCTCGAAGCGCCCGACGAGGGGGAGGTCACGACCCTCGTCGAGGGCGGCACGGGAATGCTCGCGCAGACCCCACGCCTCTCGGGCGGCCACACCGTGGGCGACGCGATCGACGACGCCCTGGCCGAACTGCGGACCATGGAACGCCGCCTCCGCGAGAGCGAGGCGACGCTCGCCACGGCCCGAGCGAAGGAACTCGACGCCTACGGAGAGCTGCTCACGGTCTTCGAACTGCGCGGTGGCTACGAAGCGGACGCACGTGTCGACAAGGCCATGCACGGACTCGGACTCGCCTCGATCGGTCGACAGCGCCTGCTCGGCAGCCTGTCGGGCGGCGAACAGGCCCGGCTCGGCATCGCCTGCGCCGTCGCCGCCGCGCCCGAGGTGCTCCTGCTGGACGAGCCCACCAACCATCTCGACGAACAGGCCCTGGACTGGCTGGAGGAGGCGCTGCTGGCCCACCGCGGCACGGTCGTGGCCGTCTCTCACGACCGCGTCTTCCTGGAACGGGTCGTCACGTCCGTCCTGGAGGTCGATGCGGACCGGCGCACGGTCGTCCGGTACGGGAACGGGTACGCCGGCTTCCGCGCCGAGCGTGCGGCCGCCCGGCAGCGCTGGGCGCAGGATTACGAGGCCTGGTACGAGGAGACGGCCCGACTCGAGGCCTACGCCACCACCACCGCCCACGGAGTGGCCCTGGGGCGCGCGATCAAGGACAACAACAAGATGGCGTACGACCGGGCCGGCGGCCGGGTCCAGGCATCGGTCTCCGGCCGGGTCCGCAACGCCCAGGAGCGGCTGCGCCGCCTCCGGGCCGAACCGGTCGCCAAGCCCCCGCGGCCGCTCGTCTTCGCCGCGCGACCGGTCGCAGGAGGCGCCGAAGGGGAACTGATCTCGCTGACCGCGGTGCGTGTCGCGGACCGGCTGGCCGTCGACCGGCTGACCGTCCGGGCGGGGGAGAAGCTCCTGATTCACGGCGGCAACGGGGCGGGCAAGTCCACGTTGCTGCGCGTCATGGCGGGGCTCATGAAGCCGGACGACGGGGAAGTCCGGCGCAGCGGGCGGATCGGGTTCCTCGCCCAGGAGATACCGACCCACCGGCCCGCGGAGCGTGTCCTCGCCGCCTTCGGCCGCGGGCTGGGGCTCACGGACGACGAACAGCGGGAACTGCTCCTCTCGTACGGACTGTTCCGGCAGAGTGACCTCCAGGTACCGGTCGGCAGCCTCTCCGCCGGGCAGCGCCGCAGGCTCGCCCTCGCCCGCCTGCTGGCCCGGCCCGTCGACCTGCTGCTGCTCGACGAGCCCGCCAACCACCTGACCCTCGGCCTTGTGGAGGAGCTGGAGGAGGCGCTGCAGCAGTGGGCCGGAGCCCTGGTCGTGGTCTCGCACGACCGTCAGCTGCGCCGCCGGTTCGCCGGCGCCATACGCCGGATGGACGCCGGACGCCTCCCCGACCGAGCCCGCCCGGGGGCGGCCATCTAGGGTCATGACATGGCACGACCGCGGCGCATCGTCCTCGTACGGCACGGAGAGTCCGAAGGAAACGCCGACGACACGGTGTACGAGCGGGAGCCCGACCACGCGCTCAGACTCACCGACACCGGCCTTCGGCAGGCGCGCGAGACGGGGGAGCGGCTGCGGGACCTGTTCGGGGAGGAGCAGGTCAGTGTGTACGTCTCTCCGTACCGCCGCACCCACCAGACGTTCCGGGAGTTCCGGCTAGCCCCCCGGCAGGTCCGGGTGAGGGAGGAGCCGCGGCTGAGGGAGCAGGACTGGGGGAACTGGCAGGACCGGGACGACGTACGCCTCCAGAAGGCCTACCGCGACGCGTACGGGCACTTCTTCTACCGCTTCGCGCAGGGCGAGTCGGGAGCGGATGTGTACGACCGGGTCGGGGCGTTTCTGGAGAGCCTCTACCGCAGTTTCGAGGCGCCCGACCATCCCCCGAACGTCCTGCTCGTCACCCATGGACTGACGATGCGGCTGTTCTGCATGCGCTGGTTCCACTGGACCGTCGCAGAGTTCGAGTCGCTGTCCAACCCGGGCAACGGTGAGACACGGACGCTGCTGCTCGGCGAGGACGGCCGGTACAGCCTGGACCGGCCGTTCGAGCACTGGCGTACCCCGGAACCGTACGGCCACACCGGATAGAGTGGTTCAGCGATGACCGCTGACTCCTCTCTCGACCGGCGCTTCGAACGCGCCCTGGCCAGCCTTCGAGGGCTGGCCGTGGGAGACGCCCTGGGCTCCCAGTTCTTCGTTCCCGCCAACTATCCACTGCTCAAACGACGCGAACTGCCGTCGGGGACCTGGCAGTGGACCGATGACACCGAGATGGCCTGCTCGGTCCTGGCCGTGCTCGCCCGGCACGACCGGATCGACCAGGACGCGCTCGCTCAGTCGTTCGCCGAGCATCACGACTTCGACCGGGGCTACGGTCCCGCGGTCAACCGGATGCTCCGGCTCATCCGGGAGGGCGGCGACTGGCGTGAACTGGCCGCCGCGCTCTTCAACGGACAGGGGTCCTGGGGCAACGGTGCCGCGATGAGGATCGCCCCGCTCGGCGCCTGGTACGCGGACGACCCGGAGCAGGCGACCCATCAGGCCGAGATCTCGGCGTACACCACCCACCAGCACCGCGAAGCCGTCGTGGGGGCGATGGCCGTGGCGGCCGCCGCCGCGCTCGTGGCGAATCCCGCGGGTCCGCCGAAGCCCACGGACCTGCTGGACGGAGTCGTCGCCCTCGTGCCGCGCAGCGCCGTCGGCGCGGGGCTGCGCCGCGCACGCGACATGCTCGACTACGGCGATGCCGCCACGGTTGCGGCGGTGCTCGGCAGTGGGCGCCGCACCAGCGCCCACGACACCGTTCCGTTCGCACTCTGGTCGGCGGCCCGGGCCCTCGGCGACTACGAGCAGGTGTTCTGGACGACCGCCCAGGTCGGTGGGGACGTCGACACCACCTGCGCGATCGCCGGTGGAGTCGTGGCCTCCAGCGCGGCCGGCGCGCCGCCCGCTTCATGGCTGGAGCGGACCGAGGCCCTGCCGGAGTGGCTGCCGACGGCCGTCCGTCCCTGAAGTCCGAGTCCGCTCCCCGCTCGCCGCTCCGGGGCCCGGTCGGCCGGTGCCTGCCGACCGGGGGTCGTGGCTGAACGTCGGCCCGTACCCCTCGAACGGGCCGGCGAGTGTCACGGTCCTGACACAGCGCCGCCCCGCTGGGTACCACGGGCCGGACCGGCGTTAGAGTCGGCCACTCCGCAGCGCTGATCATGACGAGAGCGCGCCGACGCGACACCCGGACCGCTCCCTTCCGCCGCCACGGCGCCGAACGCGACCGGGTAGGGAGGGGGTCCCGTGTCCGACATACCGTCCGAACCGCCACCGCAGGACCGAGCTGAGGCGAGGCCTGCCTCCGAGCCGCAGCGCTCCGCAGGTACGACGCCGCCCGGCGCCGCACCGACTGTGCAGCCGCAGCCGCAGCCGCAGCCGCAGCCGCAGTCCCAGTCCCAGCCGCAGCCGCAGTCCCACCGCCAGCCGCAGCAGGCGCGGGCCGTGGCGGCTGCCGGGGGGCCTGGCGGCAGGCCGGCGTACCCCTGGGCGCCGCCGGTGCCTCCGAGCGAGCCCTGGCTCGAGCGACTGCGCCCCGCCGCCCCGGGCCCGGTGACGGCTCCGACGCTCTGGGCCGTTCTGGCGACCGCCCTCCTCAGTGCACTGCTCCTCGACGAGGGCCTCGGGCTCAATCTGATGATCGTGGCCGCACCCGCGGTCCTCGCCGCCGCCTTCGCCGCTCGGGCTGCCGGTCGCCGACTGCGGCCCTGGACGCTGGTCTGGGCGATCGGCGGCCTCGCCCTTCTCGCCGTACCCGCGCTGCGGGACGCCGGCTGGCCGACCTTCCTCGCGATCGTCACCGCCCTCGGGGTGACGGCCCTGGCTCTGCACGGTGGCCGAGGCTGGCCGAGCGTCCTGCTCTCGCCCGTCGGACTCTTCGACTCCTTCGGCTCCGGCGCCGTCTGGATCTGGCAGGGCGTGCGCGACCGGGCCGACGGCTCACGCGGCCGGTGGGGGCCGGTCGTACGAACCGTCGCGGTGGCCGTCGTCCTGCTCGTCGTCTTCGGTGCGCTGTTCGCCGGCGCCGACGCCGCCTTCGCCGATCTGCTCGGCGCGCTCATCCCCGACATCTCGCTGGAGCAGGCGCCCTGGCGGCTCTCCTTCTTCCTGCTCGGGCTGTTCGGCGGCATCGCCGTCGCCCGTACCGCCGCCGCACCTCTGCGCTGGGACCGGATGGCCGTCCGCCCCGGCAAGGCACGGGCCCGTCTGGAGTGGGCGCTGCCCCTCATCGTGCTGAACCTGCTCTTCGCGGCGTTCAACGCGGTCCAACTCGCCGTCCTCTTCGGCGGATACGACAAGGTCCTCCGCGAGACGGACCTGACCTACTCCGAGTACGCCCGGCAGGGCTTCTGGCAGCTCCTGACGGCGACCCTGCTCACTCTCGTGGTGATCGGCCTCGCCCTGCGCTGGGCGCCGCGTTCGACCGCGAGGGACCGCACGCTCGTGCGCTCCGTCCTGGGCGCCCTGTGCCTCCTCACCCTGGTCGTGGTCGCTTCGGCACTGCGCAGGATGGACCTGTACGTGGACGCGTACGGGCTCACCCGGCTGCGGATCTCGGTGGCCGCCATGGAGATGTGGCTGGGCCTGGTCATCCTGCTGATCATGGCCGCGGGGATCTTCGGTGCCCGCCTGCTGCCCCGCGCGGTGGCCGTGAGCGCCGCCGCGGGCATGCTCCTCTTCGGGCTGGCCTCCCCCGACGCCATCGTCGCCGAACAGAACATCGAGCGGTTCAGCAGCTCCGGGAAGATCGACGTCCCCTATCTCGCGGGCCTCTCGGCCGATGCCGTACCCGCGCTCGACATCCTTCCCGAGCCACAGCGCTCCTGCGCGCTCCTCGACATCGAGGAGCGCCTGCGTGAGGACGAGGGCAGCTGGTACGCCACCAGCTGGTCGGAGGCGCGGGCGCGCTCGATCCTGGCGGAGCGTGGGATCGACCGGACCCCTGCCGAATGCGGGAGGCCGAGCAGGGAGGACGAGTACGACCCGTACGCGGACGGCGCCTGGTACGACGATTCGTACGGCTCCCCCTGACCCCGGGCATGACCAGCCGTCCGTTCGTACGTGTGGACCCTGTTCCTTCCTGCCGCGGGGAGGAACGGGGGTCCACACCTGAATCGTCGCGATGATCGATCGGAACGCGCCGTAACGGGGTCGCCGAGGGCTTCTTCCGGCCGCTTCGGACATCCGATGGGAATCCGGGTATCGCGGGCGGTCCCGATCGGCGTAATCTGTCTGGCGCCATGCCCTACGAACCACCCACTCACACCGTCGAGCGCTCGCTCCGAGCCACCACCGGCGCCAAGATCATCGCCGGGGTCGATGAGGTCGGACGCGGGGCATGGGCCGGTCCCGTGACGGTCTGCGCGGCCATCACCGGCCTGCGGCGGCCCCCCGAGGGCCTCACGGACTCCAAGCTGATCACCCCCAAGCGCCGTACCGCCTTGGCCGCGGAGCTGGAGAAGTGGGTCACCGCCTACGCCCTCGGCGACGCATCACCCGAGGAGATCGACGAACTCGGCATGACCGCCGCGCTCCGCCTGGCCGCCGTGCGCGCGCTGGAGGCCCTGCCCGTACGCCCCGACGCGGTGATCCTCGACGGCAAGCACGACTACCTCGGCAGCCCTTGGCAGGTCCGTACGGTGATCAAGGGCGACCAGTCCTGCATCGCCGTGGCGGCGGCCTCGGTCATCGCCAAGGTGCGACGCGACGCGATGATGGCCGAGCTCGAGACCGAGGCGCAGGAGTGTGTGGCGTTCGGCTTCGGTGACAACGCGGGCTACCCCTCGCCGGTCCACAAGGCAGCGCTGCGAGAGCTGGGACCCACGGCGTACCACCGTCTCTCCTGGGCGTACCTCGACGCGCTGCCTCAGTGGAGCCACCTCAAGAAGGTCCGGATCTCCGCCGAGGCGGTCGCACTGGAAAGCGGGGGCCAACTCGGCTTCGACTTCTGAACTTCCCGGCAGGCCCATGCCGACAGCCGGGTCGCACGATTGTGCCCACCCGCCGGAGCTTCGCGCACCGGCGTTTGATAGACATCCACCTATGCCTCTCATCCCCGAGGAGCCTCAGATTCACGAGAGTGCCCAGGGTCCCCGCGGCACGGCCGCAGGCCACCCCGCGCCGACCCCCCGTCCCGTACCCGGTCCGCGTTCCGCGGCTTCGCCGCGTCCCGGGCGTCCCGGTCCTGGACCGGCTCGCCCCGCGCCGCCGGTACCGCGCCCGCACCCCGGTGCCGGCCAGTCCCCGTCGTCCCGCTCGGAGAATCGTTCCGAACAGCGGTCCGGACCGCAGATCCAGCTGATCCCGGCCCCGGTCGACGGCGCGCTCGACGCCGCCGAAGAGGCCGTTGACCTGCTCCTGGAGAGCGGCCGCGCCCCCGGCGACATCCTCGTGCTCACCACCGGTGAGCAGCACCCGTGGGCGGCGCACGAGCTGTCCTTCGGCGAGGCGTCCTACTGGGCGCAGCAGGACGCCGGTGACGACGTGTTCTTCGCCGACGCCTCGGTTGCGGAGCGTGCCGCGGCACGGCCCGTCGTCGTCGTGGCGGTCAACGGTCCGAGCGACGAGGTCGCCGCTCGGACGCTGCCCCTGGCGATGGGGCGCGCGAGCACGCTGCTCATCGTCTGCGGTGACCCGCAGCGCATCAACGCCGTGCTCGGCGCGGGTGTCTGAACCGGAGAGCCATCCGCGGTCCTGACCCGGCCGCCCCTCGCGGGCGGCCGGGCCGTGGTCCCGCACACAGGCGGGTCCGCCTCAGCGGGCCGCGGTCCGGCGCAGTGGTTCGGCGGCACCGCCGGCCGTGCGCGGCGCGAAGATGCCCCGTTCGGAGGCGGCATCGCCGAGCGCATCGGGACGTGAGCCCAGGCTCGGGTGCCGACCGCCGCGGCCCTCGCCCAGCACCTGCCAACCGTTGCGGGTGAGCGCGATGTACGCACCGCAGCGCAGTCCGTGGAGCGTGCAGGCGTCCCGCAGCCCCCACATCCAGGCGCCGTCCTCCTCCGTCCAACGCTCGTCGCCCTCACGGCAGTAGAGCAGCACGGCAGTCCGTACCGGCGTACGCCGGCGCAGGTCGTGCGGGATCACTCGTCGGAGATGGGCCAGGAGCGCGTTACGGAACTCCCAGCCGTCCGCGACGACGGGGCGACGCGTGAACGACGCGCTGGCGATGAGCCGTTCCTCGTGGTCGAGCACCGCGACGACCGCCGTCGTGGG
Organism: Streptomyces sp. NPDC013457; assembly: GCF_043089925.1. Taxonomy (NCBI): domain Bacteria; kingdom Bacillati; phylum Actinomycetota; class Actinomycetes; order Kitasatosporales; family Streptomycetaceae; genus Streptomyces; species Streptomyces sp. NPDC013457. Next base: position 92,461 of record NZ_JBICBL010000012.1, read on the forward strand.
CGTCGGCCGATGGCGTGTATGCAGCCCGCCGACGACCTCGCGGGGGTTGCGGAGCAGCGGGATTCCGGCGGCCGCCCACTCGGCGGGTTCCAGTATCCGAGCGAGGCGGCTGGCGGACTCGGACGAGGTGATCGAGGTGGCTGCGGACGGAGCGAATCCGAAGGTCACGGTCCTCCCTTCGGATACGCGCCCGTTGGGCGGGCAGGGGCGAGTGAGGGCGCACCACGGCACAGTCCTTCCGGACCGCGTACGGGGCCATGCCGGGCGGTTTCCCAATTCTTGCGGGCCTGTGCGCGGGCGGCAACGAGCAATTGAGGCCGCTGACTGGAATGGGTTGGTATGCCACTCATATCCCTGCCCAGACACCCACTGTTCACTCCCCGTTTCACGCCTGGACGGCCAACACCAGGGGATACACCCCCTCGGCGCCCGACCGGCGTAGCAGTCGGGCCGCCACGGCCAGCGTCCAACCACTGTCCGACAGATCGTCAACAAGCAGCAGGGGGGGACCCCCCGCCGAGCCCAGTCGCTCCGCCAGGGCGGGAGGCACCGTCAAGGCCTGGTGCAGCCCGACCACACGCTGGGCGCTGTTGGTCCGGGAGATCCGCAGTTCCTCGGCCTCCGGCGCGTACTCGACGGTCCCCAGCAGCGGCATCCGTCCGATCTCCGCGATCCGCTGCCCGAGCGAGCCGACCAGCTGCGGCCTGCTGCGCGAGGCCACCGTCACCACGCCGACAGGCCGGGCGGGAGCGTCCGGCGCGCCGGACGCCCAACCCCCGGGGCCCTTAGCCCAGTCGGCGAGCACCTGAACCACCGCTTGGACGACATCGTCCGGAACCGGACCGTCGGGCGCCCGCTCGGACAGCAACGGACGCAGTCGGTTTCCCCAGCCGATGTCCGAGAGTCGCCCCAGCGCCCGCCCGCCGTACGACTGCTCGCCCGCGGGGATACGGCCCTTCAGATCGACGCCCACCGCCGCGAGTCCGGTCGGCCACATCTTGCGAGGCTCGACCTCCACACCGGGACGGCCCAGCTCCCCCTTGGCGGCATCGAGTGCCGCGTCGCTCACCTTCGGGTCGAACCGGGAGCCCGCGCAGTTGTCGCAACGGCCGCACGGCGCGGCCTCCTCGTCGTCCAGCTGGCGCCGCAGGAACTCCATCCGGCAGCCCGTCCCCGCCGCGTACTCGCGCATCGCCTGCTGCTCCGTCGCCCGCTGCCGCGCCACCCAGGCATAGCGCTCGGAGTCGTACACCCAGGGTCGTCCCGTACTCGTCCAGCCACCCTTCACCCGGTGTACAGCGCCATCCACGTCGAGCACCTTGAGCATCGTCTCCAGCCGGGTGCGCCTCAGCTCCACCAGCGGCTCCAGGGCGGGGAGCGACAGCGGACGGTCCGCCTGCGCCAGGACGTCGAGGGTGCGGCGCACCTGCTCCTCGGGCGGGAAGGCCACCGACGCGAAGTACTGCCAGATCGCCTCGTCCTCCTTGCCCGGCAGCAGCAGCACCTCGGCATGCTCCACACCACGCCCGGCCCGGCCCACCTGCTGGTAGTACGCGATGGGGGAGGACGGCGAACCGAGGTGCACCACGAAACCCAGGTCCGGCTTGTCGAACCCCATGCCCAGAGCCGACGTCGCCACCAGGGCCTTGACCCGATTGGCCTGCAGGTCCTCCTCGGCCTGCTGCCGGTCCGCGTTCTCGGTGCGGCCGGTGTACGACGAGACCGTGTGGCCGCACTGGCGCAGATATGCGGTGACCTCCTCGGCGGCGGCCACCGTGAGCGTGTAGATGATTCCCGAACCGGGCAGCTCGCCGAGGTGATCGGCCAGCCAGGCCAGCCGGTGCGCGGCATCAGGGAGCCGGACGACACCGAGGCTCAGACTCTCCCGGTCCAACGGGCCACGCAGCACCAGCGCGTCGGTCCCCGCGCCCGTACCGAGCTGCTCGGCGACGTCGGCCGTCACCCGGGCGTTGGCCGTGGCCGTCGTGGCGAGCACCGGAACACCCGCCGGCAGCTCGGCCAGCATCGTCCGCAGACGGCGGTAGTCGGGCCGGAAGTCATGGCCCCAGTCGGAGATGCAGTGGGCCTCGTCGACCACGAGCAGGCCCGTGGCGGCGGCAAGGCGGGGAAGGACCTCGTCGCGGAAGCCAGGGTTGTTGAGCCGCTCCGGACTGACCAGCAGAACGTCGACCTCGCCCGCCGCAACCTCTTCCTGGACCGTCTCCCACTCCTCCGTGTTCGACGAATTGATCGTGCGGGCGCGGATGCCCGCACGGGCGGCCGCCTCCACCTGGTTGCGCATCAGCGCCAGCAGGGGAGAGACGATCACGGTGGGGCCACTGCCGGACTCGCGCAGCAGCGACGTCGCGACGAAGTACACCGCGGACTTGCCCCACCCCGTCCGCTGCACGACCAGCGCACGCCGCTTGTCCGCGACAAGCGCCTCGATGGCACGCCACTGGTCCTCGCGCAGTCTCGCCGCGCCCGTGGGATCGCCGACGAGGCGGGCGAGTACAGCGTCGGCGGTGGCTCGGAGGGCCGCGCGGTCGGGGAGGCGCTCTGCGTTGGTCATGCCCCCATGCAACCCGATGACTCGGACAATGCGCGAACGAGCCTCGAAACCTGTGGATAACCTGGCGAGGGCCGCGCGGCAGAGTTATCCACAGGGCTTTCGGAGTCGGCTCCCCTCGCGAGACCGTCGTGACCATGAACACGAACCCGCACGAATTCCGTGGAACGACCGAAACCCAGCAGATCACCCTGCGCGGCCCCGCCGAGCTGGCCGACGCCCTGCCCTTCATGCTCGGCTTCCATCCCAGCGACTCCGTCGTCCTCGTCGCCCTCCACGGCGAGCTCGGACGATTCGGCGGCCGGGTCAGGCTCGGCATTCCACGGTCGTCGAAGGAATGGGCCTCGACGGCGGAACAGCTCGCCGAGTGCCTCGTCGACGGCTGCGCCCGCCGGGGCACCAGGCCGGACGGCATCGTCGTCTTCCTCTGCCAGGACCCCGCACCGGGTGAGACGGGCCGGCACGTCATGGAGCGGCTGCGCCCCTTCTCGCAGCGCCTGCGCACCGCCTGCGGCGCACTCGACATTCCCGTCTACGAAGCCCTCTGCATCTCCGACGGCCTGTACTTCTCCTACTGCTGCCCCGACACCCGCTGCTGCCCGCCCGACGGCACACCCATGGCGCTCACCGGAACGTCGGTCATGGCGGCCTCGGCGGCCTACGCCGGAATCCAGGTCCGCGGATCCCTGCGGGACATGGAGGCACGACTGAAGCCGCGTCCCTCGTGGCCCGGCGAGGAGCAGCAGCGCAAGGCGCTGAACGAGGGCTCGATCCTGATCGTCCCCAAGATCTTCGACGGCCCGCCCGGCGTAGGGCGGACCGAGGTCAGGGAGGCGACGCTCAAGCTCGCGCGGGACGTGCTCACGCGGCTCGGCATCACGTCCGACGGAGCCGACGCCACGGTGAGCACACCCGTGACGAGCTCCGGACGCCGCGACGGTACGGCCGAACAGGACGCGGCGGACGACGCGTCGATCGGGGCCGACGAGGCCGCGGCCCTGATCCTCGGCCTTCAGGACAGGGACACGCGGGACCAGGCGGCCGAGTGGATGGAGGGCCGCGAGGGCGCCGCAGCCCTGCGCCTGTGGCGCGCGCTGGCCCGGCGCTGCGTCGCCCCCTTCGACGAGCACGCGGCGGCCCCGCTCACCCTCGCCGGCTGGGTCGCCTGGTCCACCGGTGACGAACCGGCTGCCCGCGCCGCACTGGGCCTCGCGCTGGACGCCGACCCCGACTACGTCTTCGCCCGACTGCTGCATCAGGCCTGCAACGAGGGGCTCGATCCCGAGTCGCTGCGCAGCTGCCTGAGGCACGAACGGGAATCGAGGGCTGCCGCTGCCGTGGACGACCGCGTCGCGGCCCGACCGGCCGGCTCCCAGGACGCCCTTCCGCCGACGGTCGAGGGGGAACCGGAGGAGAGGACCGTCAAGCGGGCCAGGGCGGTGAAGGTGGCCAATCCGGCCAAGGCCGTCAGGCGGGGCCGGAGGGGTGCCGGAACCGGGCCCGGCAAGATCGCGCCCAGGCCGCCGAGGGACGCGGCGGCGCGGCGTGGCGCACGGCGCGGGACGAGGAGGGGGTGATGACGCCCGTGACCCGGCCACCCACAGCGGCGTTCACGTCAGTGGCGGAGCCCGACGACCCGTGCCGCCGACCCCTCCTCGGCAGTCCGGATCGCACAGAGAGCACCGCACACCACCCATGGCCACCCGTCCCGCCCCCGCCCCCGGACTCCCGGCCGGACAAGCACCCGCCACCGGCCCCAGGCCCCCTGGAGCCGTGCGACCGCCGGAGCTCCCGTCGGTGCACGACGCGCTCCTCTGCGTCGCCCTGCCCGCCCTCGCCGTCTGCTCCGAGCACGGACAGCTCACCGGACACGGCCTCGAAGGGGTCTACGCCTCCGGTCGCCGTCTCCTCTCCCGCTGCGTGCTGCGGGTGGCCGGCCGTGAGCCGCTCGCCCTCGCGGGCCGCCAGGACACCGCGGACCGTGCCGTCTTCCTCTCCGTCGTCCGCACGGCGGGCGACTTTGGACCCGACCCCGGACTCAGCGTCGAGCGCTCCCGGAGCGCCGACGGAACCGAGCGGATCACGCTGCGCAGCTTCGCCGGCAGGCCGCTCAGGCTCCCGGTGGAAATCTCTCTGGGGACGGATCTGGCGGATCTGGGCGCCGTCGCGGCCGGGAGAGCGGGAGCCGAGATCGTCGCGAGCGTCCACGGCACGGGGATGCGCTGGACCGCCGCCGACGGCCGGTGCGCCTCCGTCAGCGCCGACCCGCCGCCGACGGACGCCCTGGCGGCTGCGGGGCTCCTGCGCTGGGAGGTCGATCTCGCTCCCGGATCCGCCCGGACCATCGAGCTCAGAGTGCGGGGCGACCGCCCCCACGGACTCCCCGGTCCCTCCGGGACGGGTGCGGGCCGCCCCGGAGGCGTCGGACTCGCGCAGGCCCGCGCGGAAGGGGACGACCCTCGGGTCGGCGAGCTGCTGCGGGTCGCCGTCGACGACCTGCGGGCGCTCCTCCAGCGAGACCAGGGACACCCGGCCGACGTCCATCTCGCCGCCGGGGTGCCCTGGCGCTGCGGACCGGTCACCGCCGAGGCCCTCTGGGCCGCACGGATGGCGCTCCCGCTCGGGACTCGGCTCGCCGTCACGACGCTCCGGGCCATGGCCCGCACCCAGCTCGACGGACCCGGGCCGACGGCTGGGCGCATTCCCGGCCCGCTCAGAGACGCGGGCCCCTTCCTCCCGCCTCGCTGCACGGGAGTCGAGGCGACTCTCGCCTTCCCCACGGTCCTCGCGGAGGCCAGGCGCTGGGGCCTGCCGGAGCAGGACCTCGTGGACCTCCTTCCCGTGGCGGAGAGGTGCCTCAGCTGGCTCCGTACCGCGGCCGGCCCACACGGATTCGTCCCGGATCCGGGGCCCGCCGGGCCGTGGCGGGCCGAGACACAGGCCCACGCCCACCGCGCGGCCGTGCTCGGCGCCGATCTGCTCGACGCCTGCGGCCGACCCGGGGGAGACGGCTGGCGGGACTGGGCCCGCACGCTGCGCGAGCGGTTCAGGGCGGAGTTCTGGATGGACGACCGGTCAGGAGGCAGGCCGGCCGCGGCCCTGGCACCGGGCGGCCGGCCGTGGACACAACTCGGCGGCTGGGCGGCGCACCTCCTCGACACCGGGCTTCTGGGCGGTGGCCGGTACGCACCCGGCCTGCTGGACAGGTCCGCGACCGACCAGCTGGCGCGGCTACTGGGCACTCCCGTGCTGGACTCGGGATGGGGTCTGCGCAGCCTCGGTACCAAGGAGCCGGGCCACAACCCGTTCGGTCACCGGGCGGGAGCGGTCAGGGTCCACGAGACGGTCGTGGCGGTGGCGGGCCTTGCCGCGGAGGGCTACGAGAGGGAGGCGGCGTCGTTGCTCAAGGGCACCCTCGACGCGGCGGAGACCTTCGGCTACCGGCTGCCCGAGATGTACGCGGGCAGCGCGCGGACGGCGGGCGCGGTCCCGGTTCCGCATCCGGCGGCCTGTCGCCCCGCCGCGGTCGCCGCCGCCGGCGCCGTCCACCTCATGACGGCCCTCGTGGGGATCCGGCCCGACGCGCCGGGGGGCACGGTCGCCCTCCACCCCGTCCGGTCGGCTCCGCTCGGCGCGGTCCGCCTGTCGGACGTCCGGGTCGCCGGTGAGCCGTTCTCCGCGCGGGTGAGCCGTCTCGGTCTCGGAATGGTCGAGGAGGCCGCCGACGGCCTCCAGCTGGGAGGCTGAACGGATGCGGCTCGACATGGCCAGGGACCGCGCGGGGGAGCGCGAAGAAGTCGTCGTGGATGCACGGCAGGGGCGTGTTTATCGTCAGGAAGACGACTATGATCACGGCATGCCTCCCTACGACCCGTCGGCCTTCCCGCCCTTTGCCGTCACCGTCGATCTGGTCGTGCTCACCGTGCGGCGCCACGCCCTGTGCGCCCTCATGGTGCGACGGGGGGAAACGCCCTTCCAGGGCAGGTGGGCGCTGCCCGGCGGCTTCGTCCGGGCCGACGAGGACCTCGGCGCGGCCGCCGCGCGTGAACTGGTGGAGGAGACCGGGCTCTGCGTCCACGACCCGGGCACCCCGGCACCCATGCCCGGCAACGGCGCGCACCTGGAGCAGCTGGCCACCTACGGTGACCCGCAGCGCGACCCCCGGATGCGGGTGGTCAGCGTGGCTCATCTGGCTCTTGCCCCGGATCTGCCCGCCCCGCGCGCGGGCGGCGACGCGAACAGTGCCCGCTGGGCACCGGTGGAGGAGGTGCTCGGCAAGGACGGTTCGGCGGAGCGCGAGGAACAGGCCGAGCCGCTCGCCTTCGACCACGCGCGGATCCTCGCCGACGGTGTGGAACGGGCCCGATCGAAGATCGAGTACTCATCCCTGGCAACGGCGTTCTGTCCGCCCGAGTTCACGGTGGGCGAGCTCCGCAGGGTCTACGAGGCGGTGTGGGGTGTGGCGCTCGACCCGCGCAACTTCCACCGGAAGGTGACCGGCACACCCGGGTTCCTGGTTCCGGCGGGCGGGACCACGACCCGTCAGGGAGGGCGCCCCGCACAGCTGTTCAGGGCCGGTGGCGCGACGCTGCTCAACCCGCCGATGCTCCGTCCTGAAGTCTGACCGCGTCGATCCGTCCCGACCCCGGCGACCCGGAGTCGCAACCATGCATCAAAAGTCCGAAATGTAGCGTTATCTTGCTTGGGTAGCCGCCCTGCCGCGGAGCGGTCTCACCTACTGCGAGAGAAGCGATGCTCCAGGCCATCGGACTCACCAGCAGCCCCCGCCGTGACCTCCCGCCCGCCGTGGACGATCTCACCTTCGACGCCTACCCGGGTCAGGTCACGGCCCTTCTCGGCCCCGCCGGGTCCGGCAAGACCACGGCCCTGCGGCTGATGCTCGAACTCGAGCCGGGGCGAGGCGTCACCTACTTCCGCGGACGCCCGCTGCAGCGCATCGCGCACCCCGGCGGTGAGGTCGGGGTGCTCTTCGGGGACGTGCCCGGACACCCCTCGCGGACGCTGCGCAGCCAGCTGCGGATGCTGTGCGCCGCGGCCGGGGTCCCCGCGTCCAGGGCCGACGACATGCTCGAGTTCGTGGGACTCTCCGGTCTCCATGATCAGCGCATCGGCCGGCTGGCCCGTGGCATGGACCGCCGACTCGGCCTCGCCTCGGCTCTGTTGGGCGATCCGCACACGCTGGTGCTCGACGAGCCGGGTGCCGGGCTCTCGGCTCGTGAGAGGGCCTGGCTGCACCACCTCCTGCGGGCTCATGCCGCCGACGGCGGCACCGTCCTCTACACCACCGCGGACCCCAAGGACGCGGCCCGCAACGCCGACCGGGTCGTCACGCTCGACAAGGGGCGGCTCGTCGCGGCACAGGACGCGGCCGACTTCGCCCGTACCCGCCTTCGCCCCCGCGTGGCCGTGCGGACGCCCCACGCTGCGCGGCTCGCCGCCGCGGTCGCCCAGGAGGCGCGCGCGGCCCGGCGTACCGTCGAAGTGATCGCCGAACGGGGAAACCGCCTCTCCGTCTACGGCAGCGACTGCGCCGCGATCGGCGAGACGGCCTTCCGGCACGGAGTCCTCATCCACCAACTGGCCGACGAGGTGGGCTACACAGGCCCACTGGACACGCGGGACCCCGCCGGTCCAGCCCCTGAGTCCGAAGAGCGCCGGACGGCGCCCTCCTCTGAGCCCGGACCGCGGAGGGCCCGGCGGCCGGCGCGTTCGCCGCTGAGGCCGCTGCGGTACGAGATCCGCAGGCTGCTCGGCGTACCGACGACTCCGCTCGTCGCGGCGGCCGTCCTGGTCGCCTCCGTGGTGATCTCGGTGCTTCTCGCGCGCAGTGGCCGGACACCTCTGCCCACGGTGCTCGCCGGCTGGCCCGCACTGTCACCGCTGCCACCCGCCGCACTGGGTGCCGGGCTGCTCGGTGCCTTCTCGTTCGGCGACGAGTACCGGTACCCGGCACTCACCACAGGGCGCGGCGCCGTGCCGCGCAGACTCGGGCTGCTGCTCGCCAAGCTGACGGTCTCGGCCGCCGTGGCCCTGGTCCTCGCCGTGCTCGTCGTGGTGGCCGACCTGGAGGTGCTCCGCCTCGTCTACGGCGGAGAGTTGGTTCCCGTACCCGAAAACTGGCCGACACTCTGTGCGAGTTGGCTGGGTCTGATCGTCGGCTGCGCCTGGGCGGGGGTACTCGGGGCAGGCGTCTTCCGGGTCGCCACGGCGGGAGTGGCGGCGGTGCTCTCGGTGCCCGTCGTGGTGGCCCCCTTGCTGCGGCTGGTGAGCTGGGAGCCGACGGGCCGGTCCATCACCGGACTCCCCGGTCGGCTCCGGGAATTCGCCAGCGTGCAGTGGCCGGTGGCGGCCGACCGCTGGCTGCTGGGTGCGCTGCGCGTGGTGGCGCAGCCCGTGGGGGTGGCGCTGGCAGTGGCGTTGACCGCTCTGCTCTGCGCGTATCTGATCACCGGCCTTCATCGCAGAGCGCGTTGGTGATCACTCCAAGATCGGAAGTTTCCGCTTCCTCGGTAACTCTCCTGAAAATGCCCGCTTATGTCCGATTAATCGTCAATTGTGTAGCGGGTGCCGATCACCCTTTCGTGTGCTTTTCACCAAAGACCTCAAGGGCCACCGGGGCAACGCCGACAAAGGATGCGTGAGTACCCTTGCGCACACCATGATGACCGCCGCCCGCTCCGTCGACTCCGGCCTCGGCGCCCCGGGCGATCTCGATCGCTACCCGTACGCGGAGGCGCCCGTCGCCGAGCGCGTGGGTCCGCCCTCCTGGGAGGGGGCGGAGACGGACCTCGGCCGGGTCGGGCGCCGCAGCGCCGGCAGCCGCGGCCGAGGCCTGCACGGCCAGCTCGTCCAGCAGCTCGGGCAGATGATCGTCTCCGGCGACCTCGGCGCCGACCGCCCGCTCGTCCCGGAGGAGATCGGCCAGCGCTTCGAGGTCTCCCGCACCGTCGTGCGCGAGTCGCTGCGTGTGCTGGAGGCCAAGGGCCTGGTCAGCGCCCGTCCCAACGTCGGCACCCGGGTCAGGCCCGTCAGCGACTGGAATCTGCTCGACCCGGACATCATCGAGTGGCGCGCCTACGGGCCGCAGCGCGACGACCAGCGCCGCGAGCTGAACGAACTGCGCTGGACGATCGAGCCCCTCGCCGCCCGGCTCGCCGCGGGCCACGGCCGCGAGGACGTCCAGCAGCGGCTGTCCGACATGGTCGAGATCATGGGCCATGCCTATGCCCAGGGTGACGGCATCACCTTCACCCGCGCCGACGCCGAGTTCCACTCCCTCCTGATCCAGCTCGCGGCCAACCGCATGCTGGAGCACCTCTCGGGCATCGTCTCCGCCGCCCTGCAGGTCTCCGGCGGCCCGGCCACCGGCTGTGACCGTCCCGGCGAGTCCTGCCTGACGCACCACGCGCGTATCGTCGACTGTCTCGCGGCCGGCGACGCCCACGGGGCCGAATCGGCCATGCGTCAGCTGCTCACGGTCCACCCGGAGGTGGAGCGCGTCGTGCCCGCTCCGCGCGAGCACTGATCCCGGCCGTGGCCGGGAGGGCGGAAGTGCGCGCATCGCGTGTCGCCGGACCCGCGCGGAACCCGGGGATCATGGTGTGATCCCCGGGGCCACGGGGGTTCCGGCGGCGCGAATGCGCCACGAACACCCGTTCTGACCGATTAGTCGTACATGGGGTGTGACTCGGGCCACGCGGATTGGGCGTAACACTCTTCGAAGTCGTGCGATGACCTAAGAGGTGACAGCCGAGGAAGGAATACAGCAGCCGTGTCAGGCGCTGTGCAGTTCCCCGGTCCAGCCCGCGCCGTCGGCACATTCCCCGTCGACGGTCGTCGGCTCCGGCCCGATCATGGGCGGGGCCGGAAGCCGTTTTCCATCGTTCCGAGAGGTTGTTCGTGTCGGCCAGCACATCCCGTACGCTCCCGCCGGAGATCGCCGAGTCCGAGTCTGTGATGGCGCTCATCGAGCGGGGAAAGGCTGATGGGCAGATCGCCGGCGATGACGTGCGTCGGGCCTTCGAGGCTGACCAGATTCCGCCAACCCAGTGGAAGAATGTTCTGCGCAGCCTCAACCAGATCCTCGAGGAAGAGGGTGTGACGCTGATGGTCAGTGCAGCGGAGTCGCCGAAGCGCGCCCGCAAGAGCGTCGCAGCGAAGAGCCCGGCCAAGCGCACCGCCACCAAGACCGTCACCGCCAAGACGACCGTGACGAAGACCGTCTCGGCCGCCGCGGCGGCTCCGGCGGCAGAGAGCGCGGACCCGGCCGACGAGGCCGGAACCCCGGCCAAGAAGGCGGCCGCCAAGAAGACCGCGGCCAAGAAGACGGTGGCCAAGAAGACGGCCGCCAAGAAGACGACTGCCAAGAAGACGGCCTCCAAGAAGGACGCCGACGAGGTCGTCGAGGGCGAGGAGCTCCTTGAGGACGTCGCGCCCGGCAAGGGTGAGGACGAGGAGGCCGAGGGCGAGAACAAGGGCTTCGTCCTGTCCGACGAGGACGAGGACGACGCTCCGGCGCAGCAGGTCGCCGTCGCCGGTGCCACCGCCGACCCGGTCAAGGACTACCTCAAGCAGATCGGCAAGGTCCCGCTGCTCAACGCCGAGCAGGAGGTCGAGCTCGCCAAGCGTATCGAGGCCGGTCTGTTCGCCGAGGACAAGCTGGCGAACTCCGACAAGCTGGCGCCCAAGCTCAAGCGTGAGCTGGAGATCATCGCCGAGGACGGCCGCCGCGCCAAGAACCACCTGCTGGAGGCCAACCTCCGACTCGTGGTCTCGCTGGCCAAGCGCTACACCGGCCGCGGCATGCTCTTCCTGGACCTGATCCAGGAAGGCAACCTGGGTCTGATCCGTGCGGTCGAGAAGTTCGACTACACCAAGGGCTACAAGTTCTCCACGTACGCCACCTGGTGGATCCGCCAGGCGATCACCCGCGCCATGGCCGACCAGGCCCGCACCATCCGTATCCCGGTGCACATGGTCGAGGTCATCAACAAGCTGGCGCGCGTCCAGCGCCAGATGCTCCAGGACCTGGGCCGTGAGCCCACCCCGGAGGAGCTGGCCAAGGAACTCGACATGACCCCGGAGAAGGTCATCGAGGTCCAGAAGTACGGCCGCGAGCCGATCTCCCTCCACACCCCGCTGGGTGAGGACGGAGACAGCGAGTTCGGTGACCTGATCGAGGACTCCGAGGCGGTCGTCCCGGCCGACGCGGTCAGCTTCACGCTCCTCCAGGAGCAGCTGCACTCCGTCCTCGACACGCTCTCCGAGCGTGAGGCGGGCGTGGTCTCCATGCGCTTCGGCCTCACCGACGGCCAGCCGAAGACGCTGGACGAGATCGGCAAGGTCTACGGCGTGACGCGTGAGCGCATCCGCCAGATCGAGTCGAAGACCATGTCGAAGCTGCGCCACCCGTCCCGTTCGCAGGTGCTGCGCGACTACCTCGACTGATCCGCGGTCGTACGAGCCGAAGGGCCCGGTTTCCCGAGAGGAAGCCGGGCCCTTCGGCCTTGCGAGGGTGCACCGCGCGGGTCTCTGCACGACGCTGGGTTAACCGACATCATCGGAGAGTCAGGAGGCTCTATGCGTCGCCCCATCGCCCGAGCAGTCACCGCTGCACTGGGCCTGATCTCGACGGCGGCCGGTCCGTTCGCCGCCGCCGCTCCCGCGGCCGCCGACAGTGTCGTGGTGGGCGGGCAGCCCGCCCAGATCGCGGACGCTCCCTGGGCCGTGGCCCTCTCCAGCCGTGACCGGTTCGGAGGTACGCGGGCGGGTCAGTTCTGCGGGGGAGCGGTCGTGGCGCCCACGCGGGTGCTGACAGCGGCCCACTGCCTGGGCCGGGACGTCCTGGGCGGTGAGCCCTGGGAGCTCGCCGACTTCAAGGTCATCGCGGGCCGGAGCGCCCTCGGCGGCACGGGCGGACGGGAGGTCCGGGTCACCGGCACCTGGATCAGTCCGGACTACGACCCGACGGCCAACGCCAACGACCTGGCCGTGCTGACACTGGCGAGCCCACTGCCCGATTCGTACGTGATCACACCGGCCCGCGCCGGTGACGCGGCCGAGGCGCCGGGGACGGCCGCGGACGTGTACGGATGGGGGGACACCACCGGGAACGGGACCTACGCCTCCGCGCTCCGTGCGGCGCGTGTCCAGGTCCTGCCCGACACCGCGTGCGAGCGGGCCTACCCCAGCGGCTTCGGGACCGCGTACCGCGCCGACACGATGCTGTGCGCGGGGGACCCGCAGGGTGGCAAGGACGCCTGCCAGGGCGACAGCGGTGGGCCGCTGGTGGCCGGCGGGCGGCTCATCGGCCTGGTGTCCTGGGGCAGCGGCTGTGGTCAGGCCGAGAATCCGGGCGTCTACACCCGCGTCTCGACCGTGTTGCCGGCGAACCTCTGAGCCTCGGGGCGCGAGAACGGGCGGCCACCCCCTGATGCGGGGGTGGCCGCCCGTCGTCCGGTCAGCGACCGGCCCATGGCTCGTCGTGAATGCGAGGCGTCAGCGGTCCTCGTCTACTGCCTTGGCCGGCACGTCGGTGAGCCGGTCCGTCTCATCCTGTATTTCCGCGGCGATCTTCTTGAGTTCCGGCTCGAACTTGCGCCCGTGGTGGGCACAGAAGAGCAAGTCACCACCGCTGGTCAGGACGACGCGCAGGTACGCCTGGGCGCCGCAGCGGTCGCAGCGGTCAGCGGCCGTCAGGGGGCTCGCGGGGGTCAGAACAGTAGTCACGTCGCCTCTTCTCTAGCTCGACGAGCTGTCGTACCAGGGTCAACATCCAACCAGGCCGAAAACGTTCCCGCTCGTGGCTTTTCCTCGAAACTTCTTCCCGAGGTGGCTGCTGCTGCCGGTTGGCGGCGAATGAGCCGTATTGCGTCGCTCTACGGATTTCGCATTGCTTGTCTCGGTTTCGTCCTCCCGGCTGGGTTGCCGGTTGTTCATGAGGACGTGCCCGGAGCCTAAATGGTTCATGCGCGGAAGGGAACGTGATGTTCACGTCACCCCATCGAGGGATCGAACACCCATACGACTCTGCACTAGCATGAGAAATCAGGAGGGTGGCGTGACAACGGCTCTACCAGGCATCGGTACCCTCTGACCGGTGACCGACGCCGGGCCTTACCCCACCGGGCCAGTTTTCAAATTCAGCGAGGAGCGAACCGCGTGACCGCCGAAACGTCCGTGCCGTCCAGTGCGCTGCTGACCGCAGACCGTGACGGTTCCAACTACACCGCGCGGCACCTGCTCGTACTCGAAGGGCTCGAAGCGGTCCGCAAGCGCCCTGGCATGTACATCGGGTCCACCGACAGCCGCGGCCTGATGCACTGCCTCTGGGAGATCATCGACAACTCGGTCGACGAGGCTCTCGGCGGCTACTGCGACCACATCGACGTGATCCTCCACGACGACGGCTCCGTCGAGGTGTGCGACAACGGCCGGGGCATCCCGGTCGACGTCGAGCCCAAGACCGGGCTGTCCGGCGTCGAGGTCGTCATGACCAAGCTGCACGCCGGCGGAAAGTTCGGCGGCGGCTCGTACGCGGCCTCCGGCGGTCTGCACGGCGTGGGCGCCTCCGTGGTGAACGCGCTGTCGGCCAGGCTCGACGTCGAGGTGGACCGGAACAGCTCCACCCACTCGATCAGCTTCCGCCGCGGCGTCCCGGGCATCTTCACCGAGCAGGGCCCCGACAGCCCCTTCGACCCGGGCAACGGGCTGCTGAAGGGCAAGCGCGTCCCCAAGACCCGCACCGGTACCCGCGTGCGGTACTGGGCGGACCGCCAGATCTTCCTCAAGGACGCCAAGCTCTCCCTGGACCACCTCCACCAGCGCGCCCGCCAGACCGCCTTCCTGGTGCCGGGCCTGACCATCGTGGTCAGGGACGAGCGGGACCTGGAGGGTGTCGGCAAGAGCGAGGAGACGTTCCGCTTCGACGGCGGCATCAGCGAGTTCTGCGAGTTCCTCGCGCAGGACAAGGCCGTATGCGACGTGCTGCGGCTGACGGGTCAGGGCACCTTCAAGGAGACCGTCCCGGTCCTCGACGACCGCGGGCACATGACCCCCACCGAGGTCACCCGCGAGCTGGGCGTCGACGTCGCCCTGCGCTGGGGCACCGGCTACGACACGACGGTCAGGTCGTTCGTCAACATCATCGCCACCCCCAAGGGCGGCACCCACGTCTCCGGCTTCGAGCAGGCCATCACCAAGACGGTGAACGAGGTCCTGCGCTCCGCCAAGATGCTGCGCGTCGCCGAGGACGACATCGTCAAGGACGACGCCCTGGAGGGCCTCACGGCCGTCGTGACGGTCCGGCTCGCCGAGCCGCAGTTCGAGGGGCAGACCAAGGAGGTGCTCGGCACCTCGGCCGCCCGCCGGATCGTCGCCACCGTGGTCGCCCGGGAGCTGAAGGCCTTCCTGACGTCGACCAAGCGTGACGCCAAGGCTCAGGCCCGCGCCGTCCTGGAGAAGGCCGTCGCGGCCGCCAGGACGCGCATCGCGGCCCGCCAGCACAAGGAGGCACAGCGCAGGAAGACCGCGCTGGAGTCCTCCTCGCTCCCCGCCAAGCTCGCCGACTGCCGCAGCGACGACGTGGAGCGCAGCGAGCTCTTCATCGTCGAGGGAGACTCCGCCCTCGGCACCGCCAAGCTCGCCCGCAACAGCGAGTTCCAGGCGCTCCTGCCGATCCGGGGCAAGATCCTCAACGTGCAGAAGTCCTCCGTCTCGGACATGCTCAAGAACGCCGAGTGCGGAGCGATCATCCAGGTCATAGGAGCCGGCTCGGGCCGCACCTTCGACATCGACGCCGCCCGCTACGGCAAGATCGTGCTCCTCGTCGACGCCGACGTCGACGGCGCGCACATCCGCTGCCTGCTGCTGACCCTCTTCCAGCGCTACATGCGCCCGATGGTCGAGGCGGGCCGGGTCTTCGCCGCCGTTCCGCCACTGCACCGCATCGAGCTCGTCCAGCCCAAGAAGGGCCAGGACAAGTACGTCTACACCTACTCGGACAACGAGCTGCGGCAGACCCTGCTCGAGTACCAGCGCAAGGGCGTCCGCTACAAGGACGCCATCCAGCGCTACAAGGGCCTCGGCGAGATGGACGCCGACCAGCTGGCGGAGACCACGATGGACCCGCGCCACCGGACCCTGCGCCGGATCAACATCGGCGACCTGGACTCGGCCGAGCAGATCTTCGACCTGCTCATGGGCAACGACGTGGCGCCCCGCAAGGAGTTCATCACCAGCTCCGCGGCGACGCTCGACCGCTCGAGGATCGACGCCTAGCCGACTGTCCACCCAGGGGTGGAGCCACCAGGCTCCACCCCTGAGCCGATCACAGCCGCCCTCCCGCTCCGTAGCATCGAAGCGACGGAGGGGGACGGACGTGAAAAGCAACAAGTCGACAGCCCGATGGCTCGCATGGCCCGCGCCGGAAGCGCTGACCCGGGTCGGCGTGCCACGGGGCCGCCTCGTGCTCGACGGACTGCTGCTCGCCGCGATCAGCGGCGGGATCGCGGTCAGCGCCTTTCGGTCGGGCGCCTTCCCCGGCTGGTACGGAGCGCTGGTCCCACCGGGGCTTGTCCTCGCGGCGGCCCTGATCGCCGCCTACCACCGGGCGACCTTCGCCAACCGGCTCGCAGACTCCCTCGGGCTGCTGGCCGCCGTCGCCGGCCTCGGCCTCGCGGCGCATGTCGCCGGAGCCGACGTGGCAGCCACCCTGCTCTGGATCGTCGTCTCCGTGACCGCCATGGAGCGGCTGCCGCTCCTCGTCGCCCTCGTCACCGTGCTCGTCCTCTCGGGGGGATTCGTGGACGCGGACGAGACCGGGGTCCTGGGGGCCGGAGTGACCACCGCCGCCGTACTGCTCACCGGGTACTCCCTCCGCCTGGACGGCGAGGCCCGCAGCGCCGGATTCCGGCTGCTGGCGCAGGAGCGCGCGGCGCGCGAGGCCGAGGCGGCCTCCGCGGCCCTGGCCGAGCGGGCCAGGATCGCCCGCGAGATCCATGACGTCCTGGCGCACAGCCTCTCCGCGCAGATGGTCCACCTGGAGGCGGCCAGGCTGCAGATAGAGGCGGGCGCGGAGCGGGAGACGATCCTGGAGCGGGTGGTGGCCGCCCGCTCGATGGCCCGGGAAGGGCTCGCCGAGACCCGGCAGGCGCTCTCCGCGCTGCGCGGCGACATGGTGCCGGTGGAGGACTATCTGCTGGAGCTGGCGCGCGAGGACAGGGCCGAGGTCAAGGTGATCGGCGCCCGTAGACACCTTCCGGCGGAAGCCTCGCAAGCTGTACGGCGAGTGGCACAGGAAGCCCTCACCAACGTTCGCAAACACGCACCCGGGGCCAGGACACGGTTGCTGCTCACCTACGAGAAGGGGGAGGTCGCCTTGGAGATACGGGATTCGGGGGCACCACTCGCCCCTGACAGGCCCGGGGCGACGCCTGGCGCGGTCGGTGTGTCCGGCGCGGCCCAGGCGGCGGGGCTCGGCGCCTCCGGCTCGGGATACGGGCTGCTCGGCATGCGGGAGCGCGCCGAACTGCTGGGCGGGACGCTGGACGCGGGGCCCGAAGGCAGCGGCTTCGCGGTACGGCTGCGGGTGCCGGCATGAGCGCCCCTGAGGACCGGTACGGCGACCGCAAGGTGGCGCGGGTGATCGTGGCCGACGACCAGTCCATGGTGAGGGAGGGCATCGTGCTCGTCCTAGGGCTGCTGCCCGGCATCGAGGTCGTCGGGGCCGCGAGGGACGGCGAGGAGGCCGTCGCCCTGACCGCCGAACTCGCGCCTGATGTGGTGCTGATGGACCTTCGGATGCCTCGCTGTGACGGCGTGGAGGCGACCCGGCGGATTCGCGCCGAACACCCGGGCACCGAAATCGTCGTCCTCACCACGTACGCCGACGACGACTCGCTCTTCCCGGCGCTCCGGGCAGGAGCGCGCGGTTATCTCACCAAGGACGCCGGAGGGGAGGAGATCGTACGGGCCGTGCACGATGTGCTCGACGGGCGGGCCGGACTCGCGCCCTCTGTCCAACGGCGCCTCCTGGAACAGCTGATGACCCAGCCCGAGAGAGGAGGACGGCCTTCCCGTGACCTGTCCAGCGGCTCACGGCGGCAGGCGGATCCGCTGCCCGACGGGCTCACCGACCGCGAGGCCGAGGTGCTCACCTTGGTCGCGGACGGCCTCTCCAACCAGGAGATCGGCGCCCGATTGAGCATCTCCACCGCCACCGTGAAGACCCACATCAACAATCTCTTCGCCAAAGCGGGCGTGCGCGACAGGGCGCAGGCGGTCCGGTACGCATATCAGCACGGGCTCGGCGCACCACCTGGGAGAACCATCACCTGATGGGGTGAAGTAAGGAGGGAGAAGAGTCCGGGATCTTCCCGCTCTGTCCATCCTTGGGCACGCGGCCGAAACGGTTCGCTGACAAGGAGAGTTCAGCGGTGGAGAAGGACGAAGAGCCCGGCGCCCCCGCGGTGCGGATCGACGACCCCTGGTACGACGCGCTCGCCTCCGGCTGGGGCGAGTCGGCCGACACGGAGACGCCCGGCGCCGAGGCAGAACATGGCGCGGCGCCGACGGGGGCCGTACCGCGCCAGCAGCAGGGCCGCCACGCGGCCGCCGACATCTACCTGGAGGTCCAGCGCAGCCCCGCCTTCCAGGAAGTACGCAGCCGCTACCGGCGGTTCGTGATCCCGGCGGCCCTCGCCTTCCTCATCTGGTACCTCGCCTATGTCGTGGCGGCGACGGCGGCTCCAGGACTCATGGCCCGGCCCGTTCTCGGGATGGTGAACGTCGCGATGCTCGCCGGGCTCGGGCAGTTCCTCACCACCTTCCTGCTGACCTGGGCCTACGCCCGGCATGCCCGGCTGCGGCGTGACCGCGCCGCCTTGGAGCTGCGCTGGACGGTGTTCGACGAGACGCGGGCACAGGAGACGGCACGGGGAGGCCGAGGGTGAACGGCGACCACCAGACACTCGCGCTGCTGCTGTTCAGCGCGTTCATCGCGGTGACGCTCGGGATCACCACCTGGGTGAGCCGCAACCGGCGCGGTTCGGCGGAGGAGTTCTACGCAGGCGGCAGGCTCTTCTCCCCACTGGAGAACGGTTTCGCCATCGCCGGCGACTACATGTCCGCCGCCTCCTTCCTCGGCATCTCCGGACTGATCGCCCTCTTCGGCTACGACGGCATGCTGTACTCCGTCGGATTCCTCGTCGCCTGGCTGGTGGTGCTGCTTCTCGTCGCCGAACTGGTCCGGAACTGCGGCCGGTTCACCCTCGCCGACGTCGTCGTGGCCCGGATGGCCGAGCGTCCCGTCCGGATCGCCGCCGGCACCTCCTCCGTCACGGTCTCCGTGCTCTATCTCGTCGCCCAGATGGTCGGCGCAGGGAGTCTGGTCGCCCTGCTCCTCGGGGGCACCAGCGAAGCCGCCCGTTCCTGGACCGTGATCGGCGTCGGCGCCCTGATGGTGATCTACGTGTCGCTCGGCGGGATGCGGGCCACCACCTGGATCCAGATCGTCAAGGCGGTCCTGCTGATGGCCGGCACGATCACCCTCACCGTGCTCGTCCTGCTCCGCTTCCACGGGGACTTCAACCACCTGCTCGCCACGGCCGCCGAACGCAGCGGCCACGGACGGGACTTCCTCGCCCCCGGCCTGCGCTACGGCGGGGAGTGGACCGCACGGCTCGACTTCATCAGCCTCGGTGTCGCCCTCGTACTCGGCACCGCGGGCCTCCCGCACATCCTGTCCCGGTTCTACACGGTGCCGACCGCGCGGGCCGCCCGCCGTTCCGTCGTCTGGGCGATCGGGCTCATCGGCGGCTTCTACCTGATGACGATCGTGCTCGGCTTCGGCGCGGCCGCGATCATCGGCCCCGACGCCGTCCGCGCCTCCAACGCGGCCGGGAACACCGCCGTACCGCTGCTCGCTCTCGATCTCGGCGGGGGTGCGGGCTCGACCGGAGGCACGGTGCTCTTCGCGATCGTCGCCGCCGTCGCCTTCGCGACCATCCTGGCCGTCGTCGCCGGCATCACCCTCGCCTCCTCCGCCTCCGTCGCCCACGATCTGTACGCCTCACTGCGCCGCCGGGGGAGGCGCGCGAAGCCGTACAGCGAGGTGACCGTGGCGCGGCTCGCCGCGGCCGGGATCGGCGTGGCGGCGATCGGACTCGGCCTGCTCGCCCGCGACCTCAACGTGGCGTTCCTGGTCGGTCTCGCCTTCGCGGTCGCCGCGTCGGCCAACCTTCCCGTACTGCTGTACTCGCTGTTCTGGCGGAACTTCACCACACGGGGCGCCGTGTGGTCGGTGTACGGGGGGCTTGTCCCGGCGGTACTGCTCGTCGTGCTCTCACCCGTCGTCTCCGGGAGCCCCGACGCGCTTTTCCCCGGCGTCGACTTCCAGGTGTTCCCGCTCCAGAACCCGGGGGTGGTCTCCATCCCGCTCGGCTTCCTGGCCGGCTGGATCGGGACCGTCACCTCCTCGGAGCCGCCCGACGTGGCCAGGCACGCGGAGACGGAGGTCAGGGCGCTGACCGGCGCCGGGGCGGTGTGAACCGGTGGTGTGAACAGCAGTGTGAACCGGTGGTCCGAACGGGCGCTACGGACGCTACGGGGTCAGCCGGTGGACTTCGCCCAGACGTACCGGTGCTCGGGGCGGCCCGTCTCGCCGTACTTCAGCGAGAGCCGCACCCGGCCGGTCCGTTCGAGCAGCTTGAGATAGCGCTGGGCGGTCTGCCGGCTGACACCCGCCCGCTCGGCGATCTCCTGCGCCGACAGGCCTCCATCGGCGGCGAGCAGCACCTGCCGTACCAGCTCGGCGGTGGTGGGGGAGTGCCCCTTGGGAAGGTCGGGCTCCACTGCGCCCGCCGAGAGGGCGCCGAAGATGCGGTCGACCTCGGCCTGTTCCGCCTCGCCGCCGCCGTCGAGGGTGTCGCGCAGCGCCGCGTACGCCTCCAGTTTGGCGCGCAGTCCGGCGAAGGCGAAGGGCTTGACCAGGTACTGCAGTGCGCCGTGGCGCATCGCCGCCTGCACGGTCGCCACATCGCGCGCGGCGGTCACCATGATCACGTCGGTCTGGTGGCCCAGACGCCGCAGTTCCCGTACGACGGCGAGGCCGTTCTCGTCCGGCAGGTAGTGGTCGAGCAGGATCAGGTCGACGGGCATCTCGGCGAGGCGGGCGAGCGCCTCGGCCGTCGAGTGGGCGGTGGCGACGACCTGGAAGCCGGGCACCTTCGTCACGTAGGCAGCGTTGATCTGCGCGACGCGGCGGTCGTCGTCGACGACCAGGACGTCGATCACTTCGGCTCCTCGAGCGTGGAAGCCACGAGCGGGGACGAGGGCTCCGGCTCGTTCAGCGCCTCGGGGAGGACGACCGTGAACTCGGCGCCACCGTCCGGGCCCGTGTCCACCCGGGCACTGCCGCCCTGACGTTCGGCGAGCCGGCGGACGAGAGCGAGCCCCAGGCCCCGCTTGCCGTGGGAGGGCAGTTCCTTGGTGGTCCACCCTTCGGTGAAGATGAGTTCGCGCCGGTCGTACGGGACGCCGGGGCCGCTGTCGGTGACGCACAGGACGGCGGTGCGGCCCTCGGCCCGCAGGGCGATCTCGACGCGTGCGTCGGCGGTGCCCGAGGCGGCGTCCAGGGCGTTGTCGACGAGGTTGCCGACGACCGTGACCAGCTCGCGCGGGTCGACCAGCCGGTCGGGGAGCAGCGAGTCGGCCGAGATCCGCAGGGAGACGCCCCGTTCGGCGGCGACCGTGGCCTTGCCGACCAGAAGGGCGGCGAGCAGCGGGTCGTGGATCTTCTCGGTGACCTGCTCGGCGGTGGCACGGTGGACTCCGACGACCTCGGTGACGAACTCCACCGCCTCGTCGTGCAGCTCCAGCTCCAGCAGGCCCAGGAGGGTGTGCAGCCTGTTGGCGTGCTCATGGTCCTGGGCGCGGAGGGCGTCGATCAGGCCACGGGTGGAGTCGAGCTCGCGGCCGAGCCGCTCCAGCTCGGTGCGGTCGCGCAAGGTGGCGACGGCGCCGCCGTCGTCCGTCGGCATCCGGTTGGCGATCAGCACGCGGTGGCCCCGGACGGTCACCAGGTCCTCGCCCGTGACTCGGCCGGCCAGCACATCGGCCGTACGGCCGGAGCCGAGCGCCTCCTCCAGCGGGCTTCCGGTGGCCTCGGGGCCGATGCCGAGGAGACGCTGGGCCTCGTCGTTCATGAGCCGGATGCGGCCTGCGTGGTCGAGCGCCACGACGCCCTCGCGGATGCCGTGGAGCATGGCCTCGCGTTCGGCGAGGAGCGCGGAGATGTCCGAGAACGCGAGGTCGTGGGTCTGCCGCTGAAGCCTGCGGGAGATCAGGTACGCGGCCAGGGCGCCGGCCGCCAGGGCGCCGCCGGCGTACGCGAGGAGCCCCGGGATCGCCCCGAGGAGCCGGTCGTGGACGCTGTCGTACTCGATGCCGACGGACACCGCGCCGACGATGGTCCCGTCCGCGTCGCGCAGGGGCGCCTTGCCGCGCGCGGAGCGGCCGAGTGTGCCGCTGTCGATCTCCATGACCTCCTGCCCCGAGAGGGCGGCGCTGGGGTCCGTGGAGACGATCCTGCCGATCTGAGCGGGGTCGGTGTGGGACCAGCGCACCCCTCGGGTGTCCATGACGACCACGTACTCGGCGCCGGTGGCCTGCCGGATCCGCTCGGCCTCGACCTGCACGGGGCCGACGGGGGAGGGGCCGGAGGCGCGCAGTGAGGCGGCGACCTCGGGCGAGGCGGTGGTCTCGGCGATGGCGAGGGCGCGGCGCATGGCCTGGTCGTCGAGCTGGTCGCTGAGCGGTGCGAGGAAGAGGCCGGTGGCCAGCACCGTGACGCCGGAAGCGATGGCCAGCTGCATGAGGAGGACCTGCGCGAAGACCCGCCGCGGCCAGCCGAACCGCCGACGGCGCGGGGTGGGGCGCGCGGGGGTGGTCGGTGCGGGGCTCATGGCAGGAACGGTACGGGGAGGGGGCGGGGACCGGAAATGTGCGGGGGCGCGGGGCGGTGGGGCGATGGGTGGTGCGGGCCCGTGGGGGTGCGGCCCGTGGGCGGGTAAGGGGTGCGGTCGGCCTTCGGCCGGGCTGGGGTTCCCAACCCGCACCCACCCGTGCGGGTGGGAGGGCAGGGGTGCGGGTCGTCCCGTGGGCGGTGGATCGATGTCGGCGGCTGCGGGCGGTCAGGGGCGTAGAGCGGCGGGGTGGGTGCGGCCGTGGGCGGGTAAGGGGTGCGGTCGGCCTTCGGCCGGGCCGGGGTCCAACCCGCACCCACCCGTGTGAGTGGGAGGGCAGGGGTGCGGGTCGCCCTGTGGGACGTCGTCCGCCGTGGGCGGCTGCGGGCGGTCGGGCGAAGGGCGGCGGGGCGGGTGCGGGCCGTTGGTGCGAGTGGGAGGGCAGAGGTGCGGGTCGCCCCGTGGGCGGTGATCGACGTCGGCGGCTGGCCGGGGGCGCGGCGGCTCTGTGTCGCGGGTCCGTGCTGGGCTCGGGCTACTCTGGGGGCTTTGTGGGTTGTGGGTCGGAGGGGTTCCCTTGGGTAGGCAGCAGATTCCCGTCGTCGTCCTTTCCGGGTTCCTCGGGTCGGGGAAGACCACGCTGCTCAACCATCTCCTGCGCAGCGCCCGCGGGACCCGGATCGGGGTCATGGTCAACGACTTCGGGGACATCGGGATCGACGCCATGACCGTCGCCGGGCAGGTCGGTTCCACCGTCTCGCTCGGCAACGGGTGCCTGTGCTGTGCCGTCGACGTGAGCGAGCTGGACGAGTACCTCGAGGTCCTCACCCGGCCCGAGATGCGCCTCGACGTGATCGTCGTCGAGGCCAGCGGGCTGGCCGAGCCCCAGGAGCTCGTCCGGATGGTGCTCGCCAGCGACAACGAGCGGATCGTGTACGGCGGGCTCGTGCAGGTCGTCGACGCGGCCGAGTTCACGCGGACGCGGGCCCGGCACCCCGAGACCGACCGGCATCTCGCTCTCGCCGACCTGGTGGTCGTCAACAAGGCCGACCGCGTGGGGGAGCGGGAGCTGGACGCCGTCCACGAGGCCGTCACGCGGCTCGCGGGGCCCGCCGCCGTGGTCCGCGCCGCCCACGGACGCGTCGACCCCGAGCTCCTCTTCGAGCGGGTCGTCCCGGAAGGGGAGATCGAGGGCCAGATGTCGATCGAGGACCTGCTGTACGGCGACCCCGACGACGCGCACGACCACCCGCACGCCTCCTACGAGACCCTCTCCCTGGCCTCCGGCACGGCGCTGCACCCCCGCAGGCTCATGACGTTCCTGGACTCCCGGCCCGAGGGGCTCTACCGCATCAAGGGATGGGTGGACTTCGGCGACGCCGACCCCGACAACCGCTACGGCGTGCACGCCGTCGGCAGGTTCCTGCGCTTCTACCCCGAGCCCTGGCCGGCCGGCGAGGAGCGGCTCACCCAGCTCGTCCTGATCGGCTCGGGCATCGACGGCGACGCGCTCCGCAAGGAGCTCGTCGCCTGCCAGGTGAACGGCCCGCAGGACGCCCCCGACGAACACAGCATGTGGGGCGTCCTGCGGTACGTACAGGAGATCGACCAGGGGTCCGGTGGCGAGACCGGTCCGGAGACCGGTCCCGCGCTCTAGCTCGCCGGGCCCGCCACCACCGTGACCGGCTTCGGCAGCGGGGTGCCCGAGCCGTCGCGGCGCGGGTCGGCCTCGGGCAGCTCCACCGGCGTGCCGTTCGCCTGCGCGGCGTGCGCCGGGGTGGCGCCCGCCCAGGCCAGGATCAGCGCGTCCTCGCCCTTCAGGAACCGCTGGCAGCGCACACCGCCGGTCGCACGCCCCTTGCGGGGGTACTGGTCGAACGGCGTCAGCTTCGCCGACGTGGCCGCCGAACCGTCCAGCGTGCCCGTGGAGCCCGCGACGGTGAACACCACCGCGTCCGCCGCCGGGTCCACCGCGGTGAACGAGAGCACCTCGGCGCCCTCGGCGAGCTTGATGCCCGCCATACCGCCCGCCGGGCGGCCCTGGGGCCGTACCTGCGAGGCCTGGTAGCGCAGCAGCTGGGCGTCGGAGGTGATGAAGACCAGATCCTCCTCGCCCGTCCGCAGCTCGGTCGCCCCGACGATCCGGTCACCCTCCTTGAGGGTGATGACCTCCAGCTCGTCCTTGTTCGCCGGGTAGTCCGGCACGACGCGCTTCACCACGCCCTGGAGCGTGCCGAGCGCAAGGCCCGGGGAGGCCTCGTCGAGCGTGGTCAGGCAGACGACCGTCTCGTCGTCCTCCAGGGTGAGGAACTCCGCCAGCGGCGCCCCGCCCGCCAGGTTCGGCGCGGCGGCCGTGTTCGGCAGCTGGGGCAGGTCGATCACCGCGATCCGCAGCAGGCGTCCGGCGGAGGTCACCGCGCCGACGTCGCCGCGCTGTGTCGCCGGGACCACGGAGACGATCGCGTCGTGCTTGGCGCGCTTGCCGTCCGTGGCGGCCGGGATCTCCTCCGTCGCCGTACGGGCCAGCAGCCCCGTCGAGGACAGCAGCACGCGGCAGGGGTCGTCCGCGACCTCCAGGGACGTCGCGGCGATCGGCGCGCCCGCCGACTCCAGCAGGACCGTACGCCGGTCGGTGCCGAACTTCTTCGCCACCGCGGCCAGTTCGCCCGAGACCAGCTTGCGCAGCTCGCTGTCGGAGTCCAGGATCCCGGTCAGCTCGTCGATCTCGCCGTTGAGGCGGTCGCGCTCGGTCTCCAGCTCGATCCGGTCGAACTTGGTGAGCCGGCGCAGCGGGGTGTCGAGGATGTACTGCGTCTGGACCTCGCTCAGCGAGAAGTGCTCGACGAGGCGCTCCTTGGCCTGCGCCGAGTTCTCGCTGGAGCGGATGAGACGGATGACCTCGTCGATGTCGAGCAGGGCGACGAGCAGGCCCTCGACCAGGTGCAGCCGGTCGCGCTTCTTGCCCCGGCGGAACTCGGAGCGCCGGCGCACCACGTCGAAGCGGTGGTCGAGATAGACCTCCAGGAGCTCCTTGAGGCCCAGTGTGAGCGGCTGGCCGTCGACCAGCGCCACGTTGTTGATACCGAAGGACTCCTCCATCGGCGTCAGCTTGTAGAGCTGCTCCAGGACCGCCTCGGGCACGAAGCCGTTCTTGACCTCGATCACCAGGCGCAGACCGTGGTTGCGGTCGGTGAGGTCCTTGACGTCCGCGATGCCCTGCAGCTTCTTGGAGCCGACCAGGTCCTTGATCTTGGAGATGACCTTCTCGGGGCCGACCGTGAAGGGCAGCTCGGTGACGACGATGCCCTTGCGGCGGGCCGTCACGGTCTCCACCGTCGCCGTGGCGCGGATCTTGAACGTGCCGCGGCCGTTCTCGTACGCGTCCTTGATGCCCGACAGACCGACGATCCGGCCGCCGGTGGGCAGGTCGGGCCCGGGGACGAAGCGCATGAGCGCCTCGAGGTCCGCGTTCGGGTACCGGATCAGGTGCCGGGCGGCGGCGATGACCTCGCCCAGGTTGTGCGGGGGCATGTTGGTCGCCATGCCGACCGCGATGCCGGACGCGCCGTTGACCAGCAGGTTCGGATACGCGGCGGGGAGCGTGACCGGCTCCCGCTCCTGGCCGTCGTAGTTCGGCGAGAAGTCGACGGTGTCCTCGTCGATCGACTCCGTCATCATGAGCGCCGCGGCGGCCATCTTCGACTCGGTGTACCGCATGGCGGCCGGCGGGTCGTCGTTGCCCAGCGAGCCGAAGTTGCCGTGGCCGTCGACCAGCGGGAGGCGCATGGAGAACGGCTGGGCCATGCGCACCATCGCGTCGTAGATCGACGCGTCGCCGTGCGGGTGCAGCTTGCCCATGACCTCGCCGACGACGCGGGCGCACTTCACGTAGCCGCGGTCGGGGCGCAGGCCCATCTCGTTCATCTGGTACACGATGCGGCGCTGGACGGGCTTCATGCCGTCGCGGGCGTCCGGCAGCGCGCGGGAGTAGATCACCGAGTACGCGTACTCGAGGAAGGAGCCCTGCATCTCGTCGACGACGTCGATGTCGAGGATCCTCTCCTCGAACGCGTCGTCCGGCGGCGGTGTCTTCGTGCTGCGGCGGGCCATCGCGGCTGCGGCTCCTTCACCAACAAGGTTGATCTGACGCGGACCATTGTGGACCGTCCCACCGACAACGCCGACCGCGACCCGGGTACGGGCCGCCGTCAGGGGTGCGCGACGCCCCCGCGACCCGGAAGAGGGACGCCGGGAACCTGCGGGAACTTCGCCAGGTGCCGGTGCGCTTGCATAGGGTGGCAGGACTTTTCCATATCGCGATCGAAGGGACGTACATGCCCATGGGTCACACGGCCACGGCAGAGGCCGGCTCCGGCGGCCTGACAGCGACCGAGCACCGGCTGGCCAACGGCCTGCGCGTGGTGCTCTCCGAGGACCACCTGACCCCGGTCGCCGCGGTGTGCCTCTGGTACGACGTCGGTTCCCGCCACGAGGTCGCGGGCCGCACCGGCCTCGCCCACCTCTTCGAGCACCTGATGTTCCAGGGCTCGAAGCAGGTCCACGGCAACGGCCACTTCGAGCTGGTGCAGGGTGCGGGCGGCTCGCTCAACGGCACGACGAGCTTCGAGCGCACCAACTACTTCGAGACCATGCCCACGCACCAGCTGGAGCTCGCGCTCTGGCTGGAGGCGGACCGCATGGGCTCGCTGCTCGCCGCCCTGGACGACGAGTCCATGGAGAACCAGCGGGACGTCGTCAAGAACGAGCGCCGCCAGCGGTACGACAACGTGCCCTACGGCACGGCCTTCGAGAAGCTCACCGCGCTGGCCTACCCCGAGGGCCACCCCTACCACCACACGCCGATCGGCTCCATGGCCGACCTGGACGCGGCGACGCTGGAGGACGCGCGGGCCTTCTTCCGCACGTACTACGCGCCGAACAACGCGGTCCTCTCGGTCGTCGGCGACATCGACCCGGCGCAGACCCTGGCCTGGATCGAGAAGTACTTCGGTTCCATCCCGTCCCACGACGGCAAGCTGCCCCCGCGCGACGGCACGCTGCCCGACGTCCTCGGGGAGCAGCTGCGCGAGGTCGTCGAGGAGGAGGTCCCGGCCCGCGCGCTGATGGCCGCCTACCGGCTTCCGCACGACGGCACGCGCGAGTGCGACGCCGCGGACCTCGCCCTGACCGTCCTCGGCGGCGGCGAGTCGTCCCGGCTCCACAACCGCCTGGTCCGGCGCGACCGTACGGCCGTGGCCGCAGGCTTCGGTCTCCTCCGCCTGGCCGGCGCGCCCTCGCTCGGCTGGCTGGACGTCAAGACGTCCGGCGGGGTCGAGGTGCCCCAGATCGAGGCCGCCGTCGACGAGGAGCTGGCCCGGTTCGCCGCCGAGGGCCCGACGCCCGAGGAGATGGAGCGCGCGCAGGCCCAGTTGGAGCGCGAGTGGCTGGACCGGCTCGGCACGGTCGCGGGCCGCGCCGACGAACTCTGCCGCTACGCGGTCCTGTTCGGCGACCCGCAGCTCGCCCTGACCGCCGTCAACCGGGTCCTCGACGTCACCGCCGAGGAGGTGCGGGCCGCCGCCGCGGCCCGGCTGCGCCCGGACAACCGCGCGGTGCTGGTCTACGAGCCGCTCGGCACCGAACAGAACGACGCCGAGCCGGCCGACAGCGACGAGGAAGAGGGAGCGGACCAGTGACCGACGCCGCCGCGTCTTTGACGAACATGACGTTCCACCCGCAGCCGGAGCCGGGCACCGCCCGGCCCTGGGCCTTCCCGGCCCCGGACCGCGGAGCGCTGGACAACGGCCTGACGGTGCTGCGCTGCCACCGCCCCGGCCAGCAGGTCGTCGCCGTCGAGATCTTCCTCGACGCACCGCTGGAGGCCGAGCCCGCCGGCCTCGACGGTGTCGCCACGATCATGGCCCGCGCCCTCTCCGAGGGCACGGACCAGCACACCGCCGAGGAGTTCGCCGCCGAGCTGGAGCGCTGCGGCGCCACGCTCGACGCGCACGCCGACCACCCGGGTGTACGGGTCTCCCTGGAGGTCCCCGTCTCCCGGCTGCCCAAGGCGCTCGGGCTGCTCTCCGAGGCCCTGATCGCGCCGGCGTTCCTCGAGACCGAGGTCGAGCGCCTGGTGCGCAACCGGCTCGACGAGATCCCGCACGAGGCGGCCAACCCGGCCCGCCGGGCGGCCAAGCAGCTCTCCAAGGAGCTCTTCCCGGCCGACTCGCGCATGTCCCGGCCGCGCCAGGGCACCGAGGAGACGGTGGAGCCGATCGACGCCGCCGCCGTCCGTGCCTTCTTCGACGCGCACGTCCGGCCGTCCACGGCCACGGCCGTCGTCGTCGGCGACCTGACCGACGTGGACCTGGACAAGGTGCTCGCCGAGTCGCTCGGCGCCTGGACGGGCAACACCGCCGAGCCCCGCCCGGTCCCGCCGATCACGGCCGACGACACCGGCCGTGTGGTCATCGTCGACCGCCCGGGTGCCGTCCAGACCCAGCTGCTGATCGGCCGTGTCGGCGCCGACCGGCACGACCGCGTCTGGCCGGCCCAGGTACTCGGCACGTACTGCCTCGGTGGCACGCTCACCTCCCGCCTGGACCGTGTCCTGCGCGAGGAGAAGGGCTACACCTACGGTGTCCGTGCCTTCGGCCAGGTGCTGCGCTCCGACGGCAAGGGCAACGGCGCCTCGATGCTCGCCATCAGCGGCTCCGTCGACACCCCCAACACCGGTCCGGCACTTGACGACCTGTGGAAGGTGCTGCGCACTCTCGCCGCGGAAGGCCTGACGGACGCCGAGCGCGATGTGGCCGTGCAGAACCTGGTGGGTGTGGCGCCGCTCAAGTACGAGACCGCCGCCTCGGTCGCCGCGACCCTCGCCGACCAGGTCGAGCAGCACCTTCCGGACGATTTCCAGGCGCAGTTGTACGCGCGTCTCGCCGAGACCGGCACGGTGGAGGCGACGGCGGCGGTCGTCAACGCCTTCCCCGTGGACCGTCTCGTCACCGTGCTCGTGGGTGACGCGTCGGAGATCGAGGAGCCCGTACGCGCCCTCGGCATCGGCGAAGTGACCGTCGTCACCGGCTGATCGAGTCGCCGCGCCGCCGCGTCCGGCGGCACCGGAGGGCCCCGACGTCACGGTACGCCGGGGTCCTCCTCTTTGTCCGTATTGCTGCGGAGGGTGACTGTATGCCCTGTGGCATGTCTTACAAACAGCCGTGTCTGTTTGGTGATTGAAAGACGGTCCGCTTAGCGTCGGTCCGGCTGTTCGCCAGTTGCACCCGCCGCACCCGCGGCACCGGACAGTCATCGCCGAGTCCCCGTCAGGCGCGAGCCTGGGGAGCCGGGGACCCACACGAAGTCCCTGGGGTGAATCGGACGCCTTCGCACCCGTGCGGAGGGGCCCGTAGGAGACCTTCCTGCTCCGAACCCGTCAGCTAACCCGGTAGGCGAGAAGGAAGGAAAGGAACAGCCCCTACATGGCGTTCACCCGTGCCACCGGGAAGCATCGTGGTCCGAGTCGTCTGTCGCGCCGCACCGCCGGCATCGCCGGCGTCGCGACCCTCGCCACCACCGGCGTCATCGGAACCCTCGCCTCCCCGGCACTCGCCGTCGACGCGGACGCTGCCCCCTCGGTCGAGGACACCGGGCTGACCCAGATCATCGCCGCCGACTCGCTCGCCGACACCATCGACGCCCAGGCCGCCGCCCAGGAGCGCGAGGCCGCCGAGGCCGAGGCGAAGCGCCAGGCGGAGGCCCGTGCCAGGGCCGAGGCGAAGCGCAAGGCCGAGGCCCGCGCCAAGGAGATCCGCGAGGCCAAGGAGCGCGCCGCCCGTGAGGCCGAGCGCAAGCGCCTGAACTCCTTCCAGCTCCCCGTGGCCGGCTCGTACGTCAGCACCGGCTACAAGACCGGCGGTGCGCTCTGGTCCTCCGGCAGCCACTCCGGCGTCGACTTCCACGCCGCCTCCGGCACCAAGGTCGTCTCCGTCGGCTCCGGCACCGTCGTCGAGGCGGGCTGGGGCGGTGCGTACGGGAACAACGTCGTCATCCGGATGAACGACGGCACGTACACCCAGTACGGTCACCTCTCGGCCATCAGTGTCGGGGTCGGTCAGTCCGTCACCCCGGGCCAGCAGATAGGCATCTCCGGCTCGACCGGCAACTCCACGGGGCCGCACCTCCACTTCGAGGCCCGCACCACCGCCGAGTACGGCTCCGACATCAACCCGATCGCGTACCTCCGCGCGCGCGGTGTGAACGTCTGACCGGTCGAGGTCTTTCCCGGCTTCTCAGAAAAGCCCCGGCTCGTACCGAGCCGGGGCTTTTCGCTGACCGAAAACATATCCATGGATCCTTGAGAGCCGTCGGAAACAAAGCCCTGCTGCAATAGAGTCGCCGGAGAACCGGTTTCGCGCGGATCAAGGCGGAGGTCGAACATGCGCATTCCCGCGCACTCTGTATGCACGGCGATCCGGGACGACATCGTCACCGGGGTCTTCGAGCGCGGCAGCCGGCTGACGGAGGAGCAGCTCGCCCGCCGTTACGGAGTCTCCCGCGTCCCCGTCCGGGAGGCGCTGCGCACCCTGGAGTCCGAGGGCTTCGTGATCACCCGCCGCCACGCGGGCGCCCAGGTCGCCGAGCCCACCGAGCAGGAGGCGGCGGACCTGCTGGACGTACGGTCCCTGCTGGAGCCGCTGGGGGCCGCGCGCGCCGCGCAGCGCCGCACCGAGGCGCACCTCAAGGTGCTGCGGGGCCTGGTCAGGCTGGGGCAGGAGCGGGCCAGGCGGGGTCAGGCGGAGGACCTGCGCCCGCTCGGCGGCTGGTTCCACGAGACGCTGGCCCAGGCCTCGGGCAGCCCGGCGCTCAGCGCCCTGCTCACCCAGCTGCGGCACAAGATCGACTGGATGTACGCCATCGAGCTCCCGTCCCAGCCGGCCGAGGCGTGGGCCGAGCACGGGGCGATCGTGGACGCGGTGGCGCGCGGCGACGCGGAGCGGGCCCGGGTGCTGACCGCGACGCACACCGAGCGGTCACTGGTGCTGCACCGGCTGAAGGGCCCGGAGCACGGGCGCGTGAGGGTTTCGCAACATGTCGTAAACACCGCGAGCGTCCGGAATTAACGAGCGAGCCGTATACAAAGAGCACTGAATTTCGCGGGCCGGTTCTTTCCTGCCCGGAATGGTGCTCGTCCGGATCGGCGTCCGCCTGGATTGACGTCCGCCCGGAATGGCGCTCGGGAATGCGCAGTGCGCGACGCGCCGTGCACAATTCGCTGTCCGTGATGCGCCGCCGGGAATGTGCCCGCGGAATCGGGGGGA
This sequence comes from Streptomyces sp. NPDC013457, assembly GCF_043089925.1. Lineage (NCBI taxonomy): Bacteria > Bacillati > Actinomycetota > Actinomycetes > Kitasatosporales > Streptomycetaceae > Streptomyces > Streptomyces sp. NPDC013457. Next base: position 124,332 of record NZ_JBICBL010000012.1, read on the forward strand.
CGAAAAAGCCGCGCCGCCGGTGTTCCGGCGTGCGCGGCTTCTTCGGAGATCGGGTCAGACGGTCTCGGGAAGCTCCTCGAGCCCCTCGGCAACCAGCTTCGCCAGGCGGTCGAGCGCGACCTCGGCGCCCTCGGCGTCCGAAGCGAGAACGATCTCCTCGCCGCCCTGCGCGCCCAGACCGAGCACCGCGAGCATCGACGCGGCGTTGACCGGGTTGCCGTCGGCCTTCGCGATCGTCACGGGGACGCCGGAGGCCGTGGCGGCACGGACGAAGATGGAGGCGGGGCGGGCGTGCAGGCCCTCGGCCCAGCCGACGTTGACGCGGCGCTCAGCCATGGTGTTGCCCTTCAAGTCTCAAGCGGGTTGTCTAGACCAGTCTCTCACGGGCCGCGGGGTGGTCGTGGCCGACCTCCGGCCCCCGCGCGAGGGCCGATCGGTCCTCCTTACCTTGCATGGCGCACAGGTGCCGCGCGACCGGTGCCCGTGTCGGACCCCGGCCGTAGGCTTGCCCCATGCAGAGCGCGTCGGAACAGCCGGGCCGGCCGGGGGAGCCGGTACAGGCAGTGCAGTCGCCACAGGCGGCGGAGGCGACACAGCCGGAGCACGCCTATCCCGACCACTGGGAAGCGGACGTGGTCCTCCGCGACGGCGGCACGGCGCGCATCAGGCCCATCACGGCCGACGACGCCGAACGGCTGGTCAGCTTCTACGAGCAGGTCTCCGACGAGTCGAAGTACTACCGCTTCTTCGCGCCGTACCCACGGCTCTCCGCCAAGGACGTGCACCGCTTCACCCACCACGACTTCGTCGACCGGGTGGGGCTCGCGGCGACGGTCGGCGGGGAGTTCATCGCCACCGTGCGGTACGACCGGATCGACGACCGCGGCATGCCCGCCTCCGCACCGGCCGACGAGGCCGAGGTCGCCTTCCTGGTCCAGGACGCGCACCAGGGGCGGGGCGTGGCGTCCGCACTGCTCGAACACATCGCGGCGGTGGCGCGCGAGCGCGACATCCGGCGGTTCGCGGCGGAGGTGCTGCCTGCGAACACCAAGATGATCAAGGTCTTCACCGACGCGGGGTACACCCAGAAGCGGAGCTTCGAGGACGGCTCGGTACGGCTCCACCTCGACCTGGAGCCCACGGACCGCTCGCTCGCCGTGCAGCGCGCGCGGGAGCAGCGGGCCGAGGCGCGTTCCGTGCAGCGGCTCCTCACACCCGGCTCGGTCGCCGTCGTCGGCGCCGGACGCACACCGGGCGGCGTGGGCCGGGCGGTCCTGCGCATCCTCCTCGACGGCGGGTTCGGCGGACGGACGTACGCCGTGAACGGCGCGCTCCCCGTGGAGACCGCCACGCTCGACGGAGTACCGGCCTTCCGCTCCGTCGGGGACATCGGCGAACCGGTGGACCTCGCGATCGTGGCCGTTCCCGCCGAGCGCGTGCCGGAGGCGGTCGCGGACTGCGGGGAGCACGGGGTGCGGGGGCTCGTCGTGCTCTCGGCGGGCTACGCGGAGACGGGCACGGCCGAGGGCCGGGACCGGCAGCGGGAGCTGGTGCGGCAGGCCCGCTCGTACGGGATGCGGATCATCGGGCCGAACGCGTTCGGGATCATCAACACCTCGGCCGGTGTCCGGCTGAACGCCTCGCTCGCGCCGCAGGCGCCGGCCGCCGGACGCATCGGGCTCTTCACCCAGTCCGGCGCGATCGGTATCGCGCTCCTCGCCGGGCTGCACCGGCACGGCGCGGGCATCTCCTCCTTCATCTCGGCGGGCAACCGGGCCGACGTCTCCGGCAACGACTTCCTCCAGCACTGGTACGACGACCCGGAGACGGACGTCGTTCTGCTGTACCTGGAGTCCATCGGGAACCCCCGGAAGTTCACCCGGCTCGCCCGGCGCACGGCGGCGGTCAAACCGGTCGTGGTGGTCAAGGGCGCGCGGCACAGCGGGAGCGCGCCGCCGGGGCACCGGGTGCCGGTCACCCGGATCCCGCACGCCACGGTCGCGGCGCTGCTCCGGCAGGCCGGGGTCATCCGCGTCGACACGGTCACCGAACTCGTCGACGCGGGGCTGCTCCTGGCGGGCCAGCCGCTGCCCGCCGGGCCGCGCGTGGCGATCCTCGGCAACTCCGAGTCACTCGGGCTGCTGACGTACGACGCCTGTCTGACGGAGGGGCTCCGTCCGCACCGCCCGCTGGACCTGACGACGGGCGCGAGCCCCGCGGACTTCCGCGCCGCGCTGGCGGCGGCGCTCGCGGACGACGCCTGCGACGCGGTCGTCGTGACCGCGATCCCCTGGGTCGGCGAGAACGGGGCGGTCGAGTCAGGCGACGGCGAGGTCCTCGCGGCGTACCTCCGCGAGGCGGTCGCCTCCGCTCCGTCCCCGGCGAAGCCGGTGGTGGTGGTCCACGTGGAGATGGGCGGCCTGGCGGAGGCGCTCTCGGCGGCGACGAGCACCCGCCCGCCCACCCGGGCCCGCCGACTTCCCGAGCCCACGGGCCCAGGCGGCGCCCATACCGCGGCCGCGTCCGCGGGCCGGGGCGGCGGCGCCCCCACGGCCGCCGTGCCCGTACGCCCCGACACCACCGCGCCCGGGGGCCCGGGCGCCGGTCCGACCTCCACCGACCCTGCGACCGGCGGACCGACGCCACCGCCCAGCGCCGCGCCCCCGGCCGGCGACACCGCGCCGCCGCGCCGATCGCCGGACGGCCCCCCGGCGCCCAGCGTCGGCGGGTCCGGCGCCGCCGGCGACCCGCGCACCGGCGGTGCCGGGGCTGCCGGGGCCCTCGCCTCCGGCTCGGGCGGTCCTGGCGCCGCCGCAGCCCACCCCCGCACCGGCGGCGCCGTCCCCCGCGACGCCGCCGAGGGTTCGGCCGCCGCAGACGGTGCCGGGCCCCTCGGCGGGGGGATTCCCGCCTACCCCGCCGCCGAGCGGGCCGTGCGGGCGTTGGCCGAGGCCGTGCGGTACGGGCAGTGGCGGCGACAGGCGGCCGAGCCCGGGCGGGTGCCCGAGTTCGAGGACATCGACGAGGGCGGGGCCGCCGCGCAGATCGAGCGCGTACTCGGGGAGGACACGGACACCCGGGGCGCCACGCTCGACGCCGACGCGGCGCGCGAGCTGCTCGGGCGGTACGGGATCGACGTGCTCCCCACCCTCCCCGCGCCCACCCCCGACGACGCCGTCCTCGCCGCCGCCCGGCTCGGATACCCGGTCGCCCTCAAGACGACCGCCCCCCACCTGCGCCACCGTCCCGACCTCGGGGGCGTACGGCTCGACCTGGCGGGCGAGGAACAACTCCGTACCGCCTACGCCGAACTGACCGAGGCGCTCGGCAAGCCCGCCGAGCTCCAGCCGGTCGTCCAGGCCATGGTTCCCCGCGGTGTCGACACCGTCGTCCGCTCGGCCATCGACCCCGCCGTCGGTGCCGTGCTCTCCTTCGGACTCGCCGGAGCCGCCTCCGAGCTGCTCGGGGACATGTCCCACCGCCTCGTCCCCGCCACCGACCGCGACGCCGCCGAACTCGTCCGCTCCATCCGCACCGCCCCGCTCCTCTTCGGCTGGCGCGGCTCCGCCCCCGTCGACACACCCGCCCTGGAGGAACTGCTGCTGCGCGTCTCCCGGCTCGTCGACGACCACCCCGAAGTGGTCGCGATCACGCTGGAGCCCGTGGTCGTCGCCCCGCACGGCCTCTCCGCGCTCGGCGCGACGGTCCGGCTGGCCCCGCCCCCGCCCCGCACGGACCTGGGTCCCCGCAGCCTTCCGAGCTACTGAAACCCGCCTCAACCCGGCCCCGGAGCGTCCCGGAGTGCCCCTTCCGACGGATTAGGATGGAGTCCATGGCGAAGACCGGTACGACGACCCAAGGGCTGCGCGCGGCGATCGAGCGCAGCGGCTACTACCCGGCCCTCGTGGCCGAGGCGGTGGAGGCCGCCGTCGGTGGCGAGGCGATCGCGTCGTACGTGGTGCACCAGGAGACCACGTTCGACTCCAACGAGGTCCGTCGTCATGTCACGGTCCTCGTCCTGACGGCCAACCGTTTCATCGTCAGCCACACCGACGAGCAGGCCGCCGACAACAGCTCCCCGACGCCGTACGCCACGACGTCCACCGAGTCGGTCAAGCTCGACCGGATCTCCTCCGTCGTCGTCAGCCGCGTCGTCGCCAACCCCGAGTCCTACACGCCCGGCACCCTGCCCCGTGAGGTCGTCCTCACCATCGGCTGGGGCGCCGTCTCGCGGATCGACCTGGAGCCCGCCGCCTGCGGCGACCCCAACTGCGACGCCGACCACGGCTACACCGGCAACGCCACCGCCGACGACCTCAGCCTGCGCGTCAGCGACGCCGGAGACGGCCCGGACACCGTGCGCCAGACCCTCGCCTTCGCCCAGTCGCTCTCCGAAGCCACCGCGGCGACCCGCTGATGGTCCAGCCCACCGCCGTCACCCCCGGCTGGTCGGACGAACCCGTCCCGCTCGACCCCGCCACGGCACCCGTCCCCGAGTACGGCAAGGGCTCGCTCGCCGACGTCCTCCCGACGCTCGTCGCCGGCCAGGGCGTCCCCGGCTTCGAGGCCCGGATCTCCGAGCTGTCGCCCGCCGACCGGAACTGCGTCTTCCTGATCGACGGACTCGGCTGGGAGCAGATCAAGGCCCACCCGGACGAGGCTCCGTACCTCACCTCGCTCCTCGGCACCTCGCGCGGCGGTACGGGCCGTCCGGTCACCGCCGGTTTCCCGGCCACCACGGCGACCTCGCTCGCCTCGGTGGGCACCGGCCTCGTCCCCGGCGCGCACGGACTGCCCGGCTACACCGTCCGCAACCCCGACACGGGCGAGCTGATGAACCAGCTCCGCTGGAAGCCGTGGACCTCGCCGCAGGTCTGGCAGCCGTACCCCACCGTCTTCCGGCTCGCGCACGAGGCGGGCATCCACACCGCCCAGGTCTCCTCGCCGATCTTCCAGGACACTCCGCTCACCAAGATCGCGTTGAGTGGCGGAACGTTCCACGGCCGGCTCTCCGGCGAGGAGCGGATGGACTTCGCCGCGGAGCAGCTCGCCGGCGGCGACCGCTCCCTGGTCTACACGTACTACAGCGAACTCGACGGGGCCGGACACCGCTTCGGCATCGACTCCGACGCCTGGCGCGGGCAGCTGATGTTCGTCGACCGGCTCGTGCAGCGGCTCGCCGAGCAGCTGCCGCCCCACTCGGCCCTGTATGTGACGGCCGACCACGGCATGGTGGACATCCCCTTCGACGACCGGCACCGGATCGACTTCGACGAGGACTGGGAGCTGCGCGCCGGGGTCGCCCTGCTCGGCGGCGAGGGCCGTGCCCGCCATGTCTACGCGGTGCCGGGTGCCGAGGCCGATGTGCTGACGTGCTGGCGGGAGGTGCTCGGCGAGCAGTTCTGGGTGGCGAGCCGCGACGAGGCCATCGCGCTCGGCTGGTTCGGCGACGCGGTCGACGAGCGCGTGTACGGCAGGATCGGCGACGTGGTCGCCGCGGCCCATGACGATGTCATCATCACCGCGTCCGTCAACGAGCCCCACGAGTCGGCGATGGTCGGCGTGCACGGTTCGATGACGCCGGCGGAGCAGCTGGTGCCGCTCGTAGAAGTCCGTTCCTGACTCCGCAGCCCGTACCGCCGTCACTCCGTCACCCCGCGACTCCGTCCCCCTCACCCACGCCCTGAAAGGTCCTCGACCTCCCATGCCCGAGCTGGTGTTCTTCTCCGGAACGATGGACTGCGGAAAGAGCACCCTCGCTCTTCAGATCGAGCACAACCGCTCCACCCGTGGCCTCCAGGGCATGATCTTCACGCGGGACGACCGGGCGGGCGAGGGCAAGCTCTCCTCGCGGCTCGGCCTGGTCACGGACGCGGTGGAGGCGGCTGAGGGCTTCGACTTCTACGCGTACCTCGTCACCCATCTCTCCAAGGGCGGCCGCTGCGACTACGTCATCGCGGACGAGGCGCAGTTCCTGTCGCCCGAGCAGATCGACCAGCTGGCCCGGGTCGTCGACGATCTCGCGCTCGACGTCTTCGCCTTCGGCATCACCACCGACTTCCGCTCGAAGCTCTTCCCCGGTTCGCAGCGGCTCGTGGAGCTCGCCGACCGGGTCGAGGTGCTCCAGGTCGAGGCCCTGTGCTGGTGCGGTGCGCGGGCCACGCACAATGCACGGACCGTCGGCGGCGCGATGGTCGTCGAGGGCGCGCAGGTCGTGGTCGGCGATGTGAACGTGGGCGACGAGATCGGCTACGAGGTGCTGTGCCGACGCCATCACCGCAAGAGGATGACGAGCGCCACGGCGCGAGCGGCCGCGCTGTCTCCGGACGTCCTGCCCGTCACGCCGGGCTGAGCCGCCGGAGCGCGGTCGCGGCGCACGAAGCCCGGTGCCGTCGGCACCGGGCAGGGGCATGCACTCGTGAGGGGCGTCCCGGCGCCGGGTCAGCGCACGCCGGCGCCGAGGCTCTCGACGGCCGCCGTGGCGAAGCCGTGGTCCTGCTCGGGGGCGCCGCCACCGACGCCGATGGCGCCGACGAGCCAGCCGTCGCGGTGGACCGGCAGGCCGCCGGCGATGAAGAGCAGCGGACGGTCGAGCGCCGTGGTGAGGCTGTGGAACGGGCCGTCGGGCTTGACCAGGTCGACGAGGTCGGCGGTCGGGGCGTCGAGCTGGAGGGCCGTGTACGCCTTGCGGGTGCTCGTCTCGCCCGAGATCAGCACGGCGCGGTCGTCGCGGCGGAAGGCGAGCAGGTGGCCGCCCGCGTCCAGGACGGTGACGCTGACGGTGACCCCGGCGGCCTCGGCGGCGCGGACGGCGGCGGTGAGCAGGATCTCGGCGTCCTGCGTGTTCAGCGGGGTGACGGCGGGGGCGGTGGTGGTGCTCACGGTGGTGACTTCCTTGACAGTGGGGGAGCAGCCAGACGGCCACGCCCAGGATTCTCGGGGGTACGGGGTACGGGGGTGCCGGGGGGGGGTACGGAGTTCAGCGCAGCCCGGCCGGGACCCGCTCGGCGTCGGTCCGGACCCGGACGGCAGCGTCGTCGGCAGCGGCCCCGGCGTCCGTACGGATCGACGCGGCGACCCGGGTTCGCCGGTCCAGGAACGCGGCGAGGAAGGCCAGCAGGAGGGCGGTTCCGGAGAGGAGCGCACCCACCCAGTTCGGGGCGGTGAAGCCGAGGCCCGAGGCGATGACGACACCGCCGAGCCAGGCGGCCAGGGCGTTGCCGAGGTTGAAGGCGCCGATGTTGGCGGCCGACGCGAGCGTCGGGGCCTGCTTGGCCTGGTCCAGGACCCACTTCTGCAGCGGGGGCACGGTGGCGAAGCCCAGCGCGCCGATCAGGGTGAGCGTGATCGCGGCGAGGACCTTGTGGTGAGCGGTGGCCGTGAAGGTCAGCAGCGTCAGGGACAGCGCGCCGAGGGCCACGAAGAGCATGGGCATCAGGGCGCGGTCGGCGAACTTTCCGCCGAGCAGGTTGCCGAGGAACATGCCGATGCCGAAGAGGACGAGCAGCCAGGTCACGGCGCCTTCGCTGTAGCCGGCGACCTCGGTCATCATCGGGGTGATGTACGTGACGGCCGCGAACACGCCTCCGTAGCCGAGGACGGTCATCGCCATGGCGAGCCAGACCTGGACGTTCCTGAAGGCGGCGAACTCGGTGCGGACGCCCGAGGTCTCCGGCGGGCCCGTCTCGGGCACGAGCCTGGCCACGCCGAGGAAGCCGACCACGCCGAGCGCCGCGACGACGGTGAAGGTGACGCGCCAGCCGGCCGCCTGGCCGATGTAGGTGCCGAGCGGGACGCCGACGACGTTGGCGACGGTCAGGCCCATGAACATCAGCGAGATCGCCGACGCCTTCTTCTCCGGGGCGACCAGGCCCGCGGCGACGACCGAGCCGATGCCGAAGAACGCGCCGTGGGCGAGGGAGGCCACGATCCGGCCGGTCAGCATCATCCCGAAGGTCGGGGCGACGGCGGAGAGCAGGTTGCCGACGACGAAGAGGCCCATCAGGAAGAGGAGCATCTTCTTGCGGGACACCTTGGTGCCGAGCACGGTCAGGAGCGGGGCGCCGAACACGACACCGAGGGCGTAGCCGGTCACCAGCCAGCCGGCCGTGGGAATGGTGACACCGAAGTCCCCGGCGACCTGAGGCAGCACGCCCATGATCACGAACTCGGTGGTGCCGATCCCGAAGGCCCCGATGGCCAGGGCCAGGAGCGCGAGAGGCATGGTGAAGCACCTTCCAGAAATGATTGCAGGGGGGTCTTGCGTGCTTCGACAATAGTTGCAGACGCTGGCTAAGTGCAAGCGGAGAGTATTGCGGGCGGTGGATACCGCCGTGTGCAGCGATCCGATCCCGTCGATCCCGTAGGGCGGTGGCACCTCGTGTTCACCTCCGGTGCGCCGGAAGACCGCCTTCTGATCGGATTCGAGACGCCCGGCTCGGCGGTAATGGCCCTCTGCCCGTGACGTGGACGTGGACGTGAACACCGGGCCCACGCGCGACCGCGCGCCGCCCGACACACCCCGGAGGACGTGTGCCCCCTGCTGCCGAGACCGTGCCCGACCAGGGCGAAGGCGCGCGCACCGAGGGCGGGCAACCCGGCGCGGCGCAGGGGACGGGGAAGCGGCCGCGGCGGTACCTCGACCGGGCCCGGCGCAGCATCCGCGTACGCGGCGCCGTCGCCGCGGCCCTGCTGACGTCCCTCGTCTTCTGCCTCGGCACACGGCTCGCCGGCAGCCATCCGTTCGGGTCCACCACCCGCAACACGGTCGACCTCGGCCAGCAGTACCTGCCCTTCCACGCCCACTGGCGCAAGGTTCTCCTCGGCGAGGCCCACGGCGACCTGTTCCTCAACTGGAGCGCGGGCTTCGGGTCGAACTTCCTCGGCGACTACGGCACGTACCTGAGCAGCCCGTTCGACCTGATCGTCGTGCTCTTCCCGGCCGACCGCACGGAACTGGCCCTCTACGTCATCACCGTCGCCAAGATCACCGCCGCCGGTGCGGCCATGGCGGTCCTGCTCCTCAGGCTCCGCCGCGGACCCTGGCAGGTGGCGGCCGTCCTGGGCGCGGCGTACGCACTGTGCGGCTGGACCCTCAACTACGGCGCCACCGTCCCGATGTGGCTCGACGGGCTGCTCGCCTTCCCCCTGCTCTGCCTGGTGGGGGAGTGGGCCCGCACCGCGCGCCGCCCCGTCCTCGGCCCGCTCGTCGTCGCCCTCGCCTGGTACGCCAACTTCTACACCGCGTACATGGCTACCCTCGGCGCCGCCGTCGTCCTGACCGTCCGTCTGCTCACGGAGGGCACGACCGCCCGCCGGCGTCTGGCCGGACTGCTGCGCGCAAGCCGCTCCGTCCTCCTCGGCATCGCGCTCGCGTCCCCGCTCATCCTGGTGATCTTCCTGGCCACCCGGGTCGCCGACCCGACCCCCGAGGTGACGTTCGCCCCCGTCGCCTGGACCGAGGTGTTCGCCCGGCTGCTCCCGGCCACGGCCAGCGTCGCCACCCCCGCCCTCTTCATCGGCACCCCGGCCCTCGCACTCGCGCTGACGCTGCCCTTCAACAGCGCCGTGGCCCCCAGGCTCCGTATCGCCTGGACCGCTGCGATCGTCCTGGTCGGGCTCTCGCTCCAATGGGGCCCCACCCATCTGCTCTGGCACGCGGGCGCCTCGCCCAACGGGCTGCCGTACCGTCAGACATTCGTACTCTGCGGACTGCTGCTCATCGCGGCCTGGCTGTCCACCGCCCGCGGACTGCCCCCGCTGCCCGCCCTCCTCGGCGGCGCCGCACTCCTCGCCGCCCTCGCCTTCGCGGCCCGCGACAGCCTCGTCGTCGACCGCTGGACCTACCCCGCCTTCGCCGCCGCCCTGGCCCTCGCGGTGCTCGCCGCCGTCGCCGTCCTGCTCGCCCGGCGGTACGCGGCCGGAGCCCGAGCCCTGTCGGCCCTGGCGGTCGTCCTCCTCGTCGTCGCCCAGGCCGGGGAGACCGCGCTCACCGGAGGCAGGATCGCGGAGCAGGAGCTGAGCAAGGTCCAGTGGAACCCGCGCCTCGGACCCTGGCAGGAGGACATGGCGCGCGCCGTGGAGGCGAAGGACGCCTGGCCGCGCCACCGTACGGATCCGGGCGAGATCCCGGGCGGCAACGACGTCCTGCTCGTGGGCGGCCAAGGAGCCGAGTACTACTCCAGCCTCACGGCGGACACGTACGCGCGCACCCTCTCCGCCCTCGGCTTCGGCTTCTGGGCCAAGGGCCGCCACCCGGTCACCCTCGACAACCCGGTGACCGACGCGATCTTCTCCATCGGCACCCGGATGCGCTCCACGCCTTCGGCGCCGGTCACCCCGGACACTCTGCCCGAGGGCCGGATCACCGTCACCGACACGCCCGTGCCGCCGCTCGTCACGGTCCGTCCGGATGTGAAGCTGCCCGCGCGTGACGCCGCGTTCGGCGACTCCCCGTTCGCCAACCAGGAGTTGCTGCTGGGCTCGACCGTCTACACGGTGCCGGGCTCGCTCCGCCGTACGGACGGTCCCGGGGGCGTCACCACGCTGAACGCCTCGTGCCCCGAGGGCAGTCAGGTCTGGCTCTGGGCACCCGAGCTCAAGGGCACGGCCGCCCTGGCCGGGCAGCCGCCCATGACCTTCTTCGGCGGACTGCCCTCGGTCCAGGGCCCGATGCAGACGCTCGGCGCGGTACCCGCATCCGGCGCCGTACGGATCGAGCTGCGCGGCGACGCGCGGGCGGCCTCCCTGCCACGGGAGCCCGTGGCCTGCCTGGACAGGGCGCGCCTCGACACCGCCGTACAGCGACTGACGGCGACGGGCGCCACCTCCGTCCATGTCTCCGGCCACACGATCACCGCCGAACTCCCGGCGGGCAGCGGAGGAACAGCCCTCATCGCCGCCCCGCGCATCTCCGGCTGGAGCTGCGCGGCCGGAGACGCCCCGCCGGCCCCCGCGCAGCGCTACCTCGGACTCCTGGCCGTCCCGATCGACCCCACGACGACCTCGGTCAGCTGCGCCTTCCGGCCCCCGGGGCTGCGCCTGGGCGGCGCGGTCGCCGCCATAGCGCTGCTCGTCCTGCTCGCGCTCGGCTTCCGGCACCGGTTCGCACGCGGGGCGACAAGAGTTCACCTGGAGGCCACATCGGGCTCCACCGGCGGGAGATGACGATGGATACGCTGCCCGCCCGACCGGCGTCCGCCCTGGTGAAGACCGTGAGCCGAGTCGCCTGAGTGATCGATTGCCTGTCAGTACGTCTGGCTGAGTGTGGGGATTCCGAGTGCCGAAGTTGTCCGTCATCGTCCCGTTCCACAATGTCGGGATCTATGCGTCCGACACCATGCGAAGCCTCGCGAACAACGCGGACCCGGATTTCGAGTTCCTGCTGATCGACGACTGCTCGACGGACGAGACGCCGTATGTCCTCGACCGCTGGCAGAGCCGCATCCCGAACGCCAGGGTCATCCGTCACGAGACCAACCTCGGCGTGGCGCAGGCGCGCAACACCGGGATCGACGCGGCCACCGGCGACCACATCACCTTCCTCGACGGTGACGACTGGTATGCCCCGGGCCATCTGCGCGGCATGGTCCGCGGCATCGAGGCCCTCGGCTGCGACTTCGCCCGCACCGACCACGTCCTGTCCACCGGCACCAAGCGCGCCATCCGGTACGCCCCCGCCAAGCGCCGTGAGGCGGTGATGGATCCGCGCGACGGCATCGCGCCCGCCAGCATGGTGACGATGGTCGACTACCCCTTCGTCCCCTTCGGGATCTACAGCGGCCGGCTCTTCGAGAACGGCGAATCGCGCTTCGAGACGAAGCTGCGCACGGCCGAGGACCGGCTCTGGATCTGGCGCCTCCACCTGAAGGCCACCAGCTACGCGGCCCTCGACCTGCACGGAGTCTTCTACCGGCGCGGCGTCACCACCTCGCTCACCCAGATCACCGACAACCGCCAGCTCGACTTCATCCCCTCGTACGACCTCCTGCTCGACGAGGTGTCCGCCGACCGCGACGCCGACCGCTTCCTGCCCAAGGCGGTCCGCACGTACTGCGCCATGATCGCCTTCCACATGGGCAAGGCCGACCAGTACGAGCCGGCCGTCACCAGGCGACTCAAGCGGAACGTGACCGACGCCCTGCGCCGGATGCCGCAGCAGGTGCTCGACGAGACGCTGGCGACGATGGACCCCGCGCGCAGCACCCTGCTCCGCGGCCTGCGCGCCACCGGAAGGACGGCCTGACCCCATGACCGCGACGACAGCGAAGAGCGCGACCGCGCGTATCCAGATCTTCGAGGTGTCCACGCTCTACGGCGCGGCCACGCTCGCGGCGGCGATCGACGCCGGCCAGTTCGGAGCCCCCGACGACGGCCGGCGCATCCTGCTCGTGTCGAACAACGCGGCGATCCCGGAGACCTCGCTGCGCCTGGAGACGATGACCGGCTACGACCGGATCGCCTCCCGCTTCGACGAGGTGATCGACTGGAACGAGGCCGTCCACCCGCACCACCCCGCCACCTGGGCGCCCCGCCCGGAGGAGGCCCCGCTGTGGCAGCGGGTGTTCCGGACGGCCTGGGAGCTGGGCACCGCACCGGTCGAGTTGATCGTCGAGTCCATCCAGGTCAACCCGGCCAAGGCGCTCGCGGCGGTCTTCGCCGAGAGCACCGTCGACGTCTACGCCGACGGCCTGATGAGCTACGGCCCGACGCGCGAGGAGCTGCCGCAGTCGATCGCCTGCCGGATCGGACGGCTGCTCCACCTCGACCTCGTGCCCGGTCTGCGTCCCCTGCTGCTCTCCGAGTACGGCGTCGAGCCCGAGCTCGTACCCGACGAGGCGTTCCGGGGGGTCCTCGCTGAGATCGCCGAGGCGGCCGAGGGCGACCGGCAGGTCACCGCGGCGGTCGAGGCCGAGCCGACAGCCCTTCTCCTCGGCCAGTACCTCGCCTCGCTGGGCATCCTCACCGCCGACGAGGAGGAGGAGCTGCACATCCGGATGCTGCGCGGTGCCGCGGCCGCCGGGCACACGTCGGTGATCTTCAAGCCGCACCCGACGGCGCCCGCCCGCTACGGCACGGCGCTGAACGAAGCCGCGGACGAGGCCGGTGTACGGCTGACGGTCCTGGACGGCCCGCTGCTCGCCGAGACCTTCTACGAGCGCTGCCGGCCGACGCTCGTCGTCGGCTGCTTCTCGACCGCGATGGTCACCGCGTCCGTCTACTACGGGGTCCCCATCGCCCGGGTGGGCACGGACACGGTCCTGGCCCGGCTCACGCCCTTCGAGAACAGCAACCGTGTGCCGCTGACCGTCGTGGACCACATCGTGCCCGACCTCGAGACCGGTACGGGACCGGCCGTCCCCGGAGCCGGACCGAAGACCCTGACGCCGCTGGTCCGTGCCGTGGGCTTCTGCATGCAGTCCAGGCTCCACCCGCTGCTGCGCGACGAGACCGCCGCGTTCCTGGAGAGCCACCGAGGCAACGCGGACATGGCGCGGTACTTCGACGCCGAGCGGCTGACGAAGCTCGGCCTGCCCGGCGGCGATCCGGCCGGTCTGCCCGGCGGCTCCCGGCTGCGCCGGACCCTGACGCGCAGCGGCAGGAGCTGAACCGGGGCTCGACCTGGCCCGGGCCCTGCCTTGCCAGGCAGGGCCGAGCACGGCCGTTCCCGGACCCGCGGGCGGCGGCCCGGGCGGGACCAAGGGGGGCCCAGCCGGGACCGAGGCGGGACCGAGCCGGGGACGGCGGTCCGGTCCCGTCCGCGTCCGCCCGGTCAGTGCGCCGAGTGGACGATCGTGAACACCGCGCCCTCCGGGTCCGCCACCAGCGCGCTCCGGCCCGCCGCGCCCTCCCTGGGCGGCCGCAGCACCTGGCCGCCCAGCTCGGTGACGAGACGGGCGGCCGCGTCGGTGTCGGTGACCTCGAAGTACGTCAGCCAGTGCGCGCCCCGGTCGCGGGGGAGCGCGGTGCCGGCGCCGTGCAGGGCGGCCACCGGACGTCCGTCGAGGTGCAGGGTCAGATAGTCGAAGTCGGCGGAGACGACCGGCTCGGCGTCGTACCCGAACACCGACCGGTAGAACTTGGCGATCGCCGACGTCTCGTACGTCAGGAGCTCGTTCCAGACCGGCGTGCCCGGAGGCCCCGCGGCCGCCGTGCCCCGGTGCACCCCGGCCTGCCATACGCCGAACACCGCGCCGACCGGATCCGAACAGATCACCATCCGGCCGGCCTCGCCCGCGTCGAGCGGGCCGACGGCGACCGTGCCGCCGCAGCAGCGGATGGTCTCCGCGGTCTCGTCGGCGTCGTCGGTGGCCAGATACGGGGTCCAGGCGACCGGCAGATGCCGGTCGGGAGGCAGCTGGCCGATGCCCGCCACCTCTCTGCCGTCGAGCAGGGCGCGCACGTACGGACCGAGCTGCTGCGGGCCGGGCTCGAACTCCCAGCCGAAGAGCCCGCCGTAGAACTCCTGCGTCGCGTCAATGCCGTGCACCATCAAGCTCACCCAACAGGGTGTACCGGGTGTGCGCCGAGTCGCCTCGGTCATCGTCACTCTCTCCTCGGACCATCGTCGTGGCCGTGCGGGGGGACCGAGCGTGCGCACGAGCTCGTACGGGCGGGTGGGAGCGAGGCCCTCGGGGCCCGCCTCGGGTTCCTGCCCGCCGATCACCCGCCGTACACGCGCCGTCGCGCGCCCCGTGCAGATGCTCGCACCCCTGAGCCCTTCTCGCGCCACGGCCGCGCCGCCGTGGGGTCGCCGTGCCGTCCTGGCGTCACCGTGGAACGGACCGGGGGAAGGTGCTCCGGGGCAGCGCGAGCTGCGCGAGGATGGCACCCATGAAGCCCATCATCACCGCAGGCGAACTCGCGAGCGAGTCGGCCGGGGCCCGCCGCCCGATCCTCCTGGACGTCCGCTGGCAGCTCGGCAGCCCGCCGGGGCTGCCCGACTACGAGGCCGGGCACATCCCCGGCGCGGTCTACGTCGACCTGGACACGGAACTCGCCGGGCCTCCCGGCAGCGGCGGCCGGCACCCGCTGCCCGACCCTGAGGTCTTCGGCGCGGCGATGCGCCGGGCGGGTGTCTCGGCGGACACCCCGGTCGTCGTCTACGACGGCGGACTCGGGTGGGGCGCCGCCCGCGCCTGGTGGCTGCTGCGCTGGACGGGTCACACGGACGTACAGGTCCTGGACGGCGGTCTCGCGGCGTGGACGGCCGCCGGGCACGAGCTGTCGAAGGAGACCCCGGAGCCCGAGCCGGGCGACTTCGTGCCGCACCCGAGCGAGGTCGGGCTGCTGGACGCGGACGGGGCGGCCGCGCTGGCGCGCTCCGGGCTGCTGCTCGACGCGCGGGCGGCGGAGCGGTACCGGGGCGACGTGGAGCCGATCGACCCGGTCGGCGGCCACATCCCCGGCGCGGTCTCGGCACCGACGAGCGGGAACGTGGACGAGGACGGTCTCTTCCTCCCGGCGCGGGCGCTGGCGGCCCGCTTCGCCGAGCTCGGCGCCCAGGAGGACGGCGCGGTCGGCGTGTACTGCGGCTCGGGCGTCTCGGGCGCGCACGAGGTGCTCGCCCTCGCGATCGCGGGCATCCCCTCCGCGCTGTACGCCGGCTCCTGGTCGGAATGGTCGAACGACCCCACGCGCCCGGTCGCCAAGGGCGCGGACCCGCAGTAGCGAGCTGCCCTTGCCGGGTGGTGGCCCGCATCCGGCGTTCCGTGTCCGGCGCACCGCCACCGACCCGGGTATGCGAGAAGGGGCCCGCACCGATTGCCGGTGCGGGCCCCTCGTCGTACGGGCGTCAGTCCTGCTTCTTCCTTCGTGTGCCGAAGACGATCTCGTCCCAACTCGGGACCGCCGCCCGGCGGCCCGGGCGGACGCCGTCCGCCTCGGCCTGACGGTCCGTCGTGCCGGTGAGACGGTCGCGGTGGCCCGACACCGCGCGCGGCATCAGGACGTCGGCGTAGGCCGAGCCGGCGCCGGCCGAGGCCGCCGGGGCCGGCGGCTCCTCCGCCTCCGGCTCGTCGGTCGGCTCGGTGGAGGCCGGGTCGGCGCTGCGGTCCGGTACGACCATGTCGCCACGGAAGCTCGGCACCGCCTCCAGCAGGCTGGTCAGCGAGTCCCGTTCCTCCTCGGGATCGGGCACCGGCGCCGGACGCTCGATCTGGCGGTCGAGCGCGCGGTCCAGCGGACGGTCGCGCGGCAGCCGTGCGATCCGCGGGACGAAGGGGAAGCTCGGCTCCGGCGCGGCGGCGATCGTGTCGTCCGTCTCGCCGATCAGCGCGCGCGCCTCGTCGTCCACGGCCTGGACGAGCCGCCGGGGCGGGTCGTACGTCCAGCTCGCCGTGTGCACCTCGCCCGCCACGCGATAGACGAGCAGCACCTCCCACGTGCCGTCGTCACGGCGCCAGGAGTCCCACTGCACGGTGTCCTTCTCGGCGCCGCGCAGCAGCAGCCGCTCCTGCACCGCCTCGCCGAGCTGAGGACCGGTGTTCTCGCCGGGCCGGCGCACGGGCGTCTTGCGGGCCCGCTCGGCCATGAACGCCCGCTCCGCGAGCACGGGTCCCTCGAAGCGCCGTACGCGGTCGACGGGGATCCCGGCGAGCTGGGCGACCTCCTCGGCGGAGGCACCGGCACGTATCCGCGCCTGGATGTCGCGGGGGCGGAGGTGGCTCTCCACCTCGATCTCGATCTGACCGAGCCGCGCGCGGTCGTTGCGCACGGCGGCGCGCAGCCGCTCGTCGATCGGAAGCGTGTACTCCGTGCTGTCAGCAGCCTTCAGCACCAGTCGTGTGCCGTCGTTGGAGACGGCCACGACACGCAGTTCGGGCATGGGGACCTCCCGGGTGGTGCCTGCCGACGTCACGTGCGTCGCTGCTTCCGCTAGTCGAGTGTGGCCTGCCCGGGTGCAGCCTGCCACAACCTTGCCGAGTTGCCCGGCGTGTCGGGCCTGGACCCTGGAACGCCGTTATGGCACGGTTACCCGTCTGCGACGCAGAGTGACCGATGGTCACGCTCTGCAGCGGGCTACCGCGCGATGCCTTGGCGCCGCCGGTTCGAGTGCCGTTTTCGGCCCCCTCCCCGCGTCCCGGCACCCATGAGGGAGCCCAGACCCAGGGATCGCCACAGTACTCCATTCGGGCCACCTGGGTGGACCGGCGCGCCGCCCAACTTCTCCGGGGGTACGGGAGTTGAGTCTCCGTGGTCACCGCCGCCGCGTGGCGCTCTTCACAGAAAGCGCAGAAACGGAACTTTTCACTTCGCCCATTTGTCCCTTGTGGGTATGGATCACGAGAAGAACGGTGAGAAGAAGAAGCTCGACCTGAGCATCGCTCAGGTCTCGGGCTCCGCGGTCGCCGCCGTCGTGGCGGCCAAACTCGCCTCCACGCTCGGCGTGTACGGCACGATCCTGGGCGCGGGTGTGATCAGTGTCATCGCGACCTGCGGCGGCTCGGTCTTCCACCACCTCTTCACGCGCACGGGGGAGCAGATCCGGGAGGTCACCGTCCCCGCCGAGCCGTCGAAGCCCCAGGCGCTCCGGAAGACTCCCGACCGCACCCAGGTCCTCACGGCCGTCGGCGGGCCCGCCGCGCCGCCGTACGACGGGGAGTTCGGCGAGGCGACCACGCACGGCACGCGCGTCCGAGGCTGGAATCGCTCCGCCGTCGGCGCCGCGCTCGTCTTCCTGGTGGCCATGGGAGGCATCACCGCCTACGAACTGATATCCGATCAGGACTTCAGCGGCACGAAGGGGCGGACGACCTTCGGCTCCGTCGTCCGCGGCGACGGAGAGGCGAGGAACGGGACGGCGCCGTCCGACGACGAGCCGACGCGGCAGCAGGGGCGGCCGGCGCAGCAGGACGGCGGCAGCACCCCCGCCGACGACGGGACGCGGGGCACGGGCGAGAGCGCCGCCCCCGACCCTGCGCCGACCCCCTCCGGCTCCACAGGCGAGGACCCGACGCCCACACCGCCCCCGACCCCGCCCGTGACGCCGACTCCGGCACCGTCGGACGCGACTCCGACTCCGACGCCTACTCCGACGGGCACCCCGTCCGCCGGAGTAGGCGCCCCGGAGGCCGGGGCGCCCGCCGAATGACCGTCAGTCGCCCAGTACCCGGCGCAGATAGTCGTTGGCGAAGAGCCGACCGGGGTCGAGCCGGTCACGCAGCGCCGTGAACTCGCCGAAGCGCGGGTAGACCTCGGCGAGGTAGGCGGCGTCCCGGGTGTGCACCTTGCCCCAGTGCGGCCGGCCGCCGTGCGCGGTCATGATGCGCTCCACCGCGGTGAAGTAGGCGCGGTGGGGCGTGCCCTTGTAGAGGTGCACGGCGATGTACGCCGTCTCCCGTCCCGAAGCCGTGGAGAGCGCGATGTCGTCGGCGGGCGCCGTCCGCACCTCCACCGGGAAGCTCACCTTCAGCGGCGAGCGCTCGACCATCGCCTTCACCTCGCGCAGCGCCGGTACGGCCGCCTCACGCGGCAGGGCGTACTCCATCTCCATGAAGCGCACCCGGCGCGGGGAGGTGAAGACCTTGTACGGGATGTCGGTGTACGTACGGGCCGACAGCGCGCGGCTGGAGACCTTGGCCAGCGGCGGGATGACCGGAGGGACCGCGCGGCCCAGCGAACAGGCCAGCTGGAAGACCCCGTTGGAGAGCAGCTCGTCCTCGACCCAGGAGCTGACCTTCCCGGGCGGGGCGGCGGGGCCCGCGCTGCGGTTGTTGCGCTTGGTGTTGCAGTTTTCCGTGTGGGGGAACCAGTAGAACTCGAAGTGCTCGTTCTCCGAGTGCAGCGCGTCGAACTCCGAGGTGACCCGGTCGAAGGTCATCGGCTCCTCGCGCGCGGTGAGCAGGAAGACCGGCTCCACCGCGAAGGTGATCGCCGTGACCACGCCGAGCGCGCCGAGTCCTATCCGGGCGGCGGCGAAGACCTCCGGATTCTCCTTCTCGGAGCAGGTGAGCAGTTGCCCGTCCGCGGTGACCAGCTCCAGCTCCCGGATCTGCGCGGCGATGGAGGCCGAGTCGCGGCCGGTGCCGTGCGTTCCGGTGGAGGTGGCACCGGCGACCGTCTGCTCCATGATGTCGCCCATGTTCGTGAGCGACAGACCCTCGCGGGCCAGCGCCACGTTGAGCCGCTTGAGCGGAGTGCCGGACTCCACGGTCACGGTCATCGCCTCGCGGTCGATGCGCCGGATGCCGGTCAGCAGGTCCGGGCGGATCAGCACCCCGTCCGTGGCGGCGATCGAGGTGAAGGAGTGCCCGGTACCGACCGTCTTCACCCGCAGCCCGTCCGCGGCGGCCTTCCGCACCGCGTCGGCCAGCTCGTCGGCCGAGGCGGGCGTCACCTCCCGCGCGGGGCGGGAGGTGACGTTCCCCGCCCAGTTACGCCACGGGCTGTTCGTCGCCCTCGTGCTCGTCCACCGCTTCGTCGGCGTACTGCTCACGCTGCCCCTCCCGTGTCGGCACCGGCCTGCCCAGCCGGCGATACCCCAGGAGACCCACCGCGACCGCGAGCGCGCCCGAGACGACGGGCACCACGTACGCCGCTTCCGCGCCCGACGCGTCGACCGCCCAGCCGGCGGCCGAGGAGCCGAGCGCCACTCCGACGGCCAGCCCGGTCCCTGTCCAGGTCATGCCCTCGGTCAGCTTGGTGCGGGGTACGTGCGCTTCGACGAGGGCCATGGAGATCACCATCGTCGGTGCGATGGAGAGGCCCGCGACAAAGAGCGCCACGGCCAGCAACGGCAGGTTCCCGGCCAGTAGGAGGGGGATCATACTCACGGCCATCGCACAGACACCCAGGAGCCACATGCGCGACGGCTCGCCCTTGAGGTGCAGCAGACCGAAGACGGCGCCGGCCAGGCACGAGCCCAGCGCGTAGACCGCGAGCACCAGGCTGGCGGCCGCCTTACTGCCCTGTTCCTCGGCGAAGGCCACGGTCACCACGTCGATCGAACCGAAGATCGCGCCCGTGGCGACGAAGGCCAGGGCCAGGACCCGCAGTCCGGGGGAGCGGAGCGCGGAGCCGCCCGAACCTCCGTCGTGCGGGTGGGGAGTGGGCTCGGTGGCGGTCAGCGAGGTCAGCCAGAAGACACCGACGGCGAGGAAGACGGCCGCGAAGAGCGGGCCGGCCTCGGGGAACCAGATCGTCGACAGACCGATCGAGATGATCGGCCCGAAGATGAAGCACACCTCGTCGACGATCGACTCCCAGGAGTACGCGGTGTGGAGCCGGCGGGCCTCGCCGTGGTAGATCGCCGCCCAGCGGGCCCGGGTCATCGCCCCGAGGCTCGGCACGCTGCCGATCAGGGCCGTGAAGACGAACAGGGTCCAGTCGGGCGCGCCCAGCTGGACGCAGAGCAGCAGTCCCGCCGCCGCGGCCAGCGAGACGAGCGTGACCGGGCGCAGCACGCGCCGCTGGCCGTAGCGGTCGACGAGCCGGGAGACCTGCGGGCCCAGCACTGCCGCGGACATCGCCATGGTCGCGGAGAGCGCGCCCGCGAGTCCGTACCGCCCCGTGACCTGGGAGATCATCGTGACCACGCCGATGCCCATCATGGACAGCGGCATCCTGCCGACGAAGCCCGCGACCGAGAACGATCTGGTGCCGGGCGCCGCGAAGATCGCGCGGTAGGGACTGGGCAAGGGGATCTCCGGGGCGTTCGCTCAACACGTGTAATTAATAGCTAAAGCCTACGGTGTTGAACTCGATGGCGCACCAGCTTTTTCGGTCGGGGCAGGCCGTCGGCCGTCGGAGGGGGGTGGGAAGATCGGTGCCATGTCCGATCAGCACGATCCCGCACCGTACGACGCCCTCCTGCTGCTCTCCTTCGGCGGCCCCGAGGGCCCGGACGACGTCGTCCCGTTCCTCGAGAACGTCACCCGAGGCCGGGGCATCCCCAAGGAGCGGCTGAAGGAAGTGGGTCAGCACTACTTCCTCTTCGGCGGCGTCAGCCCGATCAACGACCAGAACCGCGCGCTGCTCGACGCGCTGCGCGAGGACTTCGCGGAGACCGGGCTCGACCTGCCGGTCTACTGGGGAAACCGGAACTGGGCGCCGTATCTCACCGACACCCTGCGGGAGATGGTCACCGACGGCAGGCGCCACATCGCCGTCCTCGCCACCAGCGCCTACGCCTCGTACTCCGGCTGCCGCCAGTACCGCGAGAACCTCGCCGACGCGCTCTCGGAGCTGGAGGCGGAAGGCTTCCCGCTGCCCCGGGTCGACAAGCTGCGGCACTACTTCAACCACCCCGGCTTCGTCGAGCCCATGGTCGAGGGCGTGCTCACCTCGCTCGCCGAACTCGACGAGTCCGTCCGGGCCGGCGCCCACCTCGCCTTCACCACCCACTCCATCCCGGAGTCGGCCGCCGACTCCTCGGGCCCCCTCGGCGAGCACGGCGAGGGCGGCGCCTATGTGAAGCAGCACCTGGACGTGGCCCGCGTGATCGTCGACGAGGTCCGCCGCAGGACCGGCGTCGAGCACCCCTGGCAGCTCGTCTACCAGTCCCGCAGCGGCGCCCCCCACATCCCCTGGCTGGAACCGGACATCTGCGACCACCTGGAGGAGCTGCACGGCGCCGGCGTCCCGGCGGTCGTGATGGTCCCGATCGGCTTCGTCTCGGACCACATGGAGGTCCTCTACGACCTCGACACCGAGGCCACCGCCAAGGCCACCGAGCTCGGCCTCCCGGTGCGGCGCTCGGCGACGGTCGGGGCCGACCCCCGGTTCGCCGCCGCCGTACGGGACCTCGTCCTGGAGCGCGCGTCGAGCGAGCGCGGTCTCCGGACCGAGCGCTGCGCCCTCGGAGCGCTCGGACCCTCCCACGACCTCTGCCCGATCGGCTGCTGCCCCGCGCGGGCGGAGCGGCCCGCGGCGGCCGGCGCCGACAGCCCGTACGCCTGAGGAGCCCCCGTGACCCAGCCCGTGAACCCCGAGCCGGCCGGCGCCCCCGGCCCCGCCCTGCTGACCGAACTGCTCGACCTCGCCCTGGAGGCCGGACGCCGGGCCGGCGCGCTGCTGCGCGACGGCCGGCCGGACGACCTGACGGTGGCGAAGACCAAGTCCAGCCCCATCGACGTCGTCACGGAGATGGACATCGCCGCGGAGAAGCTGATCACCGGCTTCCTCGCCGAGCACCGGCCGTACGACGGCTTCCTCGGCGAGGAGGGCGCCGCCAGCCCCGGTACCAGCGGCGTCCGCTGGGTGATCGATCCCCTCGACGGGACGGTGAACTACCTCTACGGCCTGCCGACCTGGGCGGTCTCCATCGCCGCCGAGCTGCACGGCGAGACCGTCGTCGGCGTGGTCGAGGCGCCGATGCGGAACGAGACGTACCGGGCGGTGCTCGGCGGCGGAGCGCACATCGGGGACCGCCGCCTCGCGGTCCGTCCCGCGCCGCCGCTGGACCAGGCGTTGATCTCCACCGGGTTCGCGTACGTCCAGACCCGTCGCGCCCGTCAGGCGGACGTCGCCCAGCGGATGATCCCGCTGCTGCGCGACATCCGGCGCGGAGGGTCGGCGGCGATCGACCTGTGCGACGTCGCCGCCGGCCGGCTCGACGGCTACTACGAGCGCGGCCTCAACCCCTGGGACCTCGCCGCCGGGGACCTCATCGCCCGTGAGGCGGGCGCCCTGACCGGTGGACGGCCCGGTGAGCGCCCGTCGGGCGATCTGGCCATCGCTGCCCCACCCGGTGTCTTCGAGCCCCTCCAGGAGCTTCTGGAGGACCTCGGCGCCTGGCACGACTGAACCCCGGCGGGACGGCCGCGGGGCTGCCGTCCCCGGAAGGCGGGCGCTCGCGAGGCGGTCGCTCGCGAGGCGGTCGCTTCCGAGGACGCGAAGAGGCCCCGGTGTCGATGGACACCGGGGCCTCTTCGAGTCAGGGGTCAGGCGCTGGCGGCGCCGACCTCCACGCCGTGCTCGGCGGCGAGTCGGTGCAGGTCGTCGAGCTCGGCCTGCTCGACCTCCGCGAGGAAGTCGTCGCCCGTCTCGCGTGCCCGTGTGAGGTCGGTCTGCGCAGCGCTTATGCGCTGCAGCAGTCCTGCGGTGAAAGCGTCCATCGTGCGCCCCCTCGTCATGGGTCGGTGGCACGGGGGTGTGCCGAGGGTGGGTGGATCACACGCTGCTACCTCTGGGGGACAGAGCGGCATGTGGCGTGCCACGTACGTGCCACATTCAGGGCGTGATCACGGGGTGTGCAGACGTCCTCCCCCGGAGTTTCCTCACAGAAACCTCAACTGGCCCGTGAAGTCAGGTGAATTCTTGGTACGCCCCCTCCAACCCCGCCCGCGCTTCCACGCGCCCCCGGTACTTCCCGGAGCCCCTCCCTCCCCGCCTGTACGCCGCCTTACAGCCGGTTTACGCGCGTACGGGGCAGGATGGACACGCACAGTCAGTGCTCACCATCGCCCGGTCCGCATCAGTGGCAGGGGCCCGTAGGAAGGAATGACCGACGTGCGCGTACTCGTCGTCGAGGACGAGCAGCTGCTCGCCGATGCGGTGGCCACCGGACTGCGCCGGGAGGCCATGGCCGTCGACGTCGTGTACGACGGCGCCGCCGCGCTGGAGCGGATCGGGGTGAACGACTACGACGTGGTCGTCCTCGACCGCGACCTCCCGCTGGTCCACGGCGACGACGTGTGCCGGAAGATCGTCGAGCTCGGGATGCCCACGCGCGTCCTGATGCTCACCGCCTCCGGTGACGTCAGCGACCGTGTGGAGGGCCTGGAGCTGGGCGCGGACGACTACCTGCCGAAGCCCTTCGCCTTCACCGAGCTCACCGCGCGCGTGCGCGCGCTGGGCCGGCGGACCACGGTGCCGCTGCCGCCCGTCCTGGAGCGCGCCGGCATCAAGCTCGACCCGAACCGCCGCGAGGTCTTCCGAGAGGGCAAGGAGGTCCAGCTCGCCCCGAAGGAGTTCGCGGTCCTGGAGGTCCTCATGCGCAGCGAGGGCGCGGTGGTCTCGGCCGAGCAGCTCCTGGAGAAGGCCTGGGACGAGAACACGGACCCGTTCACCAACGTCGTACGGGTCACGGTCATGACCCTGCGCCGGAAGCTGGGCGAGCCGCCGGTCATCGTGACCGTCCCCGGCTCCGGCTACCGGATCTGACCCCGTGGCCACGACCCCGGCGCCCCCACAGGCGCCCCCGAAGCCGACCTGGGACCCCAGGGACCCGGTCAGGCCGCTGCTCCGGCCGACCATCCGGATACGGCTCACGCTGCTCTACGGCGGGATGTTCCTGATCGCCGGCATCCTCCTGCTGTCGATCATCTACCTCTTCACCGCGCAGGCCCTCGGCGACAGTGCCTCGGAGCTGCCCTTCAAGGTCGTCAAGGGCGAGGTCCAGCCGACCACGTCCTGGTGCCAGCTGCCCGCCACGGGAACCGGCGAGCAGCTCAACGAAGCCGTCTCCGCCTGTCTCCAGCACCAGCGCGACCTGGCGCTCGACGATCTCCTGCGGCGCTCCCTGTTCGCCCTCCTGGGACTGAGCATCATCGCCTTCGCCTTCGGCTACGCCATGGCCGGCCGGGTGCTCTCCCCGCTGGGCCGGATCACCCGGACCGCCCGCCAGGTGGCCGGATCCGACCTGGCTCGCCGGATCGAGCTGGACGGCCCGGACGACGAGCTGAAGGAGCTGGCCGACACCTTCGACGAGATGCTGGAGCGGCTGGAGCGGGCCTTCACCGCCCAGCAGCGGTTCGTCGCCAACGCCTCGCACGAGCTGCGCACGCCGCTGGCGATCAACCGCACGCTCCTGGAGGTGCACCTCTCCGACCCGGGGGCACCCGTCGAGCTCCAGCAGCTCGGCAAGACCCTGCTCGCCACCAACGAGCGCAGCGAGCAGCTGGTCGAGGGACTGCTGCTGCTCGCCCGCAGCGACAACCAGATCGTCGAGCGCAAGCCGGTCGACCTGGCGGAGGTCGCCTCGCGCGCCGTCGACCAGGTGCACGCGGATGCCGCGTCCAAGGGCGTGGAGATCCGTGCCGAGTGCGAGCCGGCCGTCGTCCAGGGCAACGGTGTCCTGCTGGAGCGGATCGCCCTGAACCTGGTCCAGAACGCCGTGCGGTACAACGTGGCCGAGGGAGGCTGGGTGGAGGTCACCACGGGGACCGAGCACGGCCAGGCGCTCCTGGTCGTCTCGAACACGGGTCCCGTCGTGCCCGCGTACGAGATCGACAACCTCTTCGAGCCGTTCAGACGGCTCAGGCAGGAGCGCACCGGGAGCGACAAGGGCGTCGGACTCGGCCTGTCGATCGCGCGTTCCGTCGCGCGCGCCCACGGCGGCCGTATCATCGCGGAGCCCCGCGAAGGCGGCGGGCTCGTGATGCGTGTCACTCTCCCGATCTGACACACTTCGGGTACCAGCCGGTTCCGTTCGCTTTGCGCGGAATTTCGGATCCCGTTCCTGAGACGCTCATGTGTGATCGATCACAGGGGTGCGCATCCGACACTCCACTCTCCGTGATCGAGAATTCCAGTGGAAAACCCGGAAAAGTCCGGGTTTCCGGGGCTCTGGATGACGGGAAGTACACGGGGTGGCGCCCGTGAAGGACGGCAGGAGGACCGTGTACGGTCCCGTTCGCCACCCAAAGCCGATCACTCGTGAGAGGGCCGGTTGGGTGTCGATTGAGTAACAGACCTTGATGTGAGGCAAAATCTCCGCCTCAGGTCGGGCACAAGTCCGGCCTCTCACGCGTTACGTGCGCTGGAGACACCGCAACCACCCAGAGGGGGAGAGCGACATGGCAACGGATTACGACACCCCACGCAAGACCGACGACGACGTCGATTCGGACAGCCTTGAGGAACTGAAGGCCCGCCGGAACGACAAGTCCACCTCGACGGTCGACGTCGACGAGTTCGAGGCCGCCGAAGGCCTGGAGCTGCCCGGCGCGGACCTCTCGAACGAGGAGCTCGCCGTCCGGGTCCTGCCGAAGCAGGCCGACGAGTTCACCTGCATGAGCTGCTTCCTCGTGCACCACCGCAGCCAGCTGGCTCGGGAGAAGAACGGTCAGCCGATCTGCCGCGACTGCGACTGAGACCGGTCGGCCGTGGCAGGCGACACACCTTCTCGGAAGCGTCGCTTCCGGCTTCCCAGGAGGCCGGAGGCGAATCAGGGCGGCAACGCGGCGGTGGAGGGTGCCCAAGAGGCACCGGAAGCCGAGGAGACCGCCCTCCTGCCCTCTCTCGGCGCACGTGACGACGAGCGGGGCCGCTCGGCCTCGCTCGAAGCGGCCGCGTCCGGCACACCGACGTCCGGCGTGTCCGGAGGCGACGTGTCCGGTGCGCCCGGGACCGACGCGTCAGCGTCACCGGTACCGGCGGAGCGGGGCGGACGCCGTGCCGGCGTCGGCCGGCGCGTCACCGAACCGGCCCGCGCCCAGCTGGACCGTCTGAAGCTCGACCGCGCGCGGATCGACGCCGTCAAACGCGGCGTGAAGCGTGGCGGCGAGAGCGCCAAGGCCGGCATCGGCTATCTCGCCGACCGGATCATCGAGATCGCCCCCCGCGTGCCGGTGCGGGACCTGGCGACCCTCCGCAAGCACTTTCCGGGGCTCGGCCCCGAGCAGATCGCCGACAAACTCGTCGCGGGCGCCTGCAACGCCAGCTCGACGGTCGGCGCCGGCATCGGAGCGGCCGCCATGCTCCCCGTGCCCCCCGCGATGCCCGCGGAACTGGCCGCGGAGATCACCGGAGTCGCCGCGATCGAGATCAAGCTCATCGCCGAGCTGCACGAGGTGTACGGGCACAGGCCGCCCGGCACGCTCACCCAGCGGTCCACGGCCTATCTGACCTCGTGGACGGAGGAGCGGGGCATCGACCCCACCAGGCCCACGACCGTCAACGCGGCCCTCGGCGGGCAGCTCAAGCGCGAGCTGCGGCAGCAGATCATGAAGCGCATGGTGCGCAACCTGCCCAACCTGATGCCGTTCATGGTCGGCGCGGCCGTCGGAGCCGTCATGAACCGCCGCGACACCCGCAAGCTCGCCCAGCACGTCCGCAAGGACCTGCGCGCGCGCCAGGTGCCCTGGGACGCCCTGGAGGGCCTGCCCCCGCTGGAGCAGCCCGAGAACCCCAAGGAGATCGGCTTCTAGCCCCCGGTGCGGGCCGCCTGGCCCTCGGTGCGGGCGCCGACCCTCGCTTCCGGGCTAGCCCTCGGTGCGAGCCGCTTGGTCCTCGGTGCGGGCCGCCTCGACGGCCGCGGCGAGACCCTCCGGGTCACGGCTGGAGAGGTACACGTACGGCGTCGGGTCCTCGGGGTCCGTGACCTCGATCCGTACGGCACCCGGCACATAGCTGCGCAGCAGCATGAAGGCGCGTGGGTCGGCCTTGAACGTGCGCCAGGCCCGTGCCTCCTCCGCGTCCAGCACCTCCGGCGTCCCGAGCGCCGAGACCGGGATACGGGCGTCACCCGCGACCAGCGAGCCGGCCACCACCCGGATCCGGGCGGAGCCGTACGACGAGACGCCCACGGCCGCCAGCGCGCCCGCGGCGATCAGCCCGCCCAGCGTCGCCACCGTGCCCAGCGGGAACATCACCAGACCGCCGCTCAGGGCCAGCAGAACCGTGATGACCCACCACGAGCCGGGAGCGGTCAGCCGCTCGTCGAAGCGCGGTGCGGCAGTCGGAGCGGGGGAGGCGGGGGAAGGCTGCATGCGTCCAAGCTTGGCACGGCGCGACCCGCGGCCGACCTCGCGGGTAAGGTCTGCGCCTGTGACCGCAACATCTCCCGCCCTCACCCCGCCGGCCGACGCCATACCGCCGGTACGCCACCCCGACGCGCCCGCCCCCGGCGAGCTGCTCGGCGCGCACTACGAGCACTGCTTCGGGTGCGGCGGCGGGCAGCCCCACGGGCTCCACCTGGAGGCCCGGGCCGGCGAGGGCGTGACCGTCACGGCCGAGTTCACCGTGACCCCCGACCACCAGGGCGCCCCCGGCCTCGCGCACGGCGGCGTTCTCGCCACCGCGCTCGACGAGACCCTCGGCTCCCTGAACTGGCTGCTGCGCGTCATCGCCGTCACCGGACGCCTGGAGACGGACTTCGCCCGGCCCGTCCCGGTGGGCACCGTCCTCCACCTGGAGGCCGAGGTCACCGCCGTGCACGGGCGCAAGATCTACTCGACCGCCGTCGGCCGGATCGGCGGGCCGGAAGGCCCCGTCGCGGTCCGCGCCGACGCCCTCTTCATCGAGGTCAAGGTCGACCACTTCATCGACAACGGCCGCCCGGAGGAGATCCAGGCCGCCATGTCCGACCCCGACCAGGTCAGGCGCGCCCGCGCCTTCGAGGTGAACCCCTGATGCGCAACCCTGTCGACGTACTGATCCGGCGAGTGGACCCGGACGTACCGATCCCCGCCTACGGCCACCCCGGCGACGCCGGCGCCGATCTCGTGACCACCGAGGCGGCCGTCCTGGCCCCCGGTGAGCGGGCCGTGCTGCCCACCGGGGTCTCCATCGCCCTGCCCGACGGCTATGCCGCGTTCGTGCACCCGCGCTCCGGGCTCGCTGCCAGGTGCGGAGTCGCCCTCGTGAATGCCCCAGGGACGGTGGATGCCGGGTACCGTGGAGAGATCAAGGTGATCGTGGTCAATCTCGACCCGCGTGAGAGCGTGCGGTTCGAACGGTTCGACCGGATTGCCCAACTGGTCGTCCAGCAGGTCGAGAAGGTGCGCTTCCACGAGGTGGCGGAGCTTCCCGGCTCGGCGCGGGCCGAGGGGGGCTTCGGGTCCACCGGCGGTCATGCCGCCGTGGACGGCACAACGGGTGGGAATCGATACGCTTCGGTCGTATCCGACCGGGAAGGACAGTGACGTGTTCGGACGTCGCAAGAAGAGCGGTGCCGCTGAGGACGCAGCGGGCGAGGCCGAGCAGGTCGTCGACGAGGTCGACACTGACGACACGGCCGGTGCGCGGCGTCGGGTGAACCTTCCGCCGGCGCCCCGGCCCGACGGACCGTGGGACATCTCCGAGGTCTCCAAGCCCGAGGACGGGCGCGTGGATCTCGGTGGCATCTTCGTGCCCGGAGTCGAGGGCATGGAGCTCCGGGTCGAGGTGGCGGGCGACGCGATCGTCGCGGCCACCGTCGTGCTGCGCGACAGCGCCGTGCAGCTGCAGGCCTTCGCGGCACCGAAGAAGGAAGGCATCTGGGGCGAGGTCCGCGAGGAGATCGCCTCGGGCATCACCCAGCAGGGCGGTGTCATCGACGAGGTCGAGGGACCCCTCGGGTGGGAGCTGCGGGCCCAGGTCCCGGTGCAGCTGCCGGACGGCACCGGCGGGGTGCAGCTCGTGCGCTTCGTGGGCGTCGACGGCCCGCGCTGGTTCCTGCGCGGAGTCATCTCCGGCCAGGGCGCGGTGCAGCCGGAGGCCGCCGGCCTCCTGGAGCAGATCGTCCGGGACACCGTGGTGGTCCGTGGCGACGGCCCGATGGCCCCCCGTGACCCGATCGTCCTGAAGCTGCCCAACGACGCCCAGATGGTGCCGGACGGCGTGCAGCAGGAGGAGCAGGAGGGCTCGCGCTTCTCCGGCGGCATGGGCCAGCTCCAGCGCGGACCGGAGACCACCGAGGTCCGCTGACCCCGCTCCGTAGCCCCTCAGAACAAGGCCGGTGGGCCGCATTCCGAACACCTTGTCCGGAATGCGGCCCACCGGTGCGTTCCCGCCCCTGGCCGGACCGCCTCTCGGCGACCGATACTGACGGGCGCGCCGAGGGGCGCACCCGTTCGACGAGGGGGAGCACAGGGATGAGCGAGAGCAGCGCGCGGACCGGCACGGCGGTCGCCGAGGACCCGGCCGGCGGGCCCATGGTCCGCGTCGAGAACCTGCGGCGCTCGTACGGTACGGACGCGGCGGCCGTCCACGCCCTGCGCGGGGTCTCCTTCGACGTCCACCGCGGCGAGCTCGTCGCGCTCAAGGGCCGCTCCGGCTCCGGCAAGACCACCCTGCTCAACCTGGTCGGCGGCCTGGACAGCCCGGACGGCGGCCGGATCACCATCGACGGGACGGATCTCGCGGAGCTCGGTGAGAACGGGCTCCTGGAGCTGCGCCGGGACCGCATCGGCTTCATCTTCCAGTCCTTCGGACTCATCCCGATCCTGACCGCCGCGGAGAACGTGGGCGTGCCGCTGCGGTTGCGCAGGGCGGACCCGAAGGAGCGGGAGGAGCGGGTCGCCCTCCTCCTCGCGCTGGTCGGCCTCGCCGACCACGCGGCGCAACGGCCCGGCGAGCTCTCCGGCGGCCAGCAGCAGCGCGTGGCCATCGCACGGGCCCTCGCCAACAGGCCGGCCCTGCTGATCGCCGACGAGCCGACGGGGCAGCTCGACGCGGAGACCGGCCTCGCGGTGATGGAGCTCCTGCGCGCGGTCGTCCGCAGCGAGGGCGTCACGGCGCTCGTCGCCACCCATGACGCGCAGCTCCTGGGGCTCGCTGACCGCGTGCTCGAACTGAGCGACGGCGAGATCGTCGAGCACACCGGGTGACGCGGACGCGGTCGTCGACGTCGGCATCGACGCCGATGCCGACGCCGTAGCGGTCGCCGGGTGGCCCGCACCGGTCCGGGCCACCCCGCGACCGCCCCATCAGAATCCCGTCAATACGGCTCGTCGCCCTTGCCCCCTGTGCGGAATGTCCGATTCGCTGGACGTAAGGTCATGGCATGGGACGGGGCAAGCTACGGATCTACCTCGGCGCGGCACCGGGGGTCGGCAAGACCTACGCGATGCTGTCCGAGGGGCACCGCCGCGTCGAGCGCGGCACGGACTGCGTCGTCGCCTTCGTCGAGCACCACGACCGGCCGCGTACCGAGGTCATGCTGCACGGCCTCGAACAGGTCCCGCGCCGCACCCTCGCGTACCGCGGCACGTCCTTCACCGAGATGGACGTCGACGCGGTCCTCGCGAGGAAGCCGGCCGTCGCCCTTGTGGACGAGCTGGCCCACACCAATGTGCCGGGCTCCCGGCACTCCAAGCGCTGGCAGGACGTCGAGGAGCTGCTCGCCGCGGGGATCGACGTCATATCGACGGTCAACATCCAGCACCTCGAGTCGCTGGGCGACGTCGTGGAGTCGATCACCGGCGTACGCCAGCAGGAGACCGTCCCGGACGAGGTGGTGCGGCGCGCCGACCAGATCGAGCTGGTCGACATGTCGCCCCAGGCCCTGCGCCGCCGCATGGCCCACGGCAACATCTACAAGCCCGACCGGATCGACGCCTCGCTCGCGAACTACTTCCGCCCGGGGAACCTCACGGCCCTGCGCGAGCTGGCGCTGCTCTGGACCGCGGACCGGGTCGACGAGTACCTCCAGCAGTACCGGGGCGAGCACGGCATCCGCTCCACCTGGCAGGCCCGCGAACGGATCGTCGTCGGGCTCACCGGCGGACCCGAGGGCCGCACGCTCATCCGGAGGGCCGCGCGGCTGGCCGAGAAGGGCGCGGGCGGCGAGGTCCTCGCCGTCTACATCGCCCGCAGCGACGGCCTCACGGCCGCCTCGCCCAAGGAGCTCGCGGTCCAGCGGACCCTGGTCGAGGACCTCGGAGGAACGTTCCACCACGTCATAGGCGACAACGTCCCCTCCGGCCTCCTGGAGTTCGCGAGGGGCGTCAACGCCACCCAGATCGTCCTCGGCTCCAGCCGCCGGAAGACCTGGCAGTACGTGTTCGGCCCCGGCGTCGGCCAGACCGTCGCCCGCGAGTCCGGCCCCGACCTCGACGTCCACATCGTCACCCACGAGGAGGTGGCCAAGGGACGCGGACTGCCCGTCGCCCGGGGCGCGCGCCTCGGCCGCTCCCGGATCATCTGGGGCTGGCTGGTCGGCGTCGGGGGCCCCGCCCTCCTCACCGTGCTCCTCACCCATGTCGACGCCGACCTCGGCCTCGCCAACGACATGCTGCTGTTCCTGGCGCTCACCGTCGCCTCGGCGCTGCTCGGCGGCCTCCTGCCGGCCCTCGCGTCCGCTGCCTTCGGATCGTTCCTGCTGAACTGGTTCTTCACGCCGCCGCTGCACAAGGTGACGATCGCCGACCCCAAGAACATCGTCGCGATCGCCGTCTTCTTCGGCGTCGCCGTGGCCGTGGCCTCGGTGGTCGACCTCGCGGCCCGCCGCACCCACCAGGCCGCCCGGCTGCGCGCCGAGGCCGAGACCCTCTCCTTCCTCGCGGGCAGCGTGCTGCGCGTGGGGGTCCCCCCGGCCGAGCCAGGGGGACCGTCCAGCCTGGAATCCCTGCTCGAACGGCTCCGCGAGACGTTCGCCATGGAATCCGTGGCGCTCCTGGAACGGGAGAGCGACGTGGAACCGTGGACCTGCGCCGCGAGCGTGGGGGCACGCCCCGTCGTCCGGCCCGAGGACGCCGACGTGGACATGCCCGTCGGGGAGCACCTGGCCCTCGCCCTGACCGGACGGGTGCTGCCCGCCGAGGACCGGCGCGTGCTCGGCGCGTTCGCCGCGCAGGCGGCGGTGGTACTGGACCGGCAGCGGCTCCTCGGCGAGGCCGAGGAGGCCCGCAAGCTGGCCGAGGGCAACAAGATCCGCACGTCCCTGCTCGCGGCCGTCAGCCATGACCTCCGTACCCCGCTCGCCGGCATCAAGGCGGCCGTTTCCTCCCTGCGCTCCGACGACGTCGAGTGGTCCGAGCAGGATCGGGCGGAACTCCTGGAGGGCATCGAGGAAGGCGCCGACCGGCTCGACCACCTGGTGGGCAACCTCCTCGACATGTCCCGGCTCCAGACCGGCACCGTCACCCCGCTGATCCGCTCCATCGACCTCGACGAGGTCGTCCCGATGGCGCTCGGCGGGGTGCCCGACGGCAGCGCCGAGCTGGACGTCCCCGAGACGCTTCCGATGGTCGAGGTCGACAAGGGACTCCTGGAGCGCGTCGTCGCCAACATCGTCGAGAACGCCGTGAAATACAGTCCGGAGCGGGTGCCGGTGGTCGTCTCCGCCAGCGCGCTGGGCGACCGCGTCGAGCTGCGGGTCGTCGACCGGGGGCCCGGGGTGCCGGACGAGAGCAAGGAGGGCATCTTCGAGCCGTTCCAGCGCTTCGGCGACGCCCCGCGCGGCTCCGGCGTCGGCCTCGGGCTCGCGGTCGCCCGCGGCTTCGTGGAGGCCATGGGGGGCACCATCACCGCGGAGGACACCCCCGGCGGCGGCCTGACCATGACGATCACCCTCAAGGCGGTGACGGGGCGGAGGCCCCCGCCGCCACCCGCCGCCGACGTGCCGGCCCGGGTCACCACGTGACGCCCGGTGGCACCGAGGGCCGAGTGACCTGATGGTCCTACGCCTACGCGATCCCCGTACTCCCCGACGTACGCAGCAGAGAGAAGGAAGCCCTTGATGACCCGGGTTCTCGTCGTCGACGACGAGCCGCAGATCGTCCGCGCGCTGGTGATCAACCTCAAGGCGCGCAAGTACGAGGTGGACGCGGCGCCCGACGGCGCCACCGCCCTTCGGCTCGCCGCCGAACGCCATCCCGACGTGGTCGTCCTCGACCTCGGCCTGCCGGACATCGACGGTGTCGAGGTCATCAAGGGCCTGCGCGGCTGGACCCGCGTGCCGATCCTGGTGCTCTCGGCCCGCCAGACCTCCGACGAGAAGGTCGAGGCCCTCGACGCCGGAGCCGACGACTACGTCACCAAGCCCTTCGGGATGGACGAGCTCCTGGCCCGGCTGCGCGCCGCGGTCCGCAGGGCGGAGCCGGTCGGCGGCGACGACAGCGTCGTCACGGTCGAGACCGAGGGCTTCACGGTCGACCTGGCCGCGAAGAAGGTCCACCGCGACGGCCGCGACGTCCGGCTCACGCCGACCGAATGGCACCTGCTCGAAGTGCTCGTCCGCAACAGCGGACGCCTGGTGAGTCAGAAGCAGCTACTCCAGGAGGTCTGGGGCCCGTCGTACGGCACGGAGACCAACTATCTGCGGGTCTACATGGCGCAGCTGAGGCGGAAGCTGGAGGTCGACCCCTCGCACCCGCGCCACTTCGTCACCGAGCCGGGCATGGGCTACCGCTTCGAGCGCTGAAGCGACCCGCGGACGTGACCGAAGGCGCGCGCGGAGGCGTCCGACGGTCGTGGGAAGTGCCCGACGGAGCGCGGGGGGTGCCCGAAGGGGCGGGTGAAGGTGCCCGAAGAGGCATGCGGGAGTGCCCGAAGAGGCATGCGGGCGGAGAGGCATGAGGGAGCGGTCGAGGAGGCGTCCGGAGAGACCCGTGACGGGGCCGTGAGCAGCCCGTTCGGAGGGCCGGTTCCGCAGTCGGTGGGGGCCGGTACGCTTTCTGTATGAGTGCTGCACCGCGTACAGAGAAGCCGGCCGGACGCTTCCGCCGGATGCTCGACCGGCTGTCCACCTCGCAGGAGGAGCTGGAGTCCGTCGAGCTCCAGGAGGACGCCGAGGCCACGGGCTGCACGCGTATCTGCGACTGCTCCGACCGCCAGATAGTCAAGGTGACTGGTACCTTGCGCACGGTCACGCTGCGCCCCCGGGCGGGTGTGCCCGCCCTCGAGGCCGAGCTGTTCGACGGCACGGCCCCGCTGGACGTGGTGTGGCTGGGCCGGCGGTCCATCGTGGGCATCGAGCCGGGCCGCAAGCTGATCGCCTCCGGCCGGATCTCCATGAGCCACGGTCGGCGGGTCCTCTTCAACCCCAAATACGAGCTCCGACCGCTCGGACAGGAGTAGCCGGTGACGTCGCTCGACAAGCCGACGACGGATCAGGACGCCCCGGACAGTCAGGGCGCTCCCCAGGGACAGGCCGCGAAGGAGGTCACCGAGGCCGCGCTGTTCGAGGCCTTCGGCGGCCTGCGGGGCATGATCGAGACGGTCCTCCCCGGCCTGCTCTTCGTCACGATCTTCACGATCAACAAGGACCTGCACGTCTCGGCGATCGCGGCGCTCGCGGTATCCCTGGTCCTGGTCGCAGTCCGGCTGATCCGCCGGGACACCGTGAAGCACGCCTTCAGCGGTGTGTTCGGCGTGGCGTTCGGCGTGGTCTTCGCGATGATGACCGGCAACGCCAAGGACTTCTACCTGCCGGGCATGCTGTACACGCTGGGCCTCGCCCTCGCGTACATCGTCACCGCGCTCGCCGGCGTCCCGCTGATCGGCCTGATCCTCGGCCCGGTCTTCAAGGAGAACCTCTCCTGGCGGACACGTAACCCCGGTCGCAAGAAGGCCTACACGAAGGCGAGCTACGCGTGGGGCTTCATCCTCCTCGCCAAGTGCGCGATCCTCTTCCCGATGTACTGGTGGGCCGACACGACCAAGTTCGGCTGGGTCCTCGTCGCGCTGAAGATCCCGCCCTTCCTGCTCGCGGTCTACCTGACGTGGGTCTTCCTGGCGAAGGCCCCGCCGCCGATCGACGTCTTCGCCGAGATGGAGGCGGAGGAGGAGGCCGAGAAGGCCCGCAAGGCGGCCGCGGCGCGGGAGCGGGAGTCGTAAACCCTCGGAGCCGTACGAGACGCGCGGTGAGGGCACCAGAAGGGTGCTGTGAGCCGCACGCGGCATGCACGACAGACACGGCAGGCACGGCAGGCACGGCAGGCACGCGCGAGCCGTGAGCCACACCGCCGATACGGGAAGGGCCCGGGACCTCTCAGAGGTCCCGGGCCCTTCCCGTACGTCCTGTGCACCTCGCGGGACGACGTGTCAGTCCCTCGGCGCGCCCTCTTCGCGGCGGACGGACAGCAGGTCCTCCAGCTGCTCCTCGCGCGCCTGGGCGGCCACGAAGAGGAGCTCGTCGCCCGCCTCCAGGGTCTCCTCGGGGCTCGGGGTCAGCACCCGCGAGCCGCGGATGATCGTCACCAGGGAGGTGTCCTGCGGCCAGGCGACATCGCCCACGGCCGTCCCCGCGATCGCCGACTCCGGCGGAAGCGTCAGCTCCACCAGGTTGGCGTCACCGTGGCTGAAGCGCAGCAGCCGGACCAGGTCGCCGACGCTCACCGCCTCCTCCACCAGGGCCGACATCAGACGCGGCGTCGACACGGCGACGTCCACGCCCCAGGACTCGTTGAAGAGCCACTCGTTCTTGGGGTTGTTCACCCGGGCGACGACGCGCGGCACGCCGTACTCGGTCTTCGCGAGCAGCGAGACGACCAGGTTCACCTTGTCGTCACCGGTGGCCGCGATCACCACGTTGCAGCGCTGGAGCGCCGCCTCGTCCAGGGACGTGATCTCGCAGGCGTCGGCGAGCAGCCACTCCGCCTGCGGCACCCGCTCCACCGAGATGGCGGTGGGCGCCTTGTCGATCAGCAGGACCTCGTGGCCGTTCTCCAGGAGCTCGCCCGCGATGGAACGGCCCACCGCACCCGCGCCCGCAATTGCGACACGCATCAGTGACCGCCCTCCTCAGGACCCTCGGCGAAGGCCTCCTCGACCTTCGCGATCTCGTCCGTGCGCATCATCACGTGCACGAGGTCGCCCTCCTGCAGCACGGTCTGCGAGGAGGGGATGATCGACTCGCCCAGCCGGGTGAGGAACGCCACGCGCACGCCGGTCTCGTCCTGCAGCTTGCTGATCTTGTGGCCGATCCACGCCGGGGAGGTGTGCACCTCGGCGAGCTGCACCCCGCCGCTCGGGTCGGTCCACAGCGGCTCGGCGCCGGACGGCAGGAGGCGCCGCAGCATCTGGTCGGCGGTCCAGCGGACCGTCGCGACGGTCGGGATGCCGAGACGCTGGTAGACCTCGGCGCGCCGGGGGTCGTAGATCCGGGCGGCCACGTTCTCGATGCCGAACATCTCGCGGGCGACCCGAGCGGCGATGATGTTCGAGTTGTCGCCGCTGCTCACCGCGGCGAAGGCGCCGGCCTCTTCGATCCCCGCCTCGCGCAGCGTGTCCTGATCGAAGCCGACGCCGGTGACACGCCGTCCGCCGAAGCCGGAGCCGAGACGGCGGAAAGCCGTCGGGTCCTGGTCCACGACGGCCACGGTGTGCCCCTGCTGTTCCAGGGTCTGCGCGAGAGCGGCTCCCACTCGCCCGCAGCCCATGATGACGATGTGCACGTCCCCTTACCCCGCACTCCTGATCGTCTTACTGACCTGCGAATACACCCTGCTCACAACTTTCCTCACCCGACTGGCCCGGGCCGTGGCGGGCAGCGCTCTGCCGAGCTGCCCGATCCGAGCTTATGCGGCAACACCCTGGGGGACCGCATCCGCGGTCCCCGCCAGGGAGATTCCGTGCGGATTGGGGGTCGCGGTGAGCATGGCTGTTTTCGAACGCTTACGATCCTCTCCGTGTCCAAACTGACCGACCTGCCCAAACGGATCTTGATCGGACGGGCTCTGCGCAGCGACAAGCTCGGGGAGACCCTGCTCCCGAAGCGCATCGCCCTCCCCGTCTTCGCCTCCGACCCGCTGTCCTCGGTGGCGTACGCACCCGGCGAGGTGCTGCTCGTCCTGTCGATCGCGGGTCTGTCGGCCTACCACTTCAGCCCGTGGATCGCGCTGGCCGTCGTCGTACTGATGTTCACGGTCGTCGCGTCCTACCGGCAGAACGTCCACGCCTATCCGAGCGGCGGCGGCGACTACGAGGTCGCCAACACCAACCTCGGCCCGAAGGCCGGACTGACCGTCGCCAGCGCCCTGCTCGTCGACTACGTCCTGACCGTCGCCGTCTCGATCTCCTCCGGGATCGAGAACCTCGGCTCGGCCGTCCCCTTCGTCGTCGAGCACAAGGTCCTCTGCGCGGTCGGCGTCATCGTGCTGCTGACGCTGATGAACCTGCGCGGGGTGAAGGAGTCGGGCAGCCTCTTCGCCATCCCGACGTACGTCTTCGTCGCCGGCGTCTTCATCATGATCGCC
The DNA here is from genome assembly GCF_043089925.1 of Streptomyces sp. NPDC013457. Lineage (NCBI taxonomy): Bacteria > Bacillati > Actinomycetota > Actinomycetes > Kitasatosporales > Streptomycetaceae > Streptomyces > Streptomyces sp. NPDC013457. The sequence goes on from NZ_JBICBL010000012.1 coordinate 162,113, forward strand.
TGGGGCGCGTACAAGGGGATCGTCCTCGACGAGACCATGAAGGCGCCCACCGCCGACTTCGAGATCAAGCCCGAGCACCAGGGTCTGGCAGGCTTCGCGCTGTTCTTCCTGCTGCTGCGCGCCTTCTCCTCCGGCTGTGCCGCCCTCACCGGCGTCGAGGCGATCTCCAACGGCGTCCCCGCCTTCCGCAAGCCCAAGTCGAGGAACGCCGCCACCACGCTCGCGCTCATGGGCGCGCTGGCCGTGACCATGTTCTGCGGCATCATCTTCCTGGCGCTCGCCACCGACGTACGGATGGCCGAGAACCCCGCGGCCGACCTGCTCCGCAACGGGGTGCCGGTCGGCGAGAGCTACGTCCAGGACCCGGTGATCTCCCAGGTCGCGGCCGCCGTGTTCGGCGACGGAACGTTCTTCTTCATCCTCCTCGCCGCGGCCACCGCGCTCGTCCTCTTCCTGGCCGCCAACACGGCGTACAACGGCTTCCCGCTCCTCGGCTCGATCCTCGCCCAGGACCGGTACCTGCCGCGCCAGCTGCACACCCGCGGCGACCGGCTCACCTTCTCCAACGGCATCGTGCTGCTCGCCGGCGCCGCCGCCCTCCTGGTCTGGGTCTACGGGGCCGACTCGACGAAGCTGATCCAGCTGTACATCGTCGGCGTCTTCGTCTCCTTCACCCTCAGCCAGACCGGCATGGTCCGGCACTGGAACCGCCATCTGCGGACCGAGACGGACCCGGCCAAGCGCCGCCACATGATCCGCTCCCGCGCGATCAACACCTTCGGCGCGTTCTTCACCGGCCTGGTCCTGGTCGTCGTCCTCGCCACCAAGTTCACGCACGGCGCCTGGGTCGCCCTGCTCGGCATGGTGATCTTCTACGGGACGATGACCGCGATCCGCCGGCACTACGACTCCGTGGCGGACGAGATCGCCGCCGCCGAGGAGCGCCCCGACGAGTACGTACGCCCCTCGCGCGTCCGCTCCGTCGTCCTCGTCTCCAAGCTGCACAAGCCGACGCTGCGCGCGCTCGCCTACGCCAAGCTGCTGCACGCGAACGAGCTGGAGGCGCTGAGCGTCAACGTCGACCCGGCCGAGACCAGGGCGCTGCGGGAGGAGTGGGAGCGGCGCGGGATCAACGTGCCGCTGAAGATCCTCGACTCGCCGTACCGCGAGATCACCCGGCCGGTGATCGAGTACGTCAAGAACATCCGCCGCGAGAGCCCGCGCGACGCCGTCTCCGTCTACATCCCGGAGTACGTCGTCGGCCACTGGTACGAGCACCTGCTGCACAACCAGAGCGCCCTGCGCCTCAAGGGCCGGCTGCTCTTCACGCCCGGCGTGATGGTGACCTCCGTCCCGTACCAGCTGCAGTCCTCCGAGGCCGCGCGGAAGCGGGCGAGGAAGCGCCAGGACTGGAACGCGCCGGGTTCGGTGCGCCGCGGCCCCGTCGAGAAGCGCACGAAGGAACCGACCGGCAAGGGCACGTAGACTGGTGGGGGGGGGGGGGGGGGGCGCCCCCCCCCCCCGCCCGGGGGGGGGCCCCCCCCCCCCCCCCCCCCCCCGCCGGGGGGGGGGGGGGGGGGGGGGGGCGGGGGCGGGGGGGGGC
>NZ_JBICBL010000012.1:163725-228064 GCF_043089925.1 Streptomyces sp. NPDC013457
GGTTGTCGGGCGGGATGTGTGAGGGGGTGGGGGGTGGGGGGGCCGCGCGGGCGCGGCCTCCCCCGAGCGGGGCGGGGCCGGGCGCGGGGGCGCGGGGGGGGGGGGGGGGCCGCCCCCCCCCCCCCACCTCTCTCATTCTCTGGAGTCACCCCGTCATGCAGAACGCGCCCGTTGCTTCGTTGGTCGGGGAAGAGTACGAGGTCGAGGTCGGCCCGGTGGCCCACGGAGGCCACTGCATCGCCCGTACGGAGGGCGGCCGGGTCCTCTTCGTCCGCCACGCGCTGCCGGGCGAGCGGGTCGTCGCGCGGGTCACGGAGGGCGAGGAGACGTCCCGCTACCTCCGCGCGGACGCGGTCACGATCCTGGAGGCGTCCAAGGACCGGGTGGAGGCGCCCTGCCCGTTCGCGGGCCCGGGCAAGTGCGGCGGCTGCGACTGGCAGCACGCCAAGCCGGGCGCCCAGCGCCGACTCAAGGGCGAGGTCGTCGCCGAGCAGCTCCAGCGCCTGGCCGGGCTCACGCCCGAGGAGGCCGGCTGGGACGGCACCGTCATGCCGGCCGAGGGCGACAAGCTCCCGGCGGGCGAGGTCCCGCAGTGGCGCACCCGGGTCCAGTACGCCGTGGACACCGAAGGCCACGCGGGCCTGCGCAAGCACCGCTCGCACGAGGTCGAGGTGATCGACCACTGCATGATCGCGGCGCCGGGGGTCTCCGAGCTCGGCATCGAGAAGCGCACCTGGGAGGGCATGGCCTCCGTCGAGGGGATCGCGGCCTCCGGCTCCGGCGACCGCCAGGTCATCCTGACCCCCCGCCCGGGCGCCCGCCTGCCCCTCGTCGAACTGGACAAGCCGGTCTCGGTCCTCCGCGTCGACGAGAAGGACGGCGGCGTCCACCGCGTCCACGGCCGCCCCTTCGTCCGCGAGCGCGCCGACGACCGCACGTACCGCGTCGGCAACGGCGGCTTCTGGCAGGTCCACCCGAAGGCCGCCCAGACCCTCATGCTCGCCGTCATGCAGGGCCTCACGCCGCGCAAGGGCGACACGGCCCTCGACCTCTACTGCGGCGTCGGCCTCTTCGCGGGCGCGATCGCCGACCGCGTCGGCGACCAGGGCGCGGTCCTGGGCATCGAGTCCGGCAAGCGCGCGGTGGAGGACGCCCGCCACAACCTGGAGGCCTACGACCGGGTCCGCATCGAGCAGGGCAAGGTCGAGACCGTCCTCCCGCGCACCCGCATCTCCGAGGTCGACCTGATCGTCCTCGACCCGCCCCGCGCGGGCGCCGGCAAGCAGACGGTCAAGCACCTCGCGGGCCTCGGCGCCCGCCGCATCGCCTACGTGGCCTGCGACCCGGCGGCCCTGGCCCGCGACCTCGCCTACTTCAAGGACGGCGGCTACCGGGTACGGACGCTGCGCGTGTTCGACCTGTTCCCGATGACGCACCATGTGGAGTGCGTGGCGATCCTTGAGCCTGCCGAGAAGGGCCGCTGACCTGGTGTTTCTCCGAGTGTGCGTTGTGGGCGTTACGTGCGTCAGGTGCGATGTCTTGACGCATGTTCGACGCACGTGACGCACGTCTGAACTCGGCCCCTGCCGGTGACGAAGCTGACCGTACGCCTTGACGGGCTGAAGACCTCCGGGAGTGCTGAGGAGGCTCACGCCGACCATGTCGAGGCGACCGCGTTCCTCTCGTACGGTGACGTGTCGGGCGCGCTCGGTGTGCGGATGTCACCAGGTGGCGAAACGGACCGGATCAGTGCGACGGCCGTTCTGCCGGTCGTCGGCGACGTCACCGTGAGCGCGGCCGTCTCGGCGGCAACGGGCAACCGCATCGCCTTCACGGATGTCCGCACCGTCCGGGGCGAGCTGCTTCCTCCGCTGAAAACGCTGCTGGACAGAGCCCTGGAAGATCCCATCCTGCTGGAGAGCGTCCCCGAGGGGCTGCACCTGCGATCCGTCACCACCACGCGGGACGGAATCGACGCCGCCTTCACCGGCCGCTCGGTCGCCTTCCTGCAGGGTTCGTCCGCCGCCGGGTAGGAGCGGTCGTCTCAGACGGGGCCGGGGAGGGGGCGCCGGGCGACCTCGTGGGCGTCGTCCGGTGGTACGCCCAGCATGCGCAGGGCCATCTCGGCCAGGTTCACCGCGGCCTCGTCACCGTCCACGTCGGGGCGCGCGAACCTCAGCTCCACCAGGGACAGCAGGGTGCCGCCCATTGCGGACAGGGCCACAGTCGGGTCGGCCACGGTGAAGCGTCCGGAGGCCGTGCCGACCTCGATGTCACGCAGCGCCCGCCGGGCCAGGCCGTTGTCCGAGTGGATGTGACCGAGGCCGCGACGGCGCAGGACCTGCATCAGTTCAGGGTGGGAGTCGGCCATGCGTGCGCTGAGCCGGAAGCCCGCCGCGACGAGCTCCGCAGGGTCGTCGATCTCCGCCAGGCGCTGGTCGAAGTTCCGGCCGTACTCCTCCAGGGCGTCCACCACCGCCGCCTCGAACAGCTCGGCCTTCGACTCGAAGTGGTTGTAGAAGGAGCCGAAGCCCACGTCGGCGCGCTCGGCGATCGCCTGGATGCTGATGCCGGTGTCCCCGCTGTCGGCGAGTATCTGCCGGGCGGCGCGAATGAGCGCGCTTCGGGTCTCGGCGCGACGTCGCTCGAATCGGTTGCTGGGCGGGGCTGACGTAGGCATGCGCCAAGTCTAACCGCGCAGGCGATGACGACTGCAGTTCTGATGAATCCATCATTTCCAGCCGGGGACATCTTGACGACGGAACTGTCAAAGTTGATGATTTCCTCATTACGGCAATGTTGCTCGGAGGACACCATGTCTGAGACCCGCGTCCACGGGGCCGATGCCAAAACGGCCCATCAGGACCTGCATAGCGAACAGGGAGCCCTGAGGGGCGAGCATCCCGGCCGCTCCCGGAATCCCGTGATCAAGGTCGCGGACCTGGCCTGGCTGGAGTTCGAGAAGCCTGACCTGGAGCGAGCCGAGGTCTTCGCCCGGGACTTCGGCTTCCAGATCGCCGCGCGCACCGACAGCGAGCTGTGGCTGCGCGGCACGTTCGCCGGCTCGCCGTGCATGGTGATCCGGCGCGGGCGTACGTCCCGCTTCATCGGCCCGGCGTTCCGTGCGGCGGAGCGTCCCGATCTGGACCGGCTGGCGCGGGCCACCGGTTCCGACGTGCGTGACGCGGACGTACCCGGTGGCGGAAAGACGGTCGACCTGCTCGATCCGTCCGGCTTCCCGGTGCGGGTGGTGCACTGCGGCGAGCAGCTGCCGGCGCTGCCCGAGCAGCTGCCGCTGCTGCTCAACTTCGGTACGGACCATCGTCGTACGAACACCACGCAGCGCCCGCCGCGCGAGCCGTCCCGGATCCAGCGGCTGGGCCACGTCGTCCTGGAGACCCGCGTGTTCGGCCGGGCCCTGGACTGGTACCTGGACACGCTGGGGATGATCGTGTCCGACTTTCTCTTCCTGGACGGGCAGCGCGACCGCGGCCCGACCATGGCGTTCATCCGCTGCGACCTCGGCAGCGTGCCGGCCGACCATCACACGCTGGCCATGCACCTGGGACCGGGGACCGGCTATGTCCACTCCGCCTACCAGGTCACCGACCTGGACTCGATCGCCGTCGGCGGCGAATACCTCAAGGAACGCGGATACCAGCGCAGCTGGGGCGTCGGTCGGCACATCCAAGGCAGCCAGCTCTTCGACTACTGGCGCGACCCCGACCGCTTCATGCTGGAGCACTTCGCCGACGGCGACCTGTTCTCCAGCGACGTCGAGCCCGGGTGGGCGCCCATGTCGACCAGCGGTCTTGCCCAGTGGGGTCCACCGGCCACGCGTGACTTCCTCGGCGCGAGTCCCTCCCCGCAGCGGGTCCGCGACGTCATCCAGGCCCTGCGCGGCGACAACGAGATGGACCCGGCGCGCCTGCTGGGCCTGCTCAAAGCCGCCAAGTCCTGAACACCGACCACCCCCTCACGAAGGTACTGACATGAGCACCAACGTCCTGCGCACCGCCGACGGATGGTGGGTCGTCCGCCCCCAAGCTCTCGACTCCGCTCGAGCAGGGGAGACCCCAATCCACCGGGCCATCCCTGTCGACACCAAGGCCACCACCACCGCCGAGCTGATCGCCGATCGTGACGCCGTACGAGAGGCGGCTCGCTCGACCGAGGCGGGCACGCCCGTCGCCGACCTGGCCGTCCTCTCGCCGGTCACCACCCCCTGCCGGGTGGTCGCCCAGATGGTCAACTACCGGAGTCACGCCCGTGATTCGGGCTTCACGGGCGACATCCCGCCCGCCTTCTTCCGCAAGGCGTCCGGGTCGGTCAGCGGACCCGGCGACCCCGTCGTACGGCCCTCGCACGTGAAGTTCCTCGACTACGAGGTCGAACTCGGGCTCGTCATGGGCGCCACCCTGCCCATCGGCACCACGGTCGACGAGCGGGACCTGCCGTCGTACGTCGCCGGGCTCGTCGTCACCAACGACATCAGCGCGCGCGACGTCCAGCTGACCAAGACGCAGTTCTACGAGAGCAAGTCCTACCCGACCTTCACACCGACCGGCCCGTACCTCGCCCTGCTGGAGCCGGAGGACTTCGTCCATCTCCTCGACCTCAGGCTGAAGCTGTCCGTCAACGGCGAGCTGCGCCAGGACCGCACCCTCGCCGACATGATCGTCCGCCCGGCGCAGGCCCTCACCCTGCTGGCCCGTTTCCAGACCCTCGACCCCGGCGACCTGCTCCTGACCGGCACGCCCGGCGGCACGGCCCTCAAGGCCCCGCCGAAGCCGGTCGAGAAGGTCGGCGCACTGCTGCCGCCCGCCTTGAAGTGGAAGGCTTTCTTCAAGTCCCAGGCGAAGAACCCGCACTACCTGCACGCGGGAGACGTGATCACGGCGACGATCGCGACCCCGGACGGCCGGATCGACCTCGGCGAGCAGCGAACCTCCGTCACGGACGCGAAGTAGGGACCTGAGGTGAGCCGCACCGAACAGCAGGTACCCGTGGTGATCATCGGCGCGGGACCGGTGGGCGTGACCGCCGCCCTCCTCCTCGCCCGGCGCGGGGTGCGCACCGTCGTCCTGGAACGCCACCGGGACGTCTACCCGCTCCCGCGCGCCGTCGCCACCGACGACGAGGTCCGCAGGATCCTCCAGGCCGCGGGCGTGGGGGAGGAGTTCGCAGAGATAGCCCGCCCCGCGAACGGACTGCGGTTGCTGGACGCTCGGCACCGGGTCATGGCCGAGTTCCGGCGCTCCGAGCATGGTCATCACGGCTACCCGCAGACCAGCATGTTCGACCAGCCCGAGCTGGAGCGACTGCTGCGCGACGCCCTCGCCCGGAACCCGCAATGCGAACTGCGCAGCGGCGTGGAGGTTACCGGCGTCGGCCCGGACACCGCCGGCCCCGTGCGCGTGACTTACCGCGACGACGACGGAGAGTACGAACTGTGGGCCGAGGCGGTCCTCGGCTGCGACGGGGCGAACAGCCTCACCCGCGACGCCATCGGCGCCACATGGGAGGACCTGCGCTTCGAGGAACGATGGACCGTCGTCGACGTCCGCACGAACGCCGACGTCCGCTGCTGGGAAGGCGTCGACCAGGTCTGCGACCCACACCGCCCGGCGACCTTCATGCGCGTCGGCGAAGACCGCTACCGCTGGGAGTTCCGGCTGCAGGACGAGCGGCAACCGGTGCGGGAGCTGATCGCCCCATGGATGCCACCCTCCCACGACGGTGACTTCGAGATCGTCCGCGAGACCCAGTACACCTTCCGGGCGCGCATCGCCGACCGGTGGCGCAGCGGACGAGTCTTCCTCCTCGGCGACGCCGCCCACCTCACCCCGCCGTTCATCGGGCAGGGGCTGTGCGCGGGCCTGCGTGATGCCTACAACCTCACCTGGAAGCTGGCCCGCGTCCTGGGCCAGGGCGGCGACGAGCGGCTGCTTGACACGTACGAGAGCGAGCGCAAGCCGCACGCACGGCATGTGATCCGGCTCGCGGTCGCCATGGGCTGGGCCATGACCGGCGGCCAGGACGGCGCCGCCGCACTACGCCGCAGGATCCTGGCCGCTGCCTGCCGCATACCCGGCCTCATCGCGGCGGCGGGCCGGGACCTCAGCCCGTCCCTGACCGCCGGGCCCCTCGTCCGGCGCCGTATGCGCAGGGGCCTCGCGGGCACCCACTGCCCGCAACCATGGGTGGCACTCGACGGACGGCGCATCCGCCTCGACGAACTGCTCGGCGACTCCTTCACCGTCCTGACCGCCGCCGAACCCTGGCCCGCACTGAACGCCCTCGCCCACGCGCTCGGCGCCCGGACGATCCCTGTCACCGGCCTCGGTGACGACGGCACTCTCGCGGCCTGGCTGCGCGCCGGCAGGGTGGATGCCGTCCTGCTGCGGCCCGACCGCGTCGTCATGGACGTCGTTCCGGCCGGGAGGCACGACTTCACCGACACCGCCGCCTGGGCGGCCCTCCTGCACACCACGCGCAGCACCCTCCCCTTCCAACAGACCGCCGAGAAGAGCCTGCTGAGGAGCGCCACACGATGACCAGGCCGGACCCCTTCACAACCCCTGACCCCAAGGCCGTCGTGAACAGCCGCATCATGGACTTCGCCCGCCACGCCGGGCTCGACGGCACCGACTACGCCACCCTGCACCACTGGTCGGTCACCGACCTGGAAGGCTTCTGGCGCGCGGTGTGGGAGTACTTCGACATCGAGTCCGACACCCCGTACGAGCAGGTGCTGGCCGAGGAGCGGATGCCGGGCGCCCGGTGGTTCCCCGGCGCCACCCTCAACTACACCCATCACGCCCTGCGCAACCTCACCGACGACGCCGTGGCGATCATCGCCCTCGACGAGACCGGCTCCAGTCACGAGGTGACCGGCGGCCGGCTGCGCGCCCAGGTCGCCTCCGTCGCCGCCACACTGCGCGATCTGGGCGTCGGCAAGGGGGACCGGGTCGTGGGCTACCTGCCCAACACCCCGCACGCCATCGTCGCCTTCCTCGCCGCCGCGAGCCTGGGCGCGGTGTGGTCGGTCTGCGGGCAGGACTACGCCCCCAAGGCCGCCGCCGACCGCTTCGCCCAGCTCGAACCCACCGTCCTGATCGCCGCCGACGGCTACCTCTTCAACGGCACGACCCACGACCGCCGCGAGGCCGCCGGTGAACTGGCCGCGCATCTCCCGACGTTGAAGGCGACGCTGCTGGTGGACCACGTGGGCCTGCCGTGGCCTTCGCGAGCGTTCCCGTCGCTGGTGGTGCCGTGGGAGGACGCGTCCACCCGCGCCGAGGAACTCACGTGTACGCCGGTGCCGTTCGATAACCCGCTGTGGGTCGTGTTCTCCTCCGGCACCACCGGTCTGCCCAAGGGCATCGTCCACGGTCACGGCGGCGTCCTGCTGGAGCACCTGAAGACCCTCGGCCTGCACTCCGACCTCGGGCCCGGCGACCGTCTGCTCTGGTACACCACGACCCACTGGATGATGTGGAACCTGGTCGCCTCCACCCTGCTGACCGGCGCCACGACCTGTACGTACGACGGCAGCCCCGCACCCTTCGCCCGGCTCGACGTCCTGTGGGAGCTGGCCGCGCGCCACCGGGTGACCGTCTTCGGCACCAGCCCCCAGTACCTGCTGGGCATGGCCAAGTACGGCATCGACCCCTCGGCACGCGACCTGTCGTCGATCCGCGTGGTCGGCTGCACCGGCTCCGCCCTGCCGGCCTCCGCCTACCCCTGGGTCCGCGACCACGTCGGCGACCACGTCCTGCTCGCGTCCACCAGCGGCGGCACGGACGTCGTCTCCGGCTTCGCGGGCAGCGCCCCCAACACACCGGTCTGGGCCGGGGAGCTGTCCGCACCTCATCTCGGGGTGGCCCTGGCCGCGTACGACGCCGAGGGCCTCCCGATCGTGGACCAGGTGGGCGAACTGGTCGTCACCCGCCCGATGCCGTCCATGCCGCTGTACTTCTGGAACGACCCCGACGGCACCCGCTACCGCGACGCCTACTTCTCCTCCCACCCCGGCGTCTGGCGGCACGGCGACTGGATCACCGTCACCGGACACGGCTCCGTGATCGTCCACGGCCGCTCCGACAGCACCCTGAACCGCAACGGTGTACGCCTGGGCAGCGCCGACATCCACGACGCCGTCGAACGCCTCCCCGAGATCACCGAGGCCCTCGTCATCGGCGCGGAAGAACCCGACGGCGGCTACTGGATGCCCCTGTTCGTCGTCCTCGCAGACGACGCGACCCTGGACGACCCGCTCCGCGAGAAGATCAAGGAGGCGATCCGGACCGGCGCCTCACCCCGCCACGTCCCCGACGAGATCCTCGAAGTCCCCGGCATCCCGCACACCCGCACCGGCAAGAAACTCGAAGTCCCCGTCAAGCGCCTCCTCCAGGGCGCCCCGGTCGAGCAGGTCGTCAACCCGGCAGCCGTGGACGCCCCCGACCTCATCGACCACTTCGCCCGCCTGGGCGCCGAACGCCGGAGGCGGCCGGCGTGACCACCGCACAGGTCACCCTCGCCGCCGTACTGTCCCTCGTCTTCCTCCCGCTGGGACTGGGGAAGATCGCCGCGGTGCCGTTCATGCGGCAGGCGGCAGCACACCTCGGCATGCCACCGGGCCTCTACCGCGTCGTCGGCACCCTGGAAGTGGCCGGAGCCGTCGGACTGGTACTCGGACTGGCTTCCGCCCTACTCGGGATGACCGCCGCGATCGGACTCGCGCTGCTCATGACCGCGGCCGCAGTGGTCCACCTGCGCCACGGCGATCCGCCCATGCGGGCCCTACCGGCTGCCGTCCTGGCCCTGACGGCGGTGGCGTACGCCGGGGTGACGGTCGCAGCCGGCTGATGTCCTGAATGTGCGCCGTGGCGACGCATGAGACCTTGTCGCCCCTACGGATCACGGACCGTCCTCCGTCTGCTCGGCCGGCTTTGAGCTCGTAACACGATCTTGCTGAAGAGTCCTGGTCAGCCGTGACCGGTGTGACGATTCGGCCGTTCGGGATGGTGTGACTACACGGCCGTGGATCGTGGACGATGACCTGTGGGCGCTGATCGAGCCGCTGCTGCCGCCCTGGCCCGAGAGGTCGCCTGAGCCGCGGCCGGTGCCGGACCGTCTCTGCCTCCAGGGCATCCTGTTCGTCGCCTACAACGACATAGCCTGGCAACTTCTGCCCTCGGAGCTGGGGTTCGGCTCCGGGCAGACCTGCTGGCGGCGTCTGGACCGGTGGCAGAAGGCCGGGTCTTCGACCAGCTCCACCGCATTCTGCTCGCCGAGCTGAACGCGGCCGGCGAGCTGGACTGGTCCAGAGCGTGCGTCGACGCTGCCCATGTCCGCGCGAAAAAAGGGGGGAGCCGACACCGGTCCGTCGCCGGTCGACCGGCGCAAGACGGGCAGCAAGCACCATCTGATCTGCGACGGACGCGGCACCCCGTTCAAGGTCGTCACCACCGCGGCCAACGTCAACGACGTCACCCAGACGCTCGCCCTGGTCGACCGCATCCCGCCCGTTGCGGGCTGTCCCGGCCGGCCCCGCCGATGCCCCGAGGCGCTGCTCGGCGACAAGGGCTACGACTCCAACCCCAACCGCCGCGAACTGCGCAAGCGCCGGATCCTGCCGGTCATCTCCCGCAGAGGTGCCCCGAACATCGAGGGCCTGGGCAAGCTCCGCTACGTCGTGGAGCAGACCTTCGCCCTGCTCCACCAGTTCAAACGCCTCGCTGTCCGCTGGGAACACCGCACCGAACTCCACGACGCCTTCGTCTCCCTGGCCTGCAGCCTCATCTGCTGGAGACGCCTCAAGAAGCGTCGACCATGATCGTGTTACGAGCTCTTTGCTCCGAAACGTCTTGGTGGCAGATCCGGAGGGCACGCGTCACGCCGCGCTCGGCGAACCGGCGCGACTCAGACTTTCTCGGCGGTCACGCGTGGGTGGTCGGTGGTGAGCATGGCGATGTCCTCGACGTCGGACGTCAGGATCGTGACGCGGCCGGGCTGCGAGAGGGCGGTGGCGCAGAGCATGGCGTCGATGGCGTACTTGTGGCCGTGCAGTCCGGCCGTGCGCAACAGGGTGGCGGCGGACTGGGCGAGGGCCTGGGTGACCGGCTCGACCCGCAACCGGGACAGCGTCCATTTGAGGGCGGCGTCGTTGATGCGGGGGTGGATCACCTCGACAAGGACCGCGGCTGAGGTGATCACGGGAAGGTCGGCGTCGCGGGCGGCGGTGAGCCACTCGTGGACCTCGCGGTCGCGTTGCACGGCTTTGGCCAGGCCCTCGCTGTCCAGGATCAGGGCACCGCTCACGCGGCCGCTCCTGTCCCGGAGGAGGGGGTGCCGGTGAGCTTGGCCCGCTTGGCGGCCACAGCCTCGGGATCGGCGGGGCCGTGGGTCTTGTCGAAGTCGGCGATCAGATCGTCCAGGTTGTCGCGCTCGATCTGCCGCTGCGCGGCCTTCTCCAGGAAGGCGGACACGCCACGCTTGCCGACCCGCTCACGGATCGCTTGCAGGGTGCCGGCCGTGAGGGAGACGGAGATGCCGCTGGTGGGGCCGTCGCCGGGAGGAAAGTCGGTGTCGTCGTCAGCCATGACACGAGTATGGCATTTCAAATGCTATATGGCGAGACCCCGGTCCCATGGGGGCCAGGGCCGCCCTCCGGTGTGCGTCAGAGATCGCGCGTAGCGCCCGTCGTGCACATAATGCACATTGATCTTGCGTCCGTTTTGCGTCTCCCGCGCCGCTGACCTGGCGTTTCTCCGAGTGTGCGTTGGCCCGGGGTGTCGGCCCATTCCGCTCGCCCTGTGCGGACGGCCGTCCCCGAGGACGCAGCGGAGGCGTTCGGGCGGGGCGTGGTCGAAGCGGGGGAACCTGATCCAGGGCACCCCGGCCGGAAGCCGGCGCCACGGACTTCACTGGCTCGCTGTGCGGCCGAAGCCAGTGCACGCACCGGCCCCCGGCGATAGGGCGGAGCAGTCAAGGCCGAACTGGCAAAAGGGTCTCCCAGAGCGGTCGGGACCCTCGTGCTGCCGGGCGCCGCCTCGTGCGGTCGCGGCCTTGGGTGGTGGACTGGTGGGCTGCCGGACCGGGGCCCACCACGGTGACGGTCCGGCAGTTCCGGGAGCGCGGCGAGTGAATCGGGCTGGATCTCCTCGATCGTCTCGCCGCCCGCGCTGCGGCGCAGGACGGTGTGGAGCATGTCGTCCGTGATGACCGGCGGCCCGCCACCGTGCGTGAGGCATTAGCCGATCCGATAGGGCTATTGATTACAGGAGCTTCTAGCTGACGTCGAACTCTGCAGCAGTTTCAGCGCGACCGTGGCAAGCCTTCGGGCGGTGACGTGCGGTTCGGCGGCGGGCAGGATGAGATGGCTGATGGTCATGCGGACGATGATGTCCGCTGTCATCTCAAGAGTCTCTGCCTGCTGCTCCGGGTAGCGTGTGCCCAACCATTCCCGCACCAGGTGCCGGCCCGCGTCGAAGATCGGGTCCGCTCGGGCGGTGAGGTAGGGGAGCAGGCTGTCGGAGCCCTTGCGGGCGGCTGCGATGACAGCCCGTATGAGGGGCTGGGTGTGAGCTTCCTCGAGTACGTACCGGATGGCGACTTCGAGGCAGGCTTGGGAGTCGGGTAGGCCGGGATGGAGCGTGTCGGCCACCCCGGCGAGGAACTGCCGGGTCTCACGGATCACCAGTGCGCGTCCCAGACCGGCTCGATTGCCGAACTCCTTGTAGACGGAGGGGCGGGAGACCTGAGCTCGTGCTGCGACGGCCGAAAGGCTGACCTGGTCCCATCCGGCTTCGCAGGTCAGGTCGCGAGCGGCATCGAGGATGCTTATCCTCATCTGCTTGCGCCAGGCGATCCGCGGGGAGTCGGGAGATTCTTCACCTGCGAGCCGATTCGTCGTGCGTCGCTGTTCGGTTGCCATGGCACATGTCTGTTCGCGAGTTGAGCCGCCGGACCACGAGTAGCTCCGCGAGCATGCGGCCGTGTGAGCATGCAGTGGTGCCGGCCCCTTGATACGGGGGATGGGGCCGACACCACGCCAGGGAATCCGGGTGAACCGGACTGTCAGGAACGCTTACGACGGGCGACCAGGACGAGACCGCCGCCGAGGGCGAGAACGGCCGCTGCCATGCCGAGGGGGACCAGGGGATCGGAGCCGCCGGTCTGCGCGAGCGGACCGCTTTCGCCGTCCGCGCCAAGGCTGGAACCGCCGTCGCCATTACCGGCGCTCAGCCCTTCCGCGCTGGGCGAGGCAGTGGTGCCGCTTGTGCCGCGAGAGGCCCCGGTGCCGGGCTCGCCGGGCTGCTCTTCCCTGGGCTGGGCCTCACCCTGCCGACCGTTGGAGCCGGAATCGTCGAGGTCGGAGTCGGATGCCTCCTGCGTCACGCCACCGGTGCCGAATCCGTAGGCGCCACGGTCAGGCGCGCCGCCGGCCCGGCGGATGCCGGTGGTGACGGCGGTGAACGGAGTGCCCGAACCGATGGCAGGGGAGCTGTCGCGCAGCCGGAAGGTCGCGTCTGCCGTGGTGTCGGCGTCGGCGAACATCGGGTCGGCGACAATGTCGTGCGGACCCTTGACCTCGGGAGCCTTGCCGCCGAAGTAGACGTTGTAGTCGTAGGTCACGTCCACGTTGCGGGACTTGCTGTTCGTCGCCTGGCCGGCTCGGCCGTACGCGATGTTGTTGAGCAGCCGGACGTCGGTGCTGTAGTGGGCGTAGATGTTGGCGTAGCTCTTCATGCGCGTGCTTCGGCCGTTCAGGTACGCCGTGTTGTGCACGATGTCGACGTGCTGGCTTTTGAAGGAGTGAATTCCCGAGCCGCCGTTGTCGTAGGACAGGTTGCCGGCGACCAGGACGCGTCCTCCGTAGGCGGGGTGGCCCGCGTCGCCCTTGAGCGTGTCGATGATGATGCCGTTGCCGTCGGAGTAGCAGCGACACCTCTCCCACTTGATCTTGGTCTCGTTGTCGTGGACGCGGTTGCCGGTGATGCGGATCTTGTACGTCCTGGCGTCGGACCTTCCCACATCGCGCGGAGTGAGGACGGAGATGCCGCTGGTGGCATAGACCGTGTACCACGAGTTGGAGTACACGTGGTTCGCGGAGATGGTCACGTGGTCGGATTCGATCGCCGATATGCCGCCGCCTGCGCACGCGTGCACCTTGTTGCCGGTCACTTCGATGTGGTGCGACGCAGCACCCGTGGATCTGTCTCGCTCGATCGAGATGCAGTTGGTGTTGTAGGTCGGGTCTCCCTTCTTCGATCCGCGTTCGGCCCCGGCCAGGTTCAGTGCGGCGTTGTTGCCCTTGATCTCCAGATTCTTGATGGAGATGTAGGACGCGCCGTAGACGCTGATGCCGTTCCACGCCTGCACCGGGTGGATCACCGGCCGGTGGCCGGGGTATGCGGTGAAGGTGATCGGTGCGCCGGGTCGGCCCGAGCGCTTGATGGTCAGCACATTGGATCCTGCGGAGCGTTCCGAGTACGTGCCGTTCATGATCGAGACGGTGTCACCGGGGCCGGCGCTGTCGGCGGCCTTCTGGAGGGTGCGGAAGGGCGCCCCGGCCGAGGTTCCCGGATTGCTGTCGCTGCCTCCGGGGCTCACGAAGTAGGTGCGGTCTGCCGCATGGGCCGTACCGGCTCCGACGGTGACGATGCCGAGTGGGGCGGACGACGCGAGCAGTGCTGCGGTCACGGCGAAGGTGCGCGTGCGTTTCATTGGTGCCTGGTCTCCGAAGTCATCCGGACTGAAGCGGGCCGTGTCTCCCTCGGTCGAGACCGTGCACAAGAAGCAGTGTGCCGGGAAGGACAGGGCAAGGGCGTCACGCCATGTCAGAGCGCTGCCCCGGGGCGGTGCGCGACCCATGGCTGCGCTCCGAAGTCCGCTGTGGGGGTGGGGTGTTGCGTGAACGACAGTTACAGAAGTGGAAAATGAACGCAACCCTGTACCGCCTGTAAACATTCTGACGCCCTGTCAGTTCAATGGGTCACCTTCATCGACTGGGTCCGATGCGCGCCTTCGTCGAACCCGTCGAAGACGGCGGCCTCGCCAAACCGGCGCATTGGACCGTTCGGCCCCTGCCCCGCGCCGGGAACCTGCGCGAGCCGAGTCCGCATCCGATGTCCGGACGAACGGATCACGGCCGAAGAAGCAGACTTCCCTCATCCATTTCTGGGCCTGATAGGACGGAGCCATGCTTGGAAGTACGGCACCTGCACCGGCCCGCTGGTACAGCTGTCGTGAGGGGCATCAACCAGATTCGCCCAGCACGATCTTCCACACTCGGGTCGCCACCTGGAGGTTGAGCCGGTCTTCGACGTTCGCGAGGTCGTTGCCGCTGATCTCGCGGATGCGCTGCAGCCTGTAGCGCAGCGTGCTGCGGTGGATCGCGAGGGAGGCGGCGGCCTCGTCGTAGTTGCCGCCGCAGTCGAAGTACCGGGAGAGGGTCTCCACCATGGCTGCGTGATGTCGGGAGTCGTAGTCGATGAGCTGCCCGAGCCACTCATGGACGAACATCTCGAGTTCCTGATGATCGGCGCCAGGTCCCAGGATGCGGTACAGGCCGAGCTCGTCGAAGAAGGTCGTGCCGTACCGCTCGCGGGAATTGAGGCGCACTTCGAGGGCGCGCTGCGCCTCCTGGTAGCGGTGGGGGATGTCGGGCACGGAGTCGGAAGGGGCGCTCACCCCGATCGTTCCGGACCGTGTTCCAGTTTCCCGGGCGAGCGCCTCGTGCAGAGCGCGAGCGTGCGGCCTGTCGTCGGAGACCAGGACCACGTGGTCGGAGCGTCGGGTCACCAGCGAACGCATTCCGACGGCAGAGGCCGCCCGGCCCACGGTCTGGGCGAACGAATCGTCCGCGGTCCGGTTCGACCACTCCACGACCACGACGTACTGGCTACGGTGCAGGTCGTGTCCGACTGCCTCGGACCGGGCGTAGGCGCTCGTGGCGTCCGTCCCTGCCAGGAGGTCGTCGACCAGCTCGCGGTGCAGCCTCAGCTCCACTTCGGCCAGGTTGCGCAGGTGCGCCAGCTCCAGGGCGAGCGACGTGGCGGCGTGTTCGAGCGCGAACACGGTGTGTTCGTCGGCCTCATCCAAGGCGTCGACCAGTGCCAGCACGCCCAGGATCTCGCCATGCGGGCGGACCAGAGCGATCAGCCGGTCCTTCATCCGTACGGGCCCCACCGCCCGGGCGACGGCGTGCAGCATGTCGTTCTGGCGCACGGGGTCCGGTTCCGGGTAAGGGTCGGGTCGGCCGGGACCTGACCAGGACTTCAGACGGCCGAAGCGGTCTTCGACCAGCGCCGGAAGTCCGGTGAGCTCGTGCAGTGCGCGGGTGGCGGCCTCCTCACCGCCGCCCGAGACGGCGATGTCGGCCATGAGCGCGTGAGCGGCCCGCTGGTACCCCAGCTCGGCCACCACGGAGATCAGCTGCTGCTGAAGAGTGGCGCGTTCCTCCTTGACCCGGTGAAGCTCCACCGCGTCCTCGCGTTGGCGACGCTGCGCGAAAGCGACTGACAGAGCAGCAGCGGTGTGCCAGACGAGCGTGGCGAGCAGGGATCGCTGGGCCCCCGTGGGGCGGGTTCGGGACGTCACCACAAGGTAGCCGTGAAGTCTCTCCAGCCCGCGCAGGCCCAGGGCCCAGCCCCAGGGCCTGCCGGGGACGGTCACAGGGCCGTCCTGCCCCGCCAGCTCCCGAACCCTTCGGTCCACCGCCGCGGCATGGGTCCGACCGTTCCTAGGACTGGGGACCAGGTCCCCGTCCACCTCGAGGTACCCGGCTTCGGCACTGTATGGCCCGGCGGCGGCTATGTGGTGCATGGCCAGGCGCAGGATCTCGCCTTCGTTCGGGGCTTCGAGCAGGGCGCGGGAAAGCACCACCAGCCCGTGCAGGGCATCGTCATCCGGGCTCGTAGCGGATGGGCGCAGCTCTCTCCGTGCATCCGTCGGATGTGGCCCGGCGCCACCCGCCGGAAGGCTGCCCTCCCGGTCGGAGCAGCGGCCGTACACGTTGTGTGCCCGGCTGCCGGCCATGGGGGATCACTCCGTTCTCCCCGGAGCTCCGGGGAGCCGATCGCTTTTTACGCCTAACCATTCGGGGGCGGCTCATTCGAGACGTCCAGACTCTTCCCTCTCATACTCGCGGGGCTACCAGGCCCGCGCACTTCTGACCCGCCAGGAGCAGGCGCGAAGCCAGCCGGCTGGCGATCCTGGACAAGGTCTGGAATCCTCCGCGGGCATCGGCAGGTAGGCCGGGCGACCTCGCAGGCCGGCTTCCTCGTACAAGACGTGAGAGGAAGCCGAACGCGCTGTTGAACAACTCTCTGACCAGGGGTTTCCCATGGAAAGGGCGGCGATCATCGGTCAGGACGTGCGCCTTGTGGAGCAGGTGATCGGCCGGATGGACTACGGCAGGGCCGTGCTTCACGGAGCGGCGAGTGGTGCGCTCCCCGGTGTCCTGATCGGCCGGCTTTTCGGCCCTGTGAACTGGCTCGACCCCGTCGTCTCCGCACTGCTCCTCGCCTCGCTTCGCCCGCTGCAGCCGAGGCGGTAGAGGTCGTCGCGGACGAGGCGGTCGCCCACGAGGCTGTACGGCTGCTCGGCGCGCCGCGTACCACCGGCGGAGATTCCATTCGTACCTGAACGAACGTGATCCGGAGAGTCGGCGCAGGACCGCCGCACCGGGAGGAGATTTCTCATGGCCAAGGCAGTGGGTATCGACCTGGGTACCACGAACTCGGTGATCGCTGTGTGGGAGGGCGGCGAGCCGTCCGTGGTGCCTAACAGCGAGGGCAACCGCACGACACCATCTGTAGTGGCCTTCACCGACACCGGCGAGCGTCTGGTGGGCCAGATGGCCCGGCGCCAGGCGATTCTCAACCCCAAGGGGACCATCTACTCGGCCAAGCGGTTCATCGGCCGGCACTTCGATGAGATCTCTGACGAGGCCAGGGCGGTCGCGTACGACGTCGTCGAGGGCGACGGCGGGGCGGCCCGCTTCAAGGTGCGCGACAAGTTGTACGCGCCTGAAGAGATCAGCGCCCAGGTGCTGCGCAAACTCACCGAGGACGCCTCCAAACAGCTGGGGGAACGGGTCACGGAGGCGGTCATCACGGTGCCCGCCTACTTCAACGACGCCCAGCGCACGGCCACCAAGGACGCCGGTCGGATAGCCGGACTGGAGGTGCTGCGGATCATCAACGAGCCGACAGCCGCAGCCCTCGCATACGGCATGGACAAGGAGCAGCACGAGACTGTCCTCGTCTTCGACCTGGGCGGCGGGACCTTCGACGTGAGCATCCTCGACGTCGGCGACGGCGTGGTGGAGGTGCGCTCCACCGCCGGTGACAGCCACCTGGGCGGCGACGACTTCGACCGGCGCCTGGTGGATCACCTTGCGGACGACTTCCAGAAGGAGAACGGCATCGACCTGCGCAAGGACCCGCAGGCGCTGCAACGCTTGTTCGAGGCGGCGGAGAAGGCCAAGACCGAGCTGAGTTCGGTGACACAGACGCAGGTCAGCCTGCCGTTCATCACCGCCGACGCCTCGGGCCCCAAGCACCTCACCGACTCGATCATGCGGTCCACCTTCGAGCAGATCACCAGCGACCTGGTGGAGCGGTGCCTCGAACCGGTCCAGCAGGCCATGACCGATGCCAAGGTCGGCGAGAGTGACATCGACGAGGTCATCCTCGTCGGCGGCTCCACTCGCATCCCCGCCGTTCAGGCCCTCGTGCGCCGGCTGACCGGCGGCAAGGAACCCAACATGAGCGTCAACCCCGACGAGGTCGTGGCCTTGGGCGCCGCGATCCAGGCCGGGGTGCTCAAGGGCGAGGTCAAGGACGTCCTGCTGCTCGACGTCACCCCCTTGTCGCTGGGTGTCGAGACACGCGGCGGCGTGATGACGAAGATCATCGAGCGGAACACCACCATCCCGGTGCGCCGCTCCGAGACCTTCTCCACCGCCGAGGACAACCAGCCCGCCGTCGACATCGTCGTCCTCCAGGGCGAGCGCGAGCTGGCCGCCGACAACCGGGTGCTGGGGCGGTTCCAGCTCACCGACATCCGACCGGCGCCGCGGGGCGAACCACAGGTCGAGGTCACCTTCGACATCGACGCCAACGGGATCCTCAACGTCACGGCCCGCGATCGGGACACCGGCAAGGAACAGGGCATCACGATCAGCGAGAGCTCCAACCTGGACCGCAGTGAGGTCGAACGCATGGTCCAGGAGGCCGAGCGCAACCAGGGCCAGGACCAGGCACTCCGCGAGGCCGTCGACGCCCGCAATGAGCTCGACGCCGTCGCCTACCAGGTCGAGAAGCGCCTTACGGAACTGGGCGACGCGGCGCCCGCGCACGAGAAGGCACGCGCCGACATGCTCGTGTCCGATGCCCGGGCGGCGGTCAAGGAAGAGGCGGGCGTCGAGCGCGTGCGGCCCCTGACCTCCGAACTCCAGCAGTTGCTCGCCGGGCTGGCGGCCCACCAGGGCGCCGCCGACACGGGCGGCCCCGGGCAGGACGCCACCACCGGCGGTCCCACGACTGGCGGTGACGGTGACGACGACGTCATCGACGCCGAGTTCGACAAGGACTGAGGAACCGCCATGCCGATCCACCCCGAGAAACCTGACCCGGCCGTACCCGACCACACCGATCCGGCTTCGGAGGACGCCGTAGGTCCTCTTCCCGGCGCTCCGCCACTCTCGGGCCCGCCGACGGGGCGGGGGCCTGCCACGGACGGGCAACCCGGCCTCGGCGCGGCCGGCGGCGGCCCCGCACCGTCCGAGGACGAGTACACGGCCGAGCTCAAGGAACTGGAGGACCGCTGGCGTCGCGCGCTAGCCGACCTCGACAACCTGCGCAAGCGCCACGCCAGGGAATTGGAGCGGGAGCGGAAGGCCGAGCGTTCCCGGACGGCCGCCGCCTTCCTGCCTGTCCTGGACAACCTCGAACTCGCCCTGACCCATGCCGGCGCCGATCCCGGTGCCATTGTGGAGGGCGTCCAGGCGGTCCGCGACCAGGCGGTGAACGTCCTCGAACTGCTCGGCTACCCGCGGCACGCGGAGACCGGCGTCGCGTTCGACCCAGCCCGGCACGAGGTGATCGGCGTCGTCCAGGACCCCGACGCCTCGCCGGGCACGGTCGTCGACGTGCTGCGCCCGGGCTACGGGGACGGCGAACGGCAGCTCAGGCCGGCCGCCGTGACTGTCGCGAAGCGGGAGTGACCGGCGATGGCACAGGACTTCTACGAGGTGCTGGGCGTGTCGCGAACCGCGAGCCAGGACGAGATCCAGCAGGCATATCGCAAGCTCGCCCGCAAATACCACCCCGACGTCAACAAGGACCCGGGGGCGGAGGAACGCTTCAAGGACCTCAACGAGGCATACAGCGTCCTGTCGGACCCGAAGACCCGGGCCCGTTACGACCGCTTCGGCGAAGACTTCCGCCAGATCCCCGAGGACTTCGACGAACGGGTCGCGGCCGGCGCGGGCGGCGGCTTCCGCGCCCGGGGGACCGCGGGCCCGGGCGGCCCCCGAGTCCGGTACGCCACCGGCTTCGGCGACGACTTCGCAACAGACGGTGTCGACATCGAGGATCTGCTCGGCTCGATCTTCGGAGCAGGCGCCGCCCGCGGCGTACCGGGAGCCGACCAGGAGGCCGAGCTGCCGCTCACCGTGGAGGAGGCGTTCAAGGGCGGCCGTCGCACCGTCACCCTCGCCGGGCCCACCGGGCAGCCGCGGCGGTACGAGGTCAACGTGCCGCCGGGCGTCACCGACGGACAGCGCATCCGGCTGGCGGGGGAGGGTGGTCGGGGGAGTGGTGACGCCCCCGGAGGCGACCTCTACCTGAGGGTGCGTATCCAGCCCCACCCACAGTTCCGTCTGGATGGCCGCGATGTCCACGTCCAGGTCCCCGTCACCCCCTGGGAAGCGGCCCTTGGTGCGACTGTGCCCGTGCCCACCCCTGGCGGTGGCACGGCCAAGGTCACAGTGCCCGCGGGCTCGTCCAGCGGTCGGCGACTGCGGCTGCGCGGCGAGGGCATGCCCAATCCGCGCGGCGCCGACGGCGACCTGTACGCCGAACTCCGCGTCATGGTGCCGTCCACCCTGGGCGACCGGGAGCGCGAACTGTTCGAGGAGCTCGCCGCCACCTCCTCCTTCGACCCCAGGAGGACACGATGAACGACCGACCCGCGGGAGCGGCAGGCATCGGCCGGGCCGACATGGGCGACCGTCCGGTACGAACGGGCAGCGGCCTCACCGCCGCGACGGCTGTCCGGTACGCGCTCGTGCCCGTCCGCAGACTCTCCCTGGACGACGTGGCCCGTCGCTCAGGCCTCCACCCCGACCTGATCCGCCGGTTTGTCGCCCTCGGATTGGTCGACGCCGACCGCGACGCCGCGGGGCACCTGGTGTTCGACCCCACGGCCCCGGCGGTGCTCGCCCGCATCCAGCGGCTGCGCTCCGGACTCTGCCTCAACTACGCCTCGATCGGCCTGGTGCTCGACCTGCTCGATCGCATCAGCCTGCTCGAAGCCGCCCTGCGAGGGCGCGGCACGAGGAGTGGAAACCCCCCATGGACATGAATCGTCTCACCCAGAAGTCCCAGGAAGCCCTCCAGGAAGCCCAGACCGCGGCCGTCAGCATGGGGCAGACCGAGGTCGACGGGGAACACCTGCTGCTCGCACTCCTCGATCAGGAGGACGGTCTGATCCCGCGGTTGGTGCAACAGGCCGGTACCGAGCCGAACGAACTGCGCGCGGCCGTACGCGAGGAACTCTCCCGCCGCCCGAGGGTCACGGGCCCCGGCGCAGCCCCCGGCCAGGTCTTCGTCACCCAGCGCCTGGCCCGCCTGCTCGATGCTGCAGAACGGGAGGCCAAACGCCTCAAGGACGAGTACGTGTCGGTGGAGCACCTCCTGCTCGCCCTGGCGGAAGAGGGCTCGTCGACCACCGCCGGACGTCTGCTCAAGGAGGCCGGCATCACCAGGGACTCGTTCCTGAGCGCGCTCACCCAGGTCCGCGGGAACCAGCGTGTCACCTCCGCCAACCCCGAAGTGGCCTACGAGGCTCTGGAGAAGTACGGCCGAGATCTCGTCGCCGAGGCAAGGACCGGCAGCCTCGACCCGGTCATCGGCCGCGACGCCGAGATCCGCCGGGTCACCCAGATCCTCAGCCGCAAGTCCAAGAACAACCCGGTCCTCATCGGCGACCCCGGCGTCGGCAAGACCGCCATCGTCGAGGGTCTCGCCCAGCGCATCGTCCGCGGCGACGTGCCCGAAGGGCTGCGTGACAGGACCGTGTTCGCCCTCGACATGGGCTCCCTGGTCGCCGGGGCCAAGTACCGCGGTGAGTTCGAGGAACGGCTCAAGGCCGTGCTCAGCGAGGTCAAGGCCGCCCAGGGGCGCATCCTGCTCTTCGTCGACGAACTGCACACCGTCGTCGGCGCGGGTGCCGCCGAAGGAGCCATGGACGCGGGCAACATGCTCAAGCCGATGCTCGCGCGCGGAGAACTCCACATGATCGGAGCCACCACCCTCGACGAGTACCGCAAGCACATCGAGAAGGACGCCGCCCTCGAGCGCCGTTTCCAGCAGGTGGTGGTCGACGAGCCGAGCGTGGAGGACACCATCTCCATCCTGCGAGGACTGCGCGAACGCCTGGAGGTCTTCCACGGAGTGAAGATCCAGGACACCGCGCTGGTCTCCGCGGCCACCCTCAGCCACCGTTACATCACCGACCGGTTCCTGCCGGACAAGGCCATCGACCTCGTGGACGAGGCGTGCGCCCGGCTGCGTACCGAGATCGACTCCATGCCCGCCGAACTCGACGAGATCACCCGCCGCGTCACCCGACTGGAGATCGAGGACGCCGCCCTCTCGAAGGAGACCGATCCCGCCAGCGAAGCCCGACTGGAAGAGCTGCGCAGGGAACTGGCCGATCTGCGCGCCGAGGCCGACTCCAAACACGCCCAGTGGGAGGCCGAGCGGCAGGCGATCCGCCGTGTGCAGGAACTGCGCCAGGAACTGGAGCAGGTCCGCCTCGAGGCGGAGGAGGCCGAACGCGCCTACGACCTCAACCGCGCCGCCGAACTCCGCTATGGCCGCCTCCAGGACCTGGAGCGCCGACTTGCCGCGGAGGAGGAGCAGCTGGCGGCCAAACAAGGGCAGAACCGGCTGCTGCGCGAGGTCGTCACCGAGGAGGAGATCGCCGAGATCGTCGCGGCCTGGACCGGTGTCCCCGTCGCCCGCCTCCAGGAGGGCGAACGCGAGAAACTGCTGCGCCTCGACGAGATCCTGCGCGAGCGCGTCATCGGCCAGGACGAGGCCGTCAAGCTCGTCGCCGACGCCATCATCCGCGCCCGCTCCGGCATCCGCGACCCTCGCCGCCCCATCGGCTCGTTCATCTTCCTCGGCCCCACCGGCGTCGGGAAGACCGAGCTGGCCAAGACCCTCGCCCGGGCCCTGTTCGACTCCGAGGAGAACATGGTCCGGCTCGACATGAGTGAGTACCAGGAGCGGCACACCGTGAGCCGGCTCATGGGCGCACCGCCCGGATATGTCGGCTACGAGGAGGGCGGCCAGCTCACCGAGGCCGTACGCCGCAAGCCGTACTCGGTTGTGCTGTTCGACGAGATCGAGAAGGCGCACACCGATGTCTTCAACACTCTGCTGCAGATCCTCGATGACGGCCGTATCACCGATGCTCAGGGCCGCACCGTCGACTTCCGCAACACCGTGATCATCATGACGTCCAACATCGGCTCCGAACACCTCCTCGACGGCGCCACCGCCGAGGGAGAGATCAAACCGGACGCCCGCGCCCTGGTCATGGGCGAACTGCGTGGGCACTTCCGACCGGAGTTCCTCAACCGCGTCGACGACATCGTGCTGTTCAAGCCGCTCGGTGAGCGGCAGATCGAGCGGATCGTGGAGCTGCAGTTCGACGAGCTGCGGCAGCGGCTCGCCGAGCGCCGCATCACCGTCGAACTCACCGACGTCGCGAGGGAGCTGATTGCCCACCAGGGCTACGACCCGGTGTACGGGGCCCGGCCGCTGCGGCGTTACATCTCCCACGAGGTCGAGACGCTCGTCGGGCGCGCCCTGCTGCGCGGCGACGTTCAGGACGGTGCGACGGTGCGCGTCGACGCCGAGCACGGAGAGCTGCTGGTCACCTACGACCAGCAGGAGGGGGTCCGGGAAGCGAGGGCGGCGTGAACACCACCCGGACGACTACGGTGACCTGCCCGAACTGCGGGCGCGGCAACCGGATTCCCGTGGCCGCCGAGGGACGGCCCAGGTGCGGCCACTGCAAGCAGCCCCTGCCCTGGCTCGTGGACGCCGGCGACGACGACTTCGCCGAGGTCGTCGAGCGGGCCTCCGTGCCCGTGGTCGTCGACCTCTGGGCCACCTGGTGCGGTCCCTGCCGCATGGTCAGCCCCGCCCTCGAACAGGTCGCCCGCGACCTCGCCGGACGCATCAAGCTCGTCAAGGTCGACGTCGACAAGAACCCACAGCTCAGCCGGCGCTTCGAAGTGCAGGCTGTGCCGACCCTCCTCGTCCTGAACAAGGGCGAGACGATCGCCCGACAGGCCGGCGCGGCACCCGCGCACGTTCTGCGCTCGTGGGTCGAGCAGGCGATGGAGGGCCGGCAAACCACTGCAGGAGGGTGAGCACGAGGGCGCGGTCACCTTGGGAGCCCCACGAACCGCAATCCCGACATCGACCGGTCGTCGCCCTCGCGCAGCGGTTCCAGCCATGGCGGTGGGAAGGAGACAGTCGCCGGCCGCGGCCGAGCATCCCATTCACGGAAGGAGAACCCTCATGGCCACGATTCCCGACCCGCACTTGGCGATGGTGCGCCCAGTGACGCCGCGTACGCCGGAGGGCTGCGAGGAGTGCCTCAGGGAGCATTCCCCGTGGGTGCACCTGCGCCTCTGCCTCACCTGCGGACACGTCGGCTGCTGCGACTCATCGCCCCTCAAGCACGCCAGGCGTCACGCGGGGAGCGACGGTCACCCCGTCGTGCAGTCCTTCCAGCCGGGAGAGGACTGGCGCTGGTGCTTCGTTCACGAGGCCCTGGTCTGATGAGCACGGCCGAGCACGACAATGGTGCGGTCCGCGAGACACCCGACCGGTACGGGGCGTTTCCGCGTCTGACACCGGAGCAGCTCCAGGACCTGACCGCGCGCGGTGAACGCCGCAGGGTCGCCGAGGGCGAGGTGCTGTACCGCGAGGGTGAGCCGTTCCGGGAGTTCCTCGCGATCCTCAGCGGCACCGTCGAGATCCTCCACGACCACGGTGGGCCCGAGGAGCGCACGGTGGCTGTGCACGGGCCCGGCAGGTTCCTCGGTGAACTCGGGCTGCTGGAGGGCCAGGCGGCGTTCGACACCGCCGTGGTGCGACAGGCCGGCGAGATCCTGGCCGTGCCGGTGGAGCAGCAACGCGCCTTGGTCGACCGCGATCCCGTCCTCGGCGACCTCATCCTCCGCGCCTACCTGGGCCGCAGGTACCTGCTCATCGGCCTCGGCGCCGGCTTCCGGATCATGGGGTCGTGCTATTCACCGGACACGTTGCGGCTGCGTGAGTTCGCCGCCCGCAACCGGCTGCCCCACCGATGGGTGGATCTGGAGAAGGACAAGGAGGCTGATGCGCTGCTGCGTCGGTTCTCGATCCAACCGGAGGAGACCCCGGTGGTCCTCTGGAAGGGCGAGCGGGTGCTGCGCAATCCGAGCAACGCCGAACTCGCCCGGCTCATCGGGCTGCCCACCCCCGCCCCCTCGTCCGATACCGGACGGTGCGACGTGATGGTGGTCGGTGCGGGCCCCGCGGGACTCGCCGCCTCCGTGTACGGCGCATCCGACGGCCTGACCACGGTCACCGTCGACGCGGTGGCCACCGGAGGCCAGGCCGCTACATCGTCCCGCATCGAGAACTACCTCGGCTTCCCATCCGGCATCTCCGGGGGCGAGCTCATCGAACGCGCGGTGCTCCAAGCCCACAAGTTCGGTGCCCGCCTCATGGTGCCGGCCCAGGTCACGGGGCTCACCCCGCAGGACGACGGGTACGTCGTCACCTTCACAGACGGGTCCAGGGCGCGGGCGGGCGCCGTGGTGCTCGCCTCGGGCGTGTGGTACCGGAGGCTCGAAGTGCCCGGCCTCGACCGCCTGGAAGGCATCAGCGTCTATTACGCGGCGACGGTTCACGAAGCCAGTCTCTGCCAGGCGGATCCGGTGGCCGTGGTCGGCGGTGGGAACTCCGCCGGGCAGGCGGCGCTGTTCCTCGCCAGCCACGCGTCCAGGGTCCACCTCCTCGTCCGGGGCGGTGATCTCAACGCGGACATGTCGCGCTACCTGGTGGACCAGGTGGAGCAGCACCCCAAGATCGAGGTGCTGCTCCACACCGAAGTCCGGGGCGTCTCCGGGGAGGAGAAGCTGGAGTCGTTGATCGTCGAGGACAACGCCGGCGGCGAGCGCCGCGAGCTGCAGGCCGCGGCGCTGTTCGTCTTCATCGGGGCCCGGCCGCACACGGAATGGCTCAGGGGCGTGCTGGCCCTGGACGAGAAGGGCTTCGTCCTCACCGGCGCCGACGCCCAGGCGGTGGCCGACGCGAATCGGTGGGCCTCGCTGGGCCGCCATCCGATGCTGCTGGAGACCACCCTTCCCGGGGTCTTCGCCGCCGGCGACGTCCGTAGCGGCTCGGTGAAACGAGTGACCTCGGCGACCGGTGAGGGTGCCATGGCGATCCGCCTCGTGCACGAGCACCGGGAAAGGAGGGGAAACCTGGTCATCCCCGGCTCCGAGGGACATCCGCCGGTTGCGGGCGGGTCCGTGTCCTCGCGCTGACCCTGCCCTGCCAGGCGCGGGGGAGAGGTACCGGCTGGCGGGCCGGTGACCGCCGGGCCCGACGACTCCGGAGCGCCACCGAGTGCCACCGAGCGATCTCCTCACTCGGTCGGCCCCGCCGTTCGTGGTCGACGAGCAGCCCGTGAAGGTGACCCGCAAGAACAGCGTGTCACCGCGGCTTCGACTCCACCCCGGGGCATCCTGTGAACCCTTGCAATCGCGGAGGGGCAGCGGAGGAGGATGGTCCGGTCGTGCGGGTGTCGTCGCAGGACGTTACGGTCGTGGTCCTCCTGGCGGATCCGGACGCGCCCACGGACATCGCGCAGCGCGTGGCCCGGATACTTCCCGATCGGCTCGCCGAAAAAGCGGGCCAGGGCCGACAGTTCGACGTCAAGGTGGTCAGTGAGCCATTCACCTCGGGGACCGAGGACCCGCCCACCTTGATGCGCCGGATCATGGACCGCGGACGCAAGGAGAACTGGGACATCGTCGTGGCCCTCACAGACCTTCCGCTGCACTCACATGGGCGCAAGGTCGTGGTGGATCTGAGCCACGAACACGGCTTGGCGCTGCTGTCCCTTCCTTCCCTGGGGGGCTTGCGGCTACAGACGAGGACTCGGCGGGCCGTGGAAGAAGCCGTGCTCGGCTTGGCGATTCCGCAGGCCACCGGGGCTGAAGGGGTTTCGCGGAGTCTGCCGCTCCTGGGCCCGTTTGCCGGTCGTCTCGCGCCTGTCCATCGGGGCCAGGTCGGTGACGAGGAGACTGCCGATCTCCGGTACGTCGTCAGCGGGCCGCGCGGCTACCTGCGGGTACTCGTCGGTATGGTCCGCGCCAACCGGCCTTGGCGCTTGGTGTCGGGCCTGTCGAAAGCCCTGGCGGCCGCACTCGCCACGGGGGCCATCGCCACCCTGGACTCCACCACCTGGAGCCTCTCCGGAGCCCTGAGCGCGCCACGCCTCGTGATCGCCATGGTCGGGTCCGTCGGGCTCATGATCGGCTGGCTGATCGTGGACGGGGAACTATGGCATCGATCGCCAGAGAGCTCGCCGGAGGCGAGGCAGAGGGCGCGGCTCTACAACACCTCGACGGTCCTCACCGTCGGTATCGGGGCGCTCGTCTGCTACGTGGGTTTGATGGTCATCAACTTGGTGTGGGCGCTGTTCATCCTCAACGACCGAGTGTTCGCTTCCACGACAGGAAACCCGCTGCACGCCACGGAGTACTTGACGTTGTCCTGGTTCGTCGCTTCGGTCGCCACGGTGGCCGGCGCGCTGGGATCAGGTTTGGAGAGCGACGAGGCGATCCGCGCGGCCGCCTACTCCACGCGCGAAAAGGAACGTCGCCACATGCTCCAAGGCGACCAGCTGGTGACCTGAGTCGGAGATGCGGCGGTGGTTGGTGATCGTCCCGTTCCGAAGATGTCGACGGTCGATCGGCGCCCCCGAGGGCCACGAGGACTCCAGCCTCATGCTCAGCGGACTCGGCGGCGTGGCCGGCGCGACCAGGTAGGGGGGTCGGGCTAGGCTCCTGCCCGTGACGTGGCTGCGGGCCCTCCGGGGAGTCGTGCGATCCGGGCTCACGATCGAGGAGGCGCGACTGGAGCCCCTGCTCGCGCTGCGCACAGCAGTGGGGATGGCGATCATCATCGGGTCGGCGCTGTGGCTGGCCTCCCCGGCGTACGCCGCGTCCGCCGCCCTCGGTGCCTATTCCGCCGGCGCAGCCACTTTCCAGCGCACCTGGCGTCCACGCAAGGTGATCGCGCTCGGCGCGGGCGCCGGTCTGGCGCTCAGCACCTTCGTAGGCTATCTGGCAGCGGGGCGACTCGTGACGTTCCTCCCACTGCTGGCCGTATGGGCCTTCGTCGCGGGGATGGCGTGGGCCGTCGGATCGACCGCCGGGATCGTCGCAGCGACGACGGTCGGCAGCATGCTGGTGACCATCACCCTGCCCACGAGCGCCGGGCGAGCTCTGGAGCACGCCGGGGTCATCGCGCTCGGGGGCGTGGTGCAGGCCGTGCTGATCCTGCTGTTCCCGATCCGCCGATGGGGGGCGCATCGTGACGCGCTCGCCGATGCCCTGGCCGCCGTGGCGGACTACGCCCGTCGGTTGCGGCACGACCCGACCGCCGCGTTCGACCCGGAGCCGTTGATGACGGCCCGGGACGCGGCTGCCGTGACGCCGTCACAGGCGCGCACCCGTCCCACCGTCCTCCACGGCCCCCGGGGACTTGCCGAGCGCATTCTGCCGGCCGTCGCGGCGCTCGCCGACCCGGACGTCGGCGCCCCGGCGGAGGGAGCCGGGCGGGACCGCGCGCGGGAGTTGCTCGGCGCGGCCGCCGACGTGTTGGATGCGGCCGCCCGTTCGATCCGCCGTGGCACTCCGGCAGAGGTACCGCCCGGAAGCACGGACGTCCTGCGCGTCGACGAGGAGCACGAGGTACTGGAGGGTCCCGCGCGGCAGGCCGCCGAGCGGCTCGTGAAACTTCTCGGCGAGGCGCTCGAGATCGCTGGGAGCGGCAGCACGCGTGGGACGACGCCCACGCCGCACGGCACTGCGGGCGCCCAGTTCCTGGTGCGCCCGACGATGCTGCGGCTGGTCCCGGTTGTCGTGCGGGCGGTCCGCCGGGAGCTCCGCCGGGACTCGCCCGTGTTCCGGCACGCCGTCCGCCTGGCGGCGGTAGCCATGCTCGGATATCTCATCGCCACCCGGCTGCCCCTGGGCCACGGCTACTGGGCGCCCATCGCCGCGGTAATGGTGATGCGGCCGGACTTCCACCAGACGTACGCGCGAGCGGTCGCCCGTCTCGCCGGGACCCTGGCGGGGGTCGCGATCGCCACCGGGATGGCGCGGGCCCTGGGCCCGGACGCCCAACTGTTCGGCGTGCTGGCAGTGGTCTCGGCAGGTCTGTCCTACACGCTGATCCGTACCGGCTACGCCTACTCGCAGTGCTTCACTGCCGCGTACGTCGTCTTCCTGCTCGCCATGGGCGGCCAGGCATGGGAGCAGACGGTCCCGGAGCGGGTGGTGCTCACTCTGCTGGGCGGGGCCCTGGCCATGCTGGCGTACGTGGTGTTTCCCGCGTGGGAGACCCCTCGGCTGCCGGGCCGGCTTGCGGACTGGCTCGCCGCCAACGGCCGCTACGCGGCCGCAGTGCTCCGCAGCTACGCCGAACCGACCAAGGAGCATCGCGCCGATATGCGTCGGGCCCAACTGGCGAGCAGGGAAGCACGTGCCGCCTGGCACGAGGCATACGACCAGGCGCAACAGGAACCGGTGCCCCCCAGGGGTCTTACCTCGCGCGAGGCGGAGGAGGCGCAGGAGGCGCTCAAGGGGTTCGACAGGGCGGCGATGCTCATGGAGAGCCTCGTCCCGCGGACCGGCAGCCCGTTCGCCCCCGAGGCGGAGCGGCTCGCCGAGGCCCTGGAAGCGGACACCGCGCAGGCTGCGGTCGACATGCGCGAGCACAGGAATCCTGACTGGGGGCGCGTGGAGGAGGCACTCCACGAGTGGCCGGACGCCGCTGTGGACCGTAGCCCCGTGGTGCGGCGCGGTGCGGAACTGCAGAAGCAGGCCTTGGAGGACCTCGCGACGGCCGTGAGCCGTACACCCCTGGAACGGGACATCGGCTCTGCTCGCGAGCAGCGGCGGGCGCGAGCGGCCTTGGCCGCGGAAGGCGACGAATCAGCACACGCGCACCGGGGTGGGTGACGGCTCCGGCGACGGTGAGTGTCGCGCCTTCTGGGGCGTGAAGTAGTCTCCCGGCCGGGTCGAGCGCCGCCACACATACGCTGCTGTCGCCATGACGAGGCCGGCCCGTCAGGATGAGCAGTTCGATCCTTCGACGTGCCACCGGAAGGACTTCTCCGCCTCGGCCGTCATGATGAGCATCTTGCGGGTGCCGGCGATCAGGCTGACGACGAGGAACGTATCCGCGCCGAGTGTCTCTCGGACAGGCGGACCGACAACGCTTGCCGACCCGCTCGCGGACCGGCTGCGGATGCCGGCGGTCAGGGAACGGAGATGCCTTTGCCGGGACCGTTGCCGGGGGGAAGTCGCCCGTCAGACCGTGCGTCAGGTGCGGTGTTCCCCTGTTCTTCGGAAGGCAGCAAGTCCTTGGCCCGGCGCTCCATGAGGACTGGCAGGTAGGTACGCACGCGTGCATACCTGAGTTCTTCGTACGCTGTCTGCACCGATCCCCTCACCAGGCCGGTGTCCAGGTGAGGGTGCTCCTTCACCAGCCGCTCGGCTACGGCGCGAATGGTCTGGGCATCCTCCTCGGATTCCGGCATCCGACACCTCGGCCTTCGTTCGGGGTACGTCTCTTCAGTTTCGGGTGAGTGCGCTCGGTCGGGAAGTCGATCTTCGGTCGCCATGCGGAGCCGGACCATGTCCATGGCAGGCCGGAACCTGTCGCACTCGCCCCGGCGGTTGGTGGTGATCCCATATCGTGCGTCGCGGCATTCGATGCTCGGCCGCTACCTGCGCGGGATGATCGCGCATACCGCCGATGTGCTGCAGCTTGGGCCGGTTCCGGCGATTTCGGATGCGGGGAGGGACCTATGGGTGAGTTCACGGCGTGGCTGTTGGGGCACGTGACGGACCAGGACGGGGTCGGGGAACTCGCCAGGCCGGCTGCTGCTGATCCGGACTGGCCCGAAGGGCCCGACCGGGGGCTGACCTTCACCGATCACCTGGAGGGCGGCGGTGTCACTCGGGCGATGCCGCAGAGCCTCACGGACGCGTGGGTGCGCTATGCCTCCGAATATCCGTCGTCCGGCCGCGTGGTCATCAGACCGTGGGCGGAATCGTGCCCGGGGGCGCGTCCGGTGGGGTGCGTGACGAGTCCTGGATCCGGTGGCGCCGCCATTCGCGTGGTGTGACGCCGTAGGCGGCACGGAACCGGCGGGTGAAGTGACTGGGGCTGGTGAATCCGCAGCGTGCCGCCACGGCCGACACGGGGAGGCCGGCGTGCCGCGGGGAGGTCAGCAGGCGGCATGCCGCTTCGAGACGCTCGGAGATCACCCACTGCTCAAGTCTGATGCCGGCCCGGCCGAGGACCGCGTAGAGCTGGCGTCTGGAGATGGCGTGTGCGTGCGCTATGCGGTCCGGAGAAAGCTCGGGGTCGGTGAGGTGGCGCCGTGCGTAGGCCATGATCCGGTGGGTCAGGGAGTCGTTCATGACCGCGAGGACACGCCGGTCCTCCGCGTCGTGCGCCGCCGAGGTCAGCAGGGCCCGGACCAGGTCGGTCGTGGCGGTGCCGAGGGCGGCGGCGCCCGGGTCCTTCTCCAGGCCGCCGGGGTCTCGCCTCAGGGCGCGCAGATGTGCCAGGACCAGGCCGTGGACCGGGCTGCTCCGCAGCCGTACGGAGGCCCTCGCGACCGTGTCCACCGGCACCCCGAGGTCCTCCATGTCGATGGTGACGGCCCAGGAGGCAGCCTCGCCGGACCACCCGTACCGGCGAGGAGTGAGCTCGTGGAAGATGCCGATGTCGTCCGGGCCCAGGACGTACCGCTCGCCCGCGTTCTCGGCCCGGTGGACGCCCATGGTCTGGAGCGAGACCGAGACCACGGGACGCTCGCGGTGCCGGTGTACGTGCCGTGCTGTCCGCCGGACCTCGAACCCCGTGCTCCGGACGTCGAAGAGGTCCAGAGAGCCCACCCGCCACGTCTCGAACCGGGCGCGGATCCCTGTTTCAGGTGATTCGTGCACCACATCGTTCGGTACCGACGTGTCGTTCAGCGCGTGGTGGAACGCGTCCACCCGGTCCTTGGGCGCGAAGGCGTCCAGGTCCAGCAGCAGCACGAAATCCCGCCCCTCCCATATCCGTTGTTCGTCCCCCAGGTCATTGTCGGGCAGGCGGCGACCGCCTGCGGCAGGCTCTGCACGCAGAGGCAAGATCCGTGCACCCAGGGGCGACCTGCCCCGTTCGATCGCGTCTAGCTTTCGGAACGGCTGCCGCAGTTCCGGTGCGGAAGCCGTGTCAGGCGGCGTACTCGCCGCGGGCACGCCCGTCCCGAGTGAGAGGCCGGATCATGACCGACCAGTTCCCGTACACCCCCGTCACCCCGGTCCTGGAGCCCGCCGCGGCCGAGTTCGCCCAGGCCACCGCCAAGCCGCCGTTCCTGTTCCAGATCCCGCCGGCCGAGGGCCGCAAGGCCGTCGACGAGGTGCAGTCCGCCCCGGTCGACCTGCCCGCGGTGGACGAGGAGTGGGTGACCGTACCCGGCGGGCCCACCGGCGAGGTCCGGGCCCGCATCGTCCGCCCCGCCGGCGCCGCGGGGCGGCTCCCGGTCGTCGTCTACATTCACGGTGCGGGCTGGGTGTTCGGCAATGCCCACACCCATGACCGCCTCGTGCGCGAACTCGCCGTCGGGGCCGGCGCGGCCGTGGTCTTCCCCGAGTACGACCTGTCCCCCGAACACCGCTACCCGGTGGCCATCGAGCAGAACTGGACGGTCGCCCGCTGGATCGTCACCGACGGCGCCGACCACGGCCTGGACGGCTCCCGGATCGCGGTGGCCGGCGACTCGGTCGGCGGGAACATGACTGCTGCCCTGACCCTGATGGCGAAGGAGCGCGGCGGTCTGCCGCTGGTCCAGCAGGTGCTGTTCTACCCGGTCACCGACGCCTCCTTCGACACCGGCTCGTACCGGCAGTTCGCCGAGGGGTACTTCCTGCGCCGCGACGGCATGCAGTGGTTCTGGGACCAGTACACGACCGACGAGAACGAACGCACCCAGGTCACCGCCTCCCCGCTGCGGGCCACCGCCGGGCAGCTGGCCGGCCTGCCCCCGGCCCTGGTCGTCACCGCCGAGGCCGACGTGCTGCGCGACGAGGGCGAGGCGTACGCCAACAAGCTGCGCGCCGCCGGAGTCCCCGTCACCGCCGTCCGCTACCAGGGCGTCATCCACGACTTCGTGATGCTCAACGCCCTGCGCGGCACCCACGCCGCCCAGGCGGCCATCGACCTCGCCGTCGGCACGCTCCGGCGAGCACTGGCCGATGCCTGAGCCGACGACGGAGACGGCCGACGAGGGTGATCCGCTCGGCGCCGGCCGGCGCTTCGAGCCCGATCTGCGCGGGATGACGCGGATCAACCTGCGGCCGATCGCCTCCCCGATGCCGCTCGGCTTCTACACCGTGGCCATCGCGTCGGTGATCGTCGGCTGCTTCCAGCTGGGCGTCTTCGAGGAAGGCGGACGGCGGGCCGTGGGCCTGGCGATCCTGCCCGCCTTCGTGCTCCAGCTGCTCGTGGCCGCCTTCGCCTTCGGTGCCCGTGACGTGGTGGCGGCAACCCTCATGGCCTGCTTCTCCGGCCTGTGGCTGGCGACCTCGCTGACCCTGGTGACGGATCCGCCGGACGGAATCCGGGTGCTGGGCGTCCTCAACGCCGTCTTCGCCCTGTTCGCTCTGCTGATGGCGTCAGTGGCGGGCCGCAAGCGGGCCCTGTGGCTGGTCCTGTGCACGGCCGTGCCGCGGTTCGCCGTCGCGGCGGTCGCCAACCTCACCGGCGCCGACTGGGCCGGTGTCCTCTCCGGATGGCTCGGGCTGCTGCTCGCGGTTGTCGCCCTGTACACGGCGTTCGCGCTGATGCTCGAGGACATGCGCGGCGAGGAGGTCCTGCCGATCGGCCGCAGCGGCCCGGCCCACCACGCCGTCGAGGGCGACCTGTCCGTACAGCTGCGCGACCTCGAACGCCAGGCCGGTGTCCGGCGCACCCTCTGACCGGCCGACGTCCGGCCGCTCACATCCGGCCCCGTACGCCCGCACTCCGGCCCCCGACGTCGCCACGCATAGAAAGCGAGCACCATGACCAGCATGCCCGTCGGCGGGATCACCCCCGCCCACGGATCACCCGACGGGGGACACGCCGACCTCGTCCTGCGCAACGGAAAGATACACACCCAGGACCCCGCCCGGCCGTCCGCGACGGCGCTCGCCGTCCGCGGCGGCCGGATCACCGCCCTGGGCGACGACGGGGAGATCGCCGGTCTGGTCGGACCGGGCACCCGGGTCGTGGACGCGCTCGGCCGCCGGGTCGTCCCCGGGCTCAACGACTCCCACCTGCACGTCATCCGCGGCGGCCTGAACTACGTACTGGAGCTGCGCTGGGACGGCGTACCGTCGCTGAGGCAGGCCCTGGCCATGCTCCGTGAGCAGGCCGGCCGTACTCCGCGGGGTCAGTGGGTCCGGGTCGTGGGCGGCTGGACCGCGGACCAGTTCGCCGAACGGCGGATGCCGACCCCGGCCGAACTGACAGCTGCCGCACCGGACACACCCGTGTTCGTGCTGCACCTCTACCAGTCCGCGATCCTCAACCGCGCTGCCGTCCGGGCCGCCGGGTTCACCCGGGACACTCCTGACCCCAAGGGCGGTCAGATCGTCCGGGACCGGGCCGGAGAGCCGAACGGCCTGCTGCTGGCCGCGCCCAGCGCCCTCATCCTCTACTCCACGCTGGCGAAGGCACCCGCCCTCGACGAGACCGACAAGCGGACCTCGACCCGGCACTTCCTGCGTGAGCTGAACCGCTTCGGCCTGACCTCGGCCGTCGACGCCGCCGGAGGGTTCCAGAACTTCCCGGAGAACTACGCCACGGTCACCGAACTGGCCCGGGCCGGCGAGCTCAGCGTCCGCATCGGCTACCACCTCTTCCCGCAGACCGCCGGCCAGGAACTGGCCGACCTGCGCCGCTGGACCGAGACCGTCCGCCCCGGCGACGGCGACGAGTGGCTGCGCCTCAACGGCGCGGGGGAGAACCTGACCTGGGCTGCCGCCGACTTCGAGAACTTCTCCGAACCGCGGCCGGAACTCGCGGACGGCTACGAGGGCGAGTTCGAGCAGGCGGTCCGGCTCCTGAGCGAGCACGGCTGGGGATTCAGGCTGCACGCCACCTACGACGACACCATCCGCCGGGACCTGGCCGTCTTCGAGAAGCTCGCCGCCGAAGGGCTGTTCCCGGCGGGCCGGCGCTGGCTGTTCGACCACGCCGAGACCGTCTCGCCGCACAGCCTGGAACGGATCGCCGCCCTCGGCGGCGGCATCTCGGTCCAGAACCGGATGTCCTTCCAGGGCCGCGCCTTCGCCGATAGGTACGGGACGCAGGCCGCCGGCACGGCCCCGCCCGTCGCGGACATGCTGCGCGCCGGTATCCCCCTCGCCGCCGGTACCGACGCCACCCGCGTCTCCTCGTACAACCCCTGGGTGGCAATGCACTGGCTGGTCACCGGCCGCACCGTCGGCAACCTGGCCCTCCGTCCCGCCGAGCAGCTCGTCTCCCGTGAACAGGCCCTGGAGCTGTACACAGCCGGCGGGGCCCGGATCACCGGTGAGGAAGCCGACAAGGGCGTCCTCGCGGAAGGCCGGTTCGCCGACTTCGCGGTCCTCTCCCATGACTACTTCAACGTCCCGGCCGGCGACATCCCGCACATCGAAGCCGTCCTCACCGTGACCGGCGGACGGATCGTGTACGCCGCAGACACCTACGAGGGCCTGGACGAAGCGCTGCCGCTCGTCAGCCCGGCCTGGAGCCCGGTCGCCCACTACGGCGGCTACCAGGGGACGCTCCCTCCGTCGGCCACAGGGGCCCACCAGGCAGACCTGCTGGCCGAGGCCGCCGCCGAATCGGAGCGGCACCGCCAGTGGCGGGTCGTACGCGGGTTCGCTCCCGAGGAGCCGTCGCGGGTCTTCGACCCCTGCTTCGTGCTCTGACCCGAGATCTTCCCTCCACCTTTGCCGACCTTCGTCGATCACCATCGAAAGGAATCCCTCATGACCGACTTCGCACTCGACCTCGCTTCCATCCAGGCCGGCCCGAGCCCGGACCTGATCACCCCCGACAACGCGATGATGCTGTTCGTCGACCACCAGCCGCAGATGTTCTTCGGGGCCGGTAGCAGCGACCGGGTCTCCGTCATCAACGCCACCGTCGGACTGGCGAAGGCCGCCCGGGTCTTCGACGTACCCGTGGTGCTGTCCACCGTCGCGGCCGAGTCCTTCTCCGGCCCGATCCTGCCCCAGCTGCGCGAGGTCTTCCCCAAGCACGAGATAGTCGACCGGACCTCCATGAACGCCTGGGAGGACCCGGCTCTCGTCGACGCAGTCAAGGCCACCGGCCGCAGCAAGATCATCCTGTCCGGGTTGTGGACCGAGGTCTGCCTGGTCCTCCCCGCCCTGTCGGCACTGAACCAGGGATACGAGGTCTACGTCGTCGCCGACGCCTCGGCGGGCGTCACGCCGGCCGCCCACGAGCACGCCATGCAGCGGATGACGGCCGCCGGCGCCGTGCCCGTCACCTGGCTCCAGGTGCTCCTGGAGCTCCAGCGCGACTGGGCCCGCGCCGAGACGTACGCCGCGACCACCGACGTGGTCAAGGAACACGGCGGTGCCTACGGCCTGGGCGTCGTCTACGCCCACGCCATGATCGACCCGCACGCCGCCGGCTGAGCGACGGGAACGAGAACCCATGGACACGGGTCTGCTCATCCTGCGCCTGGTGACCGGCCTGCTTGTCGCCGGACACGGCGTCCAGAAGATCAGCTTCCGTCTCGGTGGCAGCGGGCTGGCCGGCGGGACCGAGGAGTTCCGGCACGACGGATTCCGCGGCGGGGCGCTCACCGCCCTCGCCGCGGGCGCCGGCCAGATCGGCTCCGGCCTCCTGATGGCCGCCGGAGCCCTCACCCCGCTGGCCTCCGCCGGCGCGATCGGCGTGATGACCGTCGCCCTCACCGTGAAATGGCCCAACGGCCTCTGGGTGCAGAAGGACGGCTACGAGTACCCGCTGGTCCTCATCGTCACTGCCGCCGCCCTTGCCCTCACCGGCCCCGGCCGCCACTCCGTCGACCAGGCCCTGGGACTGCTGCCCTGGCCGGCTTGGTGGTCCGTGACCGCCGCGGCCGCAGGGGTGGCCAGCGGACTGGCCACCCGGGCCCTGCTGCACCGCCCCGCCCAGCTCGCCCCCACGATCCCCTCCGAAGGAAACCGTTCCCGATGACCACACGCTCCGCTCTCTCCCGGCGCACCGCCCTGGCCGCCGCGGCCGCAGGTGCCACCGGACTGGCCGTGGGCACGGCCACCCCCTCGGCGTACGCGGAGACCGCGAGCACCTCCGAGCAGAAGGGCTCGCAGCCGACGATCGTCCTCGTGCACGGCGCCTTCGCCGACGCCTCCACCTGGAACCCGGTCACCGAGCGCCTCCAGCGCTGCGGCCACCAGGTGATCGCCGCGTCCAACCCGCTGCGCGGCCTGGCACACGACGCCGCCCAGGTTGCCGCGCGCCTCACCGCCATCCCCGGACCGGTCGTCCTGGCCGGACACTCCTACGGCGGGGCGGTCATCACCCAGGCCGCGGCGACGGCAGCCAACGTCAAAGCCCTGGTCTACATCGCGGCGTTCATGCCCGACGCCGGGGAAGTCCTGGGCGATCTCGCCGGCCGGTTCCCCGGCTCCCAGCTCGAACCGGCCCTGACCCCGGTCCCGGTCCCCAGCCCCGAGGGCAGCCCGGCAGCCGACCTGTACATCCGGCCCGACCGCTTCCACGACGTCTTCGCCCAGGACGTACCGCGCTCCGTCACCCGCGTCCTGGGCGCAGGTCAACGCCCGCTCAACGCGACCGCGTTCACCGACCGCTGCACCGCTGCCGCCTGGCGCACCCTGCCCTCCTGGGCCCTGATCTC
Organism: Streptomyces sp. NPDC013457; assembly: GCF_043089925.1. Lineage (NCBI taxonomy): Bacteria > Bacillati > Actinomycetota > Actinomycetes > Kitasatosporales > Streptomycetaceae > Streptomyces > Streptomyces sp. NPDC013457. The sequence continues at coordinate 201,256 of NZ_JBICBL010000012.1, forward strand.
CGGCCGGGACCGGGGGATCGTGCCGGAACTCCAGCGCTTCCAGGCCCGGCGGGCGGGTTCGCGTACGACCGAGGTCTCCGCCTCCCACCTGCCGATGTACAGCCGGCCCGATGCCGTCGTCTCGTCGATCCGGGCCGCCGCCCACACCATCTGACACCCCGATCCGCCACGCAGAGGAGCCATCATGAGCACGTCGTCGTCCAGACCGTCCTACGCCCGCGATCTCGCCGCGATCGAACGGGCCAACGCCACCGGCCGCGTCCCGGTGGTGTTCATCCACGGGCTGTGGCTGCTGCCCACCAGTTGGGAGCGGTGGGCTGCCGTCTTCGAGGAGGCCGGCTTCGCGCCCCTCCTGCCTGGCTGGCCGGACGACCCGGAGACGGTCGGCGAGGCCAACGCACATCCCGAGGTGTTCGCCGGCAAGAGCGTCGGACAGGTCGCCGACCACTTCTGCGACCTGATCGGCAAACTGGACCGCACCCCTGTGGTCGTCGGCCACTCCTTCGGCGGCCTCATCACCCAGATCACCGCCGGGCGAGGCCTGTCCCGGGCTTCGGTCGCCATCGACCCGGCCCCCTTCCGCGGCGTACTGCCGCTGCCCCTGTCCTCGCTGCGCGCCGCGAGCGCCGTCCTCGGCAACCCGGCCAACTACCACCGGGCCGTCCCTCTGACCTACGAGCAGTTCCGCTACTCCTTCGCCAACGCCGTCAGCGAGGAGGAGGCCCGCGAGCTGTACGACACTTTCGCCGTGCCGGCCTCCGGCGAGCCCCTGTTCCAAGCTGCCGCCGCCAACATCAACCCCTGGACCGAGGTCAAGGTCGACACCACCGCCGCAGATCGCGGCCCCCTCCTGATCATCTCCGGGGAGAAGGACCACACCGTCCCCTGGGCCATCGCCAACGCCTCCTACAAGAAGCAGGCCCACAACGCGCACGCGATCACCGAGATCACCGAGATCCCCGGCCGCGGCCACGCCCTCACCATCGACCACGGCTGGCGCGAAGTCGCCGACACCGCCCTCACCTTCATCCGGCGGTTCGTCGACCCCGCCGCCTAGGGCGTGTTGCGAGAGTGCGCCGTCCGCCCGAAGGGCGGGCCCTGCGGGGCAGGCGGGACTTTCGTAACACGGCTTAGCACCACCCACGGCACTCCATGGCCATGCCACAGGATGCCGTCCTCGAACGCTCCTCAGCCGGAGTCACCGGCGGGGCAATCAGTGGAACGACAAGGAGCTCCGCGTGCTCAACGCGAATCTGTACCAACGAACTGCCCGGCGTGTTGCGGGCCTCCTCGTGGCGCTCGCCATGTCGGTGGGCGTGCTGGGCGTGGCAGCGCCCGCCGCCCATGCCGATCCGGACCGGCCGCTCACGGTCGTCGACTGGGACATCAGCGGTCTCGAGCACGGCGGCCAGGGGCAGCACGACCGGTACTGGAACATGATCGACCAGGTGCACCGGATCAGCGGTCACGACTTCTACCAGGTGCTGGACGAGACCACGACCACCCTCAACCGGCTGATCCAGATCAGGGTGAGTTACTCCGGGCAGCACGTGGTCTCCCTGTACTACTGGGCCAACACCCTCTATCTCGCAGGGTTCTACCAGCCCGGGCAGCCCAACGGCACGGGCAACCAGCACTACGTGTTCCCCGACGGCTATCCCGACGCGTTCAACCGTGTCCTGGGCGTACGGGCCGATCGCCTCCCCTGGAACGGAAGCTACGCCAACCTGCCCAGCGGCAGTTCCCGCGGGGAGCGGCAGCTCACCCCGCAGAACCTCCAGAACGCGCTGCTGACGCTGCGCAACACACAGCAACTCCTCGGTACGGAAGCCGGCCAGCAGACCGTCGGTTCCTACCTCGTGGACATCATCGGCGCGACCGCCGAGGCGGCCCGTTTCGGGTACATCTTCGACGTGGTACGGCAGAACATCAGGAACCGCACGTCGACCCCGATCGGCCGGTTCGGTGCGGACCTCGAGACCACCTGGACTCACCTCTCCATCTGGGTGTACAGGCAGCTCCGCAACCCCGCCGGGGAGGGTTTCACCGTCGGCGCCCCTGGCTACAGCAGGTACTACCCGACGGTCGCGGCGCTCATCGCGAACCTGGGGTACATCCAGCTCAACGGGCACAAGCGCGACGGCTGACGCCGGGCGCCGGGTGCCGGCGAGCAGAGCGCCGCCTTGGTCAGGCCCTCGCCGTCCGGGATGAGCGCGACGCTCACGCAGCCGCTCCCGCAACTCCCTTTCAAGACCCCGGGTTCCTCAGGATGATCAGCGTGATCGCCGTTCTCTTTCACGTGGCATCTCCTCCGAGCGAGCGGTCGTGACGGGCGTCTTCCGTGCAGGCGGGCCTGGGCACGGCCGGAGGAGCCGTCCGCGGTGCGAGCGGCGACGGCACGGGATCGTCGCCTGTCCCGGGCAGGGCGGGAGGCGGGTCCGGCATCTGCCGCAGCGCGCGCAGCGGGGAGCGGGCGAGGACCACGAGAGGGACGAGCAGCAGGAAGGTCCCGGCGATCAGGGTGGGCCGCACGCCGATCCACGTGCCCAGACCGCCGGCGAGCAGCGCGGCCACGGGGCGGGCGCCGGCCGTCAGCCACGTGCTCACGGCCTGCATCCGCGCCTGCATCCCGGCCTTGGTGATGATCTGACGGATCGATCGCTGGGTGGTGCCCGCGGCACCGGCGCACGCGAGCTGCAGGAACAGCGCCGCTCCGATCGCGATCTGCCAGCGAAGGCCGGGAGAGGCGAGCAGCAGCGGGAGCTGGGTCATGGGGGTGATCGCGAGCGCGGTGAGCATCATCGGCCCCGGGCCCCACCGGCGGGCGAGAGCCGGGGCGGTCAGTGCCCCGGCGGCCGCGCCCAGAGCGCCCAGGCCGAGAACCACCCCGAACGCGGTCGCGCTCATCGCCAGAGTCCGCAGCAGGTACAGCGCCCACAGGGTGTTGAGCAGCCCGAGCGCGAATGAGGTGGTGGCGTTGACCAGGGTCAGGGTCAGAAGCCGGTCATCGCCGTGCACGTACCGCAGGCCCTCGCCGATCTCCTCGCGCAGCCGGAGCGTCTTCGGGCGGGCCCGGACGGGTTCTCGGGCCTGGATGCGGGCGGTGCATCCGGCGCTGATCAGGAAGAAGGCGACGTCGCCGAGCAGGGCCCGGGCGGGGCCGAGCACCGCGGTCAGCGCGGCGCCGAGGTGGCTCCCGGCGGTCGCGGCGATCGCGAACAGCGCTCCCACACGGCTGTTGCTCCGCTGGATCAAGGACCGGTCGACGAGGCTGGGCAGGAGGCTGATGGCCGCCGCGTCGTGCAGCACGCTCGCCGCTCCCTGCACCACGGCGACGAGCATGAGGTGCGTCAGGGTCAGCGTGCCCAGCGCGGCCGCCACCGGCACGGTGGTGAGCACCGCGGCACTGATCAGGTCACCGGTGATCATCTGCCGGCGCTTGGAGCGCCGGTCGGCGAGTGCGCCGGCGTGCAGGGCGAGCAGCGCGGGAGGGAGCTGCCCGAGGAACGTCAGCAGGGCGACCTGGGCGGTTGTGGCGTCCAGGTGGAGCACGGCCAGCACAGGCAGGGCCATCTGGGTGATCGAGCTGCCGGCCACGCTCGCGGCCTGGCCGGTCAGGTACCGGCGGAAGTCGCGGTGCCGCCACAGCGGCGTGCGGGAGTTGGGTGTGGAGGGGGGCTCAGTGCAGGACGTCACGGAGTACCTCCTCGGCTTCCTCCATGCGCTCCCACAGCACCGCCGCGGCCTTGTGCCGGGCGCGTCCGTACGCCTCCAGGGCCGGAGTGACCGAGGCGGGGTCGTTCAGCGGCTCGGACAGGGGATAGACCGAGCAGGCCAGGTAGCCGGCGGCGACGCGCGGCACGGCGAGGAGGTCCTCGGCCGGAAGCTCGGGATCGGCACTCATCTCGGCACCCCCGGCGGGGTCAGCCCCCGGACGGCCTGGGTCCGTGCCCGCCGCCCGGGCCCGTTCCCGGTGAGTGTGCTCACGCCGTTCACCAGCCCAGCTGCGAGTAGGCGCGGCCTTCGGCGATGCCGGCGATGGCCGTCCGGGTAAAGGGGACGAGCTGGTCCGGGAGCTCGTGCGGCGGCCACCACCGCCAGGTCACGCACTTGTCGGGCTCGCGGACCTCGGGGGTGCCCTTCCAGCGGCGGGCCCGGAAAACGAGCTGCATCAACGGCAGTCCGCCCGGGGTGTCCACGACGTGTACGACGTGCGCCAGCTCCACGTCCGCGGGGTCGATGACGAGACCCGCTTCTTCCCAAGCCTCGCGGATCAGGCACGCGGTGGCGGACTCCTGTTCGCACCGCCCGGCCAGGTAGTGCCAGGTGTCGCCGGCGTAGCGGGATTCGGGGTGGCGCAGGCCCAGCAGCACCTGGCCGGCGTCGTCCTCCAGGTGGAGGTGGACGCCGATGCCGTTCAGCACGGCCTGGCTGCCTCCGTCCCCATGGGGAGGCGCTACGGCCGGCTTGCCGTCCAGGGGGTTCTCGGCCGCGTGCTGGAGAACGAGGTCTCGGGTCGCAGGGCTCAGGCGCAGTCGGTCCAGCTGGTCGGGGGTGAACCAGCGCAGCAGCACGCCTTCGTGGAGTCGGAGCCGGTCGGGGGTGCCGCGCCAGCGGCCGGTGAACACCTGGATCGGGACGCTGAGGCCGTCGACGCTGGTGGCCGTCTCCACCGCGTACGGCTCCAGGTCCTCCAGGCGGAGGTCGGGGACTTTCTCGGACAGCTCACGCCGGAGGGTGCCCTCAAGGTTCTGATCGTCGTGAGTGCGGCCGCCGCCGAGAAGGGCGAACGCCCCTGACTGCCAGATGATGCCGGGCCTGTGGTCGCGTAGATGGAGCAGGTAGCGGCCGTGGCCGTCGTGGATCAGCGCGGACGCGTTCACCGGTTCCGGCTGCCCGTCCAGCCGCGCCTGGAGGAGTTTCGCGCGCAGCGTCGGCGAGGTGACCTCCGGCAGGGCGAGCCACGTGGCGCCGGACACCTCCTCGTCCTGCAGGCTGATCGTCGGCGGCTCGCGTCCGGCGAGGTAGAACACGTAGCGGAAGTCGTAGTGCTGGCGGGCCGGTTCGCCCTTGGACGGGTCGGCGTCGATGTCGTGGACGTCGATGTCGATCGGAGAGCCGAGCGTCTGCCGGGTCAGGCACAGGGCGCCCGGCGCGATGCTCGCCTCCTCAGACACCTCGCGCAGCGCCGCGGCGAGCAGTGTGCGGTCCTCGGGCTCGACGTGGCCGCCGGGGGTGAGCATGAGGCCACCGGTGGCCCGGTGCCGGATGTGCAGGACCCGGCTCTGGCGGTCGATGACGACGGCGCTGCAGGTGACGTGCCCGGGCAGTGTCGTGCGAGCGGTCATGTCGACGGGCCGGTCCAGGGCGGCGAGGAGCCCGGCCAGGGCGTCACGCTCGTCAGGGTGGCGGCCAAGGTACGCCTCGACGGTCTTACGGATCGCGGAGGAGCTGGGTGGCATGAGCGTCGTCTCGCCTTCGACGTAGGGGGCGGTGCTGAGGGCCGATCTTGTGGAGGTCGAGCTGGTGGGTCAGCTCGCCGTCTCGTCGTGGTCGGACGGCTGGATGCCGCGGGGACCGGGAAGCATGTCGGGCACTGGCGCGAGTCCGTACTGAGCGGCTTGGGCGGTGAACATGCCCTGGTACAGGCCGCCTTCGCGGGCCATCAGGTCCTCGTGGGTGCCGTCTTCGACGACGCGCCCCTGGTCGAGGACGTAGATGTGGTCGGCGTTCATGGTCGCGGCGAGCCGGTGGGTGACCAGCACGACCGCGTGCCCCTCCTCGGCCAGGGACCACAGCCCCTGGAACGAGGCGATCTCCGCGTGTGGATCGAGGGCGCTGGTGGGCTCGTCGACCAGCAGGAAAGGCGCCTTCCGGTACCGATTTCGAGCGTCCCCCAGCTTCTGCCACTGTCCGCCCGAGAGCTGGACACCGCGTTCGAAGCCCTTGAACACGATCGAGTCCCAGCCGTGCGGCAGACCCTCGATCAGGCCAAGCACACCCGCCTCCCTGGCGGCCTGGCGGACGCGGTCCATGTCCCGGGGACGGTCGCCGATCCCGATGGCCACGTTCGCGGCCGCCGTCATCTCCCAGCGCGGGAAGTCCTGCGCCAGCACCCCGACCGCGGCGAACACCTGGGCACGGTCCGCCTCGCGGAGCTCAACCGGCCGACCCGATCCGCCCTCCCACCACACGCTTCCTTCCGTCGGAAGGAACAACCCGGCCAGCACCTTCGTCAAGGTGGTCTTCCCCGAGCCGTTCGCACCCACCAGGGCCGTCACCTTCCCCCGGGGGACCCGCACGCTCACGCCCTTCAGGGCAGGGGAGTCGGCTCCCGGATAGGTGAACGACACCGCGTCCGTCCACACCTCCCGCACCGGCACGGGCAGCGGCGTTCCCGTGCTCGGAATGGCGTTCTCCCCCGCCACCTTGATGGCGTCCTCTGTGTCGGTGAGGAACAGCAGCTCCTCATACAGCCGGTTGACCTGCTGCACCAGCGACGTGAGACGCGCCGTCGAGGTACGGATGGCGATCACAGCGGTCCCGCCGACGGCGAGCGGCAGACCACCGCCGGCCAGCAGCCACCACAGGACCCCGTAGCAGGCGAGCGACGCCACACCGGCGAACGCACCGGCCACCAGGTCCGTGGATGCCTGGGCGCGGGCGAGGCGCCGCTGCTCAGCCTCCGTCTGCCTCGACATCTCCTCGTAGCTGGACAGCAGCTTGGTACCGGCGGCGTGTACGCGGATCTCTCCGGCGGCGTGCGGGCGGGTCAGATAGGCCAGCAGGGACGCGATCGCCCGCCGGTGGTCGACCCAGTTCAGGCGCGAGATGTAGTCACGGCGCGCGGAGCGGACCGCACCCCACCCCTTGGGCAGGGCGATCGCCAGCAGCATCGGCAGCAGGATCCAATGCAGCGACGCCAGCACGACCGCGGCCGCCGCCATGCCGATTACCACGTTGCCCACGCCGACCGACAGCCGGAGCATGCTGCGGGCGGAGTCGGTGCCGAACTTCCCCGCCTCCAGGATCCGCTGGACCTCCGGCCGCTCGGTCGCCTCCACCTCCACACCGATGACGGCCGTGTAGTACCGGGCGGAGACCGCCCGCTCCACCTGCGGCTCCAACCGTCCCGACATCGCCGTCGACCACGCCGACAGCAGCGCGGTCGCCACCGCCGCGACCGCGAGCACTGCCAGCGACGGCACAGCGTCTCGGAGCTTGTCCGCGGTCGGGCCGTCGGCGAACAGCTGCGTGAGAACGCTGTTGACCGCCACCAGCCCCCACCCGGCCGTCACGCCCTGCCCGAGCTGCGCCGCCACGACCCCGGCGAGCGCTCGCCGGTCCGTCTGCCAGCCGGTGCGCAGCACCATGCCCACCATGCGGGGGAGCGCGGCCGCCATGTGCCCGAACTTCAGCCGGGTGAGCGGGCCTTCATGCCGGACATAGGACTGGTCGTAACGCAGCCGACCGCCGTACAGCTCCCGCTCGGCATCGGAGATGCCGTCCGGGACTGGGGCCTTCGGCGGGTTCTTCGTCTCGTCGCTGGCTGGTTCGGCTTTCGTCAACGTGTTCCCCCTCGTGGACGTGATGGTGGTGTCGGCGTGTTCAACGACGCCGCCGCGATTTCGAACACATGCGCTTTCGGACGGGTTTCCTTTCCCGGGGTTGAGCGGTTCTCCGAAGCTGCACGGTGCACCGACCCTTGCCGCGCAAGAGCACCCGGTCGGGGCGGATTGGCCGAAACGCCGACTGTCGGGCGCCGCGGCCGTAGGCGGGTGACGGAAGCTCGCGATCGATGCCCTTTCAGTCGCCTTCGACTGTGATGTCGAGTACGGCCACCAGGGCCTGGGGCAGGGCGTGTTGTTGACCTGGGCTGATGCGGACCCTGGTGAGGTGGGTGATCCCGCGCACGGTGGAGAGGCCGTTGCCGCGCCGATCGGTGCTCCGGTAGCGGCCGGGGCCGAATGCGGTGCGGCGAAGCGTGGACTTGGAGAAGACGACGCCGGGGAGATCGCGGTAGCGGGTGGGTCCGCCGGCAGCGGGGGGCAAGACATCAGGCGGTGCCTGACTGCCGATGGCCGGCCTCGCTCGGTGGGCGGCGCTCGGTGGCACATCACGGCCAGGCAGGAGGTGACGGCGTTCTCCCAGGGCTCTCCGGGTGTCGTCTGGGCGACGAGGCCGGTGGCGTGGTCGGGGTCGCCGTGGAGGGCGGCGAGTACAGCGACCTGTCGGCCGTCCAGCATCCGCAGTCCGAGGCCGTGGTGTTTCTCGATGTGGGCCAGGGCCTCGGTCAGCGGCCGGCGGTGGTCAGGGTGCGGGTGCTGTCGGCCAGGATCACCCGCCACAGCCAGGCGGGTACTTCGTTGCGGTCGGTGTCGCGGGTGCTCAGCTCTGCGGGGATGCGGACGCCCTCGAACTGGGCGGGGGCGGCGTTGCTGACGGCGTCGAAGAGGGTGAGGAGGCGGTGGCGGCCGTCGTCGGTGTTGCCGGCGCGGATCTGGAGGCGGGCGAGGTTGACGACGGGTTCGAGGGCTCGGATCGCGGTCATGCCGGGGAGGGGGGTGGCGTGGAGGTAGGCGGCGGCGTGCTGGTGGCACCACTTGCGGGCGAGGTCGGGCAGGCCGAGGTCGGAGGCGAGGAGCGCGGCGTGGTTGTAGACCGCGGACGCCAGACCCTGGTCCGCCTTCGTCTGCGCTGTGGCGGAGAGCTCGACCAGGGCGCGGACGCGCTGTGGGAGTGGCAGGCAGGCGGCGGAAGCGGGAGATGAGGGGGAAGCGCCGGGCTATGGGGGCGTACGGCCCGTGGGGACTCCCGGGGAAGGGAAGGCGAGGGAAGGTGCGGGGCCCGCCGACTGGCAGCGGGCCCCGCACCGGGGGCTACTGCCAGGTGACGAGGACGCGGTTGAGCGGGGTGTCGAGGACGAACGTGCCGGGTCGCCGGCCGATGGGGGGCGCGTCGAGCGGCAGGAGCTCGAAGGCGGCTTCCCTGCCGCGGTACTCGCGGTCCCAGGTGCGGATGGCGTCGGCGACCTTGGCCACCAGTTCCTCGCTGCCGGGGCCGTGGCCGATGACGCCGAACTCCCAGAGCTTGCCTCCCTCGGGGGTCTTCTCGTCCAGCAGGCGCCGGGTGAGGTAGGTGAGCGCGCCCTTGTCCACGGCGGCCGTGGAGGAGGGGTAGGGGTCCTCGGTGAGCACGGTGCCCTTGACGGTCTGGGGGAACAGCATGCGGATCAGGCCGGAGGGCAGGGAGCAGGAGACGAAGAGCTCCATCCACTCCGGGCTTTCCATGGCGTGGACCTTCATCCCGGTCCACTGCTCGGTCCGCGGCTGCTCCAGGACGCCGGCGACGGCGTCGGCGTCGATCTGCTGTCCGGCGGGGGCCTGGAGGCGCACGGTGCTCTGCGCGGAGAGAGGGATGACGCGGCGGTCGTCGTCGGCGATGCCGCGCCGCAGCGGGATGAAGGTGTTCATCTGCGAGCCGGACGAGATCCAGCGGCCGTCGCGCTCCTGGTAGACGATGGAGCGCGAGACGCTGCCCTTGAGGCGCTGGGGGGTGACGATCCGGCCACCGGGGGCGAGCTGTTCGAGCCAGGCGTGCGGGACGCCGTGTGCGCCGACGGTGGCGATGATCCGGTCGTAGGGTGCTCCCTCGGCGTGGCCGAGGGCGCCGTCGCGGGTCAGGGCCTGGACGTTGGTGAAGCCGGTGCCGGCGAGGTGGGCGCGGGCGCCTTCGACGAGGTCGTCGTCGACGTCGATGGTGGTGACGTGTCCGTCGGGGCCGACGAGGTGGCCGATCAGGGCGGCGTTGTAGCCGGTGCCGGCGCCGATTTCGAGGATCCGCTCGCCCGGTTGGGCCTGGAGCTGGTCGAGCATGAGGGCGACGACGCTGGGCTGGGAGGCGCAGGAGATCGATGTGCCGTCGGTGTCGTACTTGATGTTCACCGGCGCGTTGGCGTAGGCGTCGGTGAGCGGCGCGTCGGGGACGAACCGGTGCCTCGGGACGGTGCGCAGGGCATCCTCGACGGCGGGGGTGCAGGCGTGGCCTTCGGCCTTGATCTGGTCGACCAGCGCGTTGCGCAGGCGTTCGGCGTCGGCGTCGGGCGTGGTGAGCGTGTCGGTGTTCACCGCGCTGACGCTATCGGCGGCCGGGGTGTTCGCCGCTGCGGACGCGGTGTTGTGGCTCGATCCCATGACTGCCTCTCGTGCGATGTGGAACAGGGTGTGCTGGTCTGCGGAGGGCAGGCCGGCCCGGTTGGCGTGGAAGATCACGTGGTGGGTGATGACGGCGCGCAGGCCGCGGGTCAGTTCGCCCTGCGCTGCGAGGTGGGCGAGGGCCGTGCCCGCCCTTTCGAAGGCGGCGATCCACTGCGCGTGGCCGTCCAGCGGTCCGCCGGCCCGGCACAGGCTGCGCGCATCGGTGGTCATCAGCTTCCGCATCGCCGGCAGCAGGATCGCGGACCGCTCGGGGGCTGGGGCGGCGGTGCCGGGGCGTAGGGCGGCGGCCTTGCTCTACACGTCGCCCTGCTCGAACCGGTCGAGTTTCGCGGCGCGCATCATGCTGCTCAGCAGCAGGACGGCCATCTCCGCCCGGTCCAGGAGGCCGGGGCTGGGCTGGTAGACGAGGAGGTGGCGGCTGTCCTCGTGGAAGACATCGTGCGGGACTTCACCGCCCCGCACGTGGGAGCGGTCAGGCGAAGAGCGGATCCAGCATCGCCTCCCCGGCCGGTACCCGCCAGGCCGGCAGCCGGATCGTCCGGGTCACCGGTGCCGACTTCGCTCCCCGGCCGCCGGACGGCAGCCCCATCAGCAGGTCACCGCGCGCGTGGGCGAGCCGCAGATGGCGGGCAGGATCCTGCCCGGGGAGGGGGCCCGTGTCGATGAGCACCGCCGTGTTCTCCCCGCCCACCGTGAACAGGAGGTCCACCATGTGCCCGCCGACCACCGCCGCGCGTTCCAGGTCCGTGATGCCACGGGCACCGAGGTACTCCTGGAGCCGGTCGGCGAGCTCCTCGCGGAGAGCCGGAGGCGCCGCGGGACCGGCGACCGTGTCCTGATCTGCGGAGCCCGCCCCGTGCAGCACCGTCGAGCGCTCCGCGAGCAGGGCCGGCAGCCCCGCCTGTGCCTGCCAGAAACGATGACTCCCCACCGTGATCAGCTGCGACTTCGCCCGGGTGACCGCGACGTTCCAGAGGTTGACCTGGCTCGCCACCCAGTGCGTCGTCTTCGGCGGGGTGTTCTCCGTCGCCACCGGGCTCAGGACCATGACGTCGCGTTGACCGCCCTGGAAGGCGTGCACCGTACCGACCCGTACCCGGTCGTCACCGGCCCAGAACCGGGCCAGCGCCTCCTTCTGCGCGCGGAAGGGGGTCACCACCCCGACCGTGGCGTCCCCGGGCAGCCGTGCCAGCAGCTCGTCCACCGTCCGCCGCACCTGGTCCGCCTCGGACTGGTTGCGCCAGGACCGCCCGCCGCTGCCGGCCGCCGACTCGCCGTACGGAACGTCCACCCAGCCGAGCACCGGAGCCGGATCGGCCGCCCCCGCCGGATCGGCCGCCCCCGCCGGATCGACCGGCGGGACCTGCCTGCGGACATCGGTGAGGACCTGCAACTGGCCCGCGTAGCAGTAGCCGTTGACCACGTCCGCGATCTGCGGATGGCACCGGTAGTGCTCGTCGAGCAGCAGCGCCGCCTCACCGTGCTGCGCCGCCGCGTGGTACGAGGCATGCACGTGGTAGGCCAGCCGGTGGTCCTCCAGCTGCGCGGCGGTCAGACCCGCCCGCACCCGTGCCTGCCGCTCCTGCTCCGGACTGATCCCGGGAATGTGCCCGAGCTGCATCGGGTCGCCGATGATCAGCGCCCGCTCCGCCCGGAACAGCAGCGGCAGCACCGACGGGATCGAGCACTGGCTCGCCTCGTCGATCACCACGAGGTCGAAGAGCTTCGGGGTGAGTTCGAGCTGGCGCACCGAGTGCGTGCTGATGCCCCACGCCTTCAGGTGCGCCATCAGATTGCGCTGGCTCTTCTGGAAACCCGAGCGCCGACGCAGCGCCTGAAGCCGCTGGTTCATCAGGGACCGGCCCCGCACCATGCCCTCGGCCGCCACGGCCTGTGCCAGCTCCGCCGAGGTTGCGGTGGACGCCGCGGCGCCCTCCAGCAGGGCCCGCTTCAGCGCCTCCTCGTCCCAGGCCAGATGTTCCGGTACGAGCTCCCGCAGGGCCCGCTCCACGGCCACGGTCTCCGCGAGGGCGAGCAGCAGGTCGGGTGGGGCAGGGCGCTCCGCGGCCCAGTCCGGCCACGAGGTCTCGGACCCGCCGCCGGACGAACCCACGAGGGCTGCGAGAGCCTGCCCTCGGCGCCACCTGCCGAAGGTCAGCCACCCGGCTCGGGCGGCCCTCCGGGCGCGCTCCTCCCAGCGGGCGAGCGCAGCCGGCTCCCGCGCTGCCCAGACGCCCTCCAGAAGGCGGACGGGCAGTGCGAGCCCGTCCGCCTGCCGGGCCCGCTCACGGACCAGCTCCAGCAGGCGCGCCTCCTCACCGATCCGTCCTGCCGCCTCGGACCGTAGCGTGGCCGTCTGCGCGTGGCGGGTGCGCAGTTCACCGGCGACGGTCCTGGCTCCCCGGGCCGGAGCCGCGACCGGCCCGGCCAGCAGTCCGGCCAGCTTCTCGGCCTCCCGTTCCCGGGCCTCCACGTTTCCGGTCCGCATGAGCAGGCCGGGCGAGATCTCGTCGCACCGCTCGGCCACGACATTGACGGCCTCGTTGTTCGTGGACGCGACGAGTACGGACTGCCCGGCGGCGACGGCGGTCGCGACGACGGCCGTCACCACCTCGCTCTTGCCGGTACCGGGCGGGCCGGTCGCGACGGTGAGCCGGTGAGTCATCGCGGAGGAGATCACCTGCTCCTGGCTCTCGTTGCACGGGCCGGGGGACACCACCGTCACGGTCGCCGTGCCACGACCTGTCCCCTCACCGGTGTCGCCGCCGCCGGTCAGGAGGGCGCCCAGCGCGGTACCCGCGATCTGGCCGGCGCGCGTGGACATCTGGAGCAGGTTGTCGACCAGGCCCTCGGTGGCAACCCGCTCCATGCCGCAAGGAGCGAGCAGGACCGCGGCGTTGTGGGCACCGGGCCGCAGCGAGTCCATCACCGACCGCTCGCTGAGCGACGAGAGGTCGAGGGGCTCCAGCTCCGGAACGCCGAGCTCGGTCAGGAGCTCCCGTACCGCCTTGACCATCTGAGTGCCGTTGCCCTCCTGCCAGCTGGGCTGCCAGCGGGCCAGCAGCTCGGCGCCCTCGTCGTCGGACAGCAGCTCGGTGATCACACCGGTGTGCAGGGACGGGACCCCGCTCGGACGCAGCCGGTCACGGCCGTTCTCGTCCGGGGTGAGCTCCATGGGCTGGATCAGCAGCGGCGCGATCCGCACGGCCGCCCGCCGACGGCCGTCCCCGCCGCGTTCGGGAAGGGTGATCGCGGGATACCCGTACCAGTACTCCTGGAGTCCGGCCCCGTCGGCCTGGGTACCCGTGCTCTTCGGCTTGGGCAACTGCCCGGGGGCGGGGAAGGAGTGCCCGAGCCCGGACTGGATCGTCTCAGGGCCCTGGCCCAGCAGGAAGTAGGCGGAGCCCCGGCCGCCATCGCGGTCGGGGAGCATGCCGGACGCCGCCTGGGCGCCGAGGCAGTGCGCGTAGTAGCGCAGCAGCCGCTGCGCGTCGATGCCTTCCCCGGCGTCCTGCGCGACCAGCTGCCGCGCCTTCAGCAGAGTGGGGGAGACCCCGGACCGAGCGGCGTCCTGGGCTGCGTCGCGCGGCGCGTCGGGCAGCCGGACCGGACGAGCGACCGAGCGGGCGAAAGGCAGCGAACGAGTCGCCCGGATCGTGGACTTGGTCGGCTGCTGGTCATCCGGAACACCCTTGATCACCATCTGCGCTGTCAGGTACTCGAACAGGTCGTCCGGGGTGATCCAGCCGCTCTCCTTGATCCGCCCGCTCCGCAATCCCTCCACGATCTCTCCGGTGAACCGCGAGGTACCGAGGGAGGACCCCTCCGGCGCCATCGCGGATGCGGCCTGGAGGGCGTCGGAGGCGGTGATGAAATACACGCCGGTCGGGTGCAGGAGCGTGCTGGGCGCCGGCCGGTCGCCGGGGTCCGCACCGCCCTTGGAGGTCCACCCTTGGACGACGGACCCGCTGGAGCAGCAGTCCAGCAGTACGAGCTTGGACGAGGCCCGGCATGACTGGAGCATCCGCTCCAGGAACTCGGCCGGCACCGCGGTGCCCGGCAGGTCGGCCGGGTCGGCGTCCCGGGTCAGGAAGTACAGCTGCCCGTCGGCCTCGCAGAACTGACCGTGCCCGCTGAAGTAGAGGAGGGCGGTCTCACTGGACTGCCGCTCCTCCAGGAACTGTTCGACGGCGTGCAGCATTTCGGCGCGGGTCGGCTCGGCGACCATGGCGCAGTCGTTGTACATGCCGATCTCGGTGCTCTCCAGCACCGCCCGCATGTAGTGGAGGTCGGCCCGGACGGGCGGCAGATCGGGGTAGTGGTCGTTGTCGTACGTGGATACGCCGACGAGCATGGCGTACCGGTCGTTGTCGCTCACTGTGCGCCCGGCCCCGCCTCGCGGCCGTCCTCGCGCCCGTCCTCGGCCGCACGGCCGGCGAGGAACCGGTCGATCAGCTCGCTGTCGGCCCGGGCCTCCTTGCCGGAGACACGGAGCGTCGCCCCGTCCGCCCGGGTGATGACGATGGTCCGCTGCGGTACGCGGGCCAGCCAGACCTGGACACCGGCGGCGACGAGCGAGCCGCCACCGAAGACCAGCCCGATCAGGTCGGTGACCGGGCCGCCCTTGAGGGAGGCGTCCTCGGGCTGGGGACGCGGGGTGTCGAGCGCGGCCCGCGGATCTGTCTCGGCGAGGGCGGCAAGCAGCTCACGCGCTTCGCGCCGGGCGCGCAGCGGGTCCTCGTCGACGATGGCGATGCGGTGGCCGACGGCTGCCGGATCGGTGGTACTCACGTTCTTCGTCCCCCCAGGTCTGCCCCGTGCAACGGATTCACGGACGGGCGAGCGTATCGAAGACCCCTGTCGGAGAACCCGCCACTTTCCTGAAATCCGCTGGTCATTGGCCTGAATCGGTCAACTCCGCCCGTGCGGTGGCGCCCCGACACGCGGCGCCACCGCTCACCCGCCAGAGCCGGGACGGCAGCTCCATGAGCGGTACTGGGGTTGGTCGTTCGTCGGCTTGGAGGCGCCCGCCGCGTCGTGAATCAGAAAGACGAACGGCTCCGAGCCGCGGTTACCCATGTGTGAGATCAGAGGGCGGACAGGTGCTCCTCGCCCCTTTCCGTGATCCTCATGGCGTTGTCGATCACCGATCGGTTGGCGAGGCCATCGCGCTGTAGTCCCTTGAAGTGCGCGGTGACGTCACGGGAGAGGATGGCGTCGCCGAGTTTGTCGGTGAGCCAGGTGACGTCGGCGGCCTTGAGTGCGGGAACCCCCAGATCCTTCGCGAGCTTGATGGCCCACAGGAGTCGGTCCCGCTTGAGGACAACCTGCTGGTAGGGCAGCATCCCGTCGATGGCCGCCGGGATGTGATCGACCTCGGAGAAGTCGTCGGGCACCGTCAGGGCGCGTGTTTTTCGTCGCGCGTTGCCACGCGTGGTGGTTGATGACGCTGGTGATTTCCGGGTGCGCCTGCCCCGGTGGCTCGCGTAGCCGTCTTCGAGAAGGTTCCGAAGGGAATCCGAGAGGTAGTACGCCCCCTTCTCCATGCCCTCGTGGATCCAACCTGCCCGTATTGCCTTGTCGAACTCCCGCGAGAAGTGGGTCGGGATGCGCTCGCGTGCCCGCTCGAAGAGCCTTCGAAGATCCTGGTGGCTGAACGTCTCGCGGTCCTCCACGACAGTCAGATAGGCGGCGAAGGCGGTGATCTTCTCCGGGATGGTCTTGGCACCGGACGCGTCGAGTGCCTGGCGGGGACTTTCCGGCAGCGACTCCCGCGCGGGCTCGCTGCGGGAAGGAAGCTCCCGGATGCTGCTCTCTCCTGCCACGGCGAGTTCGGGGATCGAACCGGGCGGCTCGGGTCCAGGAGTGGCAGGGGTGAGACCCATCGGGGTCTGGATGATGGCGATTACCTGCGCGCCCTGGGCCACATTGATGTCCTGCTCGAACGTGATGCGACCAGTGAGCGCTAGATGGACTTCATTGGGCATTTCGGTCATATTGAAAGGGTGTCTCGCGACTTGAATCTGGCACAGGCTCTCCCCGAGTCCTGCGACAGGGATCTTCTCGGGGGCAGGCTGTCGGCCTCTGCGCGTAGCCCGCTGTGCTCGGACAGGTGGCCGAGGCGCGAACATCCCGGTCCGACGGTCTACCCGACCGACGCCCTCGCCGAGGTCGCTGTCGCCCGTCAGCGGAACCCTGGTGCCCCTCTTCGTACGATGGAACGAAGAGGGGCACCAGTCGTGCAGGCGTACCGCCTCGCAGGGCTGTGCACGTCCTAGCCTGCGGAGATGGTCAGGCACATGTCGATGCGCCCCGCCCGAAGCCTCAGCCGGGTGCTCAAGGACTTCGGCGACACCCTCCTGGACATGTCCGCCGCCGCGGCCATCGCGCTGGGCGCCTGCTCCGTCATCAACATCAAGCCGGCCCGTGTCGGCGGCTACCTCGAAGCCTGCCGCATCCACGACATCGCCCGCGCCCACGGTGTCCCGGTCTGGTGCGGCGGCATGCCGGAGACCGGCATCGTCCGCGCCGCCAACCCCGCCCTCGCGGCGCTTCCCGGCTTCACCCTCCCCGGCGACACCTCGGGCGCCCACCGCTACTTCGCCACCGACATCACGGAGCCGTTCGTCCTCGCGGACGGACACCTCGACGTTCCGGTCGGCTCGGGCCTCGGCACGGAGCCGCTTCCCGACTGAAGGAGGTCACCGTCTCCACGAGTGGATCGCGCTCTAGCCCGCCGTGCTGCCCGCCGGCCCTGTCCTCGACCAGGCGAACAGCTCGCTCAGCATGCCGTCCGCGTCCTCCGGTGCGCGGACGGTGAGTTGGAGCGATGACGGGGTCAGGTGCAGGGTGAAGTCGAAGAAGGGGCAGCAGCTCTGTTCGGCTGTGGCCAGGGCGGCCATGCGGGCGGCGAGGTCCTCGTGGGGTGGGAAGGAGAGGCGTACGCCGTCTTCGGTCCGCTCCTGGTGGTGGGCCTTCGCGACGAGGTCTCGCCATCGCCCGGTGCGTTCGTCCAGGGCCGGGCCGTCCAGGGTGCACATGACGGGGGTGTGCCGCCATGCCTCGTGCTGCGGGGACTCCGGCGGGCCGGTCCGCGTGCAGCCGCAGTCCGGGCCGCACGCTCCCGCCGGGGCGGGGCCGGACAGGGTCGTCCGGGCGCCGGTCAGCCGGTCCGAGAAGGCGCGCAGGTCCGCGACCCGGTCGTCCGTGTCCCGGATCCGGCTCGTGACCAGGGGCAGCAGCCGTGCCCGTACGGATGCGCACACACCCTCCTCGCGTACGTCGAGGAGCTCGCGGATCTCGTAGAGGGCCAGGCCGAGGAGTTTCGCCGAGGTGATGAAGGCCAGCCGGTCCACGGCTTCGTCGTCGTACACCCGGTACCCGGACGCGGTCCGCTCCGCCGGCAGC
Source organism: Streptomyces sp. NPDC013457 (assembly GCF_043089925.1). Lineage (NCBI taxonomy): Bacteria > Bacillati > Actinomycetota > Actinomycetes > Kitasatosporales > Streptomycetaceae > Streptomyces > Streptomyces sp. NPDC013457. Next base: position 218,880 of record NZ_JBICBL010000012.1, read on the forward strand.
AGACCGGCGGTCTCGTAGAAGCGCAGCGTGGTCGCCGGGACACCGGAGCGTGCGGCGAGCTGCGAGATGCGGTAGGTCGCCATGTCTTCGACGGTAGACCTTCGACCCGACTCGAAGGTCAAGCCCAGGGCCCGAGCCGGCGCCCGGGCCCCGCGGGTCAGCGGACCAGGACCGGCCTCGAGCGGGGGGTGGGGGTGGGCTCCTCGTGGAGGATCACGCGGAGCGTGTCCTTCAGGCGGCGGGAGGGCTCGATGCCCAGGTGGTCGGTGAGCTGGCGGCGGGCGCTGTGGTACGTCTCCAGCGCCTCGGCGCGGCGGCCGACGTGGTAGAGGGAGAGCATCAGCATCTCGGTGATCTTCTCGCGCCACGGGTGGACCACGCTGATCGCGCGGAGTTCCCCGATGGCCTCCTCCGTGCGGCCGCAGTGGAGCTTGAGTTCCAGGCGGGTCTCCTGGGCGGTGAGGTACTCCTCCTCCAGCTGGACGGCCATGCTGTGGCAGAGCGGGCTGTTGCCGACGTCCTGGAGGGGCTTGCCGCGCCAGAGGGCCAGGGCGGAGTCCAGGAGGTCGACGGCGCGTCCCGGGTCGGTGGCGGCGACGCGCCGGGCCTCCGTGGTGCGACACCGGAAGGTGTGCATGTCGACGGCGCTCGGATCGACCTTCAGGACGTAGCCGGCCGAGTGGGTGACCACGGGCGGGGTCTCGTCGGAGGAGTCGGACAGCCGGCCGAGCGTGCGGCGGAGGCGGGACACCTGGGCCTGGAGGGCGTTGTGGGCCGTGTGGGGCGGATCGTCGCCCCAGAGCTCGTTGTAGAGCTGCTCGTTGGTGAGGAGCCGTCCGTCCGCCAGGAGCAGGGAGGCGAGGAGGATGCGCTGCCGGTGACCGGCGACAGGGGTCAACTCGTTGTTCGTGACGATTCCGACCGGTCCGAGGATGGTGAATCTCATGGGGGAAGCCTCACACGGCCCCGGTTGCCGGTACTTGAGACGCGTCTGATGCCCCTCTGGGCTTTCGCTGGAGTCGAGATTCAGCCAAAGCGATCACGTTGCCGTTCACGGCCTATTGGTGACCGGATCACTACTGGAATTTGATCGTCCCTGCCAGCATCGAAGTGCTTACTGGTCGGGGGGGAGTTGGCTCAGTGGAGATCAAGTTGTTGGGTACGTTGACCGCTGATCTGGGCGGTACGACGTGGACACCGAGCGCCGCCAAGCACCGGCAGGTGCTGGCCCTGCTGGCACTGCGGGCAGGGCACACGGTGCCGATGTGGGAGCTGATCGACGAATTGTGGGGCGACAGCCCACCGCGCAGCGCCCAGGCGACGTTGCAGACGTACATGATGCAGTTGCGCCGCGCGATCACCGCCGCCGGCGTCAAGAGCGGGACGGAGTGCCGGGTCAAGGAGATCCTCGCGACCACGCACGGCGGATACGTCCTCAACATCCGTCCCGGGTACGTGGACGCGCTGGAGCACGAGAGCCTGGCCGCGGCCGGTCTGGCGGCGGCGCGCCGCGGCGACCACCCGCGCGCCTCCGAGCTCCTGAACCAGGCCATCTCGCTCTGGCGGGGCAACGCCCTCTCGGACGTCGCCCAGGGCCCGCCGCTCAAGGTCGAGACGCTGCGGCTCGAGGAGTCGTGCCTCAGCGTCCTGGAGACCTGCGTCGCCGTCGACCTGGCCTCGGGGCACACCGCCGAAGTCCTCAGCAGGCTCACGGAACTGACGGCCCGCTACCCGATGCACGAGCGGTTCCATCTTCAGCTGATGGTCACCCAGTATCAGGTCGGGCGGATCTGGCAGGCCCTGGAGACGTACCGGAGGCTGCACACCCGCCTCGTGACGGAGCTGGGGCTCGAACCGTCCGAGGCCGTCCGCGACGCGCATCAGCGCATGCTCCGCCGGGACCCCACCCTCACCCTCGACGTGGCCGGAAACGGGGGCGCCGTCGTACGGGGAGAGTCGCCCTTCGGCCAACTGCGCAGCGCCTGAACCTCCGACTCCGCCTCTCCCCGTCTTTGCACCCGCGTCCGTGCGTGTGATCGTGCACGCGATCGTGGACGCCGTGGCGGGCGCGTGCAGTCGGCACCCGGAGACGGACCGGTGGTGCCACCGGTCCGTTTCGCCGTTCCGTCGTCCCCTCCGCCGTACCGCGTCCGTCCGGGCTCCGCCGCCGGCGGGTCAGCGCACCGTCAGTGGCGTGTGACCGGCCTGGCCTAGCGTGCCGGGCGCGGCGGAAGCTCCCGTCGTACGGGGACCCAGGAGGTGGCGGATGCCCGCCGGTCGCATGCTCGCCCCGCACGGACCGTACGCCCGGCCCACCGCACGGGTGGCGGGGCCGGACGGGACGGCTCTGCTCCTCGTGGCCCACGGCAGCCGCGACCCCCGGCACGCGGCGACCCTGCGCACCCTCGCCGACGGTGTCCGGTCCCTCGCCGGCCTGCGGACCGGGATCGCGTTCCTCGAGTTCGACCGGCCGGGTGTCGCCGACGCGCTGGGCGCCGCCGTCGCCGCAGGCGCCGACCGGGTCGTCGTCGTTCCCCTCCTGCTCTCCCGCGCCTACCACGCCACGACGGACCTCCCCGCGGCCCTGGCCGGAGACCGGGGCGTGCCCGTGCACACCACCGACGTCCTGGGCGGATCGCCCCTGCTCGTCGCCGCGCTCGAACGGCGGCTCGCGGAAGCCGGGGCGGGGGCCCCCGGACGGGACTCGACCGGTGTCGTCGTCGCCGCGACCGGTTCGCGCGACGCCGGCGCCCGCGCGTCCGTCGCCGCCGTCGCGCGAGCGCTGCGGCGGGCCGGGCGGCGCGAGGTCCTTCCCGCGTACGTCACCGGTCCCGGCCGTCGCCCCGGCGAGGCCGTGCGGGAGCTGCGCGCCCGAGGGGCGCGGCGGGTGGCCGTCGCCCCGTACGTCCTCGCCCCCGGGCTCCTTCCCGACAGGATCGCCGCCGAGGCGGCGGAGGCCGGGGCGGACGTCCTGGCCGCGCCGCTTGGCGCCGCCCCGGAGCTCGTACGGCTCGTCGTCGAGCGGGGGGTGGGGGCGGTCGCCGGGTGAGGCGTACGCCTCCGAGGCCGTGCGCTCGTCCGTACCTTCACCGGCAGGCGGCACGCGTTCTCGCCCGGAAGAATGCGCCGCTTGTCGGCAGGCTTAAGGGGCCGGTCCCGCAGTTCCCCGTGGCGAGCCGAGGACACGCCGTGTCCCTAGTTATCGGGCGGAATTCATTCAGGTCTATTCCCATGGGTGGCGGGCAGGCGCGGCCGGAATTATTTACTTGTCGGACCCTCGGATGTCACCGAAGCCGTCATCGCATGTGACAGGGCGCGACCGAATTACCGGGACATGCCCGCGCCGACTGGTGCACGGCCTGTCCGGCGGGTGATTCAAAGTATGTGAGGGCGAGGTTAATTCTTCATGGAATTCCCTGCGCCCTTTCCCATCGTACGAAACCGCCCGGACGGCGCGCTGAGCGGCCTCTGACGCGCCGCTGACATCCGGAAAGAGCTTCGGACCAGGCTCGATGGGGTCGCCAAGGCTGTTTCCGCCGGTTCGACTGCGCACGGCAGGGTGCGGAACGTGGGTGCGCGGGGCGGAATCCCCGTGTCGTTCCTGGTCGGCCCGGCTGTCGCGGGCCGCTGTCGCCGCCGCGCCGGCCATGGCCGACGCACCGGAAATGGGAAGGCGTTTACCAAAGGGTGTGTTGCACAATCGGTGACGCTCTCCCTAGTCTTTCGAACTGCGAGCGGAGGCCTGACCGCTCATTGTTCTCTCACGTAGACCTGTGCACCCCGGAAGCCCAATTCAGCGGCGTCCGGGGTGGCAGGTGCGTGCAGGTTCTAGAAAGGAACAGGTAATGGTCAAGGTCACGGCCGGCGAGGTTCAGGAATGGCTTGTGCAGAAGATCGCGGACAGGTTGGGTGAAGACCCGTCGAGCATTTCTCCCGGACAGTATTTCGACGAGCTCGACCTCGACAGCACCGAGGCGCTCGTCATCGCCGGCGAGATGGAGAACTGGCTCGGGTTCGAGCTGGGCACGACGGCGCTCTGGTACCACCCGACCATCGAGGCCCTGTCGGCACACATCGCCGAGGAGAGTGCTCAGCGTGGCGCCGCGGCCTAGCAGAGCGGCCGCCGCACAGGTGCTGGTACGTCACCGGGCGACCCCGCCCGGTGGCCGTACCGTCTACGCCGTCCACCCCGGCGCCCTGCCGGTCGTGACCTGGGCCAACCTGGCCGGGGCACTGCCGCAGGACACGGGGTTCGTCGTGCTCGACGTCGGCGCGGTCCCCGCCTATCTGCAGGCGGCGATGGATCCCGGCGCGTCCGACCTGACCGTCGACCGCCTGATCGACATCCTGATCGACGCCTACCGCGCGGACCTCGCCGACGTCGAGCACCACGGGGCCGCCGATGGTCCGGCCGGGCCCGTCACCTTCGTCGGCTGGTCCTTCGGCGGAGTCCTGGCGCACGGGATGACGGAGCGTCTGAAGCCGGAGGAGAGGCCGGACGGCATCGTGCTGCTCGACAGCATCGCGCCGACGGAGACGTACACGTACGCGGAGGACGACTACGTCGACCCCGTGATCGTCCTGCGCTGGTTCGCGATGTTCCTCGGCGCCAAGCGCGGCAGGGAGGTCCCCTTCCAGGCCCCGCCCGTCTCCCCGGACTCCGCGTCCGCCGCGGTCCCGACCTCGACCGTCGGCGCCGACCACGTCGTCGCCGGCCTCGAGCGGCTGCTCCGGTCCGCCGTGACGTGCGGCGCGCTGCCCGAGGGGACGCCGGTGCAGAGCATCCGGAAGCTCTTCGACGCCTATATGGCGGGGCTCCTGCGCAACAACAGGCTGACCTCCACGTACCGTCCGCAGCCCGCCACCGTGCCCCTCACCCAGATCAAGGCCCAGCACAGCCTGATCCCCTCCGACCCGACCCTCGGTTGGGCCGAACTGGCCGATCGCACGGTGGAGGCGCACTCCGTGCCCGGCGACCACTACACCATGCTGATCCGCCCGGACGCCTCGCGGGCCATCGCCGGTCTGATCCCGGCCGCCCGGCCTCCACAGCTCGTCACGACCCGGAGGGACACCCAGTGAACGAATTCCAGGAACGCATGCTCGACCGCAGACTGGCCAGGGACCCCATCGCCATCGTCGGCCTGTCCGGGCTCTTCCCGAAGTCGCAGAACGTACGGGAGTTCTGGGCCAACGTCGTGGCCGCGGCCGACTGCACCACCGACGTGCCCGCCGGGCACTGGGACGTCGACGAGTTCTACGACCCCGACCCCTCGGTGCCCGACAAGACCTACGCCCGGCGCGGCGGCTTCATCCCCGACGTGCCCTTCAACCCCCTCGAGTTCGGCCTCCCGCCGAACACGCTCGAAGTGACCGACGTGCTCCAGCTGCTGAGCCTCACGGTCACCCGCGACCTCCTCAAGGACGCCGGCTCCGACCAGGGGTGGTACGACCCGAAGCGCACCGGCGTGGTCCTCGGCATCACGGGCGCCAACCAGCTGACCCAGCCCCTCACCGCCCGCCTCCAGAGCCCCGTGCTCAAGGAGGTGGTCAGGAGCTGCGGACTCTCCGAGCGTGACGCCGAGGAGATCGCCGCCAAGTTCCGTATGGCGTACGCCCCATGGGAGGAGAACTCCTTCCCCGGCATGCTCGGCAACGTCGTCGCCGGCCGGATCGCCAACCGGTTCGACCTCGGCGGCATCAACATGACGATCGACGCCGCCTGCGCCAGCTCGCTCGGCGCGGTCCGCACGGCCGTCAGCGAGCTCCTGGAGGGGCGCGCCGACACGATGCTGACCGGCGGCTGCGACGCCGAGAACACGATCTTCATGTACCTCTGCTTCAGCAAGACGCCCGCGCTCTCCAAGTCCGGGCGGATCCGCCCGTTCGACACCGAGGCCGACGGGACGCTGATCGGTGAGGGCATCGGCATGCTCGCGCTGCGCCGCCTCGCGGACGCCGAGCGCGACGGCAACCAGGTGTACGCGGTCATCCGCGGCCTCGGCACCTCCAGCGACGGACGCTTCAAGTCCATCTACGCCCCCCGCAAGGAGGGTCAGATGGAGGCGCTGCGCCGTGCCTACCAGGACGCCGACGCGGCCCCCGACAGCATCGAGCTGTTCGAGGCGCACGGCACCGGCACGGCGGTCGGCGACGCGACCGAGCTGAGCGCGCTCACCGAGGTGGTCGCCAAGGACGGGGGCGAGCGGGGCTACGCCGCCATCGGCAGCGTGAAGTCCCAGATCGGCCACACCAAGGCGGCGGCCGGAGCGGCCTCGATGATCAAGCTCGCCTTCGCGCTGCACCACAAGGTGCTGCCGCCCACCATCAACGTGGACCGGCCCAACGCGGCCTTCGGCACGGACAGCCCCTTCTACGTCAACACCAAGACGCGGCCGTGGATCCGCGACCCGAAGCGCCCGCAGCGGCGGGCGGCGCTCTCCGCGTTCGGCTTCGGCGGCACCAACTTCCACGCCGTGCTCCAGGAGCACGGCGACGGCGACGACCTGGAAGTACGCTTCCCGGTCGCCCGCGTCCACCTCTGGCACGCGGCCGGACCCGAGGCCCTCGCGGACGCCCTCGCGGCGAAGACCCCGCCCACCGGCGGACCGGTCCCCGCGACGCACGCCCGGGTGGCGTTCGTGGCCCGCGACGAGGCCGAGGCCGACGCGCTGCGCGAACTCGCCGTCGGCGAACTGCGCGCCCGCGCGGACCGCGACGCCTGGTCCCACCCCAAGGGGGTCCACTACCGGCGCTCCGCCGGCGAGACGGGCCGGGTGGCCGCGCTCTTCGCCGGACAGGGCAGCCAGTACGTCGACCCGGGGCTGAGCGCCGTACTCGCGCTGCCCCCGCTGCGTTCCTCCTTCGACCGCGCCAACCGGCACTTCCGTGAGGACACCCCGCTGTCCCGGGTGGCGTTCCCGCCGCCGCTCGTCGACGACGAGGGCCGGGCGGAGCAGGAGGCCGCGCTGCGCGCCACCGCCTACGCCCAGCCCGCGATCGGCGCGCTCTCCGCCGGACACTTCCGGTACCTCACCGAACTCGGCTTCGAGGCCGAGGGCTTCCTCGGCCACAGCTTCGGCGAACTGACCGCCCTGTACGCGGCCGGAGCGTACGACGAGGACACCCTGCACCAGCTGGCCCGCGCCCGCGGTCGGGCCATGTCGCCCGCCTCCGGGCAGGCGGCCGAGGACACCGGCGCGATGGCCGCCGTGTTCGCCCCCGAGGAGCGCGTCGCCGAACTCCTCGCGGACCGCGCGGACCTGCGGGTCTGCAACCGCAACGCACCCGACCAGATCGTGGTCGGCGGAGCCACCGCCGAGGTCGACCGCTTGGTCGAGGCCGCCGGCCTCGCCGGGGTGCGCGCCCGGCGGCTGCCGGTCTCCGCGGCCTTCCACACCCCCTTCGTCGCCCACGCCGTGGACGACTTCCGGGCCGTCGTCGACACCGTCGACATCGGTGTGCCGCGCGGGCGGGTCTACGCGAACAGCCCCGGCGCCGCCTACGGCACGGACGTCGCCGGCAACCGCCGGGTCCTCGCCGAACAGCTCCTCAACCCGGTGGAGTTCGCGATCCGCGTCGAGGAGATGTACGCCGACGGCTTCCGGGTCTTCGTCGAGTTCGGCCCGCAGTCCGTCCTCACGGGGCTCGTCGGGCGCATCCTGGGCGACCGGCCGCACACCGCGATCGCCCTCGACGGCGGACCCGGCAAGGACGCCGACCTCACCCTCAAGCAGTCCGTGGCCCGGCTCGCGGTGCTCGGCCTCCCGGTCGCCGTCACCGACCGGTACGCCGCCGCCGTCGAGGAGCCCGTCGTCACCAAGGGCATGTCGCTGATGCTCAACGGCATCAACTACGTGTCCCCGGAGCGCCGGGCCGCCTACCAGGACGCCCTGTCCAACGGCTACCGGGTGCCCGTGGCCGCCGCGGGCGCCGTGGCGACCGGGGCCGTCGCACCGAGCCCGTCCGCCGTCGCACCGAGCCCGTCCGCCGCGCCTCCCGTCGTACCGGCGGCGCGCCCGGCGGAGGCGGCGGTGGTACGTGCGGAACTCCCGGCCCCGAGCCTCCCGCAGGCCGCCCCGGTGCGGGCGACGGAGCAGCCCCTCCCCGAACCGGCCCGGGCCGCGCCGCCGGTCACCGGTACCGCGGCGGGGAACGCCCGTATCCCTTCGGATGCCCTGCCCCCTGCTCAGGAGAACGAGCACATGCCCAGTGATCGCTTCACGGAACTCCTCTCGGACCATCTCTCCCTCCACGACGAGTACCTCAACGGCCAGCTGCAGAGCGTCGAGCGCCTCACGCACATCCTGGAACGCGCTGCCGATCAGGGGCAGTTGGACCAGGTGCTGCCGGGTGTGAGCTCCGTCAAGGAGCACGGCCTCGCGATCGGGCGCACCCACGCGCACGCCAACGACGTCCTGCGGCAGCTGGCCCAGCTGGAGATGGGCGGCGCGGCCACCCCGGCCCCCGCACGTCCCGCCCCCGTGCCGTCCGTGCCCGCGCCGAGGCCCGTCGCGGAGGCGCCGGCCCTGCCGGAGCCGCCGGTCCTCCCGGCGCTGCCCCCGGGCTGGACCCCGCCCGTGCCGGTCGCCGCCCCGGCGCCGGAGGCCGCTCCCGCCCCGGCGCCCGCTCCGGCGCCCGCGCCCGAGCCTGCCCCGGCTGCCCTCGCGCCCGCCGCCGCCTCCGTTCCGGCTGTGTCCGCTGGTGTGGATGTGGAGACGGTGCGGTCGGTGTTGTTGGAGGTGGTGGCGCAGAAGACGGGTTATCCGGCGGAGATGCTGGAGCTCGACATGGGTGTGGAGTCGGATCTGGGGATTGATTCGATCAAGCGTGTCGAGATCATGGGGGTGATTCAGGAGCGGTTCGGTGTGGTGTCGTCGGCTGGTCCTGAGCAGCTTGCGGAGCTGCGGACTCTCGGTGACATCGTCGATTTCGTGGCGGGTTCGGCGGGTGCGTCTTCTGCGTCTGCTGTCGCTGCGGCCCCTGCTTCGGCTGCTGCTTCTGTTCCGGCTGTGTCTGCTGGTGTGGATGCGGGGACGGTGCGGTCGGTGTTGTTGGAGGTGGTGGCGCAGAAGACGGGTTATCCGGTGGAGATGCTGGAGCTCGACATGGGTGTGGAGTCGGATCTGGGGATTGATTCGATCAAGCGTGTCGAGATCATGGGGGTGATTCAGGAGCGGTTCGGT
>NZ_JBICBL010000012.1:228162-262122 GCF_043089925.1 Streptomyces sp. NPDC013457
GTGTGGTGTCGTCGGCTGGTCCTGAGCAGCTTGCGGAGCTGCGGACTCTCGGTGACATCGTCGACTTCGTGGCGGGCCCGACCGGCGGCACGGCGACCGAGGGCACGGCCACCGAGGGCACGGCCGACGAGGCCACAGCGGCCGAGGCCGCGCCCGACGCGCCCCTCGCCTCCGAGGCCGTCTCGCCCATCGGCCGCGCGCACGCCGCCCTCGTCACCCTCCCCGCCGCCGACCCGCTGCTCGACGACTCCTCCGCCGACCGCGGCGCCCTCGTCGTCGACGACGGCTCGGACGTGGCCGCGCGGATCGTCGAGCGGCTGACCGCCACCGGCCGTCCGGTGCACGTCCTGCGGCTCCCCGGAGTCCCGGCGCGCCTGTCCGGTGTGCACGACCACGCCCTGACGGGCTGGGGCACCACCGAGCTGGCCTCCGGCGTCGAGACCGTCTTCACCTCCCGGATCGGCCTCGTCGTCGACGTGACCGCCCGCACCGACGGCGACTGGAACGACGGCGTACGGAGGCTGGCGCACTCCCTCCTGCTGGCACGGCACGTCGTCCGCCCGCTGACCGACATGGCCGCGCACGGCCGTGCCGCGTTCCTCGCCGTGACCCGGCTCGACGGGGCCTTCGGCCTCACCGGGGTCGCCGAGGAGGCCGCCCCCGCCGGCGGTGTCGCGGGGCTCGTCAAGACGCTGGCCCTGGAGGCGCCCGAGCTGTTCTGCCGGTCCGTGGACCTCGCCCCCGGCATCGACCCGGCCGCCGCGGCCGCCCTGGTGCTCGACGAGGCCGCCGACTCGGCCGTGGAGCCCGTACAGGTCGCCCACGACGGCACCCGCAGGGTCGGGCTCGCGGTGTCCGGCGAGCCGCTCACGGCCGCCGACGCCGACGCCGCGCCCCTCACCGCCGACGACCTGCTGGTCGTCACCGGCGGCGCCCGGGGCATCACGGCGGACTGCGTCGCCGAACTGGCCCGGCGCCACCGGCCGCGGCTCCTGCTCCTCGGCCGGACCCCGCTCGACGACGAACCCGCCTGGGCGCAGGGCCTGCCCGAGGAGAACCTGAAGGCGGCGGCCGCCGCGTCGCTCACCGCCGCGGGCGAGAAGCCGACGCCCCGACGCGTCGGCCAGCTCGCCGCCGCCGTCGCCGGCGCCCGGGAGATCCGCGCGACCCTCGACACGCTGCGGGCGGCCGGGAGCCGCGCCGAGTACCTGGCCGTCGACATCACGGACCAGGCCGCGACCGCGGCCGCCCTCGCCCCGTACAAGGACGAGGTCACGGGCGTGGTGCACGGGGCCGGAGTGCTCGCCGACCAGATGATCGCGCAGAAGAAGGCCTCCGAGATCGAGCGGGTCTTCGCCCCCAAGCTGACCGGACTGCGCTCCGTCATGGCGGTCCTGGCCGGTACCGACCTGCGCCACGTGGTGCTCTTCTCCTCGGTCGCCGGATTCTTCGGCAACCAGGGGCAGTCGGACTACGCGATGGCCAACGAGGTGCTCAACGCCTGGGCCTCCTCCCGCCGTCGTATGTTCCCGCGGACGCGGGTCACCTCGATCAACTGGGGTGCCTGGGACAGCGGCATGGTCTCCCCGCAGATCAGGAAGGTGTTCCAGGAGCGGGGCATCGCCCTGATCCCGGTCGCCGACGGCGCCCGGATGTTCGCCGACCAGTTCGCTCCCGAGCGGGCCGGCGACGTGGTGACCGTGCTCGGCCCGACGACCCCGCTCAGCTCCCGGGACCGCACCGGCGCGACCGCGGGCGGCACGGTGACCCGGGGTCTTGCGGACCTCGCCGGTTCCACGCTCGTCACCGACCACGTCATCGACGCGACGCCGGTCCTCCCCGCCGTCGTGGCGATGGGATGGGCGCTCGGCGCGGTCGAACACGCCGACGGGCGACGGGCCGTGCGGCTGCGCGACTTCGCCGTCCACCGCGGCATCGTCTTCGACGGCACCCAGCCCGCCGAGTGCCGGCTGGTCATGACGCCGGCCGGCGACGGCGGCGACGTCAAGGTCGCCGTCCAGTCGCTGGCCGACGGCGCCGTACGCCCGCACTACGCGGCCACGGTCGTCGCGGGCGCGCTCCCGCCCGCCGCGCCGGTGACGGGCCTTCCCGCGCCGGGCACCGGCACCGAGGCCGCCGGGCTCTACACCGACGGCACGCTCTTCCACGGGCCGGCCCTGCGCGGTCTGCGCCGGATCCTCGACGACTCCGAGTCCCGTCTGGTGCTGGAGTGCGAGGCCGTACGGACGGACACCGACAGCGGTTCGTCCGACTGGTTCGCGGCCGGCTCCGCGGACCTGCTGCTCCAGGCCGCGCTCGTCTGGGTGCGCCGGTTCCGTGGCACCGCCGGGCTGCCGCTCGCGGTGGGCGGGGTCGAACTGTACGGCCCGCTGACGGCCGGTGAGGTGTTCCTCGTCGTGGTGGAGCCGGTCGGCCAGGGCGGCCCCGACTCCCGGCTGGACATCACCGCCTGCACCTCCGACGGACAGGTCAGGGCCAGGTTCACGGCCGTCTCCGTCGTCTCGGCCCCGCAGTTGGCGGCCAAGTTCACGGGCTGACGGTATCCGCACCGGAAGCAGTGAGCGGGCGGCGGCTTGCCGCCGCCCGCCCCACAGGATCTCCCGCTTGGGAAGGAACCTCACCCAGTTATGAGCAGATACGCGATCGTCGGCATCTCCTGCCTGTTCCCCGGAGCGCGAACGCCCGAAGAGTTCCGGCAGAACCTCCGCGGTGGCACGGACAGCCGTCGGGAAGGAGGCGTGGAGGTCTTCGGGACCGAACCGGACGAGCGTGACCTCGACCCCCGGCACGGCATCGTGTCCCGCCGTGGCGGGTTCGTCACCGGCTTCGAGTTCGACCCCACCGGCTACCGGATCGACCCCGACCGTCTCGCCGGTCTGGACCGGCTCTTCCACTGGTCGCTGTACGCCGCCAGGGAGGCCCTGCGGGACTGCGGCGCCGACGACCGGCCCGAACTGCTCGCCAGGACCGGCCTGGTCATGGGCAACTACTCGTTCCCCACCACGACATCGGCGAAGGTGAGCGTCCCGCTGGCGCAGGAGGCCGTCCTCGCCGGACTGCGCCGCTCCGGCGCACCCGAACTCGACTCCCTGCCCGGGGCGGTCCCGCTGGTGGACCGCGCCGGGATCGTGCCCGAGAACCTCCGGGTCAGCGGCTCGCCCGCCGCCGTCGCCGCCGGGGCGCTCGGGCTCGGCGGCCCCCGTTACTGCCTGGACGCCGCCTGCTCCTCCGCCCTCTACGCGCTCAGCCTCGCCTGCGGTCATCTCGACTCCGGCCAGGCGGACCTGGTGCTCGCGGGGGCGGTGTGCGCGCCCGACCCGACGCTGATCCACCTGTCCTTCTCCGATCTGCACGCGTACCCGGAGAACGGCTTCAGCCAGCCCTTCGACGACCGCTCCGGCGGCATCGTCACCGGTCAGGGCGCGGGCATGGTCGCCGTCAAGCGGCTCGAGGACGCCGTACGCGACAACGACCGGGTGTACGCGGTCGTCGACGGCATCGGCCTCTCCAACGACGGTGCCGGACGCCACCCGCTGGTCCCCCGCAAGAGCGGACAGCTGGACGCCCTCGCGCGCGCGTACGCGGACGCCGGCGTGGACCCCGCGAGCGTCGACTACCTGGAGTGCCACGCCACCGGCACCCCCGTCGGGGACACCACGGAGGCGGAGTCGGTGGCCGAGTTCTTCGGCGCCCACGGTGACGTACCCCTGCTCGGGTCGGTGAAGGGCAACATCGGCCATCTGCTGACCGTCGGTGGTCTGAGCAGCCTCCTCAAGGTCGTCCTGGCCATGGAGGACGGCGTGATCCCGCCGACCATCGGGGTGGACCGGCCGGTCTCCTCGCCCGACGGGAAGGTCGGGGACGCGACGCTCGTCCGCACCGCCCGCCCCTGGCCGGACACTCCCGGGCCCCGCCGCGCCGCCGTCTCCGCCTTCGGCTTCGGCGGTACGAACGCGCACGTGGTGCTCTCGGAGGCCCGGACCGCCACGGACACGACCCCCGGCGCCGACCCCGCGCCCGTGTCCAAGACCGCGCCCGGCACCGCCACAGCGCCCGCCGCCGACACCACACCCGCCGCCGACAGCCCCGAGCAGCCCGCCGGACTGCCCGCGCTCGATGTCATCGGCCTCGGCGCGCACTTCGGCTCGCTCGACTCGATGGACGCCTTCGAACAGGCCGTGTACGAGGGCGCGCACGACCTGCGGCCGCTGCCCGAGCGGCGCTGGCGGGGCCTGGACCGTACCGACGGCGGAACGCTCGAGGCGGCCGGTCTCACCGGCCCGCCGCTCGGAGCGTTCGTCGACGGCGTCGAGGTCGACCCCGCCGACCTGCGCGTCCCACCCGCCGACCTGCGGATCTACAACCCGCAGCACGCGCTGATGACCAGGGTCGCCGACGAGGCGCTGCGCGACGCCGGCTACCGGCTCGACCCCGACAGCCGCGACACCCCCGAGGCCCGCCGCATCGCGGTCGTCGTCGTCACCGAGATCGAGCCGTACTCGCACGCCCGGCTGAGCCGGTACGGGCTCGGGACCTTCCTGCGCGGCGAACTCGACAAGGCCGGGGTGAAGCTGACACAGGAGCAGCGGGCCGCCCTCAACGAAGTCGCCCGGGACGCCGTCGTCGACCCCATCGGGGCCAACGAGGTGCTCAGCTACATCGGCAACGTGATGGCCGGCCGCATCTCCTCCCGCTGGAACCTCACCGGTCCCTCCTTCACGCTCTCCGCGGAGGGCGCCGGAACCGCCGAGGCGCTGGACGTCGCCCGGCTGCTGCTGCTCGACCCGGACCTGGAAGCCGTACTGATCGGCGGCGTCGACCTGGCGGGGGCCGCGGAGAACCTGCTGGTCCAGCCCGCTCCCGGCACCGAGCCGGGCCTCACCTTCAACGAGGGCTCCCGCGGCCGCCGTACCGGCGAGGGCGCCGGAGCCCTGGTCCTCACCCGCCCGGACGCCGCCCCCGGCCGCGTGCACGCCCGGATCGACGCGGTGGCCGTGCGCTACGCCGGGGCCGACGCCGGCTCCCTCACCTCCGTCTCCGGCCCCGCCCTCGCCGAGGCCGCGCGGGCGGCGCTCGACGCCGCCGGGATCGACGCCTCCGCCGTGGACTACCTGGAGGCGCACGCGGGCGGTACGGAGGCGGCCGACCGGACCGAGATCGCCGCCCTCGCCGAGGTGTACCCGGCGGGCGGCGCCACCGTTCTCGGCAGCGTCAAGGCGCAGATCGGCGACGCCGGCTGCGCGGCCGGGATCGCCGCCCTGATCAAGACGGTCGTCTGCCTCCGGCACGCCTACCTGCCCGGCACGCGGGGCTGGCGCCGCCCGGCCGACGACCTCGCCGAGGCCTTCGCCGCCTCCGGCTTCCAGGTGTCCGAGACCTCCTTCCCCTGGCTCCGGGAGCGCCCGGACGGCCGCCGTCACGCGAGCGTCAGCATGCTCGGCGCGAGCGGCTCGCACGCCCATCTGGTGCTCTCCTCCGTGCCGTCCGCCGACCGGCCCCGCCCCACGGCCGACTGGGCGCGGGCCCGTGGCCCGCTCCTGCTGCCGCTCGCCGCCGACACCGTCGACGCCCTGGTCGCCGAGGTCCGCCGGCACGGCGCGCTGCTCGCGGACGGAGCCGATCCGTCCGCGCTCGCGCGCGAGGCGGCCCGCGGCCTCGACGGGGCGCGGCTGCGCGTCGTCCTCGTCGGCCGGGACCGGGAGGCTCTGGTCCGTCAGACGGAGCTGGCCGCACGGGACCTGTCCGCGGCGCACGCGGCCGGAACGGACTGGAACACCCCCGCGGGATCGTTCTTCACCCCGCGCCCGATCGGGCCCGAGGGGCGCGTGGCGCTGGTGTACCCCGGGGCGTTCAACACCTACCCGGGCCTCGGCAGGGGCCTGTTCAGGACCTTCCCCGGCCTGCTCGACAGCTACGAGCGGCAGGCCGCCGAGCCCGCCCGCATGCTGCGCTCGGCCCAGCTCTACCCCCGTGGGGCCGAGGCCCCGGACCGGCGCGCGATGATGCGGCTGGAGGAACGTCTCGCCGACGACATCCCGTTCATGCTCGCCACCGGGACCAGCTTCGCGATCCTCTACACCGAGCTGATCCGCGAGATCCTCGGCATCACCGCGCACGGCGGCTTCGGCTACTGCCTCGGCGAGGCGAGCATGCTCTTCGCCACCGGGGGCTGGGACCCCGGCAGCCGCTCCGACGCGCTGATCACCGGGAGCCCGGTCTTCCAGGACCGGCTGTGCGGGCCCCGGCGTACCGTCCGCGAGCTGTGGAAGCTGCCCCCGGAGACGCCCGACGGGGACGTGTGGTCCACGCATGTGCTGCTCTCGCCCGCCGAGCCGGTCATCGACGCGCTCACGCGCTACGACCGGGTCCACATCACCCACATCAACACGCCGAACGAGCTGGTGATCGGCGGAGACCCGGCGCAGTGCCGGGCGCTCATCCGCGAACTGGGCTGCCCCGCCGCCCGGTCGCCCGCCAACGTGGTGATGCACTGCCCGGTCGTGGACAGCGAGTTCGACGGCCTGGCCCGGCTGAACGACTATCCGACCGGCTCCTTCGGCGCCCTCGAACTCCTCAGCGCGTACGACTACGGGGTGCTGCCCGCCGAGCGGCTCGCCGACTCCCCGCAGCGCATCGCGCAGACCCTGCGCTCCACGATCGACTTCCCGCGCCTGGTGCGGGGGGCGTACGACCGCGGATACCGCTACTTCATCGAGGCGGGACCGGGCGCCACCTGTACCCGCTGGATCCGCGACACGCTGGGGGACGCGCCGCACGTGGCGGCCGCCGTCGACCGCCGGGGAGCGACCCCCGCCACCAGCCTCGCGCACCTGGCGGCCCGGCTCGTCGGACACGGTCTGCCGGTCGACCTCACGGTCCTGTGGGGCGAGGAACCGGCCGTGGCACGCGGTGCGGCCGCGCCGCGTGCCCGCCGTCTTCCGCCCGTGCGCGTCGGCGGCGGTGAGCCGATCCCGGACCGCGTCGCCCGCGAGGCCGCCAGGACTCTTTCCGCCGTGCGGTCCCGCCCGGCCGCCATCGACCCGCCCGCCCCGCCGGAGGTGCCCGCCGTCATGTCCGCCGCCCTGCCTGCCGCCATGCCCGCCGACCCCATGCTGGAGTCGCCGGAGGCCATCACGTTCGACGGCGGCCCGGTCACCGCCGTGACGTGGGCGGGCGCCGCTCCCGCGACGCCGATACCGGCCGGCGTCGCCGTCCCGGTGCACGCTCCGGCGCAGGCCCCCGCGCCCGCCCCGGCCGCTGCCGCCGCTCCGACGGCGCCCGCGCCGGTGCCCACGGCCTCCGCCGGCACGCCCGCCGCCGATCTGGTGCGGGACCTGCGCCGGGAGATCGTCGCCGCGCACGGCGTCGTGATGGAGACCCACCGGGTCCTGCAGGCGGCGACGCTCGACCGTACCGCCGCCCTCCTGGACACGCCCGCTCCCGCCGCCGCGCCGCTTCCGGCACCCCCCGCGCCGGTGTCCCCCGCCCTGCCCGCCGTCCCGGCGCCCGCGCCGCTCGAGCCCGCACCCCTCCCACCCGCGCCGCTCCCGGCGGCCCCCGTGGGCGCCGCAGCGCCCGCGCCGGTGCCGGTCGCGCCCGCGGTGCCCGTCACTCCGGCCCCGGCCCCGGTCCCGGCTTCCGGGGCACGTGACCGCGGCGGTGTCGTCTTCGACGAGGCGGACCTGCTGGAGTTCGCGACCGGTTCGGTGGCGAAGGCCTTCGGGCGCCCGGAGTTCGCCGAGATCGACGCCTTCCGGGCCCGCGTGCGGCTGCCCGCGCCGCCGTACCACTTCGTCACCCGCGTCACCGCGCTCGACGCGCGCCCCGGGGTCCTCGAACCGGCGCGTATCACGACCGAGTACGACGTCCCCGAGGACGCCTGGTACGCCGTCGACGGCGGTGTGCCGCCGGCGGTGACCGTCGAGGCCGGCCAGTGCGACCTGCTGCTCGTCAGCTTCCTCGGCATCGACTTCCGCAACAAGGGCGACCGCGTCTACCGGCTGCTCGACAGCTCGCTCATCTTCCACGGGGGCCTGCCCCGCACCGGACAGACGCTCCGTTACGACATCTCCATCGACCGCTTCGTCCACCAGGGCGACACCACGGTCTTCTTCTTCAGCTACCTCTGCTATGCCGACGGCGAGCTCATCCTCGAACTCAAGGACGGCTGCGCCGGCTTCTTCAGCAAGGCCGAACTCGACACCCCGCTCGGCATCGTCATGACCGACGCGGAGCGGGCCCGCCGTGCCGCGCTGCCCCGGGCCACCTTCAAGCCGCTGGCCCGCGCCCGCAAGGACCGGCTCGACGCCGCCGACCTGGAGCTCCTCGCCCAGGGCCGCCCCGGGGACGTCTTCGGCCCCGACCACGCCCAGGACCCGGGCCTCAACCCGGCGCTGCGCCTCCCCGACTCCATGCTCCGCATGATCGACGAGGTCACTGTCGACCGCACCGGCGGACCGCGCGGCCTCGGGAAGATCGGCGCCGTCAAGCACCTGGAGCCGGACGCCTGGTACTTCACCTGCCACTTCCCGGACGACCCGGTGCTCGCCGGATCGCTGATCGCGGAGGGCGCCGTCCAGCTCCTCCAGGTCTACCTCCTGCACCAGGGCATGCACCTGACGCTGCCCGACGCCCGGTTCCAGACCGTCACCGACCGCCAGATCGACGTCAAGGTGCGCGGCCAGGTCACCCCGCGCGACCGCGAGATCCGCTACGAGCTGGAGATCACCGAGCTGACCCTGCTGCCCCGGCCCACCGTGGTGGCGGACGTCCTGGTGTACCTGGGCGACAAGCCGGTCGTCCGGATGGAGAACCTCGGTCTGCAGATCGTGGAGAAGCCGGGCACGCCCTACCGCCCCGAGACCGGCGGCGTGCCGGCCTTCCTCGGCCGCCGCAACCGCTCCGGCGAACCAGCCATGATCAACGAACTGCACCTGGCGCACGCCGCCCAGGGGCTCCTCGACATGGCGATGGGCCCCGAGTTCGAGATCTACCGGGAGAGCCGCGCCCCGTACATCCCGAACGGCGACTTCCAGTTCGTCGACCGGGTCATGTCCCTGACCGGCACCCGCGGCGACCTGAGCCCCGGCTCCGAGATGGTCACGGAGTACGACTCCCCGGACGACGCCTGGTACTACCGGGAGAACTCCTCGCCGTACATGCCGAACTGCGTCTACATGGAGTCCTCCCTCCAGGCCGCGATCTTCCTCGGCTACTACCTGGGCGCGACCCTCACCCGTCCCGAGGAGCAGTACCGCATCCGCAACCTCGACGGCCGGGCCACCCTCGTCCGCGACGTCGACCTGCGCGGCAAGACGGTCCGCCACCACTCCAGGCTGCTGAGCACCAGCGTCGTCTCCGGGGCCGTGCTGCAGAACTTCAGCTACGAACTGAGCGCGGACGGAGAGGTCTTCTACACCGGCGAGTCGCTCTTCGGCTACTTCAGCGACGCGGCCCTCGCCAACCAGGTGGGCCTCGACAGCGGTACCTACCGCGAGCCCTGGATCGCGACCGAGCGGCCCGCGGCCGAGCGGGTGCGCAGGATCGAACTCCCCGACGACGCACCGGCGTTCACCGACCCCACGGGCGGGGCGCTGCGCCTGCCGGCCGGCCGCTTCCACCTCGTGGACCGCGTCGACCTCGTCGAGGACGGCGGACGTCACGGCGCCGGCTACCTCCACGGCCACCGGAGCATCCGCCCCGACGAGTGGTACTTCGACCGGCACTTCCACCGCGACCCCGTCATGCCGGGCTCGCTCGGAGTCGAGGCCGTCCTCCAGGCGATGCGCCTCTTCGTGCAGGAGCGGAACCTCGCCGACGGCATGACCCGGCCCCGCTTCGCCATGGCGACCGGTGTCGAGATGGCGTGGAAGTACCGCGGCCAGATCCTGCGCGAGGACGACGAGCTCTTCTTCGACGTGCACATCAAGGAGGTGCGCAGGGAGGCCGACCGGCTGCTCGTGATCGCCGACGCCGACCTCTGGAAGACGCGCCTGCGCATCTACGAACTCACCGACGTGGCTATCGAAGTCCGTCCGGAAACGGACTGACCGCATGGACAGCCGAGGAGCCGAATTGTCCACGAGCACCGCACCACACACCCTCCGCTGGTACGGGGAGGGGTATCCGAGCCCCGATCCCGCGGGCATCCACCAGGCGCTCAGCCAGCTGGAGCAGCCCTGCTACGTCGTGTCGGGACCGCAGGGCATCGGCGCCGTCGCCGGGGGGACCGCGGTCGCCAGCGGCGAAGGCCCCGCCGTGCTCGCCGCCGTCCCCGCCCTGTCGCCGCAGCGACTCGGCTCGGCGGAGTTCCGCGCCGCGCACGGGGTGCGGCACGCCTACATGGCCGGGGCGATGGCCGGCGGCATCGCCTCCGTCGAACTGGTCGTCGCACTGGCCCGGCAGGGCTTCCTGGCCTCCTTCGGGGCCGCGGGCCTGCTGCCCGACGCCATCGCGAAGGCGCTGTCCCGGTTCCGCGAGGAGATCCCAGGCCTCCCGTACGCCGTGAACCTGATCCACAGCCCCAGCGAGCAGCGCCTGGAGCGCGACGCCGTCCAGCTCTTCCTGGACCACGGGGTGCGCTGCGTGGAGGCGTCCGCCTACATGGACCTGACCCCGCACCTGGTCCGCTACCGGCTGGCCGGACTGCGGACCGACGCGTCGGGGCGCGTGGTGGCGGAGAACCGGATCATCGCCAAGATCTCCCGCGGCGAGACCGCCGAGCGCTTCATGCGCCCGGCGCCCGCCGCCCTCGTGGAGAGCCTCGTCGCCGACGGACTCGTCACCGCCGAGCAGGCCCGCCTCGCCCATCTCGTGCCGCTCGCCGACGACATCACGGCGGAGGCCGACTCAGGCGGCCACACGGACCGGCGGCCGCTCCCGGCCCTCCTCCCCGTCATCCTGCGCATCCGCGACTCCATCCAGCGGGAGTACCGCTACGCCCGGCCCATCAGGGTCGGCGCCGCGGGCGGGCTCGGCACCCCGGTGGCCGTCGCCGGAGCCTTCGCCATGGGCGCCGCCTATGTCGTCACCGGCTCCGTCAACCAGTCGTGCGTGGAGTCCGGCACGTCCAAGGCGGCCCGCGAGGTCCTCGCCCAGGCCGACATCGCCGACTGCGTGATGGCCCCGGCCGCCGACATGTTCGAGATGGGGGTGGAGCTCCAGGTACTGCGCCGCGGCTCGATGTTCCCGATGCGCGCCGGGCAGCTGTACCGGCTCTACCAGACGTACGACGGGATCGAGGCGCTGCCGGAGGTGGAGCGCCGCCGTCTGGAGACGCAGACCTTCCAGCGGCCGCTGGAGGACGTCTGGCAGGAGTGCGTCGAGTACTTCAGCCGTCGCGACCCCGACCAGCTGAGCCGGGCCGCCGACAACCCCAGGCGCCGGATGGCCCTGGTCTTCCGGTGGTACCTCGGCATGTCCTCGCGCTGGGCCGTCTCGGGCCAGACCGAACGCAGCGCCGACTTCCAGATCTGGTGCGGCCCCGCGATGGGCAGCTTCAACTCCTGGGTGTCCGGCAGTTATCTGAACACTCCGGGGAACAGGACGGTCGCCGACGTGGCCCATCACCTCATGCGCGGCGCCGCGTACCACACACGGACCGCCCAGCTGCGGGCGGCGGGGCTGACCCTGCCGTCCACCGCCGAGTACGTGCCCGTGCCCCTGGACACGGTGGGCCTGACGGGGGTGGCCTCATGAGCGGCCTGACGCCCGAGGCGGTCGAGGAGCTCCTCGGCGACCCCACGGACCCCGAGAACCCGTACGGGTTCGCCGCGGCCGTGGCCAGGGACGAGGAGGACGCCGCCCCCGACGACCTCTGCCGCAAGCTGGTCTCGGCCGGCTTCCACCTGAACTACCTGCCCGAGGCCTGGGGCGGCGAGTTCCGTTCCTTCGACCGGAGCCTCACCCTGGTGCGCGCCGCGGCCCGCCGCGACGTGAACATCATGCCGGGCACGATGTTCGGCATCATCGCGGCCACCTGCCTCCAGCTGCACGGCAACGAGGAGCAGCGGAGCCGGGCGGCGGAGATCCTGACCGGCGGCGGCACGGTGGCGTTCGCGCTCACCGAGGCCGGGCACGGCAGCGACATCCTCGCCAACGAGGTCCGCCTCGCACCGGACGGGACCCTGCACGGCGAGAAGTGGATGGTCGGCAACGGCCTGGGCTGCGACGCCGTCTACGTGGTCGCCCGCACCGGCGAGCGGGGACCGGGCGCCTTCACCGCGTTCCTCCTCGACCTGGACCCCGAGCGGGGCGGCGAGGGCGCCGGCCTGGAGCGGCTCCCGGCCGCCCGGACCAACGGCATGCGCGGCATCGACACCGCACGGCTCCGCTTCACCGGCCTCCCCGTCCCGGAGAGCGCCCGGGTCGGCCGGACCGGCGAGGGCCTGGAGATGGCCGTCCGCGCCCAGCAGGCGGTCCGCGTCATGAGCATGGCGGGCAGCCTCGGCTGCGTGGACACCGCGGTGCGCCTCACGCTCGATTTCGCCGCCGGCCACCGGGTCGCCGGCACCCCGGTCCTGCGTACCCCGTACGCCCGCAGGGAGCTCGCGGCCACCTCGGCCGCGCTGATCGCCGCCGACGCGACGGCCCTGGCCGCCGCCCGGGGTGTGCATGCCGTCCCCGGCGCGTTCAGCGTGTGGGCGCTCGCCGCCAAGCACGTGGTGGCCGAGACCGCCGACGCTCTGCTGCGCCGCTGCGCCCGGCTCCTCGCCACCCGTTCCGTCCTGCGCGAGGGCCCGCCCGGGGCCGGCCTGTTCCAGAAGCTGCAGCGGGACAGCGCCGTGATCCGCGTCATCGACTCCGGCCCGATGGCCAACCTCCGTTCTTACGCAGGGCAGTTGCCCGGTCTCCTTGACGGGACCCGGACCGCTCCGGCCGGGCTACTCGACGGTTCCTTCCGGCTGGACGAGGAGCCCGCGCCGTACGACCCGGCCGGTCTCGACCTCGTCGTCCGCGGCGCCGATCCGGTCCTCGCCGAACTTGCCGCCTCAGTACGGGAGTTCACGAGCTCTCCGGAGACGGCGGCCGACCCGTTCACCAGGGCCTGCGTCGCCCGGCTCGCCGAGGCCGTGGACGGGCTGCCGGCCCTGGCCGCGGCGGCCCGCGTGCGCGGCGCCGACCCGAACGCCCTGGTGGACCTCGCCGAGCGCCACGCCTGGCTGCACGGCGCGGCGGCCTGCCTCCACCTGTGGCGCGACAACCGGCACCTCTCGCTCTACGGGACCCCGCCGGGCTCCACCGGCTGGCTCGGCGCGGCCCTCGCCCATCTGCTCGCCCAGGCCGACGGCGCGGGTGTCCTGCGCCATGCCGAGGGCCTGTACCCCGCCCTGGACGCCGTCGAGGCGTTGTGGGAGGGGAACCGGATGCTGACCGCCCTGCCCGTCCGACTCGCCCCCACCACCGCACACCCGACACCGATGGAGGACGACTGATGTCCCAGGCCGAGTTGATCGAGCTCGCCGAGCGGCTCGAAACCTATCTGGGCGACCCGCACGACCCGGCGAGCCGGATGTCCTTCGCCACCGTGCTCGACCACGACGAGCGCGACGCCTTCCCGTACGCCCTGATCGGCATGTTGCGCCGCTGGGGCTTCCTCGACTACGGCCTGCCGGCCGAGCAGGGCGGCAAGGCGGGCAGCCCCGAGACCGGGTTCGTCCTCATGCGGCTCATCGCCCGCCGTGACGGCGCGACGGCCATCGCCGCCGGGCTCTCCCAGGCGGCCTTCGCGCCGGTGTGGATCGGCGGCACCGACGAGCAGAAGCGCCGCCAGATCGAGGACATCCACAACGGTGTCTCGCTCGCCTGGGGACTCTCCGAGGCCGCCCACGGGAGCGACCTCCTCGGCAACGAGGTCGTCGCCGAGAAGGTGCCGGGCGGTTACCGGCTCACCGGCGAGAAGTGGCCCATCGGCAACGCCACCTTCGCGGACCGGATGGTGGTCTTCGCCCGCACCGGCCCCCGCCGGGGCCCCGGCGACTTCTCCATCCTCGTCGTCGACAAGTGGACCGCCGAGCCCGAGACCGTCCGCGAGATGCCCCTGGTCAAGCTCCACGGCGTCCGCCCCCTGGACCTCAGCGGCCTGCGCTTCGACGGTGTCTTCGTCCCCGACGACCTCCTCATCGGCGCCGAGGGCCAGGGCCTGGAGATCGCGCTCAAGACCAGCCAGACCGCCCGTCTCGTCATCCTCAGCCTCGCCCTGTCCGCCGTGGACACCTCGCTGCGCACGGCCCTGGAGTTCGCCCAGGGGCGGGTGCTCTTCGACCGCCCGATCGTCGAGGTCCCGTACACCGGCACCCAGCTCGCGGAGTCCTTCGCCGACCTCATGGCGGCCGACGCCATGTGCATCGGCGCCGTCCGCAGCGTCCAGGCCTCCCCGAACCAGGTCAGCGTCTGGTCCTCCGCGGCCAAGTACCTGGTGCCCACCCTCCTCGAGGGAGCCCTCTCCCGGCTCAACGTGGTGCTCGGCGCCCGGGTGTTCCTCCGCGAGGACCCCCGCTACGGGATGCACCAGAAGATGCTCCGCGACATCCTCGTCACCAACATGGCCGACGGGAACACCGTGGTGAACCTGCGCAACATCGGCCACGAGCTGGACTCGCTCCTGAAGAAGGCGCGCACCGCGACCCCGGAGGAGCGGGAGGAGGCCGCCGGCCGGGCCGCCGTGCTCTTCGACATGGACGCCGAACTCCCGCACTACCGGCCGTGGGAGCAGGAACTGTCCAGCCGGGGCCGCGACGACGCGATCCTGGCGTCGGCCGACGGCCTGGAGCGGCTGCGCGCCCTCGCGGACGACGCCGCCGACAAGGACAAGGACCGGCTGCTGCTCGCCGCCGACATCGCCGGGGAACTCCTCGGCAGGCTCGGCCCGCTGGAGGAGCGCGCCGCCGCACTGCGACGGGAGCTCGGCCGCGGATACGCCCAGTCGGCCGAACTCTTCGAGCTGGCCAAGGAGTACTGCGTCGTCCACGCGGCGAGCGCCTGTGTGCTGACGTACGTCCACTCGCAGAGCTGCCTGGCCGACCCTCTTCCGAGCCCCGCGGTACTCCTCCTCCAACTGGAGCGGCTGCGCAAGCAGTTCCACCCGTTCGAGCCCTACCGCGACCCGACCGCCGCCGACGAGGTCCTCGCCGTCCTCACCCGGCTGCACGCCGAGAACCGGCTCCTGTCGCACTGGCCGATCACCCTGGCCGGAGCGGCGGACCAGGCGACGCACGCGGAGTCCACGGAAGGTACGGAGGGGAGCCCCGCGTGAACCAAGGCCCGGACGGGCCCGTTCGTGAGGACGGGCCCGTGACGGACCTGTGGACGCTCTCCGAGCGGCTCGTTCCGGAGCTCGCGGAGCGGGCAGGCGGCGAGACGGCGGCCCTGACCCCGGACGAGCGCGCCCGCCACGCGCGGCAGCGCTCGGCCGGGGCGCGCCGCCGCTTCCTGGGCGGCCGGCTGCTCTGCCGGCTCGCGCTCAGCGCCCGCACCGGACTCCCGCCGGGGAGCTGGCGCTTCACCGAGGGCGTCCACGGGCGCCCGGAGCTCGTCCCCGGCCGGCACGACCTGCGCTTCAACGTGTCCCACACCGACGGCCTGATCGCCTGTGTCGTCACCGAGGGGTACGCGTCCGGCGTGGACGTGGAGCGGGTTCCGTTCGACGACGAGACGGTCCGGCTGCTCACCACCCAGTTCGACGAGGCGCAGCGGGCGGTGCTCGCCGGGGCGCCGGACCCGGCCGTGGCCCTGCAGGAGATGTGGGTCCTCAGCGAGGCCTACCTCAAGGGGCTCGGCATCGGTCTCGTGCAGGGCCTGGGGGAGCTGCGGTTCACCCGGCGCGCGGGTTCGGCCGAGGTGACCGTCGCCGACGGCCGCCGCCCCGAGACGTGCGGCCGCTGGCGGCTCGATCTGACCGGCCACGGCTCCGGCCATCTCCTTGCCGTGGCGGTCGACGACGGGGGAGCGGGCCGGCTGCGCCGCCACGACCTCGCCGTACCCGGCGACCTCCTCCGCCCCGACGTGCCGCCCGGCCCGTGGCCCGCCGCCGACGACCGCGCCGCGCCCGCTTCCCCCTGACTCCCGCGCCCGTCCCCCGCCCTGTCCCGCCCCGCCCTCATCCGTACCGCTCTCACCGTGATCTGGAAGGACCCACCATGCCCGAGAACGACTCCCCGCGCGTCGCCGTCATCGGCGCCGGCCCCGCCGGGATCTCCGCCGCCTACCGACTGCGCGACCGCGCCCGGATCACCGTCTTCGAGCGCGAGCCCCGGCCCGGCGGCCACGCCAACACGGTGGAGGTCGAGGAGGACGGCCGTGTCATCGGCCTCGACACGGCGTTCATCGTCTTCAACCCGCGCTTCTACCCGCGCCTGTGCGCCTTCTTCGGCGAGCTGGGCGTGGAGGCCGTCCCCCACCCGGGCGGCTTCGAGTTCTTCGACCTCGACAGCGGACTGGAGTACGGCACCGAGGAGATGGAGCTGGACGAGGCCGCGATCGAGGCGCGTTACGGCGCCTCGTACCCGGAGTTCCCCGAGGTCTGGCGGGAGGTGCGGCGCTTCCACGCGGAGAGCCGCCGGGACTTCTCACGCGGCCGCGCCGACATGTCGCTGGGCGAGTACCTGGACCGCAACGGCTACAGCACCGCGTTCCGTCACTCGTACCTGATCATGCTCTGCTCCGCGGTCTGGTCGGTCCCGGCCGAGCTGATCTGGGAGATGCCGGCGGCCACCGTCATCGCCTTCTTCGTCGGGCACGACGAGGGAGGGCTCGGCGGCCGACGGGTCGACTGGCGGACCGTGGGCGGCGGTTCCATCTCCTACGTCCGCAAGGCGCTGGCCGCGATCGGCCCCGACCTGCGCGTCTCCGAGCCGGCGGTCAGGGTGCGGCAGGAGGAGGACGGTGTCGTCGTCACCACGGCGAACGGCAGCGCCACGTTCGACTACGTGGTACTCGCCACCCACGCGGACGAGGCCTTCGCGCTCCTGGAGAACCCGACCGAGGCGCAGCGCGCGGCCGTCGAGGGCGTGCGCTACAGCTCCTCGCGCGTGGTGCTGCACCGGGACGCCTCGCTGATGCCCGGCGACCACGAGCGCTGGGGGGCCTGGAACTACGGCAAGAAGACGGTCGACGGGGAGACCCGCTGCTTCGTCACGTACTACCTCAACCGGCTGCAGGACTTCACCGCGAGCCAGGACTACTTCGTCACCCTCGACCCGCCGCGTCCGCCTGCCGAGGAGCTCGTCATCGCCTCGTTCGACTACACCCACCCGGTGATCGACGTGGCGCTGCGCGAGCGGCAGTCCGTCATCCACGCGGCGAACGAGGGCACGCGCGTGAAGCTGTGCGGGTCGTACTTCCACTCCAAGGAACTGGGCCCCGACCTGATCGGCTCGCACGAGGCGGCGTTCTCGGCCGGGGCGGAGGCGGCGGCCAGGATCCTGGACGAACTGTCCTGACGGCCCGTCGGGTCAGTCGCCCGCCGGCTGGCCCTTCGGCTTTCCCTTCGGGGCGCTCCGCGGCCTGCCGCCCCGCGTCCCCCGCGTCTTCTGTCCCTCCGGCGTCTCCTCGTCCTCCTCCGGCTGTCCGCTGAACAGGTGGGCGGACTTGTCCTCCTGGGCGAGCCGGCGGAGGGCGAGGAGCGCCGGTTCCAGGAGAACCGACACCAGCACGGCACGCTCCGCCTGCTCCAGCAGGCCGGACGTGCCGTGCATCTGTTTGATGTCCAACTCGGACGTCCTGTCGGCCAGTTCGGCGTACGGCAGCAGGGTCTCCCAGTCGATGTCGGAGCCGAGGCCGCTCAGGGCGTCCAGCACGTCGCCGAGCGTGTGGATCGCGGCCGTGTGGTTCGCGACGTCCCACCCCATCGCGGAGACGAGTCTGCGCGCGTCCACGACCCCTTCGGTCTCCCGCTCCGCCGCCTCGGCCTCCTGCTCCTGCTTCTTCTTGAGGGCGGCCGGGCGCGCCTCGGTCACGATGCCGAAGATCTGGTGCAGGTCGCCCTCCTCCGTGATGGCGCCCAGGATCTCGCGCACCGAGTTGACCGGCAGCTTTCGCACTCCGATCAGGACGCGGATCAGCCGGAGCCGGTGGAGGTGGTCCTCGCCGTAGGACGCCTGATTGGCCGCAGTGGCGCGTCCGGGGGGAAGCAGTCCGTCGCGCAGGTAGTACTTGATCGCGGGGATGGAGACCCCGCTGCGGCGGCTGAGTTCCGAAATCTTCATCTTGCTCCCACTCACTGGATAACGGATGGCGCTACTGTCTATTATTGTAGTCGTTGGCCTCTTCAGGAAGGTGGGCGCCGTCATGCCGACTCTCGGCTGGATCACCCCGAACCCTGCTCCGCCCCGCACGAACACGTACGTCATGGCTTCCCGCTTCGAAGTGAAGACCCTGGCCGATGTCCCGACGTTTCTCCTCAAGTCGCTGAGCTCCTGGAGCCAGGTCAAGACCGCTCGCGGGGCGTACGGTGCCTCGCTGATCGCGCAGCCCCTCAAGCGGACGTTCTGGACGCTGTCCGCCTGGGAGGACCGCGACGCCCTGTACGCCTACGCGAAGTCGGACCCGCACGGTGCGGCGATGCGTGCCATGGCGCCGAAGATGAAGTCGTCGACCTTCATCTTCTGGGAGGCGGACACCGCGACGCTGCCGATCGACTGGGCCGACGCCAAGCGCCGCCTGGCCGAGAAGGCGCGCCAGGACGCCGCCCGCGGCGGCGGTGGCCACCGGGCCTGACGGCCGGGTCGCCGCCCCCCTTGTCCGGCCGGGGGCTCACCACCCCCGGAGCCCCCGGCCCTCCCTCCCCCCACCCCGAGCCGCGCTCCGCCGGGACGCTGTTCGTCCCCCGTCGGTGCTCCCGGCGGAGCGCGCACCACTCTCTTCGTTCGACCCCCTTGTGTGTTCGATCCCGGCGCACGCCGGATGGAGGCAATTGTCATGAGCACAATCAGAAGCGGCGGGGGTGGCGGGACGGCCCCGCGTCTCGCCCCCGACTCACGGCAGGGCCGTTTCCCCCTCTGGGTGACGATCCTCGCGTGCAGCCTGCCCATGTTCATGGTGGCGCTGGACAACCTGGTCGTCTCCACGGCCCTGCGCTCCATGGCCGTGGATCTTCAGGCCTCCACCACGGACCTGCAGTGGTTCGTCAACGCGTACGTGCTCAGCTTCGCCTGTCTGCTGCTGACCGGCGCCGCGCTGGGGGACCGGTTCGGCCGGCGCCGCGTCTTCGTCCTCGGCATCGCCGTCTTCACCCTCTCGTCCATCGCCTGCGGCCTCGCCGACAGCAGTGGCCAGCTCATCGCGGCGCGCGCGCTCCAGGGTCTCGGAGCCGCGGCCGTCATGCCGCTCTCCCTCACGCTCCTCGCGGAGGAGGTGCCCGACCGGAAGCGGAATCTCGCCCTCGGTCTGTGGTCGGCCGTCAGCGGCATGGCCGTGGCCCTCGGCCCGGTCGTCGGCGGCGCGGTCGTGGACGGTCTGGACTGGCAGTGGATCTTCTGGATCAACGTCCCGGTCTGTCTCGTCGCCATTCCGCTGATCTTCGTCGTCCTCGGCGAGAGCTCCGTGCCCGCGTCCCGGCTCGACCTGCCCGGCATGCTCCTCGTGACGGCCGGACTCGTCTCCGTCGTCTGGGCGATCGTCAACGGCGAGTCGGAGGGCTGGAGTTCCGGCGTCATCATCGCGGCCTTCGCGGCCGGCGCCGTCCTGCTGGTCCTCTTCGTCCTCTGGGAGCGACGCGCACGGCAGCCCCTGCTGCCGCTGTCCTTCTACCGCAAGCGGGCCTTCGTCTTCTCCAACCTGGTCTCCGCGAGCATGTACTTCGGCGTTTTCGGGTCAATCTTCCTGCTGGCCCAGTTCTTCCAGATGGCGCCCGTACGGACCCCGCTGGAAGCCGGTGTGCTCACCCTGGCCTGGACCCTGATGCCGATGTTCGTGGCTCCGGTGGCCGGTGCGCTGACCGACCGTCTCGGCGGCGGCAGGCTGATGGCGGCGGGCCTCCTCCTGCAGGGCATCGGCCTCGCCTGGATCGACCTGGTGGCCACCTCGGACACCCCGTACTCCCGCATGGTGGGCGCCATGATCGTCGCCGGATTCGGCATGGGCCTCGTCTTCGCGCCGACCGCCGCGGTGGTCCTGGCCTCGGTCGGACCGCAGAACCGCGGCAAGGCGTCGGGCGCCAACAACACCGTCCGCGAGATCGGCGGCGCCCTCGGCACCGCCATCCTCAGCAGTGTCTTCGTCCACTACGGAAGCGACCGCACCGCCGAGGAGTTCGTCGACGGGATGCGCCCCGCGATCTGGATCGGCGTCGCCGTCGTCCTCGTCGGAGCGCTCTGCGCCCTGGCCATTCCACGGCACGTCGCCACCGCCGCCGGTGAGGAGGAGGACCCCGTCGCCGAACGCGAGCGCACCTCGGTAACTCCCTGAAATTTCAGCCGCCGTTCCCTCCGGGAACGGCGGTTCGGTGCTGAAATCCCCCTGCGGGATCTGTGGCCGTGTCGATGAGGCAGAGGAAAGAGGACCTGTGATGGAAATGTGGGCGGAACACCGCGACAGAGCCGCACGGCACGGCTTCATCCAGGTCATGGCACTGCTGGGAGCGAGCTTCGTCGCGCTGGAAGTGATCGTCTACAACGCCGTCGGAGGCCGGGCCGGATTAGGCCACTCGGGCCTGGTCCTCCTCCTGGTCGTCGCGCAACTGGCCCTCCAGGGCTGTGTCATCGCCGCGCGACCGGTCGAGCCCGGCGCCGGCCCGTCCCGCGGGGCGCTCCTCGCCCTCACCGCACAGCTCGCCGTCGTGCTGCTCGCCACCGAACTCGTCCACGAGGCCTGCGGCATCCTGGCCGGCACGCTCTCGGGATCGCTGCCGCTCATCCTGCGGGCCCGCTACGCGTGGCCGCTCTTCGGCCTCGTCATCACCCTGGTGTCGATGCTCTGCGCCAGGGACGCGGCATCGCTCTCCCAGGCACTGCCGCACCTGCTGCTCATGGCCGGGGCCATCGTCGTCGTCGGCCTCATGTCCTACACCCTCACCCAGGCCGTCCTCCTCATCCACCGTACCCGCTGCTCGCGCCACAGCATCGCCAAGGCCGTCGTCGAGAGCGAGCAGAACCGCCTCGCACGCGACCTGCACGACCTCCTCGGACACACCTTCTCGGCCGTCGCCATGCGTGCCGAGCTGGTCAACCGGAGCTTCAAGGTCTCCCCGGAACGGGCCGCCACCGAGGCGGAGGAGCTGGTACGCACCTCCCGGCAGGCCATGGCCGAGTTCCGGATGGCGGTACGCGGGTACCAGGGCGTGTCCCTGGCCGCCGAGGTGCCGACGGCCGCGGCACTGCTGCGCGCCATGAACATCGGGGTCACCCTCCGCATCGACGCGCTGCCCGAGGGGGAGGACGTCTCCCTCGCCCTCGCCGCCGTCCTGCGCGAATCCGTCACCAACGTGCTGCGCCACAGCAAGGCGACGCACTGCACCATCGCCCTGACGGGCGGGCTCAAGACCGTACGCCTGGAAGTCTCCAACGACGGGGCCGCCGCGTCCGCCTCACGGCTCTGCGGCGGCGCGCCGGGCCACGGCGGCGCCGGGCTCGGCAACCTCGGCCAGCGGGTGAGCGAGCTCGGTGGCTCCTTCCACACGGAGATGCGGCCCGGCGGAGTCTTCCGTGTGGTCGCGGAGATTCCGTCCCGGGCGGTCGACGCCCCGCCGCGCTCCGGCGACGGCGCGCCGGTTGTTCACGCCCCTGCCATCCGGGGTTCCGACATCCGCCGATGGGCCGCGCGCATCGCGGTTCCCGCCGCCGCCGGAAAGTGATCCCGCGCGGCCCACCGCACCGACCCACGGTGTTCACGCCATGACGCACACGAATGTGCGAAACTCGCCCCCTGGCATGGCCGGGTCGGGGACATCGCGGGGGTGTGTGCGTGATACGTGTGCTCTTGGCAGAGGACGTACAGATGGTGCGAGAGGCCTTGGCCTCTCTCCTCGAACTGGAGGAAGACGTTCAGGTCGTCGGAGAGGTGGGGAACGGAGAGGACCTCCTCGCCGTCGCCGAGAAGACCCAGCCCGACATCGCGATCCTGGACGTCAACATGCCCGGCCTGGACGGGCTCACCGGAGCGGAGCGGTTGCGCGAGCAGCTCTCCGGATGCCGGATCCTCGTCCTCACCGTCCTCGACGCGCCGAACGTCGTACGCCGCGCGCAGGACATCCGTGTGGACGGATACATGGTCAAGAACGCACCTGCCGAGCAGCTCGTCCACGCCGTCCGACGGGTCATGGCCGGCGAACGGGTGATCACCCCGGAGCTCGCCCTCGCCGCCTGGGAGGGCGAACCGAGCCCCCTGACGGCCCGCGAGGCCGATGTGCTCCGGCTGGTCGCCGCCGGTGCGGAATCGGCCGAGATCGCCGAGCTGCTCCACCTGTCGCCCGGCACCGTCCGCAACTACCTCACGGCCGTTGTCGCCAAGCTGGACGCGCGTAACCGCACCGACGCCGTGCGGATCGCCCGCGACGCCGGGTGGCTCCTCAACAGCTGAAAACCGACGCCCCGAGAGCGCCCGCCACACCGGAGAAACGGCCGGAAGGCGTGCGCGATCGGGGCGTCAGCGGCACGTCAGCGAGTTCTGCGAAGGTACCGGCGCCCAGTTGGACCCAACAGACAGCTCCGTGAGAGGAGCGTTCGCGACGTGCGACGCATCAGTCTCCGACGGCCGGGCGGAACATCCCGCCTTGCCGCGTGTCTCACCGCGGTCGGCGTGGTCGCCGCCCTGCTGACGACTTCGGGAGGCGCCGCGGCGTCCCCCGAACCCGAGCGGGTGACCTCGAAGTTCACCGCCACCGACGGTGTGACCTACACGGCCACCAACCACATGCTGCCCGCAGCCCAGGGCCGCGGCCGGGAATGGCTCCTGACCTGGGCGGGCTCCGCCGACCCCGCCAAGCCGGACTTCCTCGCCGTGGTCGACGCGACCCGCAACTCGCCGACGTACGGCGAAGTGGTCAACACCGTCACCCTCGGCCCCAACCACGCCAACGAGGCCCACCACATGCAGTACGTGTGGCACAAGGGCGACCGGCTCTTCGCGGGCGCGCTGCTCCAGGACACGGTCTTCGTCTTCGACACGAGCAAGCTGCCCGCCCTGAGCCTGGCCGGTGTCAACTCGACCGTCGACACTCCGTGCGGCACCGCTCCCGACGCCTTCCAGGTGCTCCGCGACGGCACCGCGTACGCCAGCTACCTCGGCGGACCGGACGTCCCCGGCCCCTGCACGTACACCAACGGCGAGGTCCGCGAGGGCAACGGCGCGGCCGGCTCGCCCGGCCAGATCGTGCGGATGGACAAGGACGGCAAGACCCTCGCCGAGATCCCGGCCGCACTGGCCGAGGGCGAGGACCCGAAGCAGTGCGGCAACGTGCCCGCTCTCAAGAAGGCCACCTGTGCCAACCCGCACGGGATCATGGTCAACGAAGAGAAGAACATCATGGTGGCGAGCGACTTCGTCGAGGCCCGCCACTTCCTGAGCCCGAAGCTGCCCGACCAGGCCAACCTCGCGCGCCAGACGGTACGCGTCTGGGACATCGAGGACCGCCAGAACCCGAAGCTGCTCTCCGTCAGCAAGATGCCCGACGGTCCGCGCGCCGGCCTGGAGAAGTCCGCGATGTGGCACGAGTCGCGCGTCGTGATGGAGCCCGCGCTCCCCAACAAGAAGAAGCACAAGGGAGCGTTCGCCTCCTCCATGCTCGGTGGCGCGATCTTCTACGCCCCCGACGTGACCGTGCCCAACCCGAAGTGGCGCGAGGTCTTCGACGACACCACGGCGTACCGCGCCTGGGGCGCGCCGAAGGACGTCACGGGCGGTGGCGACGCCGGAAGCTGGCTGATGGTCAGCCCCGACGACCGCTACCTGTTCCACACGGTGATGGGCCAGTCGACCGCGTACGGCAAGCCGCTCGACAAGACCACCGGCATGCTCTACGTCCTCGACATCCAGAAGCTGCTGGCCGCGGGCGACAACCCCAAGTGCAACATCGACCGGCTCAAGGAGGTCTACCGGGGCGGACTGGAGAGGGACTGCCCGGCCGTCACCTCCGCCATGCCGATCCGTGACACCACGGACGGCGGCCCGCACTGGGGCGCGATGGACAACTTCGAGCAGACGTACGGCGGAAAGTTCCGTGAGACCAAGCAGATCCGCCGTCTCGCCACCTCGAACTACTTCATCGCCGGCTCCTTCAGCGGCGACGGCAACCACGACGTCTGCATGTACGACCTCGACCGCAAGGGCAAGCTGAAGCAGGACAGGTCGTTCCGCGACGAGCGGAGCGGCAAGCCCTGCGTCGACTTCGACCGGACCTCCTGGCCGCACGGCGAGACCGGTCCCGCCCGTCCGCACGGCATCCTGTTCACCGTCAGTGACAGCGTCCTGAAGTGACCGGATCCATCGGTACCCAGGTGACCGCGGCCCTTACCCCGGGCCGCGGTCACCTGGCCGCGCTGGACGGGGCGGCGCCGGGGGAGACCCTGGTGCCGATCGCCGTCGCGTCCGTCATCGGCATCCTCGTGGTGCTGGTGATGGCGCGGCGGAACCTGCTGCCCCGCAGATACCTCGGCGTCTCGTTCACCGTCTTCGCCGTGGCGCTCGGCCTCGTCGCCGTCGCCGCGCTCGGTTCCGGGGACGACGACCGAGGAGCCCTCGCCGCCCAGGACACCCTCGCCGCGCAGGAGCAGACCCCGCCGGGCACGCCCGTCCTGCGGACCCTCGCCCTCGGAGGGAAGAAGGTCGGCGTCCTCGTCGTACCCGGACGGCCCGGACCGAATCTGGTCGCCGTCGGAGCCGAGAACGCACAGGCCGGCACCACCGCCGCCACTCTCCGTCCGGGCGAACGGCGCCCGGGCAGCGCCCAGTCCTGGATTCCGGTGGACCTCCCCGAGGGCCGCAGCACCCTGCGGATCTCCGCGGGCGGTGCCGCCGGTGAACTCTCCGTCGACACCGGCACCGCGGCCCAGGCCCCGCTCGCCGCCCTCGCCACCGCCGACGGAGCGGAGTGCGCGGAGGTCGCCCTCGGCGCCCTCGTCGCAGGCGAACGCGCCCCGCTCACCGCCTGCCCCTCCGACCGGCTCGCCGAACGGGACGCCACCGCGCTGCGCGCCACCGTCCACTTCCTCGCCGCCCGCGGCATCCGCTCCGTCGGCCTCGTCTCCGACAACTCGGAACGCGGCAGGGCCGCGGCCGCCACGGTCCGCGCCGCCGCCGCGCGCGAGGGCATCGGCGTCACCGCGCCCGGCCGGACCTCCCAGCCCCTGATCGTCACCAGCGGCTGGCCCGGCGCGACGGACGCGACCCTCGCCGTCGAGAGCGGCCGGACCCTCGCCCAGGGCGTGTACCTCGCGCCCTGGCTGCTCGCCCGGTCCGTCATCACGCCCGGCGCCGGCCAGTTGATCCCGCTGCGGTACACACCGAGGCGGGCCGACGCCATGGAGTACGTCAAGGCACTCACGGCCCGGATGCCCGGCGCGTACCCGACGGGCGGCGGCTACGAGGCCTGGCAGCGCGTACGGGAGGAGAAGCCCGAACCGGCCCCGCGGCTCTTCGCGGTCTCCGTCGCGTACGTACCCGGAGGCATGGTCTCCGCCGACGGCAAGGGCCAGAGCGCCGGGCACCACCACGGCGGTGCCGAGACGGCGGAGTGGCTGCCCTCGGGAATGATCTCGCCGATCAGCGGCCCCCTGAAGGAGAGGACCAACGATGACCCGGGAGCGTAGGCGCGACGAGGGCCAGTGGGCGCTCGGATCGCGGGAACCGCTGAACGACAACGAGCGCTTCAAGGCGGTCGAGGATCCGCTGCTGGTGCGCGAGCGCGTCGAGAAGATCTACGCGCGCGAGGGCTTCGCCTCCATCCCCTCCGAGGACCTGCGCGGCCGGCTCCGCTGGTGGGGCCTCTACACCCAGCGGCGCCCCGGCATCGACGGCGGGCGCACCGCGACCCTGGCGCCGGAGGAGCTCGAGGACGAGCACTTCATGATGCGGGTACGCGTCGACGGCGGTGAGCTCTCCGTCGCGCAGCTGCGGGAGATCGCCGCGCTCTCCACCGAGTTCGCCCGGGACACGGCCGACATCACCGACCGACAGAACATCCAGTTCCACTGGATCCGGATCGAGGACGTCCCCGAGATCTGGCGCCGCCTGGAGGCCGTCGGACTGTCCACCACCGAGGCCTGCGGCGACTGCCCCCGGGTCGTGCTCGGGAGCCCCGTCGCCGGGATCAGCCCCGACGAGGTCCTGGACGCCACGTCCGCGATCCGCGAGATCGTCGACCGGCACGTCGGGGACCCCTCGCTGTCCAACCTGCCCCGCAAGTTCAAGTCCGCGGTCAGCTGGCTGCCGGACGTGCCCTTCCAGATCCACGACATCGCCTTCCTCGGGGTGGAGCACCCCGTGCACGGACCGGGCTTCGACCTCTGGGTGGGCGGCGGACTCTCCACCTCCCCCCGGCTCGCCGAACGCCCGGGCGCGTGGGTGCCGCTGGCGGAGGTGCCCGAGGTCTGGGCGGCCGTCGCCGGACTCTTCCGCGACTACGGCTACCGCCGGCTGCGCAACCGGGCCCGGCTGAAGTACCTCATCGCCGACTGGGGCGTGGAGAGGTTCCGCGAGGTCCTGGAGACCGAGTACCTCGGCCGGCCGCTCGTCGACGGCCCCGAGCCGGTCCTTCCGGCGGCTCCGGTCGACCACGTCGGGGTCCACGAGCAGCGGGACGGCCGGTACTACGTCGGTGCCGCGCCCGTCGTCGGGCGGGTCTCCGGCACCAGGCTCGCCCGGCTCGCCGACATCGTCGAGGCCCACGGCTCCGGCCGCATTCGCCTGACGCCCTATCAGAAACTGCTCGTCCTGGACGTGGTGGACCCCGAGCCGCTCGTCCGCGACCTCGAGGCGATCGACCTGATCGTCCACCCTTCCCGCTGGCGCCGCTCCACCATGGCCTGCACCGGCCTGGAGTACTGCAAGCTCGCCATCGTCGAGACGAAGGACCGGGCCGCCGAACTCGTCGCCGAGCTCGAACGGCGGCTCGCCGGTCAGGACACGGACATCACCGTCAACATCAACGGCTGCCCCAACGCCTGCGCCCGCACCCAGGTCGCCGACATCGGCCTCAAGGGCCAGATCGTCGTCGGCGCCGACGGCACCCAGGTCGAGGGCTTCCAGGTCCACCTGGGAGGCGGTCTCTCCCTCGCCAAGGACGACGAGGCGGCCCTCGGCCACAAGCCCCGGGGCCTGAAGGTGGCCGCGACGGACCTGCCCGACTTCGTCGAGAACCTCGCCCGCGGCTACCAGGAAGGCCGTACGGACGAGTCGGAGACCTTCGCCCAGTGGGCGGTCCGCACCCACACGGGCCAGGACTGACACCTCTTCGCCTCCCCAAGGTGCCCGCGGCCCACCGCCCAGGTGGACCGCGGGCACCTTCGTCGTACGAGGGGGCGCGAGCGGGCCACGCCGGACGACGGCGCCGGGCGGCACCAGGGGGCTTCCCGCCCACCCGTGCGCGGTACGGCGAGACCCCCGTACCCCCATGTGAGGAGGGGGTACGGGGGTCTTCGGGTCTTCACACGGATGGGCCGGAGGCGGACGCGGGCCGCACGGTGCATCCGGTGCACCGCGGCTCCCGCGCCGTGTATGAGGCACCGGGCCCGCCTCCGGGCTCAGGGGCGGCACCGGCCCGTCAGGCCAGGCCGCGGTTGCGGAGCACGCGGCGCTCCAGGGGGCTGAAGACCAGGAGGTCGATCAGCACGCCCACCGTCAGGATGAGCAGGATGCCGAGGAAGACGCCCGGCATGTCGATGTTCTCGCGGGAGTTCTCCAGGTAGCGGCCGAGGCCGACGCCCAGCTCCGGGGAGGACGCGATGAGTTCGGTCGCCATGAGGGAGCGCCAGGAGAAGGCCCAGCCCTGCTTGAGCCCCGCCGTGTAACCCGGCAGGGACGCCGGCAGCAGGATGTGGCGGGCGCCGTTCAGACCGGTGGCGCCGATGACGCGTCCCGCGCGGAGGTACAGCGGCGGCACCTGGTCGATGCCGGAGACCAGACCGATGGCGATCGAGGGGACCGCGCCGAGCAGGATGACCGCGTACATGGCGCCGTCGGTGAGGCCGAACCAGATGACGGCCGCCGGTACCCAGGCCACCGACGGCAGCGACTGCAGTCCGGACAGGACGGGCCGGAGGGCCGCCCGGACCAGCGCCACCCGGGCGACGAGCAGACCCAGCGGCGTACCGATGGCCACCGAGGCCAGGAAGCCGAGGAGGCCGCGCTCCAGACTGGTCCAGACGATGTCGAACAGGGTGCCGCGCAGCCAGAGCGTGCGCAGGCTCTCCCAGATCGCCGCGGGACTCGGCAGCCGGTCCTCGGACACGAGGCCGCTGAGGTGCAGCGTCTGCCAGACCGTCAGGACGAGGACGATGCCGAGCAGCGGCGGAGCCACCGTCCGTCGCAGGATCCGCCCGACGGAGTCCCGGCGTTCGGGCTTGGTCTCCAGGGAGTCCAGGCCCGCCTCCAGCCGGGCGAGATCGGCGTCGTCGCGTGGTCCGGCCTCCGCCGCGCGGGCCTCAGTCTCGGGCATGGCGCCGGATCTCCTCGCGCAGCTGGTCGGTGATCTCCACGGACAGCGTGGCCACGTCCGGGTCTTCGGGGCGGCGCGGCTGCGGCAGGTCGATCTTCCACTCGTGGGCGACCCTGCCGGGCCGGCAGGACATCAGCAGGATGCGCTGGGCGAGCCGGACCGCCTCGCGGACGTTGTGGGTGACGAAGACGACGGAGACCCCGGTGCTCTCCCAGATCCGGGTCAGCTCCTCGTGCAGGACGTCGCGGGTGATGGCGTCGAGCGCGGCGAACGGCTCGTCCATCAGCAGCACCTGGGAGTCCTGCGCCAGGGCGCGGGCGAGAGCGACCCGCTGCCGCATACCGCCGGACAGCTCGTGGGGCCGCTTGCCGTACGCGTCCTGGAGCCGTACCAGGCTGAGGAGTTCCTCGGCACGCGTCCGGCGTTCGGCCTTGGGCACCCCCCGCAGCCGGAGGACCAGCTCGATGTTCCGGCCGGCCGTCAGCCAGGGGAAGAGCGCGTGCTCCTGGAACATCAGGGCGGGCCGGCCGGAGGGCACCTGGATCTCGCCCGAGGTCGGCTGGTCGAGGCCCGCGATCACATTGAGCAGGGTGGACTTGCCGCACCCGGAGGAGCCGAGCAGGCAGACGAACTCTCCGGGCTGGACATCGATGTTGATGTCCTGGAGCACCGTCTGCACGCCCTCGGCACGGCGGAACGTCTTGTGGACCCCCGCCACGCGGACAGCGGGCCCGCGGGGCGCGAGGGAGGCCGCACCGGGATCGGCGACCTGTTCCGTGGTCATTGTCGGATGCACTCGAGTCAACTCCTGGGTGCAGTGCAGGACGGGCGGACGGCAGGCAGGCCGTCGCCCCTCACGGTGTCGTCGCTCATGGCGCCGTCCGTCATGACGTCGGCCCTCATGGCGTGCCGAGCCCGGCGTCGTCGACCGGGGGCCGGCCCGCGGCCTTGCGGACCCGGTTCAGGGGGCCGAGGTCGTAGATGCCGCGCAGCACGGGGCGGTCGAGAAGACCCGCCGCGGTGGCGTGGGCGGCCTGGGCGTCGAGGGTGGCGGCCAGCGGGTCGTCGGTGAACGTGAGGGAGGGCCAGGCCGACTCGATGATCTCGGTCGGCAGCGGCTTCCCCGTCAGGTCGCGCAGGGCCTCGTTCACGGACCGCCTGGCCCGCTCCGGCTCCGCGGCGATCCACGCGTTGGCCGCCGAGGCCCCCTCGACGACCGCGCCGACGACGTCGGGGTGCCGGTCGAGGAAGCGCTGCGACACGATGAGATGGGTGGTCACGAACCGCCGGTCGGGCCAGAGGTCCGCCTCCTCGACGAGGACGCGCGCGCCCTGGGCGACCAGCAGCGAGGCGGTCGGCTCGGGCACCCACGCCCCGTCGATGGAACCGGACTTGTAGGCGTTGGGCGTCATCTTGGTGTCGGTACGGACGACGGACACGTCGCCGCGCCCCGACAGCGGGTCCACCTTCCAGCCCTGCTCGGCGATCCAGTGCAGCAACGCCACGTCCTGGGTGTTGCCGAGCTGGGGGCTCGCGATCCGCTTGCCCCGGACGTCGGCCGGCGTACGGATCTTCTCCGGGTGGACGACCAGCTTGACGCCGCCCGAAGCGGCACCCGCGACGATGCGCAGGCCCTTGCCGCCGAGCTTGGTGTAGCCGTTGATCGCCGGCGACGGGCCGACCCACGCGAGGTCGACCGAACCTGCGTTGAGCGCCTCGATGGCGGTGGGCCCGGCATTGAAGGTCGCCGTGGACAGCTTCGTACCGCCGAGTTCCTTCTGGATCATGCCCTCACGCACGCCGACCAGGGCGGTGGCGTGCGTGAGGTTGGGGAAATAGCCGACCCGCACCTCCGAGGCGGAGAGCGCGGCGCCCGTCGGCACCACCTTCGCGGTGGTGCCGACGCGCTGTGAACCGTAGCCGCACGCGCTGAGCGTGGCGCAGAGCGCGAGCCCCGCGAGGGCGGCGCCGAGCCGGCGGACCTGCCTCATGCGCAGGTCTCCCACGGGGCCCCGGTCACGAACGAGTCGCCCGCCATGCCCGCCGTCAGCGTGGTGCCGTCGGCCGGGTCGATCAGAAGAAACGATCCGGTGCGGCGTGAGACCGCGTACGGGTCGAGGGCGAGCGGAGCGGCCGTACGGATCCGGACACGGCCGATGTCGTTGGCCGTCAGCTGCCCGGGGGAGCCGTGCTGGGACAGCGGATCGAGCGTCACCCGGCTGACCAGCTCCTTCACGACCGCCTGCACGGTGCGCGTGGTGTGCTTGAGCAGGACCCGCTGGCCCGGAACGAGAGGCCGGTCGGCGAGGTGGCAGACGGTGGCCTCGACGTCCTGGGAGGGCGTGGGGGCCTGGTCGGAGGGGACCAGCAGGTCCCCGCGCGACATGTCGACGTCGTCCGCGAGCAGCACGGTCACGGACTGGGGCGCACGGGCCGTCCGCACCGGCTGCCCCAGCAGGTCGATGGCGCTGATCACCGACGTACGGCCGGAGGGCAGCGTCGTGACCTCCTGACCCACGTGCAGCGATCCGGACGAGATCATCCCCGCGTAGCCCCGGTAGTCGGGGTCCTCGGCCGTCTGCGGGCGGATGACGTACTGCACGGGCAGGCGGGCGGGCGCACCGACGGGCTCCGAGCTCACCTGGACGGTCTCCAGGTGCTCCAGGACCGTCGGCCCGCCGTACCAGTCCATGCTCGCCGACGGGCCGACGACGTTGTCGCCGTTGAGCGCCGACACCGGGATCGCGGTCACCTCGGGGACGCCGAGCCCCCTCGCGTACGCGATGAAGTCGTCCGCGATGCCCGCGAACACCGTCTCGGCGTGGCCGACCAGGTCCATCTTGTTCACGGCCAGGACCACGTGCGGCACCCGCAGCAGCGCGGCCACCGCCGCGTGCCGGCGGGTCTGCTCCACGACCCCCTGCCGCGCGTCCACCAGGATGATCACCAGCTCGGCGGTGGAGGCCCCGGTGACCATGTTCCGGGTGTACTGCACGTGCCCCGGGGTGTCGGCCAGGATGAAGCTGCGGTTCCCCGTCGTGAAGTAGCGGTAGGCCACGTCGATGGTGATGCCCTGCTCGCGCTCGGCCCGCAGGCCGTCCGTCAGCAGCGCCA
This sequence comes from Streptomyces sp. NPDC013457, assembly GCF_043089925.1. Lineage (NCBI taxonomy): Bacteria > Bacillati > Actinomycetota > Actinomycetes > Kitasatosporales > Streptomycetaceae > Streptomyces > Streptomyces sp. NPDC013457. The sequence continues at coordinate 259,883 of NZ_JBICBL010000012.1, forward strand.
GGTCCGGCGTCTCCTGGCCCCGGGCCAGCGACGCCCGCTCGACGGCCTCCAGCTGGTCGGCGAGCAGCGACTTCGAGTCGTGGAGCATCCTGCCGACCAGCGTGGACTTGCCGTCGTCGACGGAGCCGGCCGTGGCGAACCGCAGCAGGCTGGAGTGGTGCTCGGTTCCGCTCGGCCTCGTCGGCATGATCGGCATCAGAAGTATCCCTCGCGCTTGCGGTCTTCCATGGCGGCCTCCGACATGCGGTCGTCGGCCCGGGTGGCGCCCCGCTCGGTCAGCCGGGAGGCGGCGATCTCCTCGATGACGGTCTCGGGGTCGGCGGCGGAGGAGTCGACGGCGCCGGTGCAGGACATGTCGCCGACGGTGCGGTAGCGCACCGTGCGGATCTCCAGCGGCTCGCCGTCCTTCGGGCCGCCCCAGTCGCCCGGGGTCAGCCACATGTTGTCCCGCAGGAAGACCTCGCGCCGGTGCGCGTAGTAGATGGACGGGACCTCGATGTCGTGGCGGGCGATGTACTGCCACACGTCCAGCTCGGTCCAGTTGGAGAGCGGGAAGACCCGCACGTGCTCGCCGGCGGCGTGCCGGCCGTTGTACAGCTGCCACAGCTCGGGACGCTGTCGGCGAGGGTCCCAGCCGCCGAACTCGTCGCGCAGACTGAACACCCGCTCCTTGGCGCGGGCCTTCTCCTCGTCCCGGCGCCCGCCGCCGAACACCGCGTCGAAGCGGTGCGTGCGGATGGCCTCGACGAGCGGCACGGTCTGCAGGGGGTTGCGCGTGCCGTCCGGCCGCTCGCGCAGTTCCCCGCTGTCGATGAGTTCCTGTACGGACGCCACGTGCAGCCGCAGCCCGTGGCGGGCGACGGTGCGGTCGCGGTAGTCGAGCACCTCGGGGAAGTTGTGCCCCGTGTCGACGTGGAGGAGCGAGAACGGCACCGAAGCGGGTGCGAAGGCCTTCAGCGCCAGATGGAGCATGACGATGGAGTCCTTGCCGCCCGAGAAGAGGATGACGGGGCGCTCGAACTCGCCCGCCACCTCGCGGAAGATGTGCACCGCCTCGGATTCGAGCGCCTCCAGATGCCGCAGAGGTATGTCTGTCTCGGTCGTCATGTGTGGATCCCGCATTCCGTCTTGGCGCTCCCCGCCCACCGGCCCGCCCGGGCGTCTTCGCCCGGGAGCAGGCGCCGGGTGCAGGGGGCGCAGCCCACTGAGCCGTAGCCGTCCGAGAGCAACGGGTTGACCAGCACCCCGTGCTCGGCGATGTACGTGTCCACGTCCTCGCGCGACCACCGTGCGATCGGGGAGATCTTCACCTTGCCGCGCGCCTCGTCCCAGGCGACGACCGGTGTCGTGGCGCGCTCGGGCGAGTCGAACCGGCGAAGCCCCGTGACCCAGGCGGTGTACGGGGCGAGCCCCTCCTCCAGCGGCTGGGTCTTGCGCAGACTGCAGCACAGGTCGGGGTCGCGGCGGTGCAGTTCGGGACCGTACTCCGCGTCCTGCTCGGCCACCGTCCGGCGGGGGAGCAGGGTGATCAACCTGACGTCGCCGACCGCCTCCAGCGCGTCCCGCGTCCCGATGGTCTCGGGGAAGTGGTAGCCGGTGTCGAGGAACACGACGTCCACTCCGGGCAGTACGCGCGCGGCGAGGTGGGCCACGACGGTGTCCTCCATCGAGGAGGTGACGCACATGCCGGAACCGAAGGTGTCGGCGGCCCAGCGCAGGATGTCCAGTGCCGGGGCCTCTTCCAGCTCCCGCCCGGCCCGGGTGGCGAGTTCTCTGAGTTCGTTCATCCGAAGTCCTCTCGATGTCTCTTCGCGTGAGCGCCGAGAAATGACAGGGAAAGAGCGCGTTGCACCCACCTGATTGCCGAACGGCAGGCGCAGGCTAACGGGGCCGCCGTACATGACGCTGACGAGGCGCTGACCCGGCAGCGGTACGGGCGAGGGCCGGCCAGTTCTTACAGGCGACGCTCAGTCGCCCGTCAGCGGACGGTAAGCGGCACCTGTCACGATCGGCCGCACAAGGCGCCGACGAGTCCATGGGATTGAGGGTGCGGAGATGGAGTCCGAGACAGGGACGAGCACGCGCACGCGTCCGGAGGAACCGGGGAAAGAAGTCCGCCGACTCGATCGGGTGATCATCCGGTTCGCGGGTGATTCGGGTGACGGTATGCAGCTCACGGGTGACAGGTTCACCTCGGAGACGGCGTCGTTCGGGAACGACCTCTCCACGCTGCCGAACTT
>NZ_JBICBL010000013.1:0-224510 GCF_043089925.1 Streptomyces sp. NPDC013457
CCCGCGGAGCGGGTACCACATCGCTGCGCGATGTGCAAGCGAACACCCGCGCTGCGCGCGGGTGTTGCGCTCCCGCTCCGCGGGAGCGCTGGCGGGACGCTGCGCGTTCCGCTCAACCCGACTGCTGCGCAGTCGGGTTGATGCTCCGTCCGCTGCGCTCCCGGAGCTACGGGACTTCGTCCCGCTGTCAGGCTTCCGCTTCGCTCAGCCTGGCGAAGCGGGTCCGCTGCGCTCCCCCGCCTGACGGTTCTTCCGGCTGCGCCTTCAGAACCTTGGGGCCCGCTATCGCGGGCCTGGCTGGCTACGGGGGCGGGTGCCCGGGGGCGGTTATTCGATGTGTCCGGTGGTTGGGTCCACCTGCTTCAAGAAGTCCCGGGCTGACGCCTGCAGTTCCTGCTCGCTCAATGCTCTGGCCGGCTGCACGGCAGAAGTGAAGCCGTACCCGGGGTTGGGGCCTGACAGCCAGGTGAAGTCGTATGTGCCCAACTCGTCGGGTCGCTCGGTGACCTCGAACGCTTCCCCGTCGACCATCAGTGTCAACCGCCGTGTGCTGCGTCTGTCCATGACTGGCCAGTATGCCGGGATCCTGCCATCGCTCGTTCGTGTCGGTGTTTCAGGGGAGCGTGCGCATCAGATTGATGCAGCATGTAGCGTTGGAGAAAATGTTACACACCTTGCAGCCGCCCGGGCGGGGAACGCTCACGTCATCAGAAAAAGGGAAAGCCGTATGTGGAGTGTTCAGGATGTGGCGCGGGATCAGGTCCGACGCCAAGCAGAGGGTCCGCAGATCGCCGCCGTTGCGGAGAGGGGCGCGGAGGCTGCTGTTCGCAAGCGTGAGACAGCGGAGCGGTTGCGGCGGAGTGGTTCCCTTGCGGCGCGGGCTGTCTTCGAGGCGCGGCGGCGTGACGAGGCGGAGGAGCTGTGGGTGGTCATGGCCGGCGGATCCAGGCGGTGGCCGCTCGAAGCGGGCTTCGGCCCGCTCGGGTCTTGGCGCAGCTCGACGTACGGATCGTGGTGAGCGAGGACGGTACGGTGTCCGTCTCGCCCTTCGCACCGTCCCGGTAATCCCTGAAATGGGCAGCGAACGAGCTATGGGAGGATCAGGAATTGCCGGGTATTCAGCTCCGGGAACATCAGCTCGCTCAGAAAGCGAGTTTCCGTAAGTGGGTGGGATTCCCTGCAAGGTCATCCGTGCCTCCTCAGGGTGCCCGTGGCACGATCGTGTCAGCGACCGGATCCGGCAAAACGATCATGGCCGCTGCTTGTGCCCTGGAGTGCTTCCCCGAGGGCCGGATCCTCGTGACCGTGCCGACCCTGGACCTGCTCGTGCAGACCGCCCAGGCGTGGCGGGCGGTGGGTCACCGCTCCCCCATGGTGGCGGTGTGCTCGCTGGAGAACGACCCGGTGCTGAACGAGCTGGGAGTGCGCACCACCACCAACCCGATCCAACTCGCCCTCTGGGCCGGGCGCGGGCCGGTCATCGTGTTCGCCACATACGCCTCCCTGGTTGACCGCGAGGACTTCGAGGACCCGATGGGTCAGCGGAAGGTTCGCGGGCCGCTGGAGGCCGCTCTTGCGGGCGGAGAGCGCCTGTACGGACAGCATATGGACGGTTTTTCGCTCGCCATCATCGACGAAGCCCACTCAACCGCAGGCGATCTTGGCAGGCCATGGGCGGCAATCCACGACAACGCCCGCATCCCCGCCGACTTCCGGCTCTACCTCACCGCGACCCCCCGCATCCTCGCCGCGCCCCGGCCACAAAAGGGCGCGGCCGGCCAGGAGCTGGAGCTCGCATCGATGGGCCAGGACTCGGAAACCTACGGCCCGTGGCTGGCCGAGCTCGGGCTGAGCGAGAGCATCGAGCGGGGCATCCTCGCGGGCTTCGAGATCGACGTGCTGGAGATCCGCGACCCCTCCCCCGTCCTCGGGGAGTCCGAGGAGGCTCAGCGGGGCCGGCGCCTGGCCCTGCTGCAGACCGCACTTTTGGAGCACGCGGCGGCGTACAGCCTGCGCACCGTCATGACGTTCCACCAGAGGGTGGAGGAGGCGGCGGCATTCGTGGAGAAGTTGCCCAAGACGGCTGCGGAGCTGTACGTGAACGACGCCTCCGACGACGACCGCGCGGCTGCGGACCGGCTGCCGAAGTCGTCCATCGACGCGGAGTTCTACGAGCTGGAGACCGGCCGCCACGTACCCCCGGACCGGGTGTGGTCGGCGTGGCTGTGCGGCGACCACCTCGTCGCCGAACGACGCGAGGTGCTGCGGCAGTTCGCAAGCGGAATCGACGCCTCGGGTCGGCGGGTGCACCGGGCGTTCCTCGCGAGCTGTCGTGTGCTCGGGGAAGGCGTCGACATCACCGGCGAACGCGGAGTGGAGGCCATCTGCTTCGCCGACACCCGCGGCTCCCAGGTCGAGATCGTCCAGAACATCGGCCGCGCACTCCGCTTGAACCGCGACGGCTCCACGAAGATCGCCCGCATCATCGTGCCCATCTTCCTTCAACCCGGCGAAGACCCGACCGACATGGTCGCCTCCGCCAGCTTCCGCCCCCTTGTAGCGGTCCTCCAAGGCCTACGTTCGCATGACGAACGTCTGGTCGAACAGCTCGCATCCCGTGCGCTCACCAGCGGCAAGCGCACGGTCCACCTCCAGCGCGACGAGGCCGGGCAGATCACCGGCTGGGACGGTGAGAAAGAAGACCAGGACAGCGATCGGGCCAGCGGCAGGGGCGAGTCGCCGCTGCTGCACTTCTCCACTCCACGCGACCCGGCCACGATCGCCGCCTTCCTCCGTACCCGGGTCTACCGGCCCGAATCCCTGGTCTGGCTGGAGGGCTACCAAGCCCTGATCCGGTGGCGGGCGGAGAACGAGATCACCGGCGTCTACGCCGTCCCGTACGACGTTGAGGTCGAGGTCGGCGTCACCAAGAACTTCCCCCTCGGGCGGTGGGTGCACCAGCAGAGGAAGGCGCTGCGGGCAGGTGAGCTCGAGGAACGGCGCAAGGTCCTCCTGGACGCCCCAGAGGCCGGAATGGTCTGGGAACCCGGCGAGGAAGCCTGGGAGAACAAACTCGCCGCGCTCCGGGCCTACCGACGCGCCACCGGCCACCTCGCGCCCCGGCAAGACGCCGTGTGGGGCGAAGGCGAGACGATGGTGCCCATCGGGCAGCACGTGGCGAATCTGCGCCGCAAAGGCGGTCTGGGCAAGGACGCGGAGCGGGCCGCCCTGCGCGCGCAGCAGCTGGCTGCGGTCGACGAGGACTGGAACTGCCCGTGGCCGCTGGACTGGCAACGCCACCACAAGGTGCTCGCCCGCCTCGCGGAGGACGAGCCCGACGGCGTGCTGCCCGACATCGCACCCGGCGTGCTCATGGACGGCGACGACCTCGGACGATGGCTCCAACGGCAGAAGCAGCCCGGCACCTGGGCGCAGCTTCTCCCCGAGCAGCAGGAACGACTGACCAAGCTGGGCGTCAAGCCGCTCGAGGCGCCGGCTCCCGCCCCCGCGGCTGGGCACGCGGCGAAGGGCCTGACCAAGGCGCAACAGGCGTTCCAACGAGGCCTGGCAGCCCTCACACAGTGGATCGAGAGGGAAGGCGCCCACCGGCCCGTACCACGCAGCCACGCCGAGGAGATCGCCGTCGACGGCGAGACGGAACCGGTACCCGTGAAACTGGGGGTGTGGGTATCGAACACCAAGACCCGGCGGGACAAGCTCACCGCCGACCAGCTGGAGGCGCTGCGGGAACTCGAAGTGGAGTGGGCCTGATGGCGAACGAAGAAGCGTGCCACAGTTCGACAGGTTCGGCACTCCGTGTTCTACCTTCGGCGCGGCCATGGAATGATCGCTGCACTCGGTAACCAGAGGGAGGCGGTGGGTGCATGACCAGCCCGGAGAATCCCTTCGAGGCATCGGCGTCAGCGCTCGGATACCTCTACCAACTCCGCGTGGCCCTCCAGCGGTGTGTGGAACTCTCCAGGGGTGGGATCGAGTGGAGTGTGGCGATTGAGGCAACGGACGATGTCCAGGCTCTCATCGGGTCGCACACCGAGCTGACCCAGCTGAAGAAGCGGGCAGACAACGTGAGACTGACGGACCTGTCGTCGGACCTGTGGAAGACAATCAGGGTCTGGTCACATGCCGTCACCGAGGGGCACATCGACCTTGCCGAGACAAGCCTCTACCTGATTACCACCGCAGAGCTGCCGGATGACGGCGCGGGGTTCCTCCTGCAGCCCAAGGCCAGCGGACACCGTGACGAGCGGGCTGCCGAGGCCCTCCTCGTCCAGGCGCGGCAGTCCTCGAAGAGTACGACGTTGGCCAAAGCCTTCGAGGCGTTCGACGCGCTCGGGGCACAGCGCCGGGCCGAGCTCATCAGCCGGGTCGAGGTCATCGGTGACGCGCCGGGGATGGACTCCATCAGGGAGGACCTGCTCGGCTACGCAAGCCTGGCCGTCGAGCGCCAGTACGCCGAGTCCTTTCTTCAGCGTCTTGAGGGCTGGTTCTTCGAGCGGGCGTCTGTCCAGATGAGTTTCCCGGGGTCGGATCCGGTGACCGGCGCCGAGTTCGACGAGCTGTTCAACGATCTGCGCAATCAGATCGGTGAGCACAATCTGCCGATCGACCCTGATATCGCCGCGCTCACGGCTGCGGCCCCGGCCGCAGCCGATGCCGCAGCCAAGGTGTTCGTGCATCAGCTCCGACTGATCGACGTGGGCGCGGAGCGGATCGGCTACGCGGTTCGGGACTGGGTGAGGGCCTTCGCTCAGCGCTCGCGCTGGGCGAACGAGAACCTGCTACGTGCCGGCGAGATCGGCGCATATGAGCGCAGGCTCGTGGAGGAGTGGCAGTCGCGCTTCGCCGAGATGCGTGAAGACCTCGGCGATGAAGCCACCGAGGAAGAGATGAAGCGTGAGGCCAAGCTGATCTACAGGTGGGTCGACCGGGAGGCCCGGCTTCGCATCCGCACCGGCTGTGAAGAGGTGTTCGTCGTCAAGGGGTCGTACCAGATGCTCGCGGACGAGCTGCGAGTCGGGTGGCATCCGGACTTCAGCGCCCGGCTGGCGGCTCTGCTGGAGCCGGCGGGAGCCGCTGATGGCTGAGCGTGACCTCAGCCGCGAGGAGCGCGCCCTGTTCAACCCGGCCTTCACAGCACTTGTGTGCGTCCGGGCTGTGCAAGGCTACGAGAAGCAGTACCGCTCCGCCTGCCCACTGCCAGTCGCAGTGACCGCCGCGGTCATGGCTCTCCAGCCGTCCATCCGGACGGCGCTGCCCGCCACCATCCGCAGCGGGCTGATGAACTGGCTCGACGAGAACGAGGCCGTGCGCGTGGCTATGGGTCTCAACGCCGCTGCCCTCGCCGCCGTCGTGCGACCAGGCCTGCTCTTCGCCCTTCAGAGCGATGTGCTCAGGCTTCAAGGCTCCGGGCTGACGGTGAAGCCACGGGCCGTGACGGCCCTCAAGGACGGTCCCGAACAGAACACCGCGATCCAGAAGGCCGCCCATCAACTCGGGCGCTGGCTGCCCAGCACTGGCAGCATCAGCACCGTCCTGACGCTCCTGGGAGTCCAAGCGTGACCTTTCAGATCCAAGCGGTCACCGTCTACGGCAAGCAGCCCGGACAGGTCCGCACGGTCCCGTTCCACACCGGCACCCTGAACATCGTCACGGGCGACTCCCGGCGCGGGAAGAGCGCGCTGCTGACGATCATCGACTACTGCCTGGCTAGCTCCGACTACCCCGTCAAGGCCGGTAAGGTCCGCAAGTACGTGGGCGCCTATGCCGTCACCCTGACGAAGCCCGGCCGGCAGCTCTTCGTCGCCCGGCGCGCCCCGGAGCCCGGGAACGCAGTGAGCACCGTGCTGTGTGTCCTGTCCCAGGCCCCAGAGACCCCGCCTCCCCCGCTGGAGGGGCTGACGTTCGCGACGCCCCTGGACACCGCCAAGGACATCCTCAGCGACTTCTGCGGCATCGACCGCACCGTCAAGGTGCCCGCGGTCGCCCGCGCCCAGACCATAGCTCCCTCGATCCGCCACGCGCTGTACTTCTGCTTCCAGGCGCAGAATGAGGTCGCCAATCCCGACCTGCTGTTCCACTCCCAAGGTGAGGAGTGGCGGCCGAACACTATCCGGGGTGTGATCCCGTACTTCCTTGGCGCCGTCGACCCTGAACAGGCAGCGCTGCGCAACCGGCTGCGGCTCCTGCGCCGGGACCTTTCCGACCTTGAGGCCAAACTCGCCCAGGCCCGCGACCTCGGCCCAGCGTCGGGCCAGGCCCGAGCTCTGCTCACCGAGGCGGTCGAGGCAGGCCTTCTACCGCACCGCGACAGCGAGCCGACGGGCGAGGAGGTCCTTGGCCTTCTGCGGTTGGCCTTGGAAGGCAGCATCCGGCTAGAGCTGGAGTCCCGACCGGACAACGACGGCGACCCGTTGGCCGCCGCCATCGGCCGGCGTGCCCAACTCCGGCGCGCCGCTGGGCAGTCCCGGGCCCGCATCGCCGACCTCAAGCGCGCGGTCGAGGAGAATGACGACTTCGCGGGCGAGGCAAGAGAGCAGCGCCGGCGTCTCGCGTCTCTCGGGTTGATGCGAGTGTCCCCGGACACCTCCCAGGCCGCCCAGTGCCCGGTGTGCGAAAGCCCGGTCGCCTCGGCCAACACCACGGTAGCGACGATCATGCACGACCTCGAACGCCTCGATGGCGATCTGCAGGTGATCGGCAGCGACACACCTGCCCTGCAACGCCAGATGGCCCTGGAGGAGGAGCAACTGCAGCAACTGCGCGCGGCGCTCTCCCGCAGCCAGGACGAGATCAACGAGATCAGCGCCGGGCTGCGCGCGCTGCAGCAGGAGCCGGACCAGGCGCAGCGGGCCGCCCACGTGCGCGGTCGTATCAGCCTCTACCTCGACACCACCGCCCAGCATGTGAGTGCCCCGCAGGTCGAAGACCGCCGCGACGACCTCCAGCGACAGATCGCTGAGTTGGAAGAGCTCCTGAGCGACGATACCCAGGGCGACCGGCTCACCAGTTACCTGTCCCTGATCAGCCAGAACATCCGCACCAAGGCTTCCGCGCTGGAGCTCGACCACTCGGACGCGCCCATCCGCCTCGACGTCAACCGGCTGACTGTCGTCGCCGACACGGCCGACGGTCCCGTCCGGCTCGCCGACATGGGCAGCGCCGAGAACCACCTGGGCTACCACGTCGCCACGCTGCTGAGCCTGCACGAGTGGTTCAGCGAGCACCGTGGACCCGTCCCGCGGACGCTGATCCTCGACCAGCCGTCCCAGGTGTACTTCCCGCCCGACTACACCGGCGAGCCCACACCCCAGGGGACCGACCTCAGCCACCTGCTGAATATCTACCGGACCATCAACGACACCGTCCAGGCACTCGGCGGGGCGCTCCAGGTCATCGTCGTTGAGCACGCTGACCTGGCCGACCCGCTCTTCCGTGACCACGTCGTCGAACGCTGGCGCTACAGCAACAACCAGGCCCTCGTCCCACCGGAGTGGATCACCGAAATGACCGACGACGAAGACGAATAAGCCTGCAGCCTGGCCTGTCTGCATATCCCGCCGTCCGGCGCTCCTTGCCCCGTCGGGGCGCGAGGGGCAGGGGCCGAGGGGCCGCAGCCATCAGCGCCAGTCGAGGTGGCCGGGCGGAAACGCAGGACGGCCATGAGAGTGGGCGGAGTCCGCTAGCTGGTCCAAGGGGTCGTGTCCGCCAGCGAAGAAGACGGCCGCCAGAAGACCACTGCGAAGAAGGCCGCGCCCTCGCGGCGCCGGAAGTCCGCCTGAGCAGCAGATCCGGCGCCGCGAAACACTTCCTGCTTCTCGTCGCGCGCCCGATCAAGAGGGCAGTGATCCACTTGGCCCGCTGGCGCCTGAGGAGTCAGATGGGCTTGCAGCCGTTATGCGTGCAGTGGGGGATGCCTCCTCCGCCTCCGGAAGGCAGTGCCGACCGCTTACCATCCTTGAGATAGACCAGCATCGCGGGATTCTGCTTCCAGTCGGTTCCTGAGACATTGAAGGTGTCTGCGTCCTCCTCGGGAATGTGTCCCGCGTCGAACAGGATGGAAGCGACATCCTGCGGACGGTCGATCTCAGCGACCTTCACGGTCCCGTCAGGGTACTCAACCTCGAAAGTGGCTCGACGAACCGCGCCCCGCTCAAATTCGGACATTTGATCTCCTTTGGGTCTGCCGTCGTCGGCAGGCTAGGTCCTTCTCCGCCTGCTGCCGAGGCGAATCGCGAAGGCTTGGCCCAGGCGGACGCAGCGGGGAGCCGTTCTCCATCCCCCGCGCGAGACGAAGGCGAGGAGGCTATGCGCCGGCTCGGCTTCCACGACCGGGCGCTGCCGGAGCTGCTGCTGGGTGGGTCGGGATGCCGGCTTGGGAACTCGCGGACGACGACCACGCACGGGCGGGCGGATCGCCGGCACCGTGGTTCACATGTGGGACTGCCCGCTTGCCGGGAAGCCGCGCGAGGAACTGAACATCGGCCAGGCGCTCGACACGCTGGAGCGGCCGGGCGCGCGGGCGTGCCAGGAATGCAGGGCCGCGGAAGCACTGCTGCCCCTGCTCGGCGGCGGGGACGGCTAGCCGAGCCAGTCGGTCATCTCGGTCTGGACGGCCGAGCCGTCGAGGTCGGCCAGCTTCATGCCCACGAAGGTGCGGGCCCAGTCGGAGGTCTGGATCCGGAACGGCATCTTCTCAGCGGTCAGCGCCTCGACGACCGGGGCGGCCGCCTGCTCCGGCGTCTGCGCGGTGTCGCTGCCGAAGGACGTCAGGGCGTGGTTGATGTACCCCTGCAGCGACGGGGCGTACGGGCCCGCCTGCTCCAGCAGCGCCGGGATGTCGAGCCCCACGTTGTTGACGAACTCGCTGGCGACGGCGCCCGGCTCGATCACGGACACCTGGACGCCCGCGGCCGCGGCGACCGGGGCCAGCGCCTCCATGAAGCCCTCGACGGCGAACTTGGCCGCGCAGTACGACTCGTTGAACGGCTGGCCGACCACGCCGCCGACGCTCGTCACGGTGATGACCCGGCCGCCCGAGGCGCGCAGGTGAGGGAGCGCGGCCCGGGTGAGCTCGACGACGCCGAAGAAGTTGACCTCCATCACGGACCGGACCTGCTCCATGCCGTGCTGCTCGATGGTGCCGACGAAGCCGGCGCCCGCGTTGTTCACGATGGCGTCGAGGTGGCCGTGCTCGGCGACGACCTCGGCCACGCAGGCCGCCACGGAGTCCGCGTCGGTCACGTCGAGCCGCTTGACCTGGACCAGGTCCGAGACGCCGGCCTCGGCGACGGCCTTGTTCAGGGCTTCGGCGCGGGCGGTGTCGCGCATGGTGGCGACGGTGTGCCAGCCGGACCTGGCGGAGGCGACCGCGGCGGCCAGGCCGATGCCGGAGGAGGTGCCGGTGATGAGGACGGTCTTGGCGGCGGTGTGGGTGCTCACAAAGGCTCCTTAGTTTTGTGCGTGCACACACACATTAACGATGTGTGCGTGTGCACGCAACCCGGTATCCTTCCCCCATGGCGCACACGCATCTCAACCTGGACGGCCTCACCCCCCGCGACCACGCCTTCTACGGCCTGGTGTGGGCCGGGACCACCCTCACCGCACGGGTCGACCAGGTGCTCACCCGCCGCCACGACCTGCCGCTGTCCTGGTTCGAGGTGATGCTCTGGCTGAGCGTCCAGCCCGAACCGGTCGCACCCTCCGAGCTGGGCGCCAAGACCCTGCTCAGCCGCAGCCAGGTCTCCCGCGTCGCGGATTCGCTACGCGCCCGCGGCCTGGTCGAACGGGTCCCCTCCCCGACGGACGCCCGGTCGGTGGGCATCGCCCTCACCGAGGCGGGCCGCCGCGCCTTCGCGGAGGCCGACGCCACCCGCCGCGAGGCCCTCGCCGAAGTCTTCGACAACCGCCTCGACGACGCAGACATAGCCGCACTGGAAACCGTCTGGGCCAAACTCAAAGACAAGCCCGAGGCCTAGAGACCGGTACGGCCTCCCGGCCCCGGGACACTGCGCCTCCCATATGCCACTCCGTGACAGTGGAACACCGGAACGTCCCGTCCGCGACAGTGAGACCTGCCTCAGGAGGAGGACCCCGAGCCGCGACGACGCGCAGACCTCGCCCGTTCCGGCCCCGTCAGGGTGGGCTGACGGGGCCGGCACGGGCCTGCCAGCCGACGGCGGCAGACCCGTAGGAGGAAGCGTGCGGTCGCTTCACCACGACCAACGAACCCGCCCGCCGGGGGGCACGGCCCATGAAGATGGCGAGCGAAGTCCTCGACGACGGTCAACAGATCCTCCACGGGCACGGGTTGGTGCCGACCCACGGTCAGGCGGCGGATACGGCTTACGTCGGTGGTGTCGATCGGGGTGGTGTAGCCGAGGCGGGCGCGGGTGTCGATGACGATGCCGCCCGTGGTCGCGGCCGACTACGGGCGCGGGGCCGGCGCTCAGCCACCACCGGACCATCGGGCCGGAGGCCGTCGGAGCGCTTTCAGCCAGCCAGTAGCCCAGCTGCCCACAGCCGATCGCGCTGCTCCGGGCCAGGCCACGGCCACCGACTCCGGGGCCGGATCAGGAGCAGCAGGCGGAGGCAGCGACGGCTTCCGGCGCTACCAGGCGGGGCCCGGAGGGCGGAGAAAAAATCTTGGATGCGGCTGGACGGATCTCCGGCCGGTGACGGCGGTACTTGTGAACGCCCAGATGGGCGAGGAGTATTCGTCTGACCGTCAGGGGAGAGCACGGCATGGGGACACAGAGCGTGGTTGGCGGCCTCGACCGAGGAAGGGCTCGTGGTGACGCTCACCTCTGACTCGCCGTGCGCCCGGACCGGCTGCACCCAGGGGCAGCGGTCTCCTGCCTGGAATGCCCGTGGGGGCCGACGATGGTGGCGGTGAAGCCCAGGCTCGTGCCTCCGCTGGAGAACCTCTCCTCGACGATCCTGCCGATGGAGCTGACGGCCTTCCACGACGCCCACCGGCTGAACTTCGTCAAGTACGCGCGCAGCCGCAACGTTCAATCGGCCGACGCTGAGGACGTCGTCAGCGCCGCGTTCCTGACCTTGTATCGGGCGGGCCAGGCTTTCCTTGCGGCGGACAACCGGACCGCGTTCGCGTTCAAAGTGCTGAGCGACACGATCATCGACCACTTCCGGCGCCGCGACCGCAGACCGCGTACCCAAGCACTGGCCGGGGAGCCGGACGACTACTGCGGGGGCGGCACGGGTGATGGCGGCATCGAGTCCGTGATCTGCCGGGTCGACGTAGAGCGGGCCCTGCAGGCCCTGCCGGCCCGTCAGGCCGACTGCCTGCGGTTGCGGCTGTTCCTCGAACTGTCCAGGGAGCAGATCGCCCGGTACCTCGGGATCAGCCCGTCAGCGGTCTCCTCTCACATCTCCGCCGGGCGCCGGGCGCTGGCGGGGCGCCTTGAGAGCTACCAGCCGCATGTGACCGCGGGACAGGGAGGCACGAAGTGAACATCGACGACCTCTTCCAGGCCGCCCGCACCACCCTGCGAGAGGAGTACCACGGCTACGACCCCGCCACGGGGCGTGCCCGGCTCGAGGACGACGCAGTCCGCGACTCTGTCGACACCCAGTCATCAAGCTGGGTGGAGGACTGGTCCCCGCTGGCCGCATGCAACACCACCGACCCCGACGAGCTGTTCGTCCATGGCGTCGCGCAGAACCGCGCCAAGGCCGTCTGCACCGGCTGCCCCGTCCGGACCGAGTGCCTGGCCGACGCGCTCGACAACCGGGTCGAGTTCGGTGTCTGGGGCGGAATGACCGAACGCGAGCGCCGTGCCCTGCTCCGGCGCCGGCCGTCGGTGACGTCCTGGCGGCGCCTGCTCCAGACGGCCCGGGACGAATACGAACGCGGTGCCGGGATCATGCAGACGCAGCGGCAGACGGAGGTGGTGGCCAAGGCCATGGAGTGGACCGCATAGAACCCGTGGGGGCCGGCCTCGTGTCGGCGCCCCGCGCCCGGCCCCGGAAGACCGACAAGCCCAGAAAGGAGCCCGGAACCGTGCCCAGACACAGGACCACAGTCGGCCGGCTTTCACTGCGGAGGGCCGCCTTCGCAGCGGAGCCGACCGGAACCGGATTCGGGCGCGACAAAGCCCGGTATCACGGTCGTGATACCGGGGCCCTGTCTTGCATGCAGGAGTCCGTCGTCCCGAGTTCTTTGGCGAGAGCGGGGAGCAGCGGACCCTCTTCCAACCACGAGCAAGCTCACAGTCGGCCTGCGGGATACCCGGCGCGTCTGCGCTAAGGCGTCCCGCCGATGAGTCCTCCCCGTCCGGGGTCGAAATCATCGTTACGCCCTATCTAAGGCTCCGGACGCCGGATCCGTGCAGCCCAATTGATGTGACGTGGGTCACATCGCCCTGCGAGGGTCGCGCACGGCCGGATGCCGGTCCGCGTGCATGTATCCACACCGCCGAAAACCCCGTTCCACGCCCGGCCTGCGGCCCGCAATGAGGGGTGTGCCACGGGGCCGGCATCTGCTTGAATTTATCTGACAACTCAACACGGACCATGCAGGACTGGGGAGTTCGCGAACCCTTTGGCGAGAGCGCGCGAGCCCCGGTCTCTTCCAACCGGTGTTGCCGGGCTGCTCCAGCCCGGCAACACCGGTGTCGCCGGTCCACGACACCGAGAGGGAGACTCACGTGAGTCTGTCCGCGTTCCGCGACTCCGCCCGCCGCCTGGCCCAGCGTGCCCTGAAAGCCGCCCGAGACGCCCCCGGCCACGTCCGCCGCAAGCTCAAGGCCGTCGACCTGTTCGTCCAGGACCACCACGTCGCCGCCACCGCCCTCGTGCTCATGCTCATACTCGCCGGCGCCGGAGCCCTGTTCTGGTTCCGCCTGGACGAAGTCGTCGAGTTCGCCCGCACGTACGCACCCGTGGCCACCATCCTGTCGATCACCGTCGGCACGCTCCTGGGCGTCACCAAGTGGTTCCGCAAGCGACGCGCCGCCCGACTCGCCCTGGCCGCCGCCGACACCGGGCCCTGCGGAGGTGAGATCCGTGACCGCAGCTGAGCGCGACGGACGCCTCCTCATCGACGGAGAGCTCCAGGACCCCGCTCACATCGAGCTGGCCGACTTCACCGACTTCTACACCGCGACCAAGGCCGGCACCCATCGGATCGTCCGCTCCAAGCTTCGCCACCTCTACCTCTTCGGCGGCGACGCCGACGACATCGTCCAGCACGCCTACGAGATCGTCTTCAAACGCTGGGAACGCGTAGGACGCCTCACAGCGCCCGAGGCATACCTCCACACCGTCGCCGCCAACCTCACCTACAAGGCCCTCGCCAAGAGGAACGCCGAGTTCGACGCCATGTACCCCGTCCCCACCGCCATTGACATGCCCGCCACCCGCCTCGAAAGCCACCTGGAGCACCAGGTCCTCAAAGAGACCATCGCCCCCCTCCCCCACCGCCAACAGCAGATCCTCGTCATGACCTACTACGGCTTCAACGACAAGGACATCGCCGCCACCCTCGACATCGCCGAGTCCTCCATCCGCTCCCACCGCCGCCACGCCCGCAACCACCTCGCCCACACCGCCCGCCACGACACCGAACCCGCCTGACCGCACCGCCCCACGCGGCCCCGTACCCGCCCGGTCCGGGGCCACGCCCACGCACGGCCGACGCCTCAAGCAGCGGCCAGACGCCCGCCCCGCAGCCGTACACCTGAGGTGGATGCTCCCGAGGGTCTGCGGAAGGTTCGCGGGCCGCTGAAGGCCGCTCTGTCGGGCGGGGAGCGGCTCTACGGCCAGCGCATGACCGACGCCGGAAACTTCTGCTTCAGCAGGTCAGAGGGCCGCGGGGGTGGAACACCAGGACCCGGGGCGGGAAGCGTTTCGCCGACCTGGCCGCCGACGACACCTGCGGGCGGTTGGCCTGGTTCCTGGGCGCAGGCGTTGCCGCGCTCTCTTCCGCCTTGCGCTCCCCCTGATCCCGAGGCTGGTGCTGATGGGTGATCTACTCGGTGTGCAGCACCGAGGCGATGGTCATCCGGGCCGCCGACCGGGCCGGGACCAGGGCACCGAGGACGGCGATCAGCACGCCCACCAGGAGCATCGCGGCCAGCTGCGGGGCGTGCCACACGTCTTTCATGTACGCCGGGAAGTCGACCACGCCGACATGGTCCACGATGAGGCGGTGTGCCGCGATCCCGAGCGGGATGCCGAGCACGCCGCCGGCCGCGCCGAGCCCGGCCACTGAGGTCACGGTCATTACCACCACCTGCCGGGGTGTCATGCCGATCGACTTGAGCATGCCCAGGTCCCGGCGCCGCTCGCGGGTGTTCAGGAGGACGGTATTGAAGACGCCGAGCGAGGCGACGAGGGTCAGCAGCGTCGTGAACACGGTGGAGAAGGTGACGACGGTGGCGGTGCCGGCGTTGCCGGAGTCAAGGACCGACGCGTGCAGGGCCGGGTCGAGCGCCGTGACGGCCTCGGCGTAGGCGTGCGCGTCGGCGCCGGAGGCCAGCCGTACCGTGTACTCGGTGGCGTGGGCCTTGGGTGCGAGCCGGGTGAAACTCTCCCACGTGGCCTCCAGGGCACGGGCGTTGCCCTCGACGAGCTGACCCACGACGGTCGCGGTGATCCTCCTGCCGTTCAGCTCCAAGGTGACCCGGTCACCGAGCTTCAGGCCGCGTTGGGTCAGGAAGGCCGGCCCGGCCACGATCTCGCCCGCCGCCTTCGGCGCCCGGCCCTTGACGATGCTGTGCTCGTACACGGAGTCGTCCCCGCGGTAGAAGTCGGCGAAGACGGGCTGAGTCTGTCCGGACATGTTCGCCTGGGAGAGCGCGCGGGCCCGTACTCCGTCCGCACCGGGCAGGGAGCGCAGCCGTTCCTCGATCTGCGCGTCGCCGAGGCGGGGCGGCGTCCGGTCGTTGCCCGACCCTTCGCTCGTCACGTGGATCCTGGCGCGGCCGTCCTCCCGTCCAATTTCGCCATACGCCAGCAGGGTGCTGGTCAGTCCGGTCGACAGGGTCACCGTGATTACCCCGAGGACGATGGACGCCAGGGTCAGCAGCGTGCGGGCCGGGCGGGCGAACGGCTGGCCGAGGCCCAGGCTGACCGGGCGGGGCAGCCGGGTGGCGCCGAGCATCTTCTGGACGCGCAGCCCACGCCCGGTCCGCGGAGCGCCGCCCGCACTGATGGCCAAGGCGGCGGGCAGCCGGCGGGCCCGCAGGGCGGGGACCAGCGCGGCGAGCAGGACGAGGGCGGGCATGCCCAGCAGGCAGGCCACAGAGACCCATGGGTTGATCTCCGCGACCGAGGCCCGGCCCACGTCGATGCCGGTGAACGCGACCTGCAGGATCGGTCCGGCCAGGGCGTTGCCGGCGAGCGTTCCCAGTACGCAGCCCACGACGGCCGGTACGGAAAGCATCGTCAGGTAAACGGCGACGACCTGGTTGGGGGTGAAGCCCAGGGCCTTGAGCACCCCGATGTGCCGGTAGCCGGAGACGACCGCCCCGCTGACCACGTTGCCGACGATCAGAGTGGAGACCAGCAGGCCGAGGACGCCGAAGAGTGTCATGAACGGGAGGTAGGAGTCGGCCAGCGCGGAGAAGGCCTGCTTGAGGGTGAGGTATGTCTGGGTGCCGGTCAGCGCGTCCTCGGGCAGTCCCGTGGTGGCCCGCGCCAGCGAGGCGCTCAACTCGGCCTGGGTCGAGGAGTCGGTGAAGCGGTAGAGCATCTGGGCGGAGGTCGGGTGGAGTGCGGCCATCTGCTCGGGCGAGACCCAGGCGCTGGCCGACTTGCTCATGCTTGCAGCGAATCCGACGACGGTCAGAGTCGCTCCGCCGGGGATCTTCAGTTGGGTGCCGAGGAGATCCGGGCCGGGGGATCCCTGGACGGACCAGTTGACGACGATCTCGCCGGGCGCGGTGGCCCAGTGGCCCTCAAGCAGCTCGATCCGGTCCACCGGGCCGGCCGGATCGGCCCGGCCCACCACGGTGAGGGTGCCGCCCGCCATCCAGAGCCAGTCCTTGGGGATGTCGACGACGGCCTGCCCGAACGGTCCGGCGGCAGCCTCCACACCGGCCTGCCGGGCGGTCCGCGCTAGTTGCTCCCGCGAAACCTTCTTGGTGTCGAAGGACGCTGTCGTGTGGGCGCCGCGCTGCGCGGCGTATGCCTTGTCGAAGGGGTCCGAGGCCGCGGTCAGCAGGGCCAGCGCGAGCAGGACGGTCGTGGTGGAGCAGAGCACGACGAGCCCGATGACGAAGGTCTGGAGCCGACGGCGCTTCACGGCCGCGCGCGAGGCCGTCCATACGGCGCTCACGCGGCCGCCTCCAGCGTGCTCTCACGGGCGATCCGGCCGTCGGCGACTTCGACCAGGCGGCTGGCGCAGCGGGTGGCCAGCTGCGGGTCGTGGGTGACGATCAGCAGGGTCTGGCCGATCTGGTTGAGGTCGATCAGCAGGTCCATGACCTGCTCGCCCGAGCCGCTGTCGAGGGCGCCGGTCGGCTCGTCGGCGAGGAGCAGGGCCGGGCGGTTCATCAACGCCCTGGCCACGGCTACGCGTTGGCGCTCACCGCCGCTGAGCGTCGCCGGATAGTTGTTCCGGCGCCCAGCGACACCGAGTTCGTCCAGGAGCTCAAGGGCTCGGCGGCGCGCCTGCCGAGCGGGGGTGCCCGTCAGCTGGGCGGCCAGGGCCACGTTGTCCAGGACGGGCAGGTCGTCGATGAGGTTGAAGAACTGGAAGATCATGCCGACGTTCCGCCGCCGGAACAGGGCCAGGCCCGTTTCGTTCAGCTTCCCAAGGTCGTGGCCCTGCACCTCGACCGTGCCCGAGGTCGGCCGGTCCAGGCCCGCCACCATGTTGAGCAAGGTGGACTTGCCGCAGCCGGAGGGCCCCATCACGGCGACCGCGTCGCCCGTGCGGATCTCCAGCGACAGGCCGTCTAGGGCCTTCACGTCGCCGTACTCCTTGTGTACACCGTCCAGCCGCACCACTACCTGCCGAGTACCGTTTTGA
This sequence comes from Streptomyces sp. NPDC013457, assembly GCF_043089925.1. Lineage (NCBI taxonomy): Bacteria > Bacillati > Actinomycetota > Actinomycetes > Kitasatosporales > Streptomycetaceae > Streptomyces > Streptomyces sp. NPDC013457. The sequence continues at coordinate 17,018 of NZ_JBICBL010000013.1, forward strand.
TCGGTTGTCATGGCTCGAACCTAGGGCGGGGCCGATGGCGTGGCGTCGCCCCCCAGATGTATCTGGGAGGTGAGGTCATCCTGGGGATGTACGGAAGCTGCATCCGGAGGCCGATGCGGGGTGAGGCGGGCACCTGCGAAGGTGATCGGGTGGGGGAATCCTGGACGATCTGGCTGGTCATCGCCCTGGCGGCGGCAGTTGGCGCCGCCGGGTGGCTGTACGTGGCGGCGGTCCGGGCACGGCGGGCGCACCGGAAGGCCATCGAGGAGCGCGGTTGGCTCCTTGAGCGGGAGCGCGAGAGCGCGTCGCGCATGGCGGTGGACGCCGAGCGGGCCAGGATCGCGGCCGAGCTCCACGACATCGTCAGCCACAACGTGAGCCTGATGGTGGTCCAGGCAGGAGCCGCCCGCGAGGTGCTGGCCACAATGCCCGCGGAGGCGGCGGCGGCGATGAGCGCCGTCGAGACCGCCGGGCGGAACACGATGACCGAGCTGCGGCACCTGCTCGGCCTCCTCGCACCCGCGCAGAACGGCGAGGACGAGCCCTACGAGGTGGACCTGTCGCCGCAGCCGAGCCTGAGCCGGCTCGGCCCGCTGGTCGACCGGATTGCCTTTGCCGGCCTGCCCGTCGAGATGCGCATCTCGGGTGAGCCGCGCCCGCTGCCGACCGGGATCGACGTCACCGCCTACCGAATCATCCAGGAGGGCCTGACCAATGCGCTCAAACACGGAGAGGGGGCGAAGGCCGAGGTGACAGTGCGGTACGCGGACCACTACCTGCGCGTCGAGGTGCTGACCGGCGGACCGAGCGTCCTGTCGGGCGGCGCGCCCGCGCACAGGGCGCCGGGACAGGGCCGGGCGGACGGAACGGGACGAGGGCTGCTCGGCCTGCGGGAGCGGGTCGCGGTCTACGGCGGCGATCTGGACGCCCGCCGCCGCCTCGGCGGCGGCTACCGGGTCCGCGCCCGGATCCCGCTGGACCGCCCATGACGACGAACGCCGAGCCCGCCCCGCGCGTCGTGATCGCCGATGACCAGGAGCTGGTCCGCACCGGCTTCCGTCTGATCCTGACCGCCCGTGGCATCGACGTGGTGGGCGAGGCCGACGACGGGGCCGAGGCGGTGGCCGCCGTGCGCGAGCTGCGGCCCGACGTCGTCTTGATGGACATCCGGATGCCCGTGATGGACGGCCTGGATGCCGCCCGCCGCATCCTCGCGCAGCACCCGGACTGCCGAGTGATCATGCTGACCACCTTCGACCTCGACCACTACGTGTACGCCGCCCTCGCCGCCGGAGCCAGCGGATTCCTACTCAAGGACGTCACCCCCACGCATCTGGCCGCCGCGGTCCGCCTGGTCGACACCGGTGACGCCCTCCTCGCACCCTCGATCACCCGCCGCCTCGTGGAGCGCTTCGCCTCCGGTGCCCCCCGCACCGGTTCGGACCTCGCGACCCCGGCCGTCCACCGAGACCTGGCCGCACTGACGCCGCGCGAGCGCGATGTGCTGACGCTCATGGGCCGGGGTCTTTCCAACACCGAACTGGCGCAGGAACTGACGCTCAGCGAGGCGACCGTGAAGACCCACGTGGCCCGGATCTTCGCCAAACTGACCCTGCGCGACCGGGCCCAGGCCGTCGTCCTCGCTTACGAGACAGGGCTCGTCTCACCGGGCGAGTCCGCTGACACCGCCAAGCCGTGGGGGCGAAATTGAGCGTCGCGCGGTCCCCAAGGGAAAGTACACGGTCGGCGGTACTTCGAGGGCGCACCGGTGGCCGCGGCGGAGCGGGGATGCGGCACGCTGCCGGCAGTTCCAGGGTCGAGCCGCTTGTCAATGCCGAGCTAGGCTGGGGCACTGGCCAACCTGTCGAGGAGCTGGTGAAGGCGCGCACCACGTTTGTGCAAATCGGCGGCCGCGGGGCGCGGTGGTCCAGCGGGAAGCGTTTCGCCGACCTGGCTGACATCGAGTCCGCAGGCGGTTGGCCTGGTCCCCCTCGGCACAGGCGTTGCCGCGCTCTCTCCCACGTGCTGGCCGGGCCTGTCGCCGCCAGGTGTTTAGAGAGGGATTTGGCGAGTAGAAGGGGTCCACGACCAATCCGGTTACGTTGACGAGGAGGTCCCCATGTCGGGCACGGAGAAGAGCAAGGCCCACGCCGAGCAGGCCAAGGGCAAGGTCAAGGAGACCGTCGGCCGCGCTGTCGGCAACGAGCGTATGACCGGTGAAGGCCAGGCCGAACAGGCCAAGGGCAACGCCCGTCACGCCAAGGAAGACATCAAGGACACCTTCCGGCACTAACAGCGCCCGGCCCATGCCGCAAGGCTCCGGCCACTCCGTACAGACGGAGTGGCCGGAGCCTTGCGGCATGCCGAGGCGAATTAGAGAGCAAGCCCGCCCCCCACCCCGGTGGTGGGGGGGGCAGCGACCGCGCCCGGCACTGGGGCTTCGGGGCACGCTGCTCGGCTCCAGGTCCTACGCTTCAACCGGGGAAGGAACGCCTGCCGCCCGCAAGGCCGGCTGTCTGTCACGCGGCTCTGCGGCCGTTGCGGAGATCGCCCGGACGGTAGTGGAGGTGACGGGCCGGGCCGCGCCGGCGGCAGGCCACCGGCATCGCGCGCGCCGGGGGTGGGCGGCCCGCGCCGCGGCCGGGAAAGGGTGCTCTATGAGATGGCGGCGTCGTCGACCGTATCGCGGACCTGGAGGTAGGCGTCGACGCCCGTAATCGTGAAGAGCCGCTGCAGCTGGGGGGTCGGTGCGGCTACGCGCAAGGCTCCTGCCTGGTGCGTCCGGATCAGCAGGTTGAGCATGGTCGAGTCGGCGAAGGTGATGCCAGAGGCGTCCAGGACCACCTTGGAGTGCCTGTCGATCGCGTCCGCCAGCGCGTCCGCCAAGGGTGTGATCGAGCCCATGTCGTACTCGCCCCGGGCAACGATCACCCAGGCATCACGCCATGCGTACTGCTGCACGCCGGTCTCGCCAGAGGCGTGCCCGGTGTCGGCCATGAGCGTAGGCGTGACGGCCTCGTCCCTCAGCACCTGTCGACCCCTTCCACTGACCCCGCCCCGGGGACATGCGTCATCGAATGCATGCAACTTATGTCATGCAATTATGTTCCGGCAAGCTGGGTCCCCTAAAATGCTGGACATGGTTGGAGTGCCCGAATCACACAGCGGATGGACGTTCATCACAAGCCACGCGCGCGTCCTGGCGGCCATCGCCGACGATCCGAACGTCCGTATCCGTGATATCGCCGCCCACTGTCGGCTGACCGAGCGCGCCGTCGCGCGGATCATCACCGATCTCGAGCGGGACGGCTATCTCTCGCACACCCGCGAGGGGCGAACGAACACGTATCGCATCGAGCCGAACAAGATCCTGCGCCACCCGGCAGAGGCAGGTCTCCCCGTCGCCTCCCTGCTCTCCCTGCTCGTTCAGGACGAGACCGAACGCTCCAAGGAACCGGCCGCATCGCCGCACCAGTAACCCTGCCGCACCCCGCGCCGAAAGCCCCGAGCCGGAGGATTCTTGGGGCGCTGCCCCTGGTAGACAGTGACCGGTGGGTATCCAAGAGCGTGAACGCAAGATGTACCGGCCGTTGCGGCGGGCCGGCCTCGAGGTGATCCCGGACGCCGTGCCGGACGGCACGATGCCGTTCGTCTCCGGATACCGCCCCGAGGACATCGTCGGCGGCTTCTCCCACCCGTACAAAACGCCACGGCTCGTCCAGCGTCTCAACGAGGACTGGTACGACCTGGCGGTCTCCTCGGGCCTTCTCGACCACCAGCGCGAGTTCCTCGTCCTGCTTCCCCACGGCACCCACACGCACCATGCCCTCCTGCCGAAGGAGCACTTGCACTATGGCCGCCATACCCCATCGCCGGTCTGGACCCGGGTCCGGCTCCTCGACCGCTGGGACATCATGGGCCGGGGTGCGGCATCGGCGTTCCTCGGCATACGCGCGGGCCACCCGGGTTTCAGCATGATGGCGCTCGACAGCAGCGTGTACATCAGCTGCTCGACAGGCGAGATCGGCGTCGACGTGAGGGCGGTAGCCCACCCGGCCCACTCTGAGAACATCCTGCAAGACCTGGAGTGGTACGCACATTGGGACTATCCCCGCACCGACAAGGAGTTGCAGAAGCGGATCGCTGCCTGGCTCGCGGGCCGCGGACCGGGGACCGCACCTCTTACGCGGCCCGGTCGGCCGGGAGCAGGACGTCGGCGTGGCGCTTGAGTTCTGAAGGCATGGCAGCAGCAACAGAGTTGACGTCCGAGGTGTCCTGGGGTGTCCTGCTGCAATGTCTGATCTTCGTATCCAGCAGCCGGACGGCGACGCCGCGCTCAAGGACTGGCAGCACGTCCACAACGTGATCATTCCTACTCACCCCCTCTCTCTGGACGAGGTACGGGAACGGGCTCAGCGCAACCACCTTGAGATCGCGTACCTCGATGACGATCTGGTGGGATGCAGCACGGTACGCCCGCCGTCTGACGAAACACCGGCAGCCACAGTCATCGCCCGCGTCCTCGCCCCTCACCGCAGGCGGGGGTTCGGCGAGGAACTCTACGAGCGCGGGCTCAACCGGGCTCGCCAGCTGGGGGCCGAGATGATCGAGACTGTCATCCTGTCCTCCAACGAGGACGGACTGCGGTTCGCGCTCAAGCACGGCTTCGTCGAGACCGAGCGATACCTACTACCCGGCGACACCATCCCTTGGATCGACTTGCGGCTCGCTTAGGGCACGCCACAGCGGCTTCAGTGTCGCCCTCCCAGCGGCCTACGGCCCCGTGACCCGCAGAGCGAAGCATCGCCGCGGTCGAGCACCCTTCCGAGACGAGGCGCTGGCTAGTCGACCTCGACGTACGTGACGATGAGGATGCTGCCGAGGGCGGTCGCGGAGAACACGATCCGGACGCCGGAGTGCTGATAGTCGCGCAGCGCTGTCGCGGTCGCGTGCGGCTTCACCTCAGCGGCCGCTCAGCTTGCCTTCCGGTACGCCCCGGCGGGTCCTGCGACCCGGTGTCCGTAGCGGGCGTTGAGCTGGTCGATCACGGGCTCCAGGCGCAGGCGCTTCTCGCGGGCGTGGTCGAGCGAGAGCTGGGTTCCGGGGCCGTCGTCGGCCGGGCCGAGGTCCTCGGCAATGAGCGTGATGCGGCGGATCCTCGCGCGCTGGAACGCCATCGCGTCCAGGAGTCGCATTGCTGCGGTGCGGAGGGCGTCGGTGTGGGCGGAGTCGCCTACCTCAATTGGATCGACACCGACATGGTCCGAGACGCCGACCAGCACGCGGTCCTGCGAGAACTACGCGCCCACATGCCGCCGCCCGCACGCAAAATCCGCCCGGCCCCCTCGGTCGCCGAAGACCTGGCCACCGCCGTGGAACGGCGCAAGCCATCGGTCTACGTACCGGCCTGGCTCCGCGCCGTCCAACCCCTCCGAGCGTTCCTGCCACCCCTCGTCACACACATCGCCCGCACCGAACTTCCCCGCCTGGAACGCACCACACCGTTCACAGCCACCGGCCTGCTGGGCGCCGGAGGCCGGGCCGACGACAGAACCCGCAACGCCTGAAGCCCGCCACATCCAATCTCGCCGAACCGGGATGCTGCCGGACGTGCACGGCCATCACCGGTCATGCAGGCGCCAACCCAGGGGGCCGGTTCCCCGCTGATCAGCGCCGTGCGGGCGATCACCAACGGGGACAGGCCTCCAGAGCTGGGATCTCTAGGGGGCTGGCCTGCGAGGTGTGCAATTCCGTCTTGAGGGGAGGAGGGTAAGAGGACCGGAACGATCCGGGTTGCGGTCGGCGGTCATCCTTCACGCCGACCGGCGATGTCGCCTCGACGCCAGGCTTCGACGCCTGGAACCCGCGGAGGACAACGGGAGCGCGATCGCGGAGGGCCTTCCCACCAGCGCAGATCGAGGTGCCTTCCTCATGGTTCCCGACCTTCAGGCGGGTGTAACCCGCTGCACACCCATCCTGCTACACGGTGCCCCCACCTGGCAGCCCACCGTCGGTCGCGCCTCCGTCCGCTTGGTCCGCACCGGCTGCCCCACCACGGCCGTCCTGCACCTGTACGGAGAGTTCGACACCGGCACCGTCGAATGCCTCCACGCAGCCATCGCCTCGGTCTGCACCACGCGAACCCGACGGCTGCTGCTCGACCTGACCGAGGTCACCTTCGCCGACTCCGCGTTCGTACACGCCCTGAGCCAGGCCGAGAAGCGAACGGAGCGGCTCGTCCTGATCGGCCCGCTCACGTCCTCTGTGCGCCGTGTGCTCGACGTCACCGGCACCCGGAAGCTGTTCCACATCGTCCTGGACCAGGCCGCGGCCTGACCTCTTGGCCGCCCAACTGCGGGCGGGCGCCCGCGCTGCTACTGCGTGGGAACGCGCCCGGCGAGGTCGCCGGCGAGCTGCGCCGCGTTGTATCCGTGGTGGGTGGTGTCCAGGGTGCTCAGCCGTCTCAGGAAGCCGATCGCCGCCAGCGCCTCAGCCTCGGTCAGCAGCGGCAAGCGAGGCTCGTCGAGGTCAGGAGAGTCGCCGATGATCGGCTCGAAGGTATCCATGGGGTGATCAACTCGCCGGGGCGGGACAGGACACGCAGCGTGGCCCGGTCGGCTGCCTCAGGCGCTCTTACGGCGGGTGGTCTTCTTCGCCGTGGTCTTCTTGGCGGCCGTCTTCTTCGCGGGCGCCTTCTTCTTGGCCGCGGCCTTCTTCTTCGGCTTCGGCATCTCGTGCACGGTGGCATGCTCGCCGGTCTCGCCGCGGGCTTCCTTCGCCTTGGCCACGGACTCCTCCAGCGCGGCCATCAGGTCGACGACCTGCCCGGCCGGTGCTTCCTCCCCGGCGACCGGCGCAGGCTGGCGGTGCTCGGCCTTCGCCTCGATGACCTCGACCAAGGCCTCGCGGTAGTGGTCGACGAGCTCGATGTCGTCCAGGTGCTCCACGCTCATCGTCTCCAGCAGCGCGAGCGCACCCCGCAGCTCCTCCTCGGTGGGGGCCTTGCCCTCGGGAGCGAGGGTCTCGGAGGAGCGGATCTCGTCGCCCCAGTGCATCGAGTTCAGCAGCAGCGCGTCGCCCTTGATCCGCAGCATGCCCAGGCGCTCGCGGCCGCGGAGGGCGAACTTGGCGATGGCGACCTTGTCCGTACGCTCCAGCGCCTTCCTGAGCAGAACATACGGCTTCGCGGCGACCTGGCCGTCAGCGCGGAGGTAGTAGTTGCCCTCACCCAAGCGAATGGGGTCGATGCTGTCGCGGTCGACGAACGCCACGATCTCGATGGCCTTGGCCGTGGGGAGCGGCATCTCCGACAGATCGGATTCCGTGATCGCGACGACCTGATCCTTGGCGACCTCGTAGCCCTTGCCGATCTCGTCCTGGGTGAGCTCCTGGCCGTCGAGCTCGCACACCTTGCGGTACCGGATGCGGCCGCCGTCCTCCAGGTGGACCTGCTTGAAGCTGATGCTGTGCGACTCGGTCGCCGGCTCCAGCTTCACCGGGATCGTGACCAACCCGAAGCTGACGGCCCCGCTCCACATCGAACGGCCGGCGGGCATGCGCGCCTCCCAGAACCCCCTGGCGGTCGGACACCCAGGCTAGGCAGATACGCGCCGTGATCGCAGGCTGAGCCGCTCCTCGACGACCTGGACGTCGGACACACCCGTCTCAGACGCCTTGAACACCGCGTATGCCTCGACGGCGCCAGCGCTGTAGCTGACAGCGGACTCCCGACGGTCCTCATGCCCGGCCTGCGCCCACGTGATCTTGAAGTTCTGCATGCCTCTGCTCCACTCTCCTGGGTCCGGTCCGGCGGCGGCAGCATCGGCATGGGCGCAAGCCGCCGGACTCGCACAAGAGTGCCACCTGGCACTAACACATCCCCCGGAGCGGCACCCGTGGGCGTATGCCCTGATCGAGTGGGGTGTGCCCCCGCCAGCGCCGCGGCGTTGGGCCAGGTACGGCCTCGGGGACATCGGTACAGCGGTTGGCGCTGAGATTGATCATGGTCAGCAGCGAACGCCGCCCCTGAGGGCGTGGGGCACCTGTTTCACGGTGCCTGAGCAGTGGAAGGGCTGAGCGGTACTTCTTCGCTCCTTGGAGGACTTCATGCCAGAAGATTTCGAAGACGTCCCTGAGCCGTACGAGGACACCGTCGACGAGCCCGTCGACGAGACCGGGGTTGACCCCAAGGACATCGAATTGGTTACGGCGCAGACTGGTGCGTCACGAGCGAAGGCGGTCAGGGCCTTGAAAGAGAGCGGCGGCGACCTCATCAACGCGATCATGGCGGCCGGCGAATAGTCGGCGAACCGGCGCCGCACCCGACCAAGGGGCCAACTGTCTGGCACGGCCAAGGCAACACCGGCCTCGGTACTGGTGGACTCGCCTATTCAAGGTGTGCCCACTGCATTCCACCGGGCAGCTCCCGGGTCGCACACAGCAGGACCGTGCCCGTGACGACGTCCCCCAACCCTGAAACACTCCTCAGCCCCAGACTGCCGTAGAGGAGAGAGCCCGATCTCCGCCCGCCCTCGTCCACTCAAGCGGAGAGGCGTCGCGCCCGCAGGCTGAGCTGCTCATCGACGACATGTGCGCAGGTCGAGCGGCTGGGAAAGAGCGTCCCGGCCGTCCCGGTGAGGGATCCCCAAGTGGACACGCCCGACAGCCTCGGTCAGGGCCCTGACGCGGTGACCACTGGCGCCCTGCCGAGATCCGCGAGCGGCACGGTCGACCTGCCTCAGCTCCCGCTAAGCACGGCGCCGCTGTGATCGCATGCCCCGGAGGCGCGCGGCCCCGGGCCCTTTCGCGTGGCCGCCGCCCCTGAGTGTGGGGGGTGTCCGGGCCAGCGGCAGGAGCGCCGCGCGCTCCACGCCCGCCGATCCATGCGCGCCAAGTACGGTCAGCCGGGCGGCAAGGCGAAGCAGACACGGGGACTGGGACTCCGATCTCTTCGAGGTCTCCTGCCCTCGTCCATGCCAACGGGGCCCGTCGCCGCTGGGCGAACTCGGGGGCCGATGCGGGGCTACAGTCACGGGCAGGGGCCCGGAACCACTTGCACTGGCTCTCCCCGTGACCTTGACAGCGAGAGGGCTCGGGTCAAAGACCCAGGCCTTCCAGACGGCCAGCCGGTCCGATGCTGCTTGAGCCGGTATTGCCAGCTCAACGGCATTTCCCTTCCTGCACCGCTCTTCATCAAGTAGTTCCTACTCTCAGAACCGTCGCTCTTTGCAGGCTCGGATCGGCCATCAGCTCAACCACAGCGCTATTAAAGGAATCGATTCCGTCGGCCTCCAAATGGGCCATGATCTCATCGGGGTAGATTACACTCGCTAGCACTTTGCAGCCACCAAGGCTGTGGTGAGTCAGGGTTTCAACCGCGACACCGTCCTCCCCCTGCCTTGCCTCAAACAGTACATAGCCGCGTACCAACATCATTGCTCACCTGTTTCCCGAGCCTACCTATCCGGATATCATGCGCAGCCATTAGACCTTCCGGTCCAAAGGCTCTTGATCCGTGATGACGAGCGGGCATGCTCGGCAGGCTGATTCACCGATCTGGTCAAACCAGCGGCAGGTGGCGCGGATAGCGCACGCTGGAAGATCGGCAGCTTGCTCTTCAGGCGGCGCATGGTTCCCCAAGTATTCCGCAATAGCGCATCTATTCTGTCGCCAATGCATGCACTTTTGCTGCATGCAGCGAGATGCAAACCGGAATCGCTTCTCGGGGCTCTTACCAGCAACCTCTGAAAGGAATTCAGGCGTTACTGGAATTGCCGGTCGGACGAATCCGATGCGTCCACCTTCTTGCACCGCTCCGATTATCTGTGCGCCATCCTCGCACTCAGCACTCGGGCAGGTCTTTTCGGTACTCATTGCGGCGGCCTCGCCTTTGCTCCCATGCGCTTCGGAGGGCGTTCACCTTCCCCAAGGCCTTCCGGGACCAGAATATCGCTGGATTTGAGGACCTCAAGCGCCTTTTCGAGCTGCATCGAAGTGAGGACATGTTGAATTGACGTGACGATGGTGTCTTCCACCTTGCTCTTCTGTTCGTCAGTCAGGTTGATCCCTTCGAATTCTACAAAGAATGTGCTCTTTTCCGCTTCTTCTGTCGTCATTTCACTCCTCCAGAGCTTCAGGCTGTAGGGGTTCCTGTGCTATCACTCTTGTTGGTACGGATATGTCTTCACCCTTCGCGTTGCTGATCCCGAGTTCCTCGGGAATTCGATCCGATGGAGGAGAATTCCCTGTAGGTGTCACGCGCGAGACGTACACGTTGACGCAGTGATCTCCTACGCCGACGCCATGCACAGCGGGAATGCGCATCAGTATTTCCTCGTACTGTTTCGCCGCCTTACGGCACTCGTCTTCTGACGGGAGGCCCACTGCTGGATTGAATTCGCTTGGGGAGCCCTCGCTCATGTCACCAGCTCGATTTCCATAGAGTCGAGGACAAAGTTCAGCGGACTGAAGACACTGGCCGAGGCTGACCCGCACCAGTGAAGGCCAACTGCCATGCCCTCCATGTCGCATACGAGGCTTCCGCTGTCACCGCTGTCCGTGTATCTCTCGCAGAGGACTTGGTTGCGGAATCCTGCGCTTCCATACGTTCCGTCCGCCTTCACGATGGGCATGAACGTCCGGTAGTCGATGTCCCGCACGATGCCGAGGGTGTGCCCTGTTGTTCGGCCAGACTTTTGCACCGTCATCCCTCGCTTGAGGTTTGCGGTTACACCTTTTACCCTACCTATGACGGGAATTTCTGTTGTTACCGTGGCATCGGTGGAAACCGCGGCGATCGCCGCATCGCACAAGTTGTTGTATCCGGGTTCGAAATCGAACGACACCCATTCTTTGAGGTGTGCGATGACGTCCTGCGCGCCTCCACCATCTTTAGGGCCCGGCTGAAGGATGACGTCCTCTTTGCTCGCTCTACCGCTTCGGGCTAGCACGTGACTGTTGCTTAGTACGTAGCTGGTTGAGGGGTCACCTGTCTTCCTCACAAGGCAACCTAGCGTCCCGCCCGAGGCTTTAGAGTGAGACAAACTGTAGCCTGGGGCTATTGGGCGAACTCTCTCGGTGAATGACTCGAGCCGCATTTCCCCAATGGATTGCACGTCGGTTTCTATCTCCCCTATCTCCGGGATCGTTATGCGATCCGGGATGCGGCGGTCACCAGGGATTTCGAATATTGGCTCCTTTCTCTTGACATAGGCAACGAGAGCCAGCCGTTCGGTGGGCTGTCCGTTCTCCATCTTTGTCGCGACGCCCAGTCCGGTGATATTTGGGCCGGACACCCACGGGCTGGCAGATAGCGCGGCAGCCCGTGAGCCTGGGTCCAGCTCCTCGATTTCATTTGTCCCCGGAGGAATTGTGATCACTTCGAGAGCGCTCCTGAGGGCTTCTTCTGTGCTTGGCACTGCATCCTCCGGGACGAATGATCCGGCGATCGAAACTACTTCTTGCGAGTAATTGTCACCTTGACCGATTTGGTCGTAGAAACTTCTGCCGAAGTTTCGCCTTCCGGGGTTACTCCGTCCGGCCCCTCCAGCAGGTGGCGGACCGCTGCGAGTACCTGCTCCTGGACATCAGGAATTTCTTCCTTCGAAGGGAGTTCACCGGTCCAGGTCACCTCGAGTTGTGAAGTGACGTCCTTAGTCGCTGGGGCGATGCTCATCGATAGCTCCTTTGGCGCTCGGATCCTGTCGAAGGATTTCGGCACTAGGACCCTGATAGGCGTATTTCAAAACTAGCTCTCTCACCCTTCGACTGCATCTCGGATCAAAGCTGTTGCAATTTCACTGATTCGCCCTTCAATTTTGCAATTTTTCACGATATGTGGAGGGTGCACCTGCTAAACCGCTGTGCCGGGAGAATCGCTCGTGCCAGGGCCGCGTCGAGGATCGCAAGGCGACCAGCCGGCGCCGAAGAGGCCGGTCTGCAGCTATCCGGCAGCCACGCAGGGCCGAGTGCCTGGAGGCGAAGGCGGCGCAGCACACGCTCCGCGCTCCGTGGCGGGCCGAGCGGGAGACGCATCCCTGGGGCAGGCCGCTGTCCTTGCCCGCCTCGCGGCTGCCAGCCTCGAACTCGCCGCACAGGAACCGCAGCACGCCGTCGGCGGCGCGAGAGCGCGCAGAAGTCAGCGACAGGCACCGAACCTCGATACGCCCCCGTCGCGAACGCGTATCGAGAGAAAAGGAGGGCGGCCGATGAGAGCCCGGCAGATCCTCGGGCTCCGCGAGGGGTTCGGACGCTCGCGGAGCGCGTCAACCGGCAGCGAGCCGGACGCTGGCGCTACGCCTCGCGTGGCTCCTGTCCTCTGGCTCGGCCAACCCCGGTCCCATCCGACAGGTCTCGAAGCGCAGACAGGCTGCGGTCGTCATGTAGTGACGGTAGCGGCGACGAACGGGACATGACGGCCCGTCGACACCCGCGCGCGGCGACGGGAAAGGACCTCGACGTGAGCACGCATCCAGACCTGCCCGAGACTCTGGTCCACTTCACCGGCCGGCCCTGCGGGCAGACCACGCGGCGGGAATTCCCGCCGAGCACGTCTCAGAAGCTCCGGGTGAGCATCCAGCACAGCGGCACCCTGCGCGGAGCGCCGGACCCGCCGCGCAATGCTTCGCGACGGGGTCGGGCCCAGACCACCTCGTCGTACGGATGCACGCCGTCGATCGTGGCATTGGCCGGTGTGGGGGACGTCGGGGCGGCCCGGTGGTACTGCCCCAAAGCCATGGGCACAGGGCCTGACCCGCACGCTCCTTACCGGCACGGGCTTCCGCGAGGGTAGCGGACCGGGGTGCCCGCGCGGGGCCAGCCTGAGCGATTCAAGGAGCGGAGCGGCGATCCGGTCCCCACCTCACCCGGGTCCATGGAAAGGACGGTTGGTGTGACCGCCCTACCGAGAGTCGTCTACAGGAGCGACCCGTCCCTCCAGCCGTCTCGAGCCTCGTTGCATCGGAAGGCAGACCCGCCGTCGTCCAGCAGCGCGGCGAGCATCCCGAGCGAGAGCCAGTCGTCGAGCTGTAGACAGCCAACACCCTCACCAAGATCACTTCAGGTTGCCTTGAAGTGACCCTCTGTCAGTGGGGCCCGCTACATTGATCTGTTGCGCGGGATTCGCGCCGTGACCTGGGGAGGGACGGCTTTGCCGTTAGTGAGGGGATACATCAGGCGGGACGGGACGGCGGTCCGGTCGTACTGGAGGGCGCCGGCTGGGACGCGCAAGCAGACCGCGTATGCGATCGGGATCGTGGCGGCCGTGCTCGTGTTCGGAGGCTCCGGCATGTCGTCGGGCACGGAGACGAGTCCACGGCACGTACCGGCGCCAGGGTCGACGACGGTGGTGACCTATCCGATCAAATGGCCCGAGGCAGATAAGGCGAAGTCCCGCCCGGCGCCGACGGTGTCGTATCCGATCAAGTGGCCCGGATGGAATGAGACCGCTCCGCGGCCCAAGCCGACCGTGTCGTACCCGATCAAGTGGGACCGGAACGGGGCCGCACGGTGAGCCGGCGCTCCGCGCGACGTCGCCCGACCCGGAGACGCTCACGCAAAACATCCGGAGGCGAGCAGTTCGTCCTCGTCGGCGGCGGTCTGCTCGCCGCGTGGCTGCTGTTCACCGGTCTGGTCAACTTCTTGGCCGCCCACCCGTGGATTCCCCTTACGCTGGTGCTGCTCGCCGGCGGTGCGGTGGCCGCCTGGCTGGTCCAGCGGCAGCGGGCGGCGCAGTGGGAGCGGGTGCGGTCGCAGGGACTGCGGTACGCGCTCAGGCACTTGGACGCGCTGCACCACCGGCAGTTCGAAGACGCTGTGCGTGACCTGATGCACCGTGACGGATGCGCGGACGCGGTCCAGGTCGGCGGCGCCGGGGACAACGGTGCCGATGTGAAGGCCACCGACCCTTTCGGGCGGCGGTGGGTCATCCAGTGCAAACACCGCCGCGCCGGCCTCGAGGGTGCTGCGGTCGGCACGCCGGACCTTCAGGTCCTCAACGGCACGGGGCGCCCGGTCCACCGCGGTGATGTCATCGTCCTCGTCACCAACGGCAGGTTCTCCAAGCCTGCGCTCGAGTTCGCCCGTGACCAGCGGCTCCACCTGGTCGACCGGGCGGTCCTCGCCGAGTGGGCAAGCGGCTCCAAGCCCTTGTGGGAGCTACTGCGGGTCGTGCCTCCACCTCGCAGACCCACCAGCCTGTCCTGACGCCGAACCGCATGGCGCTGTCTGGAGCGGCTCCGAGGCAGCGCCATGCGGTCCAGGCAGAGAGCCGGGCTCAGCCAGAGAATGGCAGCAGCCGCTCAGTCCGCCGCAGACCTAGCTCAACAGGCCGCTCGCAGGAGTCGCCGAACCGGCATGGCGGCTCGACGGGCAGGAAAGTTGGGGCGGCCCGGCGGTACTGCCCCCAAAGCTATGGGCACCGGGCCTGACCCGCACACTCCATACCGGCACGGGCTTCCGCGAGGGTAGCGGGGCCGGGCCACCCGTGCGGGGCCGGCCTTAGCGGTTCACGGAGCGGCGCCGCGATCCGATCCCCGCCTCATCCGGGACCCTGGGTACGGCGGTTGGCGTGACCGCCCTCCCGATGGTCGCCTGCAAGCCTGCATGGGCACCTCCGGCACTGCCCGCAGGGCGGGCGTCACAGCGCAACCACGACTGCGAAAGCGCCGGCGATCGCCGCGGCGAAGGCGGCCATAACCATGAGCGGGGTCGCCAGCTGCGAGGCCTACGCGACATAGCCGACCGCAGCCAGGCAGAGCACGAAGACAGTCACGGTGAGCAGCACGACCAGGAGCACGAGCTTGGACATGAATCCCCCTGCTCCACCTCGCCTGCGACGGCCGTGACCTGCCCCTGACCGTCGTCGTCACGCCCTGCAACGTCAACGACCCCACCGTCTTCGATACGGTCACGGAGGAACTGAGGGTGCCCCGGACCGGCCCCGGCCGCCCCGCCTCAGGCCGAACACGGTCATCGCGGACAAGGCGTACTCGTCTCGGGCGATCCGCCTGTCCGACGCAGAGGAAACCGTGCGGTGATCCCGGAGCGAGCGGACCAGAAGGCCAACCGCCTGCGGCGAGGAAATGCCGGAGGCAGACCACCAGCCTTCGACCGCGAGCTCTACAAGGCCCGCAACGTGGTCGAACGCTGCTTCAACCGCTTCAAGCAGCTCCGCGCGATCGCCACCCGCTTCGCCAAACTCGCCACCCGCTACAAGGCTGGAGTCCACCTTGCCGCACTCATCCTCTGGCTCCGGGAGCCCAACCAAGATCTTTTGTCAGACAGGACCTAGTACTCCAGTGTGACTTCGTAGTTCGACGTCACGTCGCGCGTGTGGTGGCTACTGGGCGGTGTCCTGCCCGATCGCACGGAGGACGTCGGCAAGCCAGACCAGGTGGTGGCCCACGGCCCGGTTCGGGTCGGCAAGGAGGTCCTCAAGGTGCTGCCACGACTCGGAGAGCTGCCCGATGGTGATCGTTTTCGGTTCGTTGGGGACGTCATAGAGTTCGTCGCCCGGAACCGACCAGAAGTAGTCGTGTTCGAGTGCCACTGCGCTGCCGGCTGACGCTTCGATGTGTCGCAGTGCCAGCTCGAAGGCCGTCCGAAGCTGATCAAGGCAGATCCGCAGAGGTTCGCCATGGGCTCATTTTGTCGATCAGGGGCCGTCGGGCCGAGCAAGGAGTTCGGCACTGCCCAGGACCCGGCCCGGAGCGAAAGCGGCCACCGCGTGATCATCGGGGGTTGTGTGGACTCCTGAAGATCGTGCGACGGCAGCGGGCCAGAGCGTGGACCCGGTCCCGTGGCGGGCGTTGTTGGACCAGGCCATGGCCCGGATCGCGGGTCGGTTCCGACGGGTGGAACCGCGGGCGGCGTCGAGCGCAAGAACTGCTGGCGGCTGGCCGACCGGGATCCTTGGGCTCGCTCATCGGCCCCTCCTTCCTGACCAGCGCCCTGCGAACAGAGCGATCTCCGCCTGGATCGGCAGAGAGTTAGAGAGGTCAGTCCGGTGGAGCGGCCCTAAACATAGGTTGACGGAAGGGCCCTGAGGGCACCCCCTACATGATGTGTCGCCTCAGAGGCACCAGAGCCTTTGGATTGAAGTCGCTCTCGGGTCCCTCCCAATTTGTTTTGTGGGGTAGACCGCGGATGTGACGTTCCAAATCGACATCGCGAGGTGACCGGCGCCGGGCGGCGGGGTGCCAGCGGCGCGTTGACAAGGTGAAGGCCCGGGGCGTGGCTGCATAGGTCATAACCGAGAGCGGTTGTTGGCGATGTTCAGGAACACTTCGTGATCACGTCGTCTGAGATGTCGGCGAGAAGTAAGAGCACCGGCGACTGCGCACCGGCAAGGTCGGGTGGTGCAGAGCCTGTCAGAGCCAGGTGGCACCCTGGGCGCGTGCTGATCGATGGATACGAGGACGACCCTCTCGTTGCGGCGGAGGACCTGCTGGCTCTGCCGGGGTTCTGGGCTGCCTACCTGCTGTGGATATGCCAGACCGAGGAAAACGAACCGGATCCGCTGTGGTTCGGCGCTGACGAGGCCGACATGGATGCCGCGTACGAGGCCCTGACCGACGAGGAGCGCTGGCCGGTCTTCCGCATACCATTCGCCGACGGCCACAGCGCGCTCATCGTGGGCCGCAACTTCGCCGACGACCTGGGCACGGAGTACTTCATCTCCCACCCCGAGTGGGACCGGCACGGCCATCTGGCCACCATCGACGGGCACCAAGCCGGCCCCGGACTGTCCTGGCGCGAGCTCACGCACATCGCCAACACACCCGACCCCAAGGCTCCCGGCGTCCACGCACCGCACGCCCGCCTGCTGCTTCTGCTTCCGGCCCTCGGAGACAGCGACCTACCCACCGCCGCGGCCACACCGATCGGCGATGCGCTCATCCGGGTGGGCGTCGCCGAGGACCGAGCGCTTGGAGTGGCAGATGCCCTCCTTCACGACCATCCCTTGTGGGAGCCGGCGGAATGGACCCTGCCCTCGCCGTCCCCGCTCTCCGGAACCACGCAGCATTTTCCCGGCATCCTGCACTGCGACGAGCCCCACAGCCCGCGGTGCGGAATCCGCCTCGCCCAAGGCATCACCCGCGAGCAAAGCGACCGGTTGGCGCGAGCACTCGGCACCTGGCCCACGCCGTGACCACCTGCCCGGGTCAATAGGCACGCGAGACGGACAGAAGCAAGCATCGGCGCGCTACCAGAACTCAGCAACACGCTTCCTGTCGCCAACGGACTGTTCTCGGCGGTGACCAGCAAACGCTGCTGCCTCTCAGCGACAAAGCCAGGGGGCGAGAGCGCCGGGGTGGGGCCTGCATTCGCTGACCTCTGAGGGGGCAGAGGGTGCACGCAGCGGGGGTGCGCTCATGGTCATTGCTGGTGTGTCCCGTCGGGGAAAGTCAGCCCCCGTTGCCGAGTAGGTGGTGGGCACGGAGGGGGCGGGGTTCGAGTAGGTAGCGGATTTTGCTCGGGTGGTGACCGGTGGCGTGGGCGATCGTGTCAATGCTCTGGTTCATGAGGTCGTGCAGGACGCGCGCGTCGTAGCGGAGCGGGTTGCCGGTGTCGATGCCGGGCACGGGGTGGGTCCTGCTCTGTGTGCAGGCGACGAGCTGGTCCCAGGCGAGAGCAGCGGGGTTCGGCTGGGCTAGCACGTAGTTCCAGTTGGCGGCGAGGAGCCCGACCGCCGTTCGTACGGCGGCTTGGGCAGCTTCGGGGTCGAGGTGGGCGCGGGCGTAGGCGTCGTACCGGGGGCGGTTCAGGGTGTGGAAGGCGTCGAGGGCGGCGGGGAGAACAAGGCCGACCGCCGGGGTGCCGGGGGCTCGGCCCGTTGTTCGGGCGCGGGGCCGTTGCTTCGGTGGATTTCTCGGGGTGGTGGTTCTAGTTTTCAGGGCGGTCATCCCATGGCTCCGGCGGGCATGGAGGACACGGTGACTCCCCCGCGGTCGCTGCGGCCGAGACCACTTGCGGGGGCTGCGGCCTGCCAGAGGGGGCGGATGGTGTCGGGCTGTCCCCGGAGGGCTGTGACAAGCGTGCTGACGGTGGGCCAGTCGGCTGTGCAGGTGCCGTGGAGGAGGCCGGTGACCTCTTCGCCGGTGAGAGTGTTCCCGGTCCGGGCGCACAGTTCGGCGGTGTCGATGTGGCCAGCGGCCAGGTGCATGCCGCGCAGCGCGGCGTGGAGACTGCTGGGTTGAGCGACCCGATAGCCGCGGGCGGCATCCCACAGGGGGCGGAGCTCGTCCGGGTCGGCTCCGCAGACTTCCGCGAGGAGCTGGGTGACCTTCCAAGAGGGCGTGCGCTCGCCGGTGAGCACCCGGGAGATGTAGGAGCGGGATACTCCGGCTGCGCCGCCGAGCGCGGTGAAGGTGAGGCCGGTCTCGCGCTGCAGCTGGGATAAGGCCTTTGACAGGGTGGCGGCCGGCGTGGTCGTGGAAAGGGTGTATAGGTCAGGTGACACTCCCTCGGTGGTCGGCTGCGGAGCGGGCGCAGGCTCAGGGTGGCGAGGCGCGGGAATGCGTGCGGCCCGCGTGGGCGGTGTGGCAGGGGTGGCGCGAAGCGCGTCGGCGCGGTCGCCCAGGCGCCGGGCGTTGGCCTTCCTCAGGCGGGTGAGGGAGTCCTGGCTCATGTTGAGGGCCTCGCGCATCTGGGCGGGTTTGAGCTTGCGGTCGTACGCCTGCTGCACGAGGGCCGCTACGAGGTGCTCCAGTTCGCTGATGATGGTCCTGGCTTCCTGGATGGCTTCGAGGGGCTGGTCACCGGCGTGGACGAGGCCAGCTGTGTTCCGGGTGCGCTGCTGGATGCTCTCGAGGATCTCGACGGCGTAGCGGTCGTTGTCGAGGGATTTGGGCGCGGACTGGTGGTGCCTGCGGTATCGGCGGCCGCACTCGTCGGAGCAGTACTGGCGACGGCGTCCCGTGGGCTTTTGACTGACGGTCTTGAAGCATCCCGGGCGGGAGCAGAGTGCGGCGGTCTGGTCTGATCCGGTCATGGGAGATGGTCCTATTGGGCGGTTGCTAGCGGGAATGGCCTTCTGCTCGGAAACGGCAACTTCTCGGCCGTGTCTGCGCGTCCACGGGCGCGGGAGCCGAGCCCGCCGCGGCCGAGCGGGCCGCGGCGGGAAAGGGTGCCAGAGCGGCCGGTGGCCGGTTCAGGCACCCTGGCTGTCGTCATTCGGTGCGAAGGCGCCGGTAGCGGAAGTACGAGCGGCGCGCCGCCGCGGTAAGGAACGCCGCCAGGCCGATGGCGATCAGGAGCTCTTGGGGGGCGTACCAGAGGGCAATGCCGACTACGGACGTCGCCAGGAGGGGTCCGACCTGCATGTTGACCTGAAAGTCACGCCGGTTAAGGGTTTGACCTGCTTCTCCCAGCGGAATGGTACGGTCGAAAAGCTCCGGCCGAGACCCCTTGTTTGCATGGTTGGAGACATGGTCAGGGGGCATCTGTGCTCCTTGATCGAAGTAGTTGTTCGCGGTGAGTCAGCTCTTCACTTCTGGCTGCGAAACCGGGTCGAGCTGACTCTCCGCCGCGACGCTACCCCGTCACCCGAATGACGGCCATCGCTACTGTCCGTTAATGGCACGATCTGCGGTTGACGCTCCCCCGGTTCCGCACAGACGATCGATGACGGGCTTTCAAGCGATCGCAGATCGAACACTTTTGCAAATCTGTGAGCACTTCTTGACACCCGGTCGGCGCACGCCCGCGCACACAGCCCGCGCACCTCGAACCACCGTTCACTCACGGCCCGCGAGGGCGACACAGCCCAGCTCTGCGTCTGCCCGGGACCGGATGCCTCCTCGACCGCAAGTCGCAAGCTTCCGGGGGGCCTAGTCACGGTCCGCTCGCCCATGTACGGGGGATGCAGCCCTCCCCCGGCAAGGCCGCCGCCCAGCGCTCTGGCCGGGAATGAGGGGCTCAGGTCTCGTCGAAGGCGCGCGCAGTGTCCGAGAACCCGGACTGATGCGGACGCATCCAGGCTGCGCGGGCGCGACGAAGGACTGAACGAAGCCCCACCTCCTGCACGTCGACGGGTGGGAGCTCGTTCATTGGAGATAGCCGGGGGTCGGCTGCTTGCACTTGAGGTGCGTTCGCCGCTCCGATCGCAGAGGGCGCAGCTACCACGGCCATCGAGGATCTTCTCCGTCAGAGTGGACCGGCGAGCCGGGTGGGCACGCGTGTCCAGCCACATCGCGTTCTCGCCACCACTCACAGTCAGGCCATAGCGCTCGATCCCGGGCTGGTCACTAGTGAGCCACATTGCGGCTGTTCAGGAGCATGATCGTCGGAGCAGGCAGGTAAGGCACGCAGCTGAACGGTTCGGTCGAGCTGGTTGACAGGGCCTGCGAGGCCAGGCGCGACGTCAGCGTTTGATGCGTCCGCGGACGGCGAGCACGGCGAGGGCAAGGAGGGCGGGTTCCACGACGCGGGAGGTCATCTCGATGTAGGTGCCGGCGGTGGTCAGGTCCTGGCCGGAGGAGCGGAACACCACCGAGTTGAGCGTGACGTTCAGGGCCTTCTCGAAGCGCTTGCCGGTGAACCTGTTGCCGGTGGGGTTCTGCAGGTCGTCTTTGTCGATTTCGAAGGTGACCTTGCCTCCGCCAAGCGGCACGGTGCCGGTCGCCTCCTGCTTCGGATCCTCCTTCGGCAGGCCGAAGCCCATCAGCAGTCCGACAGTGATGAGCATGGTGGCCGCGAGCGAGCCCAAGGCGCGTGAGGCACGCATGCCGTAGCCGGACAGTGCCCAGTAGGCGGCTAACAGGCTCCGCTCGCTTCGGGGTATGTCGTCGGCGTGCCGACGCATCTCCATCTCGCCGTAGTAGAAGTCGGCGGCGCCCGGCTCGTGCTTCCCGTCTTCGAACGCCTTGCGGAGCGCGCGGTATACGGGTGCCAGTTGTAGCGGGCCGACACGTCCGGTGCCGAGCACGGCCACGTTCCAGCCGATAGCGGCGCCTGCTTGGTTCGCTCGCCAGTGGTGCTCTTCGGCAAGGGTGCGGCGTGGGGTGAACCGGACTGGACGCCAGCCCCGCCACTGGAGTGCGGACGGCGTCGTGTCGAAGGTGCAGGCGCCTTCCAGCCGTACCTGGTCCAGGTGGACGGTCCCGACGAACAGGCACCTCGACAGGTCGACATCGGCGAGGACCAGATGCGCTGCGTCCACCCCGCGCAGCGAGGCCAGCCGCACCGCAGCGTCCGGCGTGCCAGCGAAGTCCTGTTCCGCCAGCACCTGCCCGTCAGGGAGCACGAAGGGGTCGGCCTCCGCAGCAATGGTGAGGGGATACTCGAAGACCGCGTGGGCGAAGTCCACGCTGGCGTAGCGCAGACGCACCTCGGCCGTGGACAACCAGCGGGTCCGTCGGCACTCCAGACGGCGCGCGGCGAACGAAAGGGTCGCCGGCCCGTTGAACACCGCCCCGGACAATCGCACCCGTCCGGCGCACACCAGCGGCCCGAGGCTGACCCACCGCTCGAAAACCGCCGACTCGAACCCGGCGTTGCGCTTGAAGGTCGCCGCCTCGAACCTGGCGGCACCCTGGAAGATCGTCGACCCGAACCCGGCCATGCCCTCGAAGATCACCGCTACGAACCAGGCAGTGTCCTGGAAGGTCGCCCGCACGAACCTTACGAGGCCCTGGAAGATCGTCGACCCGAACCCGGCAATACCCTGGAAGATCGACGACCCGAACGCGGCCGTGCCCTCGAAGGTCACCGACCCGAATGCGGCCGTGCCCTCGAAGGTCGCCGACTCGAACTCGGCGGTGCTCTGGAAGGTCGCAAACCCGAACCAGGCGATGCCCTTAAACGTCGCCGACCCGAACCCGGCGATGCCCTGAAAGATGGCCAACCCGAACCCGGCAATGCCCTCGAAGATCGCAGAGTCGAAGTCGGCGTCGCCCTCGAAGGTGGCCAACCCGAACTGGGCGTTGCCGAGGCGTGCGTGTCCAGTGGCGGGGTCGCGAAGGGCGTTGAGGAGGGCGTCGAGCAGGGGTTCGGTGAAGGGGGTGCCGCGGTGGTCGATGTCCGCGCCTGGGGCCAGGCCGGCTAGGTAGGCATCGCGGTCGGCGTTGGCCAGGTGGGCGAGGCACGCAGTGTGGCCGGGAACGTGGATGCCGCGACAGCCGACGGGGGCGGTAGCAGGGGCTGCGCCGTGCGCGCAGTGCGGCCAGGCTGGCGTTTCGGATGTGCTCATGGCGCGGCAGCTCCACGGTCAGGTACCTATGCGGACGGTCTGGGGACCGGGACGGTTCAGACTCGACCGTGACACGCAGCGTCGTCGCTCTGCCCGCCCCGCGTCGTGATCATTCCGTATGCGCTTGAGCAACCCGCAGATATCTGTCAGACGCGGTGACTGTGAGGCACGTGCCTCACACGGCAGCAACGGTCTCGGCGGTCACATGCCGGGACTGCCTTGCCAGCCGCGGCGACTGCGCTAGCCTCGGAGCCGTACCCGATCCGGATGGGGACCGTGATGGCGCACCTGATCTTCGACGAGGACGAGCAGCGGAAGCTCCGCGAGTCCGCCCGTGAACGCGCCGCCGCCGGCGAGGGCCTCCTCGCCTATGCCTTGGAGCAGCTCGCTGCCGAGGGCATCAACCTCGCCACCGCCACCCCGTACGCAGCCGTACAAGCCCGCCACGGTCTAGGCGACGGCGACGCCGCCCGCACCACGCCCGGCGCGGCGTGATGCCGCCCAAGCACGGCCCTTGGCGCGCCCACGTCGTCCTCCACGACGTCGCCGAACAGCAGATCGATGCGATGAGCGACGCCGAGCGCGAGGTCCTCGATCCGGCGATCGTCCGTCTCTCCCTCGACCACCGGGCCGGCACCCAGGTCGAGGGAAAGCTGGAGTGGGAGTACCGCGACAGCCAGGTGCGGATCGTGTATATCCCGACCGCCCTCGGCACGATCATCCTCGTCGCTTACGTCGAAGTCGACTGAGCCCACAACGGCCCGCAGTGCACCGGGCCTGCGCCATGGACAGGGACACGTAGCCGCAACTGCGCCCGCCACTGGCATGAGCCGGCCCCGCTCCCCCACCGTGACGTGAGAGGGCGGGGCCGCCTGACAGGGGTCTACTCGTCCCTGGCGAGCAGCACGGACACTTGCTGAAGGATCTGGGACAGCTCCTGCCGATGCTCGACGGGGAGACCGCGGCCGAGGTCTTCAGCCACCTCCGTCACACCGGCCGCGTGGTGGAAGTACCAGTGAAGCAACGCCGTTCGCTGGTCAGGTTCCATGCGTTCCCGGGCGAGTACGCCCGGACCTTCCCAGAGCATCGTCTCTAGAGCCTTGAAGGCGCCGCTCGCACCGGCGGCCGCCGGTACGAGGTCGGCAACGGGCCGCGGTACTGGGACCTGTCGCGGCTCGGGGGCCGGTTTTCCCGTCTCTTGCGAGTCGCCGGCGTCCGGGCTTGATGCGGGTTCGAGTGACTCCGGTTTCAAAACCGGGTTTTGATCCTGGAGGGTGCGCGGCTGGCGCTCCTTGGGCTGTGCCGCCTTAGCGGACCGACGCGCGGTGGTCTCAGCGGCCTTCTGCGCCTTCAGCCTCTCCAGGTGCTCCTGCTGTTCCTCAGACTTCTTCCCGCCGACCTTCTTCAGCACATCGGCGGACTCCTCGCCTGCTTCGAGGCGTTGCTGCAGCTCAGGAGTGAGGTTCAGTAGGGCGAGGCGGTGCGACACCCATGTCTGGGAGCGGTGGAGCCGCTTGGCCAGCGCGGTCTGCGTTCCGTGAATCTTCAGAAGGCGTTCCAGCGCCCGGGCCTCGTCCATGTGGTCGAGTTCCTTGCGGTGGACGTTGGCGACCAGGGCTGACTCCAGGATGCTGTCGGAGTCGCTGCCAAGGCTGTCGTCGAGCATGACCTTGATGGTCTTCAAGCCGGCTTCCCGTGCGGCGGCAAGTCGTGAGTTGCCCTCGATGACCACGAAACGGGTGCCAGGCTCGAGTTCGCCAGCGCGGCCGGGCTCCGCTGCGAGATAGGCCTCCCGGCTCATGATGCTGATCGCTGTTTTCTGGCCGTGGTCGAGGAGGCTGTTGGCCAGGTCCGTGAGGTCACCCAGTTCAGAGCGCGGGTTCGCCGGGTCGTGCGGGGGATGTGGTGGAAGCCCCTACCGGGCACGGGTCGTATCTGTAGGCTTAGCCGCTCATCAGCACTCTTGAGGGGGACCTCGCCATTGCGTACCTATGCCGTCATTGCCTCAGTGCTTGCTGCGTCCGCCGTCGGCGCGCTGTCCGCTGCTCCGGCGCACGCCGCCGAGTACTCCTCCGCACTGAAGGTCCGCGGGGTCCAGTACGACGCGCCTGGCCGGGACTCCAACAGCTGCACGTACGGGAACACTCGCGAGGAATACCTGACGGTCACGAACTTCTCGCGCACGGCGACCGTCAATTTGCGCGGCTACGTGGTGAAGGACGCGGCCGGCAACCGGTTCACGTTCACGGCGAACCACTACCTGCAGCCCGGCGACTACGTGAAGCTCCGCGGCGGCAACGGCACGGACTCCGACGGCGGCAACGTCGTCTACCGCGACAACTGCAACTTCATCTGGAACAACGACCGCGACACCATCTACCTCATCAAGCCTGGCGGGGCGGCTGCAGACACGCACTCATACACCAAGACCGTCAACGACCGCGACGGCAACGGCTTCATCACCTTCCACTGAGACACCACCGCAGGGATGCCACCCAGCCCAGCCTGGACGGCATTCTTCTGCGTCTGCCGCTTGATCTGGCCCTAGTCATGGGGCGGCAAGGGGCCGACATAGTCTTCCCAAGAGGCTGCCCATCGTGGGTCGGTGGGAGCACGGGCGGGGTCCAGGGAAGCTGCCCGGGGCAGAGCTCGCCCGGCGTCCGCGACCGTCTACTACAGCTCGAACTCGCCACGCGAACAAGTCCTGAGGCGGGGACCTCCTCCAAACTTCCGGTACAGCGACCTTGGGCCCTAGAAGTAGTCCACTTTCAGTGCTTCGGTCACGATATGCCGTATCTAGTCGTCGATGGATGCCGATGCCGCACGTCGAGAGGCGTGCTGCGACGGCCCTGCCTGATCCGGTCCTGCTCTGTTGTGCCGAGGCGCGATGCAGCCGCAGCGGGCGCGGTGTTGGCTACAGCTCGAACTCGATGTGCTCGACGTCGGTGAGATAAACCTCTTCCAGGTCCCCGGCGCGGCGTCCGCCGTCCTGGAAGTAGACGTCCTTGAGTGCTTCGGCCGCGACGGCCTGGAGCTCGCGTTCGCCGGCGCCTTGCTCGCGGGCAGTGAAGAGGCGGTCGGCGTACTGCGGGGGCAGGGCCACGGTCAGGTGACGGATGCGGCCGTCGTCAGTGGTGCCGATCGGGGCGGTGTAGCCTCGGCGCGCGCGGGTGTCGATGACGAGGCCGCCCGTCGTGGCGGCAGCCTTGCGGGCGCGCGCCCGGATCTGGGACTGCCACCGCTGCTTGACCTCGCGCTCCATACGCGCGGCAAGGTCAGGCCGGGGTCTCTTGATCTGGTCTTTCACGTACCGCTCCACGGTCCGCTGCGAGACGCCGAGCAGGGCGGCAACAGCCCTGGTGCTGCCCTGGTGCTGCTTGACGAGGTAGCGCACCTGGGCGCCCGCGGATTTCGGTGCGGGACGGGTGAACGCCCCCTCGAGGGCCTTGTCGAGGCTGTGGCTGATGGTCATGTCCGGCCCTCTGGTCCAGTCGAGGCGCACCCGGTACGGGCGGGGCGCTGTACGGCGATCTGAAGGGCTGTCACCACCCGCCCCGCAAAGGAAGACTCGGGCGGGCAGGTGAGGCGGCAGGCGGCCGCGCAAGGATCTAGATGGGGGCGAGGTGAGGCTCCTCTGCCTCAGCGGCTGCAATTGCCGCGTCCCGAGCGGCTTCCCACTCGGCGTCAGCCGCCTGCCTGGCTGCCTCCGCCTCGAAGCGGCACCGGCGGCACCAGCCCTCGGACACCACCGGCCGCCCGCACTGCTTGCCCCCGTGCCCGGGGCACGCACCTTCAGAGTCCTGCGGAGCAGCGCAGGTAATGCACACCGTCGTGTGGTCGATGACGCCGCGACGGCATCCGGCGGCGCACGTGGGCTGCTCGCCGGTCAGGCATGTCGAGCACAGGTCGCTCCCGGGGCGGGCGAGGCGCGGGCACAGGCCTCCGTCCCCGGCGCAGGGCCGATGGCGCCCCGCCCCGGCGGTCTCGACCTCCATCTGCGCGCGCCGGTCAGCCCAGGCAGCCGGCACCGCGGTGTGTTCCCTGCCCTCGGCCTCCGGGCGGGCCGCGTCGTACTCACCGGCTTGCTGAGCCGGGATCGGCTGGATGCCGGCGGATGCCCCGATCCGGACGAGGTCTTTCAGCCGCCGCCCCACGACTGCCGCAACCGTCGTGCGCAGCGAGGACGGCAGGGGACGGGAGAGCAGTGCGTGCCGGATCTCCTGCGCGGTGAACCCGACCTCCAGCATCCCTGTGACCGTGCGTCCCTGGTCCCGCAGCGAGTCGGCGTGGTTGATCTTCCACTGGGAATCCTCCGCCGCGACCGCCAGCAGCACATCTACCCCAGGTGTCCGCTCCACCGGCCGCACGGCGGCCCCGGAACCAGAAGCGGCACCCCGCCCCCCGTTGCTGCCGTCGTTCTCCGGCGCGGCGCCAGCCGCCGCCGAATCCTCACCGGCCGCCACAGGCACGCGCTTCTGGTCCTCGACGATGCCGCCGCCCCCGTCCGTCCTTCCGTCCGGTGCTTTCGCGTGAGCTTCCACTACCTGCACGGAAGGACGGACGGGGGCGGCACTGGCTGAGCGGGAGGACTGAGCGGGAGGACTGAGCGGGAGGAAGCGATCTTGCAGGTCGGCCGCAGAATCGGGGTTGGATTTCCAACCCAGCGGGTTGGAAATCTGACCCAGCGGGTTGGAAATCCAACCCGGGCCCTCGGCTGAGGGGGTCGGGTTGGATTTCCAACCCGCCTTCTCGGCACGCCGCTTGGCCGCCCGCTCCGCCTCACGGGCGACTGCCTTCCGCGCCGCCTCCTCCGCCGGGCCCTTCACTGCGTCTAGCAGCGCGAACGCGTTGCGAGGGCCGGTGTATCCGGGGCCCGGACGATCATGGATTCGGATCCGTAGAGGCCGGCTCGCCGCACTCGCCCGCGAGGACGTCTTGATCTCCTTACCCTCTGGGGTAGTGAGCAGCCGGGCCCGCGTGAGCAGCCGCATGAGATCCCGGATGCGGCCGATGCTCGACTGCTCCGCCGCCTCCCCGGGCAGCACCGGCTTACGGGGCAGCAGGTAGGCGATCTGGAGCAGAGTGAGTTTCCGTACCGGACCGTGCTTCTCGATCACGAGTGCACGCAGAATCCAGTACAGCCGAACGGCCGAATCGCTGAGGTAGGGACACAGAGGAATCCAGTCGTGGAGCTGGCTGGTGTAGAAGCCCGCAAGATCGGGCCCGTCCAGCTCCACACCCTGGCTCTCGTCAGTGCCCTCGTCGTACCTGCCAGCCGTCACCGGCTGTCCTTTCCGGCCCCGCGCGGGTGCACCGCTTGCCGAGTGTCTCCCATGGGTACACTCGACAGGGACCTGCGTAGGTCAAACCCGCCGCCCGGGAGGTCAGAGCCCCGGGGTCACCGGCGGGTTTTCACGTTTCGTACACGCGAAGTTATGCCCAGTCTCGAGCGTGAGGCGCACTGCTAGCGCAGGTCGGTAGTCCACCGGAGGATCGTGGGGCCGTTGGTGACCTTGACAGCCACCTCGACGACCCGATCGTCCGCGAGGTAGACGGTGCGGACCACCTGAGTCACCGGGAGCTCGCCGCCGACTGTGAGGCCCAGGTGCCGCTTCTCCGCTTCAGACGCGTGCCGGGACGTGACCTCCTCCAAGACGCGATCTTGCGCGACGCCAAGGCGCTCGGCTGCCAGTTCGCGCGAACCACCCGTGGAGACCGGCTCCGCCAGCTCGGGCGTTGCGGCCACGACGTACGCGGGGTAGTACGAGCTGCTCACATGGACCGGCACACCGCCGCGGCTGACAACCCGCCGGCGCACGTGCACTGGAGTGCCTGGTGACACATCGAGACGCGGGGCGATCAGCTCATCCGCCCCCACGGTGCCTACTTCGAAGATCTGCGAGCTTTCCCCGCCACCGAGGGCCTTGCCGGTAGAGGCGTGCAGGGCAATGCGATGGGCGATGTTGTTGCTGATGGGGCCTGCCACGACCGTGCCGACACCGGCCTTCGGAAGCGTGAGCCCCTCGGTCTTCAGCATCCTGAATGCACGGTTCACCGTGGTCTGAGCCACATTGAAGCGCTCGGCAACCTCACGCATCGAGGGCATCGTTTCGCCGGGCCTTAGGGCGCCGTCCTGGATCTGCTGGCGGTAGTGCGCCGCGATCTCCGCGTATCCGACTGTCTGAGCCATCTCCGGCCTCTCCTTTCTGATGACTCGTGCTGCTCTCCCCTCGAGTGCAGCGCTACACACAGAAGACTAAGCCACGTGAACATACATCGCTAGCACTAGCGCTTCAGATCGCTAGTGCTCTACATTATGGATGCGCCGAAGCCCGCTAGATCGGGGCTCGAGGCAGGCAATTGCTCTGACCTGCGAAAACGCAGGAGCCCGGACGGCAGCGCGTGATGGCGGCCCGGAAGGAAGCGCCTGACCCTTCTCAAATCCACAGTGGAATCAAGTGATTTCAGGCATCTGCGACAAGCCGTGAGCCCTGCCGCATGAACAGACGCGAGCACTTTGGCCCTGCCCGCCCTTCGGGGTGGCTGGGGCTCCGTACGTGCGGTGAGACAGGGGCAGAGATCGCGAACCCCGAAAGGAACCTCGACCGGTGCGAGTCCGGTCCGGGGTGCTGTGGCATTCATGCCGCTCGGAGCTGGGCTGCTGCCCGCTCCAGAACGAGTGACGGCCCCGGGGGTGGAGCCCCGAGGCCGTCTGAGTCCTGTCTAGGAGGACCCGATGAACAGCATGGCATGTGCACTTCCCGCCCTCGGTAGCGAGGTCCGGGTGGACGCGCCGGAGCGGCGCCTGACAGCGCTGCTCGACCGCATGGCCCGCGAGGGCGACGCCCGCGCCACGAGGGTTGGGCAACGAACCCGGCGGACGCTCCAGGAGATGATCCCCGGCTTCGTCCGTCAGCCGGTCCTCATCCTGCGCCGGCCGGAGATGGCCGACGACGCGTGCCCCTTGTGCCTGAGGTGGGGGTGCAACGGAACCGACTGCCCGCCAGCCGCCGTCATCCCGCCGCCCGCGGCCGCCACGATGGCGCCGCCCGCCGCCACCTCCGGCCAGTGCCAGATTTGCAGCGGACGGTTCGAGGGCTGGAACGGTGGCGTCTGCGACGCCTGCCGCGCGACCGGACGCTGACCCGTGCGCGACCTGTACGAGCGCTACATGCGCGCCGCTGCTGCCGTCCGTTCGCACGACGCCGGATGCATGACATGTGCGGCGATGGGGCGGTGCCCGGAGGGGGCGCGGCTGTTCGAGAGCTTCGAGCGGCTCCAGGACGCGTACATGAACGGCAAGCGCCCGTGAGCAGGGGCGCGCGGCGACGTTCTTCGACCCGGACGGCGAGGTCTACGGCATCCCGCCCTACCCCCGCCGCCTCTCCCCTGAAGGGCTGGCGACCCGTCGCCAGCTCCGCTCCCCGGGCCTCGCCCGAACGGGCAGGAGATCCTCTGGTACGGCCGCCGCGACCCGGGCACCCGTACCCGCCCGGTCCGCGTCGCCTACCTCTAATCCGTCCGATGACCCCGGCCCGGTGGCGCGCCCACCACGCCATGATGCGCGCCCGCGGACCTGTCCCCCGCGTGCCGCGTCACTCACCCCTACGTCATCCCGACCTCCCTGGCGTATGCCCAGGCGCGCCGACCAACCCGCCGCCCTCGCGGCCTAGGAGGAACAGCTCGTGATCCGATTCAGCAGGACCCGTCCCGACGACGGGCCCGACGTTCGTGTGTGGAGTTGGCGGCGTGTCGTCCTCGCCGTCCTGGCCGCGGTGACGCTCGGCGTCGCCGTCCTGTCCGTTGTGGTCAGCTACAGCATCCTCGAGCCGCGGTTCGGCGGGTGGGCGTACGCGATCGTCGGCGCTCTTGATGCCCTGTGGGTGGTGTTCCAGGGGGCGGAGATTCTCGCAGGCAACAACCGGCGCCGCGCGGCCCGCGCCCAGCGCGCTGGGCTGATTCTGACGACTGTACTGACGGCCATGCCGACGACCGACCTGATCCTGACCGGCGACGGGAGGTTCGAGCTGGCCATGGTCCTCACCCCGCTCGCGATCGTTGCCACCAAAGCGGCGTGGTGGCTCACGCTGCCGTCGCTCGGCCGCCGGGTGTCGGGGGCGACGCGACAGAGGATCGCGCACAAGCGGCAGGAAGTCTCTGACCGGCTGGAGGAGATGGAGGCGGAGGCGGCGCACCGCATCGAACTGCTCGCCGTCGCCACCGACCTGGAGAAGCAGGTGGCCGACGCCGAGACCGCCTACCGCAAGGCAGCCCTGAAGAGCCGCCAGCGCACCGCGGAGAAGCTCCATGACCAGGCCGTGACCACGGAGGCCACCCTCACGGACAAGGCTCTGCCCGCTTCCGTTGCAGCGATCCGGCTCCCGGAGCTGGGCACGTGGGACCCCACCATGCTGCCCGGCACAGACCTGATGGGGGGCGGCACGCAGGTCAGCGCGCTGCCGACTTCACCCGGCACGCAGGACAGCACGGAGAGTGTGCCGGTCGACGACACGGAGGCACAGGACACGGCACACGCCGCGGCTCTGGCCGACCTCGCGTACGTCGCGGGCGTGCCGGTGCCCGTGCCGGGCGAGGCCCTGACCTACGGGCAGATGGACGTCGTCCTGCGCCACCTGCGCTACAGCGACGATCCGCCGCTGTCCTACCGGCAGGCCCGCGACCAGTACCGCGACGCGGGGTTCGTCGGCAGTGAGGAGCGGATCCGCCGGGTGTGGGGCGATCTCCTGGCCAAGGAGGAAGCCGGCCCCGCCCGCAGCAGCAAGGCTTCCGCCCTGGCTGAGGAAGACGACGCCGAGGAGGAGCCCGAACACGGGCGCGCGAGCTGACAGCCGGCACCACCGATGCAGCCCAGCCGATCCGTCGGCTGGGCTGTGTCGCGACTGCCGGACCCAGCGGTCGACCGGTGCAGACCCGGCGAGCGATCTGGCGAGCGGCACATGTCGCAGACCCAGGCGCAGACCCGGCGAGCACCAACAACCCCAGCAGGCACACGCCTTGCGCGCGTTACCCTGCGTGATTCCATAGTTACGAAGGGGAGCGTTGACGAGTGAGCAAGAGAAGGACGAAAGCCCAGGAACAGGAGGACAGCTACGGGCAGGCCGCGGGCGCGATCGGCGCGTTAGCCATCGCCTTCGGTGGCATGGCGGCCATCAAGGACAAGCTCGGTATGTCCTGGCCCGCAACTGTCCTGCTGACCGCCGGCGCGCTGGTCGCCATCGGATACCTCGCATGGAAAGTCCGCACGACCGTCAAGCGCCTGTGGGCCCGCGAGGGCCCCTCAGAGCCCGCAGCGGCCCTGCGCAGCGAGGCCTCCCAGGAGACGGGTGACGACCCGGGCGCGGCTACTGTGCCGGCACATCCGGAGCTGACGGCCGCGCTCATCACAGCCGGCGCCATCGGGAAGGACGAAGTGATCCGCGCCGACGAGGCCCGAATCAAAGAAGCCCCGATGGGCACCCGGTACAACTTCCTGGTGCCCCAGGGGCGGTCCTATGAGGACGTCGAGAAGAAGCTGACCATCCTCGCGGGAGTCCTCGGCGTGACCCGGATGCACCTGAAGATGGAGCGCAGCCGCGACACCGACCGCCGCGTGAAACTGCTCAAGCTCCACGAGCCGCCGTTCACCCAGCCTTTCCCAGCGCCGAGCCGTGAGGAAATCGAGCGGTTCCCCGGAATCGCGATCGGCCACGACGTCACCGGGAAACTCGTGGGGCTCCCCACGTTCGACAAGGCGTCCATGCTGATCGCCGGTATGACCCAGATGGGTAAAACCACGCTGGTCAACGGACTCATCACCTGCCTCCTGATCGCCTACGGAGAATTCGAGCTGTATCTGCTCGACGGAAAATTCTGCGGACTGACGCG
Source organism: Streptomyces sp. NPDC013457 (assembly GCF_043089925.1). Lineage (NCBI taxonomy): Bacteria > Bacillati > Actinomycetota > Actinomycetes > Kitasatosporales > Streptomycetaceae > Streptomyces > Streptomyces sp. NPDC013457. The sequence goes on from NZ_JBICBL010000013.1 coordinate 49,092, forward strand.
GTTCGAAAAGACCGCCGTCCGCTATGAATCTTCCGACGATCCGGAGGTCTTCGAGAGCATGGTGGACGAGCTGAACACTCGATCCGACAACCGCTATGAGCAGATGAAGGAAGCCATCCGGAACCGGCAGAACGCGCCCGCGTTCAAGCCGGTCATCTTCATCGTCGACGAAGCGGCCGACTTCTTCTCCAGCGACGAATCAAAGGAAGGAAAAGAACAGGCGCGGCGGATCGCGGAGAAGACGCGGTCCCTGGTCGCGAAATCCCTCGAATCAGGAATCTCCACAATCCTGATGACACAGCGACCCTCGACGAACGCCATCCCGGTGAACGTACGAGACCAGTTCCTCTACCGGCTTTGCCTCTACGTGGCATCGTCAGGAACCGCCAAGGTCGCTCTCGGCGACACGTATTTCGACACGGTCGCCCCGATCAACCCCGCTCTCCTCGACCCCGACATCAAGGGCCAGGGTGTTCTCTTCGCCAACGGCCGATCCACCCTCATCCGGGGATTCAACTTCGCGGATGAATTCGTGTGGGGAGTCGCGGACGAGATCCATGTCCGGCAGCAGAAAGTCATTGAATCCGCGCCTGTATCTCCGCTGAAGCAGGCCGTTGACCTGATGCGCGGCCAGGGTGTCGAATTCCTTCCCACCAGCGAGCTGGCGCCCGCACTCGGCATCACGGACACCGGTGCCACCGAGCGTGGAAAGCAACTCTCCACACTCCTGGGCGTACCGGCCGACAGGGTCAAGGGCGTGCGCGGCTACAAGCTGGCCGACCTCGCCGCCGCGCTCAAGTCCGGTGCGTGACCACCGTCCTCAGCACAGTCCAGCCACCGTCAGCGGACCGTCCGGAGACCGTCACCCGACCGCTGGGATGGCGGTTGCCACCGTCCTGGTGCCGGTGGTCAGACGGTCCCCGGACGGTCATCCATGACGGTCCTGACCAGCGGAAACATCAAGAACAGGGGGATTGACTCTTGCGAGGCACCACGCCCGTAACCGTCGGCATAGCGGCGACCGCGGCCGTCATCGTCGCCGCGCTCGTTCAAGCCGGCACCGACCCGGCAGGAACCGCGCTCGGCGTTGCCGTTCCCGCCCAGTACCGGGACCTGATCGAAGAGGCAGGAAACACCTGCCCAGAGATCAGCCCCAATCTTCTGGCCGCACTCATCCAACAGGAATCCGGATTCAACCCGAAAGCAACATCACCGGCCGACGCCCAGGGAATCGCCCAGTTCATCCCGCCCACCTGGAAAGCTGAAGGAATCGACGCCAACGGCGACGGGAAACGCGACGTCTGGGACCCGGAGGACGCTATCCCGTCGGCCGGAAAATACCTCTGCACCTTGGCCGAGGACGTCAAGAACGTTCCGGGTGACCGGCAGAGCAACATACTCGCCGCCTACAACGCAGGCCCCGGAGCGGTCATCGCGGCGGGCGGTGTCCCGAAAATCACCGAGACACAGAACTACGTCCGGATCATCAACGCTAATGCGAAAACAACCACGCCTGCCGGATCCTCCGAAACCGCCGCTATCGCCATCGGCGCGGCATCCCGGATGATCGGCCAGCCCTACTCGTGGGGCGGAGGAAATACGACCGGACCCACCACGGGATCGTGCTGCTCCCCCAATGGAAGGTCCGGAGCATCCATTCGTGGATTCGACTGCTCCGGACTCGTCGTCTACGCCTTCGCGAAAGCAGGAATTTCCCTTCCCCGCACCGCCGCCACGCAATACGCGGCCTCGCAGCACATCAACCCCGCCGACCTCCAGCCCGGAGACCTCGTCTTCTACGGCAGCAGCGCAGCGAGCATTCACCACGTCGGCATCTACATCGGACACGGCCAAATGATCAACGCACCGCGCCCCGGAACCGATGTTCGGATCGACCCGATCAAAGCACTCCCCGACCTCTACGCCATCGCCCGCCCCACCCCCAAGAAGGAAATCTGAGAATGCTGCAGAACCTTTTCGTTGCCGCGCCCGTCGACCTGTCCGGCGGATTCAGCGACTTCTTCAAGACGATTGGCCTGACCGGTGGCGGTCTCGTCACCAAGGGAATCGCGGCCGTTATCGCGGTCATCGCGGTCAAGATGCTGCTCCAGCTCTCCAACGACCCGAAGACCGCCCTGCGCAAGGGCAGCATGGCGATCGGCACGCTCTTCGTCGCCGTCGTCCTGGCCATGTACGGCGACACCCTGTTCTCCACCGTCACCAACGCCAAGAGCTGATCGGCATGCCGGAAAAAGACCCCTGCGAACTACTCAAGAACACCCCCGGCTACGACTACTGCGTCAACCCCGACTCCGCCCCCGGCTCCCCACAGGACGTCCCGCGCGACGCACTCACCAACGGCGGAGCCGACCAAGTCAAGAAACTCGCCGAATCCCTCATCAAGGCCATCAAGGGCATGCTCGCCCCCAAGGACGCGTGGGCGCCGGCGAAGACGGACGACGCCTTATACGTCCCGTTCTTGTGGCTGGGGCAGCACATGGCGGTCGCGATCTTCGTGTGCGTCGTCGTGGTGGCTGGTCTGACGGCCTGGCAGGGCTCGCCCCGACTGCGGCAGATGGGCGCCTCCACGGGGTGGACGCTGGCCGCCGTGGTCGGCATGGCCTCCGTCCCCGGGATCGTCATGCTGCTCCACAAAGCGGTGAGCGCGGCATTCACCGCTGCGTTCGACAGCAACGAGTCCACTCTCTTCAAGGTCATCGAAGCCGACTTGGAGAAGGAGGCGGGAGACCCGGTAGGTGTGCTGATCATCGTCAGCGCGCTCGTCGTCGCTCTCGCGTTCGCGGCCCTGGTGTTCATGACCCGCCAGCCCGCGATCCTGGTGTTCGTGTGCATCGCTCCTCTCGTGCTCGCGTCACTGGCCCGAGGGGGCGACATGGACGCGGTCAAGCGCTGGGCACAGCGGCTACTCGGGCTGCTCTTCGCCCCGTTCGCGCTCCTCCTCGTCACGCCGTTCGTGTCGCTCGCGAAAGGCGCGCTGGTGATGGACGCGGTGCTCCTGGTCGCGGCGGACGCGCTCATGCTCCGGATGATCTTCCATGGGGTGCCGTACTTCGGTCCGCGGATCGCGGGTGCCGTTCGGGCGGTGGTCGAGCAGAACACCAACAGCCGCCTGGCCCACACCGCCGTGCGGGTGGGCTCGCCGGAGGTGTACGAGCAGGAGAACGTTCCGCGTCCCAGGCACATGGTGGACACCCCGGGGCGGGCGATGGGCCAGGACCGAGGGGTGCTGTTCGCCGCGTACGGGGCCCGGACCAAGCCGCGTCCGGGGCGGCTGACGGTCGAGTCGGCTGCCGCGCAGGTCCGGGAGAACGCGGGCCGTACGGCGGCGCTCACCCAGGCGCGGCGCGAGGGCCGGCCGCCCAGGCCTGCCGCTCCGGTGGTGGGAGGGCAGAGCGGCGCACAGCCAACGGGACCGACCACACCGCCGCCGGCCTCCGCGCCTCGCCCTGTTCCGCGTCCCGCCCCGGGTCAGCGGCCGCAGCCTCCGCAGCAGCCGTAGCTCCCCCGCTCCAACCCTTGGTGGCCGTTCGCGCCTGCGGACGGCCACCGCCCCCTTCTTCTGAGGAGGTTCGATCGTGTACTCCCTGACCCCGGGCTACCGGATTCCCGCTGTGCAGCGTGGACTCAGCCCCGCCGAGACCGTGATGACGAAGGTGACCGCCGGGGCGGGGAGCGCCGTCCTGGCCTCCGCGCTGCTCACGCCGCCGCCGATTTGGACGTTCGGCGCGGTCGGCGCAGCGGTCGCGCTGATCAACCTCGCTCCGGGCCCCCGTTCGCTGGCGCGGTGGGCGGCGGTCGGCTACCGGCACCTGCTCGAGCGCACCGCCCCTGTGTCGATGGTCGACCGCCCCGGGACTACCGCGACGTGGGGTCTGTATCTCGGGCACGGCACGATGCAGAGCGCGGCTGCGCGTGCCGAGTTCCACGCGGCGTTCTCTCGCGCGCTTACGTTCGCGGGCGGGCAGGCCCGTGCGGCTGGGGTTCAGGTGCAGGTCACCCATCACGCCACCGTGAGGGCGCACACCACCCACACCCAGACCGTCTCCGTCCACGTCCCCATGGGTCTGGCCGGGGACCCGGAGCGGATCCTGAGCACGCTCGCGGGGGAGTTCGGCAGGCTCGGTAGCCTAGCGCCGATCACGCCGGACCCCGCCCCGGAGGTGACCGGCCGTGGACCCGGCTGGGTCGCCCTCGATGACGGCAGGTACGCCGCGACCGCGCGGATCACGTCCTGGCCGGACGCGACCGGCGACGACCTCATGGCCCGCATGCTCCTCGGCCAGGACACAGGCCGCTCCCTCGCAGTGCTCTACCGCCCGCTGCCGGCACGGCAGTCGCGCCGGTCGGCCATGTGGCAGTCCGCAGCCGCCGGCGCCTTCACCACGGACAAGGTCAAGCAAGACGCGCACGAACTCGCGAGCGGCACGACGCATGGCGCGCTCGTCCAGGGCGCCACCCTCGTCGACCTCGACGCCTACCTCACCGTATGGGGCGACTCCGCCGAGGAGGTGACCGAGGAGCGGCGGCAAGCCGGACTCATGGCCGACCGGCACCGCATCACCCTCGACTGGCTGACCGGCCAGCAGCACCGCGCCCACGTAATGACCACCCCGCACGGCGCCTCCACCCGGAAAGGCAGCATCCTGTGATCCGACTCCCCTCCACCCTCGCCGCGATCACCGCGCCCCTCGTCGCCTCCAACACGACTTTCCCCGGCATCCGGATCGGCCGCTCCCTCCTCGACGGCCGGGAGTTCCGCCTCTCGCCCGTTCAAGCCAGCTCCGCGCTGTTGCCCTCGACGAACTCGCTCGCGCTGGGTGGTCTGGGCTCGGGCAAGTCCACGACGGCCAAGACGCGAGCCCGCCGGGAGATCCTCGACCACGGTCACCAGTACGTGGTGATCGACTCGTTCGGGGAGGACAACATTGGTGAGTGGGCGCCGCTCGTTCGCTCGCTCGGGGGACGGGTCATCGAGGCCGGCTCGTTCACCCTCAACCCCTGCTCGACGCTGCTCCCGCCGCCGGTGCGTGAGCAGCTGCTCCGGTCGCTGATCGTCGCTGCCGAGCCGGATGCCCTCAACAGGAAGGCGACGCACGCGCTGCAGCACGCGCTTACCCACCCCAAGGCGACCGCGCTGGGTGGGCTGATCGACGCATTGGTGAGTCCGGAAGACGGCCGGTGGCCTGCCGCCCGCCTCGCCGGGTGGGGCGAGGACGTTGCCATAGCGCTCTCCCGCTACACCGATGGTGCGCTGGCTGGCCTGTTTGACTGCCGTGACTCCGGGCTGCCCGAGGTGGATCAGCGGATCACGTCGTTCGACTTCTCCCGCCTCGACCGCAACAGCCCGGCGATCCCCTCCCTGATGGCAGCGATTTCGGTCTGGGCGGAGCATGTGTGGCTTCCCCAGTCGACCGCCGTTCACCGGCACCTGGTCTTGGAGGAGGCCTGGCAGATCCTCCTCTCCCCCGCCACCAGCGAACTCATCCAGCGCATGCTCAAGAACTCGCGAAAGGCGGCGATGAGCCTGGACGTCGTCATGCACACCCTGTCCGATCTCGGCGACGGCCCCGCCCGCGACCTCGCCCGGCTCTGCGAGGTCGCCCACGTCGGACGCCTCGGCCCTGAGGAAGCCGCGGCGGTCGGCGCGCTCCTCGGACTACCGGAATGGGCAGTCGCGGAGATTCCGACACTGGCCCCGGGGCAGGCCGTGTGGAAGGTCGGACCCCACTACGTCGACATCATCGAGACGGTTCTCGCCGCGGAGGAGATCGCACTCACCGACACCTCCTCCCGCCGCCGCGCTGCCCAGCAGGCCCACACCGTTGAGGAGCCGGCGGCGCCCGTCCGGACGGACGAGGAAGACGACGACTCCGAGTGCGAGCACGACCAGGAGCACGAGGAGGACCACCACGACCACAACGAGGAGCAGGATCACGGCTTGGCCCTGGTCGTCGCGGCCAATCCGGACCCGGACGAGGAGGAGGGCTGGGACTGGGAGATGCCACCCATCGTCATCGACCGCCGGCACCACGACGTCCTCCAGGCCGCGCGCGAGGGCCGGTGCAATGAGGCTGCACAACTCGCGGCGATGGGCGAGCGAGAGGACATCAACGCCCACGGCATCATGTCCGATCAGGCCGTCTCCTGGCTCGCAACGCGTGCTCGGGTGGCGGATCTGTGCGGAAGCCCCGACCAGGCACAGCAGCTCCGCGCTACCGTCGCCCGCATGGGCAAAGATCCCGACTGGTACACCGCAGCCGCCGAGCAGACCGACACGACCTGGTACAGCGGCGTCGACCCAGACCCGCCCGGCGCAGACGCTCAGCCGCCCGTCTCGTCGAGCGAGCGGCGTCCGAGCCGTGTCTGGCCCTACGTCGCCGTCGTGGCCGCCGCGTCGGTGGCCACCGCCGTCATCTGGCAGGGCGCCGAAGCCGAGCAGAGGCAGGAAGACCGCAAGGCGGTCGCTGAGGCCTATAAGGGCCGTTCAGGGGCGGAGCTCCACCTCGACGGAGTCAAGGCGGATCTCGTTGCACAGTGGACCAGCGACAGGGAACGCGTCGTCATCGAACTCCGCTCGTTCTTCGACGCGAACGCGCGATACCTGAGGATCGATGCTGGCAGCAGGAGTGTTCAGAGTGCTCTGACGGCCGACCTTAAGTACCTCAGGGACCCGCAAATCGAGGTGCCGGTGACGGATCCTCTGGCTGAAGTGACGGTTCGGGTGGCGGTCGGAGGCCGGGAGTGGAAGGAAGGCGCCCGTGCTGTCTCGCGGGAGATCCGGCTGTCTCCGACTGGTGTTGCGTACGACGCCGAGACCGGGGAACGGCTTCCCTCCGATCTCTGATTTCACGTGGGTTCGCACATGAATCGGCCCCTGGCACCTGGACTCGATCCGGGTGTCAGGGGTCGCTTTGTCGTTCCCGGCAGAGCGCTCATGCCGTCATCGCCTCTCACAACGCGCCGGTCAAACGAGGCCGGTCAGGTTCCGTCGTCTGGTCCAGCGCGGACGACGAGGGCGACGAGGACGAGTAGGACGGTGGCCAGCTTGATGACTTCTGCAGCTGGCCAGCCAGCGTTGAACGCGAGCATGAGAGCGACGATCACGACATAGGGCCAGCTTGGCCTTTACTCACGGGTTGTGGCTCTGGCTCAGGTTCTGTGGTCAGTGACGCTGCGTGGTAATCGACGTTTGAGTTTGGCGGTCTTACGGGCTCGTTGTCGGAGGTGAGTGCCATGATCGGTTGTATGGGAGCTCTCTTCGGCTACTACGCCGCTGCTGACGATGAAGACGCTGTTCGGGCTGTGGTTCGTCAGGATGGACAGCCGATGGGAACGGGGTACGACTCATTCGTCGTGAAGGGCGTCGATCCGGTGGTTGAGCTGCTGCCAGCAGAGGTGCTCGTTACTGGGCGGTCTGCCGATGCCATCGAGGCTGATCCGCGGCATGGGCATTTGGTCGGAATGGTGGGTGACGGCGAGGTTGTCAGCCTGTCCCTCACTGATTCATTTCGTGACTCCCTCACTCGTTTCGACCGGGAGCAGCTGGTCGAAGTGGCACGTGGTTGGTGCGCGTCGGGTGTCTTCGACGCTCAGTCGGACCCAAGTGGACTCACGGGCTTCATGGAGGATCTCGCCGCTCTCGCAGAGAGGGCGGCCGCTCGCGGTCACCGGCTGTACTGCTGGATCAGCATGTAACGACGCGGGGCTCAGCCCGCCAGCAGTATTCGCTTACGCAGCAGGACGAAGCCGGCGCGTCCGTACATCTGGCGCTTGAGCATCTTGATCCGGTTTACATGGCCTTCGACGACGCCCGAGCTCCAGGGCAGTGTGAGGCCGGCGGTGACGGCATCGCGGTCGCGGTCGATTCCCTTAGCGAGGGTATGGAAGCTGGGAAGGTCGTCTTGTCTGACCGCGTCGAGCCAGTCCGGCAGGTGCTGGCCCTGGCGTTCGGTGAGCATGGTCGCGAAGGAGCGGACGTGCCGGGTGAGCGCGTCGAGTTCGGGGCAATTGGCCCGTACCTTCTTGAGTTGGATCTGTTCAGATTCGGCGAGGGATTCCGGGCGGCGCAGGATCCACCCGGCGACTGTCCGAGGCGAAGGCGGGCGGGCAGTCACCGGCTGCCCGGCCGTGCTCGGTCGACCGGGCCGGGTCCGCTTTTGGGCCGCGTCGAGCGGCCCTGACGTGGCTGGAGTCGATCACCGCCCGCGACCAGTCGAGCTGCTTGGCCGAGCGCAGCTTCTTGAGCAGGACCAGGTGGAGCTGGTCCCAGACACCGGCGTCGTTCCAGGCGGCGAGCCGGCGCCAGCAGGTCATGCCGGAGCCGAATCCGAGTTCCTGGGGCAGGTACTCCCACTGGATGCCGGTGTGCAGCACGAACAGGATCCCGCACAGAGCCTGTCGGTCGGGCACCCGCGGCCTGCCCGCCACCAGCTTCGGCGCCGGGACCGGCAGCAACGGCTCGATCAGTGACCACAGTTCGTCCGAGACGATCCACGCCGGGAGTTCCTCTTCGCCACGAACGGAGCAACGAGCAACCAAGCCGACAGTCACATGATCAACAGCTTCTGTTAGGACCTATAAGGCAGTGGCCAGGGGAGCTGACTGTCGGACCCACACTGATTGCCATGCCCGCGGCAACTGGGATACCACGTACGGGACAACCCTCAGTGTGCTCACGGCGCCGGAGCCGTCTTGGATAGGTCCGCCGCAGCAGCGACCACAGTCGGGCTACCAAGGTGCTTGCCGGCACGGAGTACGGCTTACAGCCGGCGAACGGACCGCACCCCACGATCAGGCGGGCGTCGATGCCAATCGGGTGGCTGGTGGAGCAGCGGTAGTCCTTCAACACTCGGCGGCGGTGTGGTCGCGGGTCGGGAAGGTGCTGTCGACGATGAGCACGGTGTCCTTGGCGGGCCCACAGCTGAGTCACCAGGTGAGGGTCTGGGCTTCCCTGGTTACCGCAACGACGGCCTTCTCGATAGCGGGCTTTCCGGCCGCATGCCAGCCGTCGAGGTGTGCCTCTACCGCGTCCCAGAGGAGGTCTGGTCCGCCTTGCCGTGCGACCCACTGACCGCCCTCTTCGAAGACCGCGGCCCACGAGCCGGAGAGGACGTCGACGAGGACGTGTTCGGTGCGTCCGTCCTGATTGAGGGTGAGGCGCTGTGCGTTGGGGGCGGCGAACTGGGCGATGAAGCGGGCCGTCCAGTCGTCCAGGGCGTCGGCGCCGATGCTGGTCTGCCGTTCGGTTCCCGCGCTTAGGTCGGGAATGAGGCCGAGCGGCGGCGGCGACTGCGGCCGGGCGATCATAAAGCTGGCCTGTCCTCCGAGCAGGGGGCCGGACGCGGTGCCGTCTTCGTGGACGGTGAGCCGCGCGAGTTCCGATGCCATGAGCCAGCCGCTGATGGTCGCGAGGATCAGTCCACCGGGCCGGGTCTGCTCGATCCAGGCCGTGGGCACGGTCTTGATGCCGCAGGTGGCGATGATGCGGTCGTACGGGCCGCCGTCCGGGTGTCCGAGGAGTCCGTCGCCGGTGACCAGCGTGGGGTGGATGCCTTGGTCCCACAGGGCTGCTGCGGCGCGGTTGGCGACGTCGGGGTCGTACTCGACGGAGGTGACGAGGCCATCACCGAGGCGGGTGGCGAGGACGGCTGTGGAGTAGCCGGTGCCGGTGCCGATCTCCAAGACTCGCATGCCTGGTTCGACCTGGAGGTCCTCGAGCATGCGAAGCACGAGGGACGGCAGGGTGCTGGAGCTGGTGGGCTCGCGGAGGATCTGGCCGCGGATGTCGGTCGGCAGGATCGTGCCGGCGATCTGCGTCACGAGGGACTCATCGCGGTAGCAGGCCTCCAGCCAACCCTGATCGTCCTGCAGGACCGGTTCCCATGCCGACCCGCCTGTGTGCCGGAAGAAGCCGCCGCGCAGGAAGTCGTGCCGGGGTACGGCGCCGACGGCTTCCTTCCACGGATCGGTGCGCACGTGGCCGCCGGTCGTGAGCTCGTTCAAGAGCTGTGCGCGAAGGGCCTGGGCCTGGTCGGTCATGGCTTCCTCTCCAGCAGGTCGGCCAGCGCTGCGCACATCGGCAGGCCGGTCTCGGTCTCGAGCCAGTACCACTGGCCGGACGGGTTGCACTCCAGGAACCACCATCCCCCGTCTTCGCCGACGCAGAAGTCGAAAGCTCCGAAGATGAGCCCGAAGTGGTCCATGTACTGGCGCAGCGCGCGCCGGATGCCGGTGGGAGTTTGGACGACGGTGTAGGTCAGGCGGCTGTAGTCGGTGCGCCAGTCCAGGAGGTCGCAGTCGATGCGGACGCTGAAGACCTGGTCGCCGATGACGGTGACGCGGACGTCGCCGGTCTTGGGCACCCGCTTTTGGAACAGGTGGGCGGTGCCGGACACGCTGTCGTCGATGTCGTCGGCCGCTACCTCGGCGATCTCTACGACGTGGGAGACGCCGTCGACGAGGTACACGGGGTTGTGGAGCGGCTTGTAGACGACGGAGCCGTGCCGTTTCACGAAGGTGCGGGCGGCGTCGGGGTCAGAGGTGATGAGGGTGGGCGGGACGAGGAAGCCGGCGTCGACGGCGGCCGAGAGTCCTGAGGGCTTGAACTCGGCGTCGCCGATGCGGTGCGGGTGGTTCACGTACAGGCATCCGGGCAGCGAGGTCAGCACTCCGCCGAGTCCGTACCGGGCCTGGGTGAGGGCGAATCTTGCGTCCTGGTCGCTCAGGTGAGGGAAGGCGAACCCGGTGGGCCGCCGGTAGTAGAGGGAGCGTACGGACGCCAGGTCGGCGGTGCGGGTTGGGGTGGCGAGCTGCCCCTCGATCCCGTGCTCGGTGATTTCTGCCTGGACCGACAGTGATGCGGGGAAGTCCCCGGAGTCGAGCCGCACGACCGTGACGCCCCGGTCGTGCAGCTCGCGGATCACCACGTCGGCAGTGGGGTCGTGCAGGCTGGTGACGACCAGCACCGGACGTGTGTCACTCACTGGTCGTTGTCACTCCCCGAGTCCGAGTCCTGGGTGGAGCCGTTCCCGTCGGGGCTGGTGCCCGTCGCCGGCGAGGTGCCGGTCGAGGTGCCGTGACCGGGCATTTCCATCACGGCGCCCAGCTGGTCGAGGAACTCGGCGGTCTGCGTGACCGGGTCGAGCCGGACGGAACTGTATTCGGGGGCCATGGTTGGGTAAGGGGCTATGCGGCCCACGCCCCACGGGGGCGGGGTAACGGTGCCCTGCGGGATAGGCGAGCTGGTCGGAAGACGATCCGAGTGGGCGAACATGCTTCTCCTTGGTCGAAGGGGACTTGGAGGGGCGGGCTGATGCCCGGATGCTGTCGTCGGCTGCGGCAAGGATCAGAACAGGCACGGCTTAGGACTACCGCGTGAAACGGATGGTCGGCCAGATACTTTTTGACCTCGCTGAGCAACGGCCCCGAGTCACCGTCTGCGGGCCCCGACGAGCAAGAACGGGAGCACCGGCCTCAATCCGGCGAAGGCTGCAGCAAACGTGCCGATGGTTGCTTGTGAGAGCCGTCGCGCCGCCAACCGCGGCAACCTCCTGCAAGCTCACTGGTGTTGCCACGGGTGGACTGAGCGCGTTGTGGCTCCTTCGACGCGGTCACTGGCTGTTCTTGGAGCACCGGGGGCACTCGCAGGGCGGGAGGCGCAGCATCTGGGGAACCTCGGCGATGGGCTGGACTTCCCGTTCCTCCTGGACGGTGCGGCGGGCGCCGTCAGGCTTCACCCGGTACACCTTGATCGTCATCACGAGGCATCCCCGTCCGTCGTTTGAAGGGCAGAGCGTCCAACTGCCGCACGTCCCAGCGGCTTCGGGTCGATGATGGGTGGGCACGGCAGCGAGCAACCAGGCCATCGAGTGGCCATGTGCGGCCACGTCGCGGCCACGGCCGAAACGGCAGGCGATGACGCTTCACACTGGCGGCATGAGCCGCAACGACGCCCTACGAGCAGCACGGCTCCGCGCCGGGTGGCGGACCGTGGAACAAGCTGCTGCCGGGCTCACGGACCGTGGCCGGCGCCTCCTCGACGACGCCCACTTCAACGTGTCTCCGCGAACCTGGCGCCGCTGGGAGGGCAGCCGCCCGGGCTGGCCACTGGAGGAGACGGCGCTCGCCCTCCATGACGCACTCGGCCGATGGCCCGAAGACCTCGGCTTCACCCCACCGCCGGGCTGGATCCGGCCGGATCACCATCAAGAGGCGGAAGTGAAACGCCGTGCATTCGTCAGCGTGACCGCTGCCGCGCTCGTCCCCGGACCGACGACCACGCAGCATGTCGACCCCGCGCTGATCACGTACTTCCAGGAGCAACTGGAAGGGCACTACCGGGCTGACATGTTCCTCGGACCGCACGACCTGATCGGCACGGTGTCCGCGCAGTACCAGCTGATCGACAAGCTTGTCCGCTCCGCGAAGGGCGAGACCCGCCGCGGCCTCCTGCGCGTGGGAGCAGCCTACGCCGCGCTCGTCGGCTGGCTCTATCAGGACGCCGGAGACCTGGAGGCAGCCTCGTTCTGGCGCGGCGTGACCCAGGAGATCGCCATACGGTCCCGCGACCCGCACCTCGTCGGCTATTCCCTGGTCAACCAGGCCCAGGTACGCACCGACCTGGGTGACGGATGGGCTGTCATCGACCTGTGCGAGGCAGCGCTCGACGACGCCTGCCGCCTGGCGCCGAAGGTCCGGGTCATGGCCCTGCAGCAGCAGGCGCACGGCGCCAGCCTCACCCGTGACCGCGCGTCCGTCGACCAGCTCATCGACACCGCCGCCGGCCTCCTCCCCCGCGTCGACGACGACCTGCCATGGGGCAACGCCTGCAGGCGTACCCCCGGCTACCTCGAAGTACAGCGAGCCACGTGTTACGGGCGCCTCGGGCTCGGTGCGGAGGCCGGTGCGCTGTGGTCTCAGATCCTCGCCGTCGTACCGTCGACCGCCCGGCGGGACCGAGGTGTCTACATGGCGCGCCAGGCCACGGCGGCCGCGGTGAACGGCGAGCCGGAGCAGGCGCTGGAGATCGCCAGGGCGGTCGCGGAGATCGCGGTGGAGACGCGGTCGGCGCGGATGCGCCGTGAGATGACGGCCCTTCAGCGGGCTATGCGGCCGTGGCAGGATGCCCCCGTCGGGCGGGACCTCGCAGAGGTCTTCGCGCCCGTAGCCGAGGGGAGCTGACCATGGGCGTACCTGCACCGCTGTCCGACAAGGAGATCGCCGAGCGGCTGGCTGCCCTGCCAGGGTGGGAACGCAGGGCGGATGAGATCACCCGCACCTACCCGATCCGGTACCACGCCGCGGTGGCAGCCATCGTCACGATCGCCGACCGGTCCCGGCGGGTCCAGCATCATGCAGACCTCGACCTGCGCATGGACCACCTGCGGGCGACCATCACCACCCATGACGCCGGAAACCGACTGACCTCAGCGGACTTCGACCTCGCAGGCCGAATCGACGCAATCGTGGCCGCGCACCAAACCCTCCCGTTGGACTGATGCACGTAAATGAACTCGGCCGGATCCAGCCACCGAATGAAGGCCCGCTTCTCCTATGCAACGCCACGGGGTCGAGCTCTTCCGACATCAGACCGGGTCGTAAACATGTCAGGTGGATCGGCCGACGTCCAAGGAGACGGCGGCCGGCCCCTTGTGGCATCGCACGCGCCAAGATGGGTGCCGGAGAATCCCTGATCAAAGTCCACGCTGAAACCCCTCAGAGTGAGACGCAGGTAGTACGTCCGGGCGGGACTCGGCGGCGCTTGGGCGTGGCTTGCTGTCCGGGCAACCGCCGCGGAAGCGAGCGTCATCGCCCCTGCCCACGCCAGCTCTAGGGACACTGAGAGGGGGCGGAGTCGGCCGCGAGATGAAGGCTACTCGTAGCCCGCACAGATGACCTGCCTGCAGGGCGAGCGGCTTGACCAGCGTGTCCTGAACGGGCACCGCTGTGACCTGGTCATACTCGGTCGACATGGGCGCCGCAGAGGAAGCCGGTGACGGTCTCGCCGGTCGTGTACATGCTCTGACCCGGCGAAACCTGATCGTGGTCATTGTGCTTTTCGTATCCAGCATCGTCACGGCTGTGAGCACGCTGGTGACGGCCTACAACGTGGTGCTGCGGTCGACCGCGGACTGGAAGCCGGCCGAGTACCGCAAGCTGAGGTCGCTGCGCGGCGGACACACCATCGAGCGCTTCACCCAGGTTCTCGGCCAGGCCTCGTACCGGGTTCCGTACGTTGACCTGGTGCCCAGGCCCGGCGTGGGCAACTCGGGGCTGACCAAGCATGTCTTCAGGCCCCGAGAGGACTACCGGGTCGAGGTCATCACCGACCGCACGGGTGCGACGCTCGTCTACGCGGTGACCTCGTGCAGCCGCGACTTCAAGCCCCCGTTCGAGGTGAACCGCAACAGCGCGAAGGACCGGTTCACCATCAACCTGGGCTCACCTCTGGCCGAGGTACGACCCAGCGAAACGACCGTCTACCAATGGATGACGGCCACAGGAGCCCGCCAGTCTGCGGTCTCCCAGCGCGTGACCACCGGCGACGAAGACGGCATGCGCGAGTACGCCTGGGGCAGCAATGACGTCTGCCCTCTCACATCCGACGCCGCCCGCCAGGAGTCGGACAGCCTGTGGAGCCAGTGGGAGGCGTGGCAGCAACGTCGAACACCTGACAACGACGGCGTGTACTCAGCCGAGCGCAGCGACCGCGAAACGCAAGACCTCTTGCGCAGGTCTTTGGTGAACGTGTACGTCGAGACCCAGCCCGGTGGGTCGATCTACCAGGTCTATCCAGCCTTGCTCGGGGTCACCAGAAGCAACGCCGACTAGGGGATGTCGGCCGCTGCCAGAAGGCGCCTACGAAGGAGTCGGTAGAGGGAGCGCGCCAGCCCGGGGCCCAGGCATGGCTCTGAGGAGCAGTCGCCGCCGGGTACCGGTTGGCGGTACTTCCTCCAGGGGGTTGGGGGTCAGGGTCTCGTCGAAGGTCCACCATGCGGTGAACCTGGACGGCTGGACCCCGCGCGACAACGACGGCAACCGCTACCGCTTCAACGACTACCGCCTCGCCGGCCGCGCCACCGTCCGCATCCACACCGGAGTGGGCCGCGACACCCGCACCGACCTCTACCAGGACCGCCGCAACTACGTCTGGAACAACGACCGCGACAAGGCCACCCTCAAGGACCACCACGGCCGCACCGTCGACACCGAGTCCTGGAACAGGCACCACCACCGTCGCTAACCCGCCCGTCGGCCGTCCCTGCTCGCCGCTCCCCCAGGGCGAACAGCAGGGACGGCCTACCGTGAACCGTGCGCCAGGCAGGCCTCCTTGCCCGGCGCACACTGCTGCCTCCACGGCGACCTCAGTCCAAGATGCCGAGGTCGGAGGCCGGGCGGCAGCTGTCACAAACCCGTATCCCGCCGTCGGTAAGCGTCTCGCGGTCCCGGTCCCGGCCAAGGCGCGCTTCTGCGGGCTGGTAAGCACGCAACTCCTGGCACAGGAAGCGCACCGCGCGGTGCCGTGGTCCGCCCGTGCCGAGCAACTCCCGGGTTACGGCATTGGATTCGGGGACCGTGACTGGTTCGTGGTCGTCGCGTTCGAATCCCGACCAACAGCCGCATGCCGGACATGCAGTGAGCCGGCAACGGTGCAGGCCGAGCCAGATCGCTGGCCCTGAGGTGTGCCGGTCGTTCATCACACCGGCTCGCCAATTCCGGTGCTCAGTCACTGCATCTCGGCAGACCTCATTTGGAGTACCGCGAAGCCCGAGCACACCCATCGAAACGGCTGTGCGGCGATCTGACGGCCTTTCGGGGTCTTCGAGGTCGTCCCATACCGGCCGCTCCGCGCTGGGGCGCCTAAGCCCCCACTCTGCGAGTCGCCTTTCGGGGATTATGGGCGTTCTTCCCGATTCGGGGAATCTAGCCTCCCGACGGGGCGAGTGTGGTCGCGTGTGGATCCGATCGGAAGCGCATGCGGCACCACTTCGAAGCAGCGCGTTGCGCCATGGGTGTTCGTGCATCGTCAACTACTTGGGGCTGAGCGGCAAAGACTTTCCACCGTCTCCGCCGACACGGAGGAACATGTTTCGCGAATTGGACATTCTCGATAGTGCCTGGTGACACGCGACATGACCTGCCGTCACGCATGCCTGGGGAAGAAGTTAGTAAGCTGACTTCATGGTCACCCCAAACCCCAGTGGAGACAGAGAGAAGGTCGTCTCCAAGCTGCCGTCCTGGCTTCGTCAGGACTTGAAGGTTCGCGCCGCCGAACGTGGTGTCGACATCCAGGACGCCACGTCCGAGGGAATCTCGGCGTGGCGTGCCTCCCATGCCGACCACTCCCCCATCGACACGTCTGGCTCTGCATCGTTCTCCACCTGGCTGCCGCCCGGTCAGTGGGACGAGCTCAAGGCCACGTGCACCGAGCGGGGTATCCCATTTGTGCAGGGGCTTGCTCAGTCCATCCAGCTGTGGCTGGACACTCACCCCTCCCCCAGGCACCGTCCGGTCACCGGCATCGCCCAGCGAAAGATCGTCATCAACCAGAAGGGCGGCGTGGGAAAGACCGCTGTCGCCGCCGGCATCGCCGAAGCCTTGGCCGAGGACGGTCTTGAGACCCTCCTCGTCGACTACGACCCACAGGGACATCTCAGCGATCAGCTCGGTGTAGAGCAGCTCGCCCCTGGTACTGACAGCCTCGTCCTGCACATGTGCGGGGAGGGCAAGGGCGATCTCCGGGACCTTGTGGTCACCATCGAGGAGCCTCGGTTCGGCAAGCGCCTGCATGTACTGCCAGCGTGCCCCGACGGCTTCCTCCTCGACGCCAAGATCGCTGTCTCCCGGATGCGCAACAAGGAGGCGGCCCTGGAGCGGGCGTTGCAGCCGCTGGAGAAGGACTTCGACGCCATCGTCGTGGACTGCCCGCCCAGCCTGGGAATGGCCACCGACGCGGCCATCTACTACGGCCGCCGACGCCAAGGTGAAGGCCACGGGGTCTCCGGCATGGTCATCCCAGTGCTCGCTGAAGACTCATCAGCGACCGCCTACAGCATGCTCGCAGACCAGATCGAGTCCCTTCGGGACGACCTGAGCCTCGACATCGAGTACCTGGGCCTGGTCGTCAACCTGTACGACAGCCGACGAGGCTTCGTCGCCACCTCCTCACTTCAGGAATGGCGCGAACTCGGCGACCCGCGCGTGCTGGCGGTCATCGGTGACCTGAAGGAGCAGCGCGAGGCCGTGCGCATGCACCGCCCACTGCTCGCCTATGCGCCTCACAGTGACCAGTCGGAGATCATGCGTCAGATCGCCAGGGAGATCTCATGAGCAAGCGAGATCAGCTGGGTACGTCGTCCTCCTTCGCTCGGGCGAGCCAGGCGCGCAGCGTCCGTCGGCAACTGACGGACGCCGCCTTCGGCGGAGACCCGACCGTTCTGGACCTGACGCTCATCAGCGGCAACCCCGACAACCCGCGGGAATCCCTGGGGGACGTGTCGGGTATGGCTGCCAGCCTCCTGGAGGTCGGCCAGATCCAGGCGATCACTGTCGCGTCGGTCGAGGCCTATCTGCGGGACCGGCCTGAGCGCGCCTCGGAGCTCGATCCGGACGCGGAGTATGTGGTGGTCGACGGCCACCGCCGGCTGGCAGGTGCCCGGGAGGCCGGCCTCGCATCGATAAAGGTCACCGTCGACGACGCGCGGGTCTCCACCGATGAGGTTCTGCTGGAGTCCGCCTTCGTCGCCAACGCGCAGCGGGAGAACCTCTCCGACCTGGAAGAGGCCCAAGCGCTCAAGACACTGGTTGCGTTCTACGGCTCTCAGCACAAGGCCGCGAAGCGACTAGGGGTAACGCAGCCATACATCTCGCAACGTCTGTCTCTGCTCGAGCTGGAGCCGCAGCTGCAGGCTGATCTCGAGGCGGGCTTGCGCAAGGTCGAGCACGTACGTGGCCTGAGCAAGCTCTCCCCCGCCGAGCAGCGCGCGACCGCAGACGCCAGAGCCGCACAAGCCCAGGAGAAGCGACTCAAGCGCACGACCACCCCCTCCCCTGCACCTCCCGCCGCTGGTGATAACGCCGTTATCACCAGCGCGCCGCCCGTCCATCTCGGAACGGAGCAGCCGTCCAGTGATAACGCCGTTATCACCAACCCGAGCCACAGCCGGTCTGACGCGGCAGAGGCCCCCGGCCAGCCGGCCGGGATTGATAACGGCGTTATCAGCAGCCCGCGGGATATGCACGCGGAACGGTCCGGCGAAGCTCCGGCTGACGCGGATCGTGGGGGACCGGAAGCGGCATCCGCGCTTCCGTGGCACAGCCCTCAGGGTCTCAACCGATTGGCACGCCAGCACATGTCCAATGAAGACCGCAGGACCCTGGCGAAGCTGCTCAACGAGGACTGAATCCGAAGCTGGGCGGCCATGTCTCCGGAGATCGTGAGACACGGCCGCCCCTCGTATAGGTGGATCTTTACAGGCGGCACCCGGAAGCCGGGCTGACGCTCAAGACAGAACGGGAGGGGATCGCGGGTGGCCGCGGTGCAGCTGACACGCACGCACAAGATTCTGATCGGTGTGGTGGTCGCCGGCGCGGTCGTCATCGCTGGCATCGGGTTCGCCGGCTCCTACACGGCCGTACGCGAACTCGCCGTGCAGAAAGACTTTGGCGACTTCTCCTACTTCTTCCCCATCGGCATAGACGCCGGCATCTGCGTCCTGCTGGCCCTGGATCTACTCCTCACCTGGATCCGGATCCCGTTCCCGCTGCTCCGGCAGACAGCCTGGCTCCTGACCACGGCCACGATCGCCTTCAACGGCGCGGCCGCGTGGCCCGACCCTCTGGGCGTCGGCATGCACGCCGTCATCCCCGTGCTCTTCGTTGTGACGGTGGAGGCAGCCCGTCACGCAGTGGGCCGTATCGCCGACATCACGGCTGACAAACACATGGATGGCGTCCGGCTCACGCGCTGGCTCCTCTCCCCGCTGCCCACGTTCCGGCTGTGGCGCAGGATGAAGCTTTGGGAAATCCGCTCCTACGAGCGCGTCATCAAGCTGGAGCAGTACCGCATGGTCTACGAGGCGCAGCTGCAAGCCCGATATGGACGCGGCTGGCGCCGCAAGGCTCCGGTAGAGGCGCTGATGCCACTTCGTCTCGCCAAGTACGGTGTCGCGCTCACAGAGACCGCGCCGCACGTCCTGGAAGAAGCCGGCCTAGACCTGGGTACCGCATTGACGGTGGAGCGCGCCGATGACGTGGCGGTCGTCCCAGCGGCGAGCGAGCACCAGCGGGTCTTGGACTTCGGTCCCCGTGAGGCTGCCGGGCCTGAGAACGGCGAGCGCGAGGCTTGGGTAGCACGCGGGGAGCCGGAGGCCGTGCAGCAGGAAGCTACCGCCGGCGGTCAGCCCGCTGCGGAGCCGGTGGCCGATGACCATCCGGAGATTCTGCCCCTGACCGATGACCGGTCGGCCCTGGCCGATGAGGTCGGCGTCCGTCCCGAGGCTGCGGAGGTCTCAGGGTGGTCGTCTACCGATCCCCACCCGTTCTTTGAGAGGCATTCATCGCAGCCTTTCGCCGCGCCGTCGACCGCGGCGTTCACCGAACCGTTCGCCGACGAGCCGGTCTCAGCGCCGACTGCTGCGATGGTCGATGAGCAACGCGTCGGCGGGGGAGTGCCGGTACAGACGTCCCTGGATCTTCCCTCTACGCGACTGGCGGAGGCGGAGCCCGGATCGCCGGGCTGGGGGTCCACAGTGGCGGACGCCGGAGCGGCTACCGCCCGTTTGCCCGAGCAGCGGGCGGACGAGCCGGATCTGGATCCCGTGCAACGTCAGCTTGTGACCGTCGCCGAGTGGCTGACCGAAGCCGAGGAGTCGGGGGAGAGGCTCTCTGGCGCAGAGGTGGCTCGTCGTCTCGGTCTGTCTCCTCGCACGGGGCAGCGCCGACTCGACAAAGCAAACGAGTACTTGGGGGAGCAACGTCGGCAGCAGGGACGAACGCACCTCCGGTCCGTCCGTAGCTGATCAGCCCCTTCCGGCGGTGGCCGATGGCCGACTCTGGCTATCGGCCACCGTTACGTCCGCGCCGCATCGGCCATGAAGCAGGTAGGGCGGACGGCGTGAGACTGATACTCGCTCGTAGCCGAGAGGCCTTCACTGTGTTGGTGATAACGCCGTTATCACCATGCGCGGCTCTGCTCCCTGTTTCCCCGGTTTCAGGATGCTGGTGATAACGCCGTTATCACCAGCATCCTGAAACCGGGGGAGTGGCGCCGGCACAGTACAGCGCGCACCTTGTCCTTGTCTGGCCACTCCCTTTCGCGGTGGCCGATGACCAGCATCAGTCATCGGCCACAGTCATGTCCCGGGGCGTGGCACCGGCGTAGCTGTGACCGTCGTGACCGATGGCCGATGACCGATGGCCGATGACGCGTCCCCCGAACAGAGCACCCAGGACGCGGACCGAACGGCCCCCTCAGCTGCTCGGTGATAACGGCGTTATCACCGAGCTCGTGCTCCATTCCCGGCGATCGGTTCTGCTCGCTGGTGATAACGGCGTTATCACCAGCCCCGCGAGGCTGGGGGAGTAGCGCAAGAAGCAGGGCCACTCACCCTCCGGTCAGTCCAAGACTGACCGGCCCTCCATTGTCAGAGCCCATGATCGAACCTGGTCATCAGCCACCGTCCTAGTCCGGTCATGAGCGGTCGGCTGGCGCAGTGAACGTGAAGGCCCACAGCCACCCGTGTCCGACCCGGCCAGCTCATGGCCGATGACCGGTCGCGCCTTCGTCGGCCATCGGCCACGACCGATCCCTCGCCAATCGGCCACAGCTTGCCTAGACCCCCAGCGCTCTGCAGGCCATCGCCCGCAGCCCCAACAGCCCGGCTTGCCCACCGGGGCGAGCGTGCGCAGGTTGTATCGACCGGCCACCGCCGGCTTCCCCATCACCCCAGCAGGCTTGCCTAATCGGCCACGACAAGCTCGCCCGGCCAATGGGCAAGCCGCTCTGAGGAACGTTCACGGCACGAGATCCGAAGGAGACGTCGTGCCCGCCGCACCGCACCCCGCCTCCACAGCAACTGAACTTGATTGGGTGATGTCGGGGCTTTTCGCCTGACTGCGGCACCGCAGCTTCGGTAGCCATCAGGCGTGAGATACGCGCAGGGCGGTGGGTTGACCGATGCAGGGAGGGCCGCGGGGGAGTGGATCCGGTTGCACGCCGTGGGACGCTTCGAGGGCAGTGAGAAGAACCGGGAGATCGCCGCTGCCCTGCGGGTCAGCGAGCAGTCGGTGGAGCGGTAGCGACGCCAGTGGCGAGAGCGCGGTGAGGTCGGGGTCCTCTCGAAGGGATCGCCGGGGCGACCGAGGCTGGGGCCGGCCCTGGAGTTGGAGCGCGGGCCGCTGGTCCATGGCTGGGCGAACCAGCGCTGGACGCTGGCGCGGGTGAAGACGCTGATCGGCCGTTTGTTCCACGTGTCGTACATGGTTGAGTGCACGTGGCGGCTGCTAAGGCGGCACGGCTGGTCGTGGCAGCAGCCTGCGCGTCAGGCAATCGAGCGCGACGACGCGGCGGTGGAGCTGTGCAAGAAGGAGGTCTGGCCGCGGGTAAGAGCACCGCGGCGGCCTGCAACGGCTGGATCGTCTTCGAGGACGAAGCAGGCCAGTCGATGACGCCGCCGCGTGCCACGACCTGGGGCGGGTCGGCCATAAGCCCGTGTCCGGGTTCGCGGTCGGGGCTCCAGACGGTGTCGATGGCGGGCATGGCCTGCGATAGACCCGGCGAGCACTCCCGACTGATCTACCGGATCCGTGAGTACCGGGGTCGCAAGGATGAACCGAAGGGCTTCGGCTGGCTGGCGGGACTTCCGCGACCTGACCGTCCGTGCCCGCATCCAGCTCGGCGGTCCGATTGTGCTGGTCTGGGACAACGTTCGTCTCACCTCACGGAGCCCCTGCGGGAGTTCACCAAGGCGAACACCGGCTGGCTCACCGTGCTCCAGCTGCCTACCTACGCCCCGGCCCTGAACCCGCAGGAAGGCATCTGGTCGCTGGTCAAGCGCGACATCGGCAACCTCGCCGCCGCTGACCTGAGCCAGATCACGCGGGCCTTGAAGCGCCAGCTCAAACAGATCCAGTACCGCCGGGACCTACTCGACGGCTGTCTTACCGGCACCGGCCTGATCATGGACGGCTGGCTGACGGGTCCGAATCACGCTCAGCGGCCAGCTTCCTGAGGATGCGTCCGGGACGTCGAGGCCCCCTGTGCCTATCAGTGAGGGCGTTCAGCGTGCTCCAAAAACCCCTTGCTCCCCGGTCCGCCTGCTTGGTGAGATGCAGGGGCTTCAACGGTGGGAGGGGACAGCTTGGCGGTGTTCGGGTGCGCGGGCTGCGGTGAGATCCTAACGGCGGCGGTGTCGGAGGTGGCATTGCCGATCCACCTGGCCGACACCCACTGGGAGACGCTGCACCCGCCGCTGCTGGAGGCCGGGTCCTACGCCGTCGACCTCGCGCCGTACGGGCCGCCGTGGCAGCAGTGGGACGAGGTCGGGGCACGCGAGGCGGCAGAGCGGGGACGCTTCGCGCCGTTCGGCGCGCTGTCCAACGGACCGTCGGACACCGTCCTACTCGCGCCCGGCGACATGCGCGGCACACGGCTGATCCCCGAGCGGGCCGGGGGCTACTGCATGGGGATCGACGGGAGGGACGGGCCGAACCTTGCCTGCCTGGGCTGCGATCTGCCGGTCGGAACGAGGGTGGACGACTGCGGGTGCTGGCAGGTCGTCCGGCTCGTCCCTCAGGCAGTAGTGCGGTTGCCCGGACCGCCGGAGCGACCGGTCATGGACTGGGCGGAGCTGCTGGCCACCGGTGCGCTGTGGCACCGGCTGAGCGAGTACCGGGACATCCCGGCGGGCGTGGCTCTCGCCCAGGTGGTAGTGGCCGCAGGGGGCGCCCCGGTCGAGGTCGCGCTCGGGCCAGTCGCTAAGCTCCTCGGCCGGGCGCTTGGCGCGCTGTTGCCCGCTGGGGAAGGTGCGAAGCGGCTGGACCTGGCCGGACCGGGGTTCGGCGAGCCGACTGCTGACCTGGTGCTGGTGCCGGTCCGTCCGCAGACCGGAGACATGTGGCAGCCGCGTGCCGGGTCGGTGCCGGTACCGATGGATGCTGCGCTCTGGGCCGAGCTAGCCTTCCCACCGCACCGAACCCGGCTGCCAGTGGTCGGCGGGCTGCCCGCAGGCGTGGAGCGGGACGACCCGCTGCCGCCGCACGCGTGGTACCCGTTCCAGCCGTCCAGGGAAGCGTTCCGGTACACGCTCGCGCGGATGCCCCATGTCAGGGAGCCGTGATTGCGGGCGATCTACGAGCGAGGATGCTGACCCGTCAGAGGCGTTGGGCTCGACGTCGCCGGCGTAGCCATGGACCGAGTCGCAGCTGGGACCAGGACGGGGCCACATACAGCTGACCGACATCACACATCCAACGTCAGTAGCGGAACCCTTCGCCCTTAGATGCGGCATGGGCAGCACCGTGCGCAGACGCCGCTGTCCATTCCGCCCTGGCCGATTGACTGGTGGCCGATCTGCTGGCCGACGATGTCGCTCCGTCACCGGCGGCGTGGCCGATGCCTGGCTGTGCGCCCCGGCCCGGCCCAGCTGCTTGCCGCACTACCTCCAGGGTCGGCCAGGTGACCGATGATTTGACCGATGCGGTACTCCGTGCCCAGTTACGCCGAGCGGCCGACCGTGGCCGATCGGCCACCCTCGCCTCCCGCGCCATCGTCCAGGCGATGAGTCCACCCGCCGTCCGCATCACCCGCGCACTTCGGCGGCCGATCCTTCGACGACATCGGTCACATGACAGTGGCAGCCTTCTTCGAGGTGGCGCGCTCCAGCCATACCCGACCCGGCTAGGGCCTGTTGCGAAAGTGGATCTTGTTCGTTGATGATCACTCGTTGTGGGACGTGGGGATCTGACGAACGACCAGTGGGCCCGGCTTGAGCCGCTGCTGCCACAGGGCATCAAGCCGGGCAGGCCGCAGGTATGGACACGGCGGCAGTTGATGGACGGCATTCGGTGGCGGACCCGGACGGGCGCCCCGTGGCGGGATGTGCCGGAACGGTATGGGCCGTGGGGCCGGGTCTATGACCTGTTCCGGCGTTGGCAGCGGGACGGGACCTGGGCCAGGATCCTCACCCAGCTTCAGGCCGAGGCGGATGCGAAGGGTCTGATCACCTGGGAGGTGAACGTCGACTCGACCGTCTGCCGGGCCCATCAGCACGCCGCCGGAGCGGTGAAAAAGGGGATCTCCAGAAGGAACCGCCCGGCGGAGTCTGTGCCGAGCCGGCCGACCACGGCCTTGGACGTTCCCGGGGCGGCCTGACCAGCAAGATCCACCTTGCCGTCGAGCAGGGGCAGAAGCCTTTGTCGGTAGTGATCACGGCAGGGCAGCGGGGTGACTCTCCGCAGTTCGAGCCAGTCCTGGAAGCGATCCGGGTGCCCCGGCTCGGGCTCGGCAGGCCACGCAAGCGGCCGGATCGGGTGCGGGCAGACAGGGCGTACGACTCCCGCAGTAACCGTTCCTACCTGCGTAGACGCGGGATTAGGGCCACCATCCCGGTCCCGGCGGACCGGGTCCGCAACCGCCTGGGTCGCGGATCGCGCGGAGGTCGGCCGCCAAAGTTCGACAAGGACGACTACAAGCAGCGGCACGCTGTGGAGTGCGGGATCAACCGGCTCAAGCGCCACCGGGCTGTTGCCACTCGTTACGACAAACTCGCTGTCCGCTTCGAAGCGACCGTGCTGGTCGCAGCCATCAACGAATGGCTGTGACCAGCACTTTCACGCGGGCCCTAATCGTACGGCGCGCCAATGACCGCCTGGCCGATCTGCTCGGCCAGACAGGCGGCGTAGCTCTGTGAGACCTCGGTCTTGTGGACGTCGACGCATACAGTGTGGGTCCCGATTTGCCGGGCGGTTCCTGCGTCGTCGCAGTTGAAGACGACGGTGACCCCGTCGTGATTGACCCGCCCGTCGTACCCACGCTCCGGCACCGCCGGCCAGATCACCTGGTCCCAGCGGATCGAGCCGTATCTCGCACCAACCAACGCGGTGAAGGCGTCCTCGACACTGCCGACCGGCTGGTCCAGCATCGACGCCCAGAGCGGGAGCAGGGGAACAAGACCATCCGCATCCTCAGAAAGCTCGGCCGCGTGCCAGTCGCACCGCAAGCCCGCCCGCGCATCAAACTCCCTCGCCCAGAACTCTTCGTTCTCCGTGCGGAACCAGGCGTCCGGCAGCACCTGCCGCAGTTCCAACACCTCCGCGACCGTGCAGAGCTCCACGTCCACCGATACCTGGGCATAGTCCCGATCGCCCAGCGCGAGGAGCCGGCGCCCCGTGGCGAGGGCCGCTGCCGGGTCGGACGTGCGGAAGACGGGATAGGAGGCGCCGTTGGACATGTGAGCACCCTGCCACACGTCGATGTTGGCCAGCATCTGCGTTTCAAATGCCTGTGACCAGCACTTTCGCAACAGGCCCTAGTCCGCTACCAACCTTGCTCTGGCTGCATTGCGTTACGCCTAAGCAGAGCTCGCTGCCGACCGTGAACCCCGCGCTGATCGCCTGGCCGTCGTCGAGGGCCTGCCGACCGAGCCCCTGGTCTGGCCCTGGTGGTTAAGGCTGCCGTGGTACACACCGCCGCCGCAGCCGCCGGGCAGACTCCCGCCGGGTGGCCCTGTGAGGCGGAGGTATCGAGCGTGCCTTCTGAGCGGCCAAGGCCGAAGTTGCCCTGACGCGGGCTCATGCCCGCTCCCATCACCACGGACGAACTCGAGCGGCGTAAAAGAATCCGGACCCAGCTGCCTTGCCCGCAGGTTCTGGCGGAGCTCCGCCAGTTGGCACCGAGCCGGGTGTGCTGGACCGGGGACGTACTGTCGCCGCGCTGTGAAAGGTCCTGCCTGCTGAGGGCGCGCCGACTCAACTGATCGAGAGGTGTGCCCGGAAGTCTCTTTGAGCGCCAGTTCCTGCAGGTCTTCTCGGACTGGGTAACTCCTGACAGAGGCTGCTCGCTCTGCTCGGGGCTGCCGATCTGCAGCAGCTGGACGATCTGGCGTACCCGGTCGGGTCGACAGCGCGCGCTACCCCCTGATTCCAAGGCCAAGACCGGTGCACGGACGCGTCAGTTGAGGGTGCAGGCTGCGGATTATCGAAGTGACCCGGCCCGCTGCCGGTTGGCGAAGAACGAGGCGGACAGCTAGGAGTACGGCCCCGCTTCGCTGGTTCGGCTTCGTGAGGATGGCTGTGGCGGACATTTCTTGAAGTACCTGATGGCGGTGGGGCCGACGGCTGGATCATGCTTGATCGCTAGCGCCGGAAGGCGGGGTTGGCATGGCTCTTGGGGGTCTGTAGTGGTGGTCAGCGAGCTGGTGCGCGCAGAACTGCGGCGGGTCGATTGGGCTTCGCTGGAGTGCGGCTGCGGCGATTCTGCGGAGCATGTGCCTCTTCTGATCGAGGGGATCATCACTGCTGAGACGCCCCGGGACATGATCGGATACACGCTCGACGGTCACATCGAGGAAGGAACGATCATCTTCGAGTGCACGCCGCCCGCAGTTGGCGTGATCATGGCCGCGCTTGCGGGCGATCTCTCGACACTGGCCCGAGACGTGCTGCTGCAGACACTGTCGTTCGTCGCCGCGGGCTCCGGCGGCTACGGGCTGGATGGAAAAGACGAGCGTCTGAGCGACAGATGCAGGCGCCGAGCCCAGGAGGGGTTCTGGGTGCTTATCCAGATCGGGCTCACGGGTACTGCGGAAGACGCCGAAACGGCAGCCAACATCTGTGAGTACTTCGAGCTGGGCGGTGACAAAGCTGCCTTCTACCAGGCCGAGCTTCGCGAGCGTATGCACGCGAAGACCAAGCGCGGGCGACGTGTCTGAAGCTGTAAGGACAGCTCAGTACGTGTTTGAGATCCTCACGGTGTCCTGCGGTGGTGTGGAAGCTGCACGTGTCATGGGGGAGAGAAGGCTCAACTACACCTGCCTAAACGCTGCGACTAGGGTGGGGCGGCTAGCGTGTGTTGATTGGCGGTGCCCGGCGGCCGATCAGACAGTCGGAGAGTGGAGTGATGGCGATGCTGGGAGTGGCAAATCTGCCTGCCTACACGCTGGGGACTCTGCTGATCATCCTTCTGCCAGGCCCGAGTTCCCTGTATACACTGTCGGTGGCAGTCCGGCGCGGGGCCAGGACGGCGTACAGGGCCGCGACAGGCGTCTTCCTGGGGGAGATGGCCCTGATGCTCCTGACCGCCGTGGGTGTTGGATCGCTACTGCAGGCCAATCCCTTGGCCTTCGCTGTGGTCAAATTCGCGGGGGCCGGCTATCTGGGTTGGATCGCCCTCTCGATGCTCCGCGGGGCGTGGACACTGTGGCGGACCCGCCAGGCCCCGGCCTCACCGGCCGTGCGGCCGGAGTCCGCCGATACGGCTACTGAGCGGCCGTTCCGCAGATCGTTCCTGGTCACTCTGCTGAACCCGAAAGCGATCTTGTTCTTCATCTCCTTCTTCGCTCAATTCGTGGACCCTGCCTACCCGCATCCCGCGCTATCGTTCGCGCTGCTCGCAGTCGTCTACCAGTCGATCAGCCTCTGCTACATCACGGCTCTGATCTTCGGCGGGACCTACCTCTCAACCCAGTTCCGCCGACGCAAGCGGCTGTCCGCCGGACTCACCGCAGGAGCTGGCGCCCTGTTCCTCGGCTTCGCAGCCAAACTGGCCACCACCAACTGACCGGCGGGATTCAAGCCAGTGGCCCCCGGCCAGGGCCTGCGCCTGCTTGCGTGACCCGGACGCCGTCGAAGACGACGAGGGCAACGACTGAACCGGCCCGCGACGTATGGTCGAGACGTGGCGCATACCACCCCGAGCTGTCAGAAAGGTGGTTCGGTGGAGTGGGCGCCGTCCCAGGCGGGTGTGGTTGGTTTGCTTATCGGCTGCTGGAGGAGTCGTACAGCGTCTTGAATGCGGCCGAGGTTGATTAGGCGCTCGGCACGAAGAGAGCTGTTGACTGCCGGGTGCTGTGCTAGGACTGCGTCGGCTTCTTCGGTGCGGCCCGCTTTGTCAAGCATGTCGGACAAGGCCCAGGCCGCGTACCAGGTGTCGCCCTCGGGGTGCGCCCGCGCCTGCTCGATCGCTTCGTCGAGCAGGCCGCAGTCGGCCATGAGTGCAAGCCGCATTTGGAAGAGATCCCAGTACTCCTTGCCGTCTCTTCGCGCCTTGATGGCATCGAGGTGTGCCAGGCCCGCTCGGGACCGGCCGTGGTCGGCATACAGGGTGCAAAGGGTGTGGACGAGCCAGTCCTCCGCGTCGTATTCGGTGAGCGCGCGCAGCACCTCGATCGCCTCGTCGCCCCGACCGTGCCGGACCAGGAGCTCGGACAGCGGGACAATCACCTGCCACATGCCGGACGGCGTGGCACCGAACGTGCGGTAGACGGCGATCGCGCCTTCCACGTCGCCGCGCTCCTCCAGCACTTCGGCAAGGCGCTGCGCAGCGTGCCCGTGGTGCTCGGACGCCGCGTACGCACGCAGTTCCGTGATCCGGTCGTGCCTGGCCAGCAGGTCGGCCAGCTGGTCACGGCCGTTGACGGAGGTGACCTCGCGGGTGTGCAGCAGGACGATCGCCTCCTCGATCCGGCCCTGGCGCTCCCTGATCGCGGCGAGCAGGTCAATCGCGTTGGACGGTTCCATTCGGAGGTTGTTGCAGTCAGGGTCGTCGCAAGCGGGGACCGCCGCTTCCACCCGGGCCTCCAACAGGGCCGCCGCTTCCTCGTCCATGCCCGCCGCTTCGGCGACGTCGACCAGGCACTCGGCGAGGAACCAGTCCTGGATCCCGGCACGCAGCAGCATGAACGCCTCGCCGCCGCGGCCGTGGCGGGCCAGCAGGCGCGCGAAAAAAACAAGCGCCAGCCGGTCACCGGCCTCCGCGTACGAGCGGGACAGCGCGATCGCCTCCTCCGCCCGGCCCCAGCCCTCCAGCAGCTCCGCCCGCGCTTGGGCCGCCGGCCACCAGTTCGTGGCGACGTACGGAGCGATCACCTCCAACGCCTGCTCGCGCCGGCCTCGATGTCCGAGTAGCCGTGCCCACTCCAGCGCGCAGAACCACTCTCCGCGGCTGGCCTGCAACTCCACTTCGCGCTCATGACCGAGTTCGAGAAGCCGCGCCACCAGTGGCGGAGGAATACAGCCCGTCAGCGTTCGGGCCCGGTAGTCAAGATCAGCAGCGTCCACGACAGCGCACCTTAGCCCTCACCACCGACACAGCCCGCACGTCGGAGCTGTCGCACGGGAGGGCGTACGTCAAAAAAACCTTCGTCTTCTGGAGATCGTCCCGCAGGGCCGCCCGGACCCCACACAGCCTTCAAAAAGCCCTTCAAAAAACCCGGGTCATTCAACAACCCCGGACCACCGTCTTCTTACGTGATCTGGGGCCATGACCGCCCTCGAACGGGCCGTCGGGCCGGACCTCCTCGTCGCCGAGCCGCTCGTCCGGACCGTAATCAAGATCGGATACGTTCGGGTCTCCACCAGCAGGCAGAATCTCGAACGACAGCTCGACGCGCTCACCGCCGCCGGATGCCGGATGCCGGATGCCGGAAATTCTTCGCGGACAAGAAGTCCGGCAAGAACGCGCTCCGCCCCGAGCTGAAGCGGGCCACGCCTTCCTCGACCCCGGCGACACCCTCGTCGTCCCCTCGCTCGACCGCTACGGCCGCAGCGTCCAGGACCTCATCAACATGGTCGCCGAGCTGCGCGACCGCACGATCGGCTTCACCTCACTGCACGACAACCTGGACACCCCCCGGCGGCCGGCTTGTCTTCCACGTCTTCGCCGCCCTGGCGGAGTTCATCTGCGAACTCATCGTCATCGGCACCAACGAGGGCATGGCCGCTGCGCGCGCCCGCGGCCGGGTCGGGGGGCGCCCCACCGTTGCCACCGAGGAAGTCATCCGCGCCGCCCGCGACCTGCTCCCCGACCCGGGCCGCTCCATCACCTCGATCGCAAGCCCCTCGGCGACGTTCCCCGGCAGCTCGAAGCTCCTACGAGGTAGGCGAACCCCCCAGCAAGATCGTTCTCGCCGGCATTTCCTGTACGTCAACTACTTGCACCCGGAGGTCATCCAGCCCTTGCTGCCCGTCGGCAGACGACCTCTTCCGCAGTATGGGTAACTAACAGGGCTCCTGTGCCGATGGGTTAGGGGTTCGAACATCTCCTCCAACAGCACGGGAGTCTTGTGCGTTGCGGTCCACGCCTCGCCCTCACCCCCACCCCCGGACATCAGATCGCTGGCCATACTGAAACGCTCAGAATGGGTTCCCGCCGAGCGCGCCCGGCACCAATGCCTGCACCTCTGAGCCTCAACGGAGCCCGCCACAAGGTGCCTGATCATCCATGCAAAGACTCTCCTGATGAGCCTTAGTCGTGCCGTTCGTCATCCCTGATTGCCGCCGGAACGCTCTCGACTGTTCTCGTTGTGTCGGCCTGCGGTTCCGGGGGAGCTGCCAAGTCCGATGGGCCTGACACGAATTTCGTGACCCTCGAGGGTGGCATTTCTACCGTTGCCAAGGGGAAGCGCGCGGAGGCTGGGACGCTGGCGGGCGAGACGGTGGATGGCGAGAAGCTTGACGTTGCCGACCTCGAGGGCAAGGTCGTCGTACTGAACGTCTGGGGCTCCTGGTGTCCGCCGTGCAGGGCCGAGGCGCCACACTTTGCCAAGGTCGCGAAGGAGCTCAAGGGGAAGGGTGTGGAGTTCGTCGACACACCCGTGACTTCAACAAGCAGCCGGCCCGGCTTTGAGGATGACTTCGGAGTCTCGTATCCGAGCCTCTACGACCCACACGGCAAGCTGATCCTCAAAGGCTTCCCAAAGGGGACGTTGGTTCCACACGGCATTTCCTCGACGGTTGTGCTGGACCGTGAGGGAAGGATCGCCGCCAGCTCTCTCCAGGCTCTCTACGAAGGGAAGCTCAGGTCCATGGTCGACCCGTTGGTCGCCGAGAAGTGATGCCAAGCATCGTATGTGGCACGGCTGAATGCCTCAATTACACCCAGCGGCCTGTACCGATGAGTACCGGATGACCGCCCGCAAGATCATCCAGCACATACCGGAAGGCTAGACCCCAGACGAACGTTCAGGGAACAATCGTGGACCTGTTGCTCGAACCTCGTCCCACCCCTCGCCGCGACGCATGACTCCGTGACTTGAGGCTTTTCGGTTTCCCCAGGAGACCTGGCTGCGTCTCCGCGGGCAGTGACTGAACCTCAGCCCTCAGGAAGGTCGCCAGTCCCTCAATGAAGCCAGTGGTCAGAGCAGTCTGACTAGCGAGGCAGTGACTGAAGTGACTCAAGTCTCCATACATGACCTAGACATGTGGGTACTGCCTGACTCCTGAGCCGTGGTGGCTGGCGCCGCGAGAGGTCTGTCTTAGGCATCCTCTTCAGCGCATTGACAGGGCTGGCTTACCGCCAGGAACGCCTCGGTGCTTAAGAGAGCAGGAGCGGTAGGCAGGGACGCAACGTCGATACAGGGTCTACGCAGCGTACGGAGTTTGGTTCACAGGGACCAACGACGAAGCGACGGTTCCAACGCACACCTGATGCTTTGCTGCGTGACGGGAGGACTGCAACTAGAGGCTAGTTCAGTCCCTGCTCGTTGAGTCCCTCAGAAAAGATGCAGGTCAGAGCCCCTTCTCTATCCAGAGAGGGACTGAAGGGACTGAACTTTGCTACTTCCATCATTCGCATGCGTGTGTGTATGCGCGGGCGTGAAGCATGACTGTAGTGATGTCTGGCTCATAACTACAGATCTGAGTCCCTTCAGTCCCTCCGATCACCGGCCTGTGCCCCCGACCAGCGGGTTTGTGTAGTGACTCAAGGGACAGGGACGGAAAGTGTGCGTACAGGGCCAGCCCCTAGGGTTCAGGGGGGCGGGGGACCGGGGGAGGAGGGGCATAGTCGTGAGGGACTGAAGCTCCTGCTAGGCAGCGGAGTTCCCCGTGGCTCGCCCAACGATGAAGACCGCCACTTCTCAAGATTCGGGCAAAATGGCACAAACAGCCCGAACCGAGGGACCGAAGGGACTCAACTTTGCAAGAACGCCGATGTCTTCGGTGAGTCGCGCACGTCGCTGCGCTAACCTCCGGCATAGTGAATCTTGAGTCCCTTCAGTCCCTACGGAGTCAAGCAGCCACCCGCAGTGGAGGCCGGTAGCCCTCCTGAACGACCCCGACACACCGTCAAGGAAGAACCAGTGCCCGTCCACCCCGAGGATCAGCCGTCACAGGCGACGACCGGACGGACCCAACTGGACATCGCCCTGTGGCTGGCGAAGCACGGCTACCCGGTCCATCCACTGGTTCCAGGAGCTAAGACTCCCGCTGCCAACTGCCCCGACTGCACCCGGGTTGACCACCCACCGTACGAGTGCCGCTGCCATTCACAGCGCGGCTGGTGTCACGGTTTCCACGCGGCCACCATTGATCGGGACACCATCAGGCACTGGTGGCAATCGCAGCCTGAATTCGGTGTAGGCGTGTCCTGCGGGCCCGCAAGGCTGGTTGTTCTAGACGCAGACACCCACACCACAACCCTTCCCAGCCGTGACCGGCTGCTGCCTGGCATCCCCATTCACACCGAGGTCGACCTCACCAGGTTGCACAGCGGATTTGACACCCTTGCCCTTCTGGCGGCCATCCGCAGCCGGCCCAACCCCTGCGAGGACACCACAACCCTCCGAGTACGCACTCCCTCAGGAGGCATGCACATCTGGTACCGCGCGCCCCGAAACGGACCACGCTTCAGGTCCTCCAGCGGATCCAGCAACAAGGCGGCCCTCGCCTGGCAGGTCGACGTCCGGGCGACCAACGGCTACATCGTCGCCCCTGGCACGCGAACGGCAGCAGGCACCTACACGGCCCTGCCCGGAGCCCGCCGACCCGCGCCACTTCCTCTTTGGCTCATCGCCGAGCTCACACGCACCGGCCACAGCCTCGACACCTCACGCGCCCCAGCCCCCGCAGCCGCCTCCCCTCGGCCCAGCCTGCGGACCCCCCGCCCCGCTAGAGACGGCCAACGCGTTCTCGCCTCACTCATAGCGGAAGTCCGTGCCTGCGAAGCAAGCCCTTCTGGCATGGCCTTCACCGAAAAGCTCAATCGCGCAGCCTTCACCGCCGGGGGACTCGCTCAGGCCGGCCACCTGGCCGAGGCTGAATGCCGCAGCCTCCTCCTCCAGGCCGCCGCACACGCTAGGCCGCACCAAGCCCGCAGAAATGCTCTCATCATCGAAACCGGCCTGCGTGCTGGCAGCGCCCGCCCCATCCACCCCAAGGAACGCACATGAGCACCGCCGGAAGCACCGGGTTCAACGCCCAGGCGGCGGCTGAACAGCTCGCCGCGTTCGCCGCCCAACCCCCCGAGATCTCACGGCGCCTTCCGCCGCAGCAGAGCTCAGACCCGACGCCGGATCCTGCGGACTTCGTTCAGTCCGGACTCCTCAACAGCCTTAGCGACAGGGGAAACGCAAAGCTGTTCGCTCACCTCCACCACGACCGGTTCCGTCACGTGGAAGGACTGGGCTGGTACGTGTGGGACGACTACCGATGGAAGCGCACAGGCGGCGAGAAGGCCGCAATCTGGGCCGCGGGAGACATGGCCGAAGAGCTCCCCTCCCACGACCCTCGCGGCGTCTTCACTGACCGAGAGCTCGCCCAGCACCGCAAACGCGCCATGTCCACCTCCGGCGTGAAGGCAATGCTCACCCAGGCAAAGGCCTCACCCGAACTCGCCCTCGATCCCGACACTCTCGACGGCGACAAGTACGCCCTGTGCACCCCCGCCGGTGTGGTCGATCTACACACAGGCGAGCTGCGCAAGCCAGACCCCACCCGTGACCTCCACTCGCGTGCAACCTACCTGGCACCCGAGCCGATGCCCACCCCGCGATTCAAGGCCTTCCTCATCCAGACATTCGGCGACGACGACAAAGGCAAGGAGATGATCAACTTTCTGCATCTCCTGCTGGGCTACTCGATCACCGGAGACGTCGGCGGGCAGGTCCTTCCCTTCCTCTATGGCGTCGGCGCCAACGGCAAGTCCGCTCTTCTTGACGTCGTCATCAAGATTCTCGGCGACTACGCCGACGTCGCACCTCCCGGCTTCCTCATGGAACGCGGCAAGTTCAACGAGCACTCCACAGAACTGACCGAGCTCCACGGACGCCGGCTCTTCGTCTGCAGCGAACTCAAACCCCACGACAAGTTCGACGAAGCCCGCGTCAAGCTCCTCACCGGCGGTGACCGCCTAAAAGCCCGGCGCATGCGCCAGGACTTCTTCAGCTTCGAGCCCACCCACAAACTCTGGCTCCTTGGCAACCACCGGCCAGAGGTCGGAACCGGTGGCCACGCCTTCTGGCGCCGCATCCGTCTCATCCCATTCGAGCGCGTCGTGCCCGACCATCGAAAAATCGACAACCTCGCAGATGTCCTCGTCCGCGAAGAAGGTCCCGGAATCCTGCACTGGATGATCCAAGGAGCCAAGGCCTACCTCGCCGCCAAGCCGCCACTCACCGGCCCCAGCGTGGTGCGAACAGCCACCCAGGCCTACGCCACCACCGAAGACCACATCGGGCGATTCCTCTCCGAATGCTGCGTCGCCGCCACCGACCTCGACGAACCACGCGACCTCAAAGTCGAACAAGGCGCCCTCTACCGCGCCTACAGCACCTGGTGCCAAGACGGAGAAGGCCTACGCCCGGCCACGACCCGCGCCTTCGCCACCCGCATCAGGGCCGAGGTCGGCGTCGCCTCACCCAGCGACATGCTGCGCTCGAACGGACAGAAGTTCTATCCCGGCCTCGCCCTCATGGCCGAGGACGAGTCAATCCGACGCGAGGCAGACGGGTAAGCCACGTATGACGCCAGGACGCGTCCTCCCACAAGGCGACCGACACACATACCATGGACAAGGAAGATGAGCCGAGCCACGCAAGCACCGAGCCCCGCAACGGCTGGCCGTATAGCACCATCGGCGCCGAGCACGGCGTGGAGGAACCCGGGCCCACTGGTGGCCGACGTGACCGAGGAGGGACCCAAGCCATGAGTTCGCTACTGACGGCAAGCGATCTCACCCACGAGGACAACGTGGTGTGGCTGGAAGACCCCGAGGAGCTCGACTACGTACGCCAGGCGCTGGACAAGACTCCACGCCGCCGGGGCAAGCCCCGCTACCATCGTGACGGACGCATGATCGGCTTCGCAGAACTCAGCGACACAGCCGAGGCCGATCCCGACAGCGGACTCCAGAAACGCCGAGTCTTTTACCTGCTGCCGCACGACCGAGACGCCGAGCCCGACGGCCTGTATCGGGCAGGTGCGCCAGGAGAAGCAGTCGACCCTCGCACGATTCAGCCCGGACACGTCGGCAGCAAAACTGCCCGATCGCAGCGAGGATCAGCGACTCCAGTTGCGTGACCGCCCCATTAGTCCCATCGGCCTCAGCCAAAGCATCTGGCATAGGAGCTTGCGGGCACCGGGGGCCCGCAAGCGCAAGTGACCCAGTTCCTGTAATGCCGTTGACCGGATCCTGAACGAGATGCTCCGCACCCAAGATCAAGGGCATCGGCAGCCTGCAGCAGCTCGCCGGCTTCCTCATCAGCAGCATGGTGCTGCTCGCCACCACCCCCGCGTCCGCGACCACCACAGGAGCGGACGTAGCTGCCACCACTCTGCACACCGTGGGGGAGGGCGGCACCAGCGCCACGCGAGGTGCCAAGACCTCCGCGCGCGCCGACGAAGCCGACTGGCCCCAGCACACGGTCGCCTCCTGGCCTTGTGCACGAGAATGTCTCGTGCACAAAGTCAGTCGCCTCCACCACCGAGCCGTCGTGGGACCTCGCGGAGGATTACCTCGGCGACGGCAAACGCTGGCAAGACATCGCCGCGCTCAACCCTGAGATCCTTCAGCTGGTGGCCGGCGACCAGTACCGCCCAAGGGCGCCGTCATCCAGCTGTCGGCCGACGCCCGGCCTGTTGCCACCGCCACCAGACCCACCCCAACAGCCCTTCACCGGAGTCGGTGACGCACTACCACGCTGAGGTGCACAGTGCCGAGGCGGCTGGTGGCGGGTGTACTCCCCGTCGGGCACCTTGCCGACGGGGAGAGCCGGGAGTGCGCTGGCCGGTGGTGACCTTGAAGGGCTGCGGATCCAGCTGGTGGCCGATGCCGGAGCTGCGGTCGTGGTCCTGCTGACGGCGGCCGGGTTGTCGGTGTTCAAGTCCTGTGAAATGACCCGGAACGGGATCCGGCGCCGCCGGCGCGAGCAGGGCGCGAGTTTTGCTGGTGTCGGTCTGAGACCGCGCATGAGGAAGGGCCGCCGGACATCCGCCCGGCGGCCCTTCCTCGAAAACGGGGGTCAGCTGCTGACCGGCTCGGTGTCAGCGGCGGGCTCCTGGGCGGCCGGGGCCGAGGACTTCTTTCCCTTCATCAGCAGGGCGGTGGCCAGGGCGCCAACCGCGGCGATCGCGGCCGCTCCGAGGAAGGCGCTGCTGAACCCATCGGTCAGGGCAGGCAGGTCGCCGAGGCGGTTGGCGCCCCGGGAAGCGGCGAGGGCGGTCAGCGCGGCCAGGCCCAGGGCCGAGCCGACCTGATAGGTGGTGTTGACGATGCCGGAGGCCAGGCCCGCCTGCTCCGGCGGTGCGCTGGCCATCGCCGACATCAGGGCCGGGATGTAGGCCAGGGACATGCCCGTGGCCGCGACCAGTGAGGCGGGCAGGACGTCCACCAGGAAGGTGCCGGTGGGCTCGACCGCCGACAGCCACACTAGGCCGGCGGCCAGGACCAGCAGGCCCGCCGCGATGAGCGGCTTGGGCCCGAAGCGGCCCAGCAGACGCCCGGTGAGGGTGGTCATGAAGACCATCAGCAGGGCGGTCATCGGCAGCAGGGCCGCGCCGCTGGCGAAAGCCCCGTAGCCCAGGACCTGCTGGAGGTAGAGGTTCAGGAAGTACCACATCGGGATCCACGCGGCACCCAGCAGCGCCATCGCCAGATTGGAGATACTCAGGCCCGGGGTGCGCCAGATGCTCAGCGGCATCAGCGGCGCCTTTGACGCCTTCTGGAGGAGCAGGAAGACGGCCAGCAGAACGGCGGCGCCGGTCAGCTGCAGCAGGGTCTGCGCGCTGCCCCAGCCGGTCTCGGGGGCCCGGACGATGGCGAAGACCGCGAGGGCAAGGCCGGTAGTGACCGCTGCGGCGCCCAGGACGTCGATCCCGCCCCGGCGACGGCCCACGGCCGGAAGCAGGCCGGTGGCGGCGAGGGTGGCGATGCCGATGGGGATGTAGATGATGAAGATCCACGGCCAGGACGCCCACTGCGTGAACACCCCGCCGAGGAACACGCCCGCCGTACCGCCGGCCGGTGCGGCCGCGCCGTAAAGAGCGAGGGCCTTGCCGAGTTCCTTGGGGTTGTGGCCGAAGAGCATCATCAGCAGCGTCATCGACGCGGGTGCGATGAGGGCTCCGCCCGCTCCCTGCACGGCTCGACCCACGATCTCTACCCCGGCGCTGCCAGCCGCAGCGGCGACGACGGATCCGGCCGTCAGAACCACCCAGCCAGCCGCGAAGACGCGCCGTGCGCCGAGGAGGTCCGAGAGGCGGCCGCCGAGCAGGAGGAGTCCGCCGAAGGCGATCACATAGGCGTTGAAGACCCAGCTCAGGTCGCCTT
Source organism: Streptomyces sp. NPDC013457 (assembly GCF_043089925.1). Taxonomy (NCBI): domain Bacteria; kingdom Bacillati; phylum Actinomycetota; class Actinomycetes; order Kitasatosporales; family Streptomycetaceae; genus Streptomyces; species Streptomyces sp. NPDC013457. Next base: position 86,872 of record NZ_JBICBL010000013.1, read on the forward strand.
GGGTGAAGCCCAGGTCCCGCTGCATCTGCGGGAGTGCCACGCCGATGATCGACGTGTCCATGATCACCATGAACTGTGCTGTAGCCAGCACGCCCAGCGCCCACCAGCGCCGGGGATTAACCGTTGACGTTGACACCGCTCTGCCCTCCACCGAATCCTCAATACCCCCTGGGGGTACCATGTGCCGCTGAGGCAGAACGTTATACCCCCTAGGGGTATTCCGGTAGGGGAGGAGATTCTCTCGGCCCGGCGCCGGATCGCTGACAGGGCCCCTGGCGGTTGAGTCACCCGAGGGCGCCGAGGAGGTCGCCACACGCCTGCTGGCAGGAGCGGCAGGCTTCCGCGCAGATGCGGCAGTGCTCGTGCATGTCCGCATGGCGGGAGCACTCGTCTGCGCAGGCCTTGCAGGCGGCGGCACAGGCGGTGAGGATCGCGGTCGTGATGCGGGCGTCGTAGCCGGTATGGCGGGAGAGGACCGCGGCGGTGGCGGTGCAGATGTCGGCGCAGTCCATGTCGGTGCGGATGCACTTAGCGAGGTCGCCGACCATGCCCTCGGAGAGGCAGGCGTCCTGCCCGGACACGTCGGCTACGCCCTCACCGGACGGCGGGGCCTGACCGACGCGGACATGCTGGAACTCCTCGCCCCCTACGCCGGCCAGCGCCACCGCGCCGCCCGCCTCATCCTGCTTACCGGCCGCATCCCCTCCCGGCGGGAGCCCCGGGCCCCGCTCGGACGTATCGACCGGCTCTGACCCGAGCTCGCCCGCGAGGCGCAGTACGGCTGTTACTCGCTGGGAGTCCGCAGGGCCTGGTCACGGGCCAGGTCGCCCGCGGCCCGGCCATGCGGGGTGAGGTCGAGCTGCTCCAGCTTCATCAGGTAGCCGACCGCATCGCGGGCCTCGGCCGCGGTGAGCAGCGGCAGACGAGGATGGTTGGGGTATTCGCCGTACAACGGCTCAGCGGGTTCCACGCAGGGGCAACGGCCGGCCGCCTGCGAGAGACACGCCTCCCCGAACGGTCAGGCCGGTTTCCGACGTCGTGAGGCGCAGTCTGACCATCACGACCTCATCGAAGCCGCAGCGCTCCAGACGCAGACGTGCGCCGGGCAGGTGAGGCTGCCCGGCGCACACGGTTCATACGGGTCGGCTGGTCCTGCTGTCCGCCGTGGACGGGCGGACGTAGGGAGTGCCGACGGTCGAGTTAGCGGCGGTGGTGGTGACGGCCCCAGGACTCGGTGTCGACGGTGCGGCCGTGGTCGTTCTTGAGGGTGGCCGTGTCGTGGTTGTTGTTCCATACGTAGTTGCGGCGGTCCTGGTAGAGGTCGGTGCGGGAGTCGCGGCCCTCGCCGGTGTGGATGCGGACGGTGGCACGTCCGTTGAGGCGGTAGTCGCCGAACTTGTAGCGGTTGCCGTCCTCGTCCTTCAGGACCCAGCCCTTGAGGTTGATCGCGTGGCGGGTGTTGTTGGTGAGCTCGACCCACTCATTGTTCAGCGACCGGTTGGAGCGGTTGTCTCGTCCGGGGCTGTCGGCCTGGACCCGGCTGATCTCCACCTTCGGCTGACGCTGGCGGTCGCCGTCGTGGGCGGCGGCCGGCAGGGCGACGGCAGAGACGATGGCGCCAGCCGCGAGGGCGGTGGCGGCGATGCGGCGGGCGGTCGAAGAAGCAGACATGTGTGATGTCCCCTCAAGAACAGAGCCCCACAAGCCGATACATGCTGGTGGGAGCGGTGTTGATCTCGGTCCGGTTCGGGCCGAGGACCTGAACTCTGCGGCCGGCCGGGGTGCGGCGACAGGCGAACCGGGGTCCGTTACCGATCACGGATATTTCCGTAACTGTCGCCTGTATCGATCACACATCCGCCGCGGGCGTGGCCCTGACATTAACTGCCCGTTACACCCACCCGTTGAAAGATCAAGAGCAAGCCCTTGCGAGCGCCCGGCGCACTACTGGGCGCACCTCCGGCGCACTCTGCCGACCGGGCGATGTGGGGAGGTAACAACCGTTCTGCACGTTTCTTCGCACACCTGCGACGCACTCGCACGCAGGGGCGAGGCGTGGACGGCGGCGGACTATCGGACGGCGAGTGGGCGGCCTCTGTGAAGGCCGTGCTCGGGGCCGCCGAAGGGCCGTCTTGCTGAAGTCGGCCCCACCTGGCTGCTCGGCCACGGAGTAACCCCCGCAGGGCGCGGTGTCGGTGGCAGCGCCTAGCTTTTCCGCATGACTGATCAGGAATGGACGGGAGTCCGTCAGCGGGTCGAGGCTTTGGGGGCGTCTCTCCATGGCAACGAGGTGTTCGGGGCCTTGGGGCACAAGTGGGTTCTGGACGAACCGCTCAGCAATGCCGAGCTCGCTGAGCTTGAGGCACAGATGAAGGTGCGGCTACCCGCGGAATTTCGATCCTTCCTTGCTCGCGTCGGCGCCGGTGGCGCAGGTCCCGCCTACGGCGTCTTCCCGGTGCGGCGAGTGCAAGGCCGCTGGCGGTGGGAGGGCGATGGCTCTGAGCTGACAGACCTGACCCGGCTTGCTGAGCCGTTTCCGGAGCAGGGTCCGGATCCCAAGCTCCTGGAGGAACTGGCGGCCGAACAGCCCGAGGAAGAGGACTTCGAAGAGACGGAGGAGTTCGACGACGCCATCAAGGCGTGGGACGAGCGCTGGGACGGCGTCATGTTCAACCCTGATCGCACTGTCGGCGCCATCGTCATCTCCACCCGTGGCTGCGCCCTGCGCGACTGGCTCGTCATCAGCGGACCGCACCGAGGCACGATGTGGTCCGACGACCGGGCCGACGAGGTTGACTTGGCCCCACATCTAGACGACGACGGGACTCCAATGACGTTCGCCCGTTGGTATACCGACTGGCTGCACCAGGCCGAGCGTTCGCAACCGCGCGACTGAACGCGACGATGCTATGGCCGGCAGTTCAAGTACGGCCAAATCCGCTGCGGTGGTCGCACACCCTGGGCTCCGCAGGGCGTGAGCACGGCGCTTGACCCGGACGGGCGACCGTTCCGGGACGCGCTAGGAGCCGCCGACAACCTCGATCGGTGCCGCAGCATCGCCGACCGTGCGCCGCACCCGCACCCGGAACCCCTCCCGCAAGTCCTCCTCCGACCACAGGCGCCGGTCCACGGGCAGGTGCGCCCACTGCAACCCGCCGGGCAACTCCCGGGTGGCACACAGGACGACCATGCCCGGCGCGACGTCCCCCGGCCGGTGCTCATGCCCCTGCCCCATCCACTGCTCCCTCCCTCTTGAGCCACTCCTCAACCCCAGGCTGCCGCGCGAGGGAACGTCCGTGCAGCCAGGGGTACGTGGCGGACCGTTTCCCCGGTGAACTCCTTCACCCGCCCGGCTGAGCCCTCCGCGAAACCTCTGGTCAACCCCCGGTGTTGGCCGATATCTCAGCGTTCATGATCAAGAACATGGCTTGCGGCCTCGCCACGCTCTCCCTCGCCCTCACCCCGCTCGCCGTCCCCGCCACTGCGCAGGCCACACCCGCCGCGCCGGCCCGCGCCGAGGTCCTCGCCCTGGCCGACGCCCTGGAACTCGTCGCCGTCGCCGACGAATCCCGCGCGGGATACACCCGCGACAAGTTCAAGCACTGGAACGCCGGCCTCGACCTCGGCGACGGCTGCAACACCCGCGCGGAGGTACTCCTCGACGAAGCCGCCGAAGCCCCAGCCGTCGCCACGGGCTGCAAGCTGTCCGGAGGGGAGTGGCTGAGCTATTACGACGGCCAGGAGGTCGCCGACCCCCCCCAACTCGACATCGACCACATGGTCCCCCTCGCCGAGGCCTGGGACTCCGGGGCCTCCACCTGGGACGCGAGGCGACGGGAGGCCTACGCCAACGACCAGGACGCCGCCACCAGCCTCGTCGCCGTCACCGCACGGTCGAACCGCGCGAAGGCAGACCGGGACCCCGCCGAGTGGATGCCGCCGCTCCCGGACGCCCACTGCCGCTACGTCTCCGAATGGACCGCGACCAAGCTCCGCTGGGGCCTCACCGCAGACCAGGCCGAAGTCGACGCACTGAAGGTCTACGCCGACGGGCCATGCGAGACCGCCGTCGTCCACTACACCCCCGCCCCGTAACGGGAGGAGCGGCGCGGGGCGCAGATACTCGGGTGCCCCGGCCACGCGCCGCTCTGTACCCTGCCGAGGCAGTCGCCTTCGTCTAGTGGCCAAGGACGACGTACACCGGTTCGCCGGATGCGTTACCCGGGTTCGAATCCCGGCGGTGGCTGCCTCTCACCACGCCCCATGCCGGCCCGGCTCCGGGTCCGGCTAGGACGCCCGCGGGCGCCTTCTTTGCCGGAGCCTTCTTCATCGGCATCTCGTGCACCGTCGCGTGCCCGCCACCGGCACAGGTCTCGCCGCGGGCCTTCTTCGCCTTGGCCACGGACTCCTCCAGCGCGGCCATCAGGTCTACCACCTGGCCGACGGGCTCCGCGTCCGCGCCCTCCGGGGTCGCCGGGGCGCGGTCCTCCGCCTTGGCCGCGATCACCTCGATCAGCGCCTCGCGGTACTGGTCGGTGAGCTTTAGCTCGTCCAGGCGCTCCACGGAGAGGGCATCCATGAGCGCCATGGCCTCGGCGATCTCCTTCTCGGTCAGCTTCACCTCGTCCGGCACCGGCTCGGACGGATCGCGTACCTCGTCGTCCCAGCGCATCGAGTGCAGGATGAGGGCGTCGCCGAGCGGGCGGACCAGACCGAGACGCTCCCGGCCCCAGATCGCGAACTGAATGCCCTACGCGTCTACATCTGATGGGAGCCCTACAAGGTCTCCGACCTCAACTGACAGCTGCCTCGTGTCGTCACCCCGCCTGAGAGGTGACGACAAGATCCTGCGGTGTCGCCCGCGAGTCCATGCGCGGATAGTCGGTGTACCCGTCGCCACCATGGGTGTAGAGATTCGCTGCGTCGATGGTCTGGAGAGGAGCGAGCTGCTCGAATCGTCGGGGCAGATCAGGGTTGGCGATGAACGCCCTGCCATACGAGACGAGATCGGCCCGCCCCGTCTCCAGGACGGCTTCGCCCTCTTCCTTGGTGGTGGGCTCCCGGTTCTCGCCGACGTTGGCTATCAGGGCCCCATGCCAGTAGGCACGCAGATCGGTGAGAGCGGGATAGCGATCGTTGTCGGTGAGGTGCAGGTAGGCCAACCCGAGGCCGTCCAGCGCCTCGACCAACGCGCGATAGACCGGTCCAGGGTCGGCCTCCTCCATGCCGAACTGCGGATTGCCGGGTGAGAGGCGCAAGCCGGTCCGCTCCGGCCCTATGGCCTCGGCGACGGCGGTGACGACTTCGACAGCAAAACGGATGCGGTCCTCGATCGTTCGGCGTCCGTACTCGTCGTCCCGAAGGTTGGTGTTGTCGGCCAGGAACTGGTGAATGAGGTAGCTGTTCGCGCCGTGCAGTTCTACGCCGTCGAAGCCGGCGTCGATGGCGTTGCGCGCCGCGGCGACATGATCCAGCACGGCCTGCCGGATGTCCTCACGCGTCATCGCGCGTGGGGATACCGGATCGGCCTTGCCGCCGTCCCGCACATGCACGGGGCCTGGCACCGGCACCGGGGACGGACCTGCGGGAATGTCTGCCGTGAGCCGTGAGAGCGGATGCCCTTGACGGCCACCGTGCATCAGCTGCGCGAAGATCCGCCCACCGGCCGCATGCACGGCGTCTGTCACGGCCCACCACCCTCTGACGTGCTCCGGCGTCTCCAGGCCGGGCATGCGCCACCCTGCCTGACCCGTACGGCTGGGCCAGATACCCTCGGTAATGATGAGGCCGGCGCTCGCTCGCTGTGCGTAGTACTCGGCGACGACGGGCAGCGGGGTGCCGTCCTCCGCGGCGCGGAAGCGTGTCATCGGTGCCATGACGATGCGATTTGGGAGGCGGAGGGTACCCAGATCATACGGTGTGAGCAGCAGTGTGTTCGTCATGACGGTAGGGTAGAACCTGACATCAATGTGAGGTTCAAGGGAAAAACACGTGATCAAGGTGAGGCCATGCGAATCGGAGAACTGGCCAATCGCACCGGGGTGAGCAAGCGATCCTTGCGCTACTACGAAGAGCAGGGCCTTCTGACCGCGGAGCGCACCCCGGGCGGTCACCGGGACTACGCCGAGAACGCGGTCCACCGGGTCATACGCATCCAGGAGCTCTTCGCGGCAGGTCTGTCAAGTAGCAAGATCGAGCAGCTCCTGCCCTGCATGCGCGACGCCGACGGTGGCCCCTCCCAGACCGCCACCCCGAGACTGGTCACCGATCTCACCCTGGAGCGGGACCGAATCGACCGCATGATCGACGACCTCCTCCGCTCGCGCAGGGCCTTGGACAACGTGATCGACGCGGCGTCTGGTTCGTAGTCACAGTCGCCGTTGGTGAAGCGTCCGGCCACAGCAGAGCCGGAGGGGCCTCTACAGTGACGCCGACAGAGACTGCGGAGGCGCGGACGGTGGCCAGTGTGGCCAGCCATCCCTCAGGAGCCCGCAGTTGCCACTGACGTACGAGACCTGGAACGAGCATGAGGAACAACAGTGCACCGGCGTGCGGCGTCATCGCCGAAGTGCTCGGCGACTGGCAGCAGGCGTTCGACGACCACCGGCCAGCCGAGATCGCCGCACTGTTCACCCCTGACGCGCAGTTTCAGGGCATCAGCCCGCGCCTTCGCATCGGCCGGGCAGAGATCGCCGGTTACTACGAGGATGTCGCCGACGGCGCCAGGGCAACGGTGGAGGTGCTCCACGGCATGGTTCTGGACGACGGGTTGGCCGCCGGCTTCGCGGACGTGACCTTCTCGGCTCTGAGCGGCGAGCTGTTTCCCGTACGGCTCTCCGTAGTGGCACAGCGGACAGCAGCGGGCACCTGGCTGATCCGCCAGTATCACGCGGCGCCGCGTTGACCCGGATTCCGGCAGGTGGAAGGGGGAGGCGTCGCTGGATGACCTGCTGGCGCTAAAGAACGCCCGGGCTGCGATCGAGACGGCGGGCGGGTTCGAGGCCCAGCTGGCGGAGCTGGAAGCCCTGGAAGCCTACCGGGACAGCAACTACACGGCGCTGGTTGAGCGCTTCTTCAAGCCGGACCGGCGAGAGGTCGATCCGGTTGATCTTCGACCTGACTGTCGTGTGCCGCGGCCGCTTGCCCGGGCCCGCGAAGTATCCCTTGCGCTCCAGCGCCATCAGATGGTGGGAGACGGATGAGGTGCTGGCGAGCTTTACGGCCGTGCCGATCTCACGCATTGACGGCGGGTAGCCCTGGCGGGCCACAGCGCGCTCGATGAACGCGATGATGGCGGCCTGTCGGCCGGTGAGCCCGAACATGTCGGAGTGGACGCCCGGCGGACGCCCGGGGCGACCTGCGGTTTCGACAACGCACCGGCCCTTTCGGCGTGCAGGGCGCCCGCCTGAGTCGCCCGTGCTGAACCTTCGCTGCAGCTCTCGCACCCGTTACTCCGGCCGTCGTCCCGGCGGGGCCGGTAGACAGGCACGTGCGGCGACATGATCAAGGGCGCCAGTCGGACGTGCTGGGGCGGCAGAGGGTGGCCGCATCCTTGGAGGATGCGCCACCCTCATCGTGGGCTTTGCGCTGGAAGACGCATGGTGCCCAGTCCCTGTTCCGTGGTGGAGCCACAACGCCAGGGAAGTCCCGGAGGTTCCCGGAACCGGCGCCCTCTGAGGGTGTCATCGCCGGTGCCGCTAGGCAACGCCAGTCTGGCGGAAATTGAATCAACGATTCGGGTTTACCTCACGTGAGCTGGCCTTTCAGGCTCGAGGCCATCTCATCCGGCCATGAGTTCGGCCCTGACAGGGTGTCCGTGCCAATTCGTTTGTGAATCAACTCAGTTGAGAAGATAGAGACGGATTGTGATCGCGGGATTACTGGTGAGAAGATCCGACAGGTCCGGCGATCAGGGTCTGGAAGCCCCGCCGGGCGTTTGGTGGAGCCCGTCATCAGTCGCGCGTCCCCGCGGAGGCGCGACTGGTAGTGATCAGCAACGACACGTGAGGGAAGTCTGTCATGCGCACCTTCGCACCGGCCGGAGACCCCGGCCCCCACAACCGCCCGCTGACGGGCGGGGAGATCGTACTCGTGATCATCGTGATGATCATCGCGGCCGCTCTCACTGTCGCCGGACCGCCGGCATTCGGAATCGTGGAGCTGCTCGGCGGCACCGCCGTATGTGTCCTGCGACTGCTGCGTGCCAGCGGTTGCAGCGCGGGAGTTCAGGAAGCGCGATGACCGTCGAGCTCAGCAGTGGCGACCCGACCGAGCGGTATCCGCGTGTCCGCTGCGATCTCCTGTGCGTTGGTCCTCTTGCAGAGTCCCCCGGCGCACGTCTCGCCGGCATGCTGCCGCCGGCCGGTGCCACCGCGTCCGTCGGCCCGAAATGCCGTCAGTACCATGCCCACTGTGAATTTTCAGGAACTGGTGGAAGAGCAGACGAGTCTTCGCGATGTCCCGGCGGTAGCGGCGGGTTCGTCGGTGGCGGGCGTACGCACGACGGCCACCCACGGGCCGGTGGCGGTGACGGCGGAATCGTGTTTCCGTATCGCGTCGCTGACGAAGGTCTTCACCTCCGCGGCGCTGGTCCGCACGTTGCGGGACAAGGGCGTCCCGTTGGGCACACCCGTCGTCGAACTGCTTCCCGGCCTTGCGCCGGACTGGCGGGCCGACGAGAGCCTCACCATCGAGCAGACCCTGGGTCAGGTCTCCGGCCTGCGCGAATCGGTGGACGCGGCAACCGTGAAGGCTTTGGGTGATGGGGACAGCGCGCTCCTGGAAGCCGCCCGGCTCGTGGTCCGCGCTGGCAACGAGCGGGAGCCCGGCGAACGGTGGTCCTACTACAACGGCAACTACTTCCTGGCCGGCTCGATCCTTGCGGCCCTGAGCGGCACGACGTTCGAGAGCGCGCTGAAGGGAAACCTCCTCGACCCCTGGGGTCTTGCACGGACAGGTTTCGAGACCTCGGCGGCGTCCGTCACCGGGTGGAACGGCACGACCGAACTCCCGCTGCTCGGCTATCCGCGCACCCGTCGGCCCAGCGGTGGCCTGTGGTCGTCGGTGTCGGAGCTCCTGGCTGTCGGCGAGGGCCTGCTCGCCGACCGGGCTCTCCTGAAGGAGATCAGTCGTCCGCGCACCCGGTCCGACGACCCCATGGCCTACGGGCTTGGTTGGGCCCTGGGGCGGTCAGGCCAGATGTATCTCAACGGACGGCTGCCCGGCTACCGAGCTGCCATGGTCCTGGTCCCGGACCGGGACTACGTGAGCGTGGCCCTCGCCAACCAGGAGACCGCCCTACCCGCGTTGGCGCGACTGCTCAGCGACATGCAGCAGCCCCTGACCGGGGACGACATCGCCAAGGCGGTCAACGACTTCGCCGCCTGAGACCTCGCTGGTGAGACCGGGGCGTCGCCGTCAGCGGTTGACCTGGGCCATCAGCTCGCGGTTGGCCGCCCGCGCAGCTGCGAGGTCATCGTCCCGATCGGCCAGATCCCTGCGCAGGTCGAAGACCTGCTGCTCCGTCCTTGACCTGCTCGCGTTCGTCGTCGGTGAGCCCGTCGAGGTCGGTCTTGACGCGGCGGATCAGTGTGATCGTCGGTCTCCATGCAGTCCCAGGGCAAGCACCCGATCTCGTCGGGGCGCCGACCGGTGTCGATGAGGATCTCGATGGCGTGGCGCATGTGCTCGCTGCCGTCGCGGATCTCGTCGAGGGTGGGCAGCCGCTCGCATAGCTGGCTAAGGATCTCCTTCGGCAGGGCTCTGCCCGGTCCTTCCTCGGTGATGACCGGGGCATGTCGTGCCATCGCAGCGCGAAGGGGTCGGGCAGGTTGGCGAGGATCTCGCCGGGCCGGGTCAGGCCCAGGTTGCGGACTTCGTGAAGGAACCGGCTGGTGAAGCGGCAGACCGTCGTGCGGCGGAAGGCGCTGATCTGCCGGTGTGCGCCAGGTGAGCCACGTACTGCGTGAACATCTCGATGTCGCTTCGGCCGAGCGCCGCCATATCCGCTCCGCCGTCCTGACGGGAGCGGACCAGACTCTGCGAGAGGTAGCGCAGGCAGAGGACCATGTCGGAGAGTCCGTTGGGGATGTTCTTGCCGTAGCGGCGGGGGATCTCGTCCAGCACCCACGTCTTGCAGGCCCGCCGCATCTACTCCTGGTGCAACGGCATGAAGTCCATCTTCCGCCACTGGCCCAGCCCGAAGGCGCCCATGTTCCAGACGTCCTTGATCTGTTCCAGTTCCGGAGAGGAGACGGCGGCCGCGAGTGCGCGGCGCATGCGGTTGGCCATGCCGCTCAGGTGGGTGTTACGGGGGACCTGGACGTCGTCAAACTGCTCGACGCGTTGCTCGCGCAGGTGCCGGACGACGCCTCGCAGCAGGATGGGCGGGGTCTTGACCTCGGCGTCCGTGCGGGCCTGAAGGACGTCGAGGATCTCGGCGGTCACCAGAGTCGGCAGACCTCGCAGGCTCAGCGCAGTGGACTCGACGTGCCGGGCTCGGTGCGGCACCACGTCTCGAAATCAGCGTCGGGGACTTGCGCCTCTTGCCACCTCGTCCAGTGGGGAGGGCAGAACAGGTTTGAGCCGTTCGCCTGGTGCCGGTGGCAGGCGTCCACCGAGCACAAGCCGAAGCCCGGCAGCGGGCGAACGCGCGAGTCGGCGAAGAACTCTTCCAGCGGCGGACGCCCCAGCTTCGTGAACAACTCGCGGTGCCGCATGCACATCTGCGTGCGGGACGACGTCCAGGGGCGCCGGCACTTGGGGACACGACACCCGCCCGAGATATTGCTGATCTGTTTTGGCTCGGTGGCCAGGAAGTCCTCCGGCGTTTTGCCGCTTCGCTTCCAGCTACCGCGGCATGCCGAGCACAACCCCAGCTCCGTGTTGCGGGCCGCTGCCCAGCAGCCGGCACGGGCACAGATGTGCATGCCGAGGAAAGGGTGGTCGGGTGAGGGCCGAAGGATCCGCGACTTCTCGTCCCAGTTCAGAACGTCCAGCGTCTCCAGTCGGATCAGAGCGCGCAGCCGTTTCGCGCGGGCAGGCAGCAGATCCGATGCGGGAGCGGGCACCAGTTGCAGGGCCGTGGTCATCCGTTCCTCCTGGGAGCGAGAGCGCCGACCCGTTCGACGGCGGACCGCAGCCGCTGCGGATCGGGATGCAGGTAGACCTGCGAGCTGGCTGCGCTGGCGTGTCCGAGCAGGTCGGCGATCTGGGAAGTACGAGGTGACGGTGAAGACGGAGGCACCGCCTCAGGCCGGCGACGAAGCACCCGTCTTCCGAGAGATCGTCCCGATGCCGGAACAGCCCCAGGACCGCAACGAGCAGATCATCGTGGTAGGCACAGGGATGTCCAGATCCCGGCCGCCTCGGTCGACTCGACGAGTGCCTTCAGCAGGGCGGACGCGACGCCCCGGCCGCGCGCGTCAGGGTGCACGTAGACGGAGTGCTCGACCACGCCCGCGTACGCGCAGCGGTCGGAGACCTTGGTCGTGGCGACCCAGCCGAGGGCCCGGCCGGTCTCGTCGACGGCGGCGAAGCGGTGCTTCGGCAGCTTGGTCGCGTCGAACTGCTCCCAGGTGGGGGCGGTGGTCTCGAAGGTGGCGTTGCCCTCGTCGATGCCGGCCTGGTAGATCGCGACAACCTGCGCAGCGTGCTCAGCGACGAGAGGCACGACCCTGGTGGGGGCGGTCATGCCGCCGCGGCCTTGGTGAGCAGCTGCCCCATCGCCGCCAGTACGGCCGATTCGACGCGGTAGTACACCCAGGTGCCGCGCCGCTCGGAGGAGAGCAGGCCGGCGTCCTTCAGCTTCTTCAGATGGTGGGAGACGGTCGGCTGGGAGACGCCGACGTCGGAGATGTCGCACACGCACGCCTCGCCGCCCTCGTGCGAGGCGACGGCCGAGAAGAGTCGCAGGCGGACCGGATCACCCAGCGCCTTGAACATCTTCGCGGTCCGCTCGGCCTCCTCGGCGGTCAGCGGGCGCTCGTTCAGCGGCGGGCAGCAGGGCTCGACCTCGGGCTGAAGCAGCGGCAACACGATGGCGTTCGACATATGTCTATGTTGACACACGTCGAACCAGTCGCCCAGGGGCTTCTCTGCCGAGCTCCCGGCCGGGCGGACTGGATGCCCTCGATCACGGTCGCGTCCTCCTGTTTCATGAGCCACCTCACGAATTCGATGAATGTCTATGTTGACGCCCGTCGATGTAGATGCCATCCTGGGCAGGCAAGACATCGACAGACGTCGAAGCAAAGAAGGGAATCGTCGTGATCGCCACCGACCACCTGCCCGTCCTCGTGATAGGGGCCGGCCCCACCGGTCTGGCCGCCGCCGCCCACCTCGTCGAGCGCGACCTCGAACCGCTTGTCCTGGAGGCCGGTGCGGCCGCCGGTGCGGCAGTGCGGGAATGGTCGCACGTACGGCTCTTCTCCACCTGGGGCGAGGTCACCGACCCGGCCGCCGAGAAGCTGCTCGCGCCGACCGGCTGGGTGAAGCCCGACAAGACGACCTACCCGACCGGCGGCGACTGGGCGGAGCAGTACCTTCAGCCGCTCGCCGACGTCCTCGGCGACAAGATCCGCTTCGGCGCGACGGTTACCGGCGTCTCCCGGGCCGGCCGCGACCGCATCGTGGACGCCGACCGAGAGACCCAGCCCTTCGTCGTCCACGTCGCGTACGCCGACGGCCGCGAGGAGCGGCTGTTTGCTCGCGCGGTGATCGACGCCTCCGGTACGTGGTCCACTCCAAGCCCGACCGGCGCCTCCGGTCTCCCGGCCCTCGGCGAGAAGGCCGCCGCCGACCGGATCTCCTACCGGGTCCCAGACCTCAAGAACCCGGCCGTCCGCTCCCGTTACGCCGGGAAGCGCACCGCCGTGATCGGCTCCGGCGCCTCCGCCTTCACCGCGCTCGCCACCTTGGCCGACCTGGCCGGGGCCGAGGAGGGCGCGGGGACGAAGGCTGTCTGGATCCTGCGCCGCGGTATCTCCGGCTCCACCTTCGGCGGTGGTACTGCCGACCAGCTCCCTGCCCGCGGCGCCCTCGGCCTCGCGGCGAAGGCGGCCGTGGACGAGGGGCACGCCGACGCCGTCACTGGCTTCCGCACCGAGGAGATCGAGCGCGACAGCGACGGTCGGCTGGTCCTGGTCGCCGAGGACGGCCGCCGCCTCGACCCGGTTGACGAGATCATCGTCCTCACCGGCCTCCGCCCCGACCTCTCCTTCCTCTCCGAGCTGCGCCTCGGCCTCGACGAGCGCCTCCAGGCACCGGTGAAGCTCGCCCCGCTGATCGACCCCAACCAGCACTCATGCGGCACCGTCTACCCGCACGGTGTCAACGAGCTCTCCCACCCCGAGCAGGGCGTCTACCTCGTAGGCATGAAGTCCTACGGCCGCGCCCCGACCTTCCTCGCCCTCACCGGCTACGAGCAGGTCCGCTCCATCGTTGCCGCCATCGCCGGCGACCGGGAATCGGCCGAGCGCGTCGAACTCGTCCTTCCTGAGACCGGCGTGTGCGGCGGTGCCGGCCTGTTCGAGCAGCCCGACACCGGGCAGCAGGCTGACGGCAGCGGCTGCTGCGCCCCGGCTCCCGCACTTATCCAGCTCGGCACCAGCACCGCGGCCGGCCCCGCCGGCTGCTGACCCCACCCACCACCTGATCGGCAGGAGAACCGTCATGACCCGCGTACAACTCGCCCTGCGTGTCCCCGACCTTGCAGCCTCCGTCGCGTTCTACACCAAGCTCTTCGGCACCGAGCCCGCCAAGCTCCGCGACGGCTACGCCAACTTCGCCGTCACCACACCGCCCCTCAAGCTCGTCCTCATCGAAGGCACGGAAGGACAGCCCACCCGCCTGGACCACCTAGGCATCGAAGTCGACACCACCGAGGAAGTCCACAGCGCGGCCGGCCGCCTGAGCGAAGCGGGCCTGACCACCAGCGAAGAGAACGACACCACCTGTTGCTACGCGCTCCAGGACAAGGTCTGGGTCCACGGGCCGGGCCAGGAGCCGTGGGAGGTCTACGTGGTCAAGGCCGACGCCGACACTCTCACCAAGCAGCAGCGCAGCACCTGCTGCGCCAATACCCCAGAGGCCGAGGCCAATCAGCAGTCGGCCACCGTGGGCAGCCGGTGCTGCTGACCCGCCGATGACCAACCTTCACACCAGCGAGGCCGCGACCTGAACGGAGGACCGGTCGCGGCCCCGCGCCGTGCTTCCCTCCCTCTGCGCCACCCAGATCACCAGCTGGGGAATCGTCTACTACGCCTTCCCCCCGTCAACCCGCAGATCACCCAGGCCACAGGGTGGCCCGCCGAAGCCACCACCGCCGCGTTCTCCCTCGCTCGTCAATCTCCGCGCTCGCCGGTATCCCTGTCGGCCTGCCACTCGACCACCGAGGCCCCTCACGCGGTCATGGCCGTCGGCTCCGTTTCCTCGCAGAGGCAACTCTCATTGTTGTGGCCACGACCCCGAACCTGCCGGTGTTCTCACCGGTTGGGTGCTGGTCAGTAGCCCGATGGCGGCGAGCTTCTACCAGCCCGCCTTCGCCCCACTCACCCATTGGTGGGCCCTCCGACCACGAACCGACACTTGAGCTGCCTCAATGACGTTCTAGTGCGCGCACTCAACAGCCTCAGCCCCCGGAGAAATCCCTCTGCCAGTCGCATCAGGCCGAGGTCACCGAGCTGCATTAGCCCAAGCGGGCCGTCGGCGTGATGCACGATGCCCGAGCTGCTCCCTGACCTGCCCAAGCTCCAGACACTGGAGCGCTGGCTGGTGCTGTCCCTGGACCGCGTCTGCAGCCGGATCGCCGAGGCCGAGACCAGCGACGCCTAGCTCCGACCGGTCTGGCACCTGCCGCAAGGACCGAGCTGGGTCATCTCCTGCCTCCGCGAGTGCGCATGCCCGTCGCGGACAGCGTCCACATCGGCGACTGCGCGCTCGCAAGCCTGCAGTAACGGCCACTCGCCCCCGGGACCTTGGCCAAGAACTGCCCCGGACCGTCATCACCCGTCTACTCGGGCTCAGCAGCACCTCGGCCGGACGCTGGAATGCAGACGGCCGGTGGGCGAACTATGCCGCCACTGCCATCAGCCGAACGGATGACTCATCTCAGCAGGCAGATCGCTGCGCGGTAGCCCTTCACTCGTAGGTGTCGGATCTCCGCAGTAGCTCGCATACTCTGCGAGTGATCACGCCAATTTCACTGAACGTTTCGGTCGGCAGTCGGGCTCAGGCGCCGAAGTGAACCTGCGCGGCCCAGCGCGTCGGATCGTCGGCGAAGCGTTCGCGGAGCAGCCGGGTCGCTCTGTGGGCCGCGTGCGCCGAATATTCGAGCCTGAGGTTCCGGTCCCAGGTGGACAAGGCGTCGTAGAACCAGAACGCGAAGCACGCCGCGGCTCCGTCGCCGACGTTCCAGAGCGTTCCGACGACGTAGGGGTATCCCACCAGTTGGAAGGCTGCGGCCAGGTGCAGTGACTCGTCGAGTAGGGACAAATTCGCCATGAACGAGGTCCGGCAGGCGGACAGGAAGGCCAGCTGTGCGTCACGCAGATCGAGCGGCAGCAGGCTGCCCACCGTGAGCGGCTCGGTCTCGTGGTCGGCGAGAAAGAGCCGACTCCGCACGGGGTCCTGCGCATCGGCGCCACCGTGACAGGCGAAGTGAGCGATCGTGGAGCGCCGGAGGTACCGCAGCACGGTGTCCTTCTCCGGCCGTTCGCGCGCCGGATCACCGGAGTCGAGCAGAAGGGGGTGCGGAATCATTCGCGTGATCACCCGCGCCTCGGCCGCCACGCCGGGCAGATCGTCCAAAGGTCCCGGGGTCTGCGGCAACGCGACGATGAGGCTGACGTGTGCGGCTGGAGGTCGTCGCCGTTTCCGGGAATGGCAGAGCGCGGTCAAGCTCGGGGTGTAGGACGACACCACGCGATCGAGCACCGAACGGCCGCTTGAGGTGTGGTCGCCCGCAGCGTGCAGCGGAAGCAGGGCGAGCAGGCCTGTCGGGACCCACCAGATCCGAGGCCACTCCCTCTCGTCGTCCTCATGCACGGGCCCGAGGCAGAGGGCGTCGAGCACGGGCCCGGTCGCGGCTTCGTACAGCCAGGTGAGCACGTCGCTCATGCCCTGGGCCGGCTCTGGCTGAGGCATGTCCGGCCATCCTGGTTGTGTGCGAAGAAGTCTCAAGAGCTTCTCGGCTGTGGCCTTCTTCGTGAGGCGCGGAAGTTCCAGGGAGCGAATCCCGTGGCCGGTCACGAGGATCGCGTCGCTGCCGTAGGAGCTGATGTTGAAAACGACGACAGGGCCGTCCGAGGCTTGGCGTTTCAGTTCGGCGAGGCTGGGCCGACGGCCGAACTCGCTGAACCCGTCGACGGCACGGATCTCGAGCAGCGTCTCGCGGAGCCGCTCGTCGAGTCGTCGACGGTCCGTGGCTGACCCGTACACACGTCCGAGTTCGGCACGCAGTTCTTCGAGCCGTCCGGCCAGGTGCGGATCGGCGTCCCGAAGCCTTGCCAGGTCGCGCCTGAGCTCAAGACCCTGGCCAAGCAGAACGCCCCGGCCGGTCTCCAGCAGGACCAGTGCCCTGGCGGCGCGCTCCTCGGGCGAGACCCTGGGGTCCCGCAGCGCGAGCGCCGCGGCGTCAGCAGCGAGGCTGCTGTAATCGCTGAGCATGCGTTGCCGGTCTTTGAGGTCCAACCGCCGCAGTGCGACGGTCTCCAGCAGCGGAACGACCGCCTGCAGGAAGTCGGCGGCACGGCCGGGATCGTGTACCGCGGTGAGTTCTGCCGCCGCCTGCGCCGCGCGGATTCGCACCACCGCGATTGCGTCGGCTCGCTCCACGACTTTGGCGAACTCGGCTACCGCCGCTTCCCGATGGGCGGGTTCACCGGTGGTCTTGAACCGAACCAGCAACGCGGTGGCATAGCTCGACTGGTCCTTCGCCCACCCCGGGACACTGGGATCGCTCAGGCCGATCGCATGCCGATGCGCCTCGATGGACGCGTCCAGGTCGCCCTGATCGCCCAGGCGCCGAAAGCGTCGTCGTAGTGCTATGCCCAGGTTGTTGAGGTACGTTGCCCGGTCCTCGTCCGATGCCTCCGGAGTCTCCGAGGCCGACCGCAGCACATTGATCGCCCGGTCGATGTCGGCCGGGACGGCGGTCAGCTCGAACCGACTCCGCAACGCGTTGCCGAGGCCGTTGCTGAAGTGCCCGTGAGCAGGACTTGTGGGATCGGCGCCGGCCACAGCCTCTGTCAGCGCGCCGACAGCGATGTCGAGGTCTTCGGGATCGTTGCTCAGCGAAAACCGCTCCATCCGGAAGATTCCGCGGTTGGAGAGCAGGGCCCCTCGCTCTGGATGGTCGGGCCGCGCCAACCGGACGGCCACGTCATTGGCCCGGATCGCGGATTCCAGGTCTTCCGACGCGCCCTGCGCCTCGTAGCGCATCTTGAGTGTGACGGCGAGATTGGCGTGACAAGAGACCTGGAAGAGGTCCTTCGCGGGGGCCCGCTCGATGGCCCGCCGGAAAGAATCCTCCGACCGGTCCAGGTCTGCCACGTCCCCGGTCCGTCGGTATCTCTCGCCCAGCCACTGGCCCAGTACGTCGTGGAAACCCGCAGGTTCCATGCTGCCGCCGACGATCTGGGCCGCGACGTCCATATCCGCGATGGCGGCGTCGAGATGGTTGCCTTCGGCTTGGCGGAATGCCAGCCTGACCAGCTCCTCCGTCAGCTGCCGGCGAACCTGTCCGTCAAGGTTTTCCGCTGCACCCGGCTCCCGCCGGATGATGGCCAGCGCTGCCTGGAACCGTTCCTCATCATCGTGCAGTTGTGCGGCCACGGCGAGGAGCGACGCCAGCAGGCCGAGAACCTGCAGACGCGAGTCCCGCTCCTGTTCGGGAAGGAGCTCGGCCGCTGTGCTCAACGCCTCGATAGCGCCGTCCAGGTCCATCGAGCGGCGACGGCGGCATCGAGTCCAGAGTGCGATTCCGAGGTTGCTCCAGGCCGCCGCGAGATCGAGGCTCCCCTCACGAGACCCAGAGTCGGGATCGGAAGCCACCACGACACGGAGCAAGTCGATCGCTTCGTCGAGGTCCTCGGGGCGATTCCGTTGGAGGAGAGCGCCACCGAGCTGGGCCCGGACCGCCGTGAGGTCCTCCTGCGGCAGAGACGCCAGCGCTGCCCGGAAGTGCCTCACCGCCGCTTCGATGTCGAGGCGGTCGCATGCACCGTTCCGGGTGAAGCGCTGCACCATGCCTAAACCTGCGGCCCAGTGCCTCAGCCCTGCGTCCGCGTCGTGCGTCGGGGAAGCGTCAGCGGCCTGTGAGGCATGGGCGGCACTCTCAGCGAGATCGACGGCATTGCGGATGATGAAGAGGGCGCCATGCCGCTCCCGTAGATCCTCCAGGAATGCCGACAAGGTCGCCCGGTCGCCTCCCTCCGCAACGGGCAGATCATCGATTCGGGATGCCCACAGTTCTGCCGAGGCGAACAGCTCGCGGGCCGCCTCCTGCCATTGCACGGACTGAGGTGGAACCGCCTCGAGCGCACCCCGGCCGTGGTCAAGAGCGCGCATCAGATCGGCAGGTACGCCGGTAAGTTTGAAGCGCGCTCGCTCGTGCATACCCAAATCGCTGAGCAATGCCGCCCGCTGAGCGTCGACCTGCCTCGTGAGCGGGACGGCTTCCTCGCACGCTTCGATCGCCTGCTCCAGATCGGCCAACTCATGGGCCAGTTCGAAGCGGTGCGCCAGCAGGTTCTCCAACTGCATGAGACCCGGCACCCGATATTCGGACCCCGGCGGGAGCACCGTCAGACCTGCACGAGTCATGCCGAGCGCCTCATCGAGGTGCTCGCGGCGGAAGGTGGCCATATAGCGTGTGCGCAGGGCACTGGCCAAACCCAGCAGTACCTCTCCCCGATTCGGCGCCTCCCCTGGTGTGCGCTCCGCAAGGTGCTGCCAGCCGTCCACGAGGCCGGGGATGACTTCTGTCCGGAGTTCCTCCGGCAGGCAGTCCCTGTCCTGTTGCAGGACAAGCTGGAGCGAGAACTGGGCTCTATGGAAGTCCGGCTCCCCGTGCTCGAAGCCGAGAACCTTGAAACGCTGCCAGTGGAACTCGCCGAGGACGGCGATCGCCCGCACCTCAGCCTCGCCCAGCTCCGACAGATCGAGAAGAGCCTGCGCAACCTCCAGCGCTGGAGCGTCAAGGAGTTCGCTGAGCTCCCCGTTGCCCTGGTGCCGGTCCAGTACCGCGCGAAGCTGCCCGGCCAAGTCCGTCGCTTCCACCCGAACCCCCGGATCGGCTGAAGTAGGTCACACCAAGGAACTTGATCTGCCGTGCGCTGATGACGACTCTATGTGTGTCCGTGAGGTCCCGCTGTTCGCCGTCCGGGCCCGGCCGGTACTCGAATGGCGGCCCGAGCGCGAGTTCGCGGTCGCCGGTCTCTTCCGGATTCGGGGAGTAGTGGTGAACCTGTCCGGCCAGGTAGGAGCCGTCGATCAGCTCGCATCCCACCCGGATCCACTCGGTCCCGTTGGCCCGGGCGTTCATGTCGAAGAGAACCCACCAGGCGGAGGACTCCGGATTGACCGAGAACGTTCGGCGCGGAAGAAACCGTGCGACGAGTACCGCGAACAGCACCGCGAGGAGCAGCAGCGCCGCCGCCCACATGAGAGTCTCGGCGTAGTGCGCGTGAACGTAGCGATCACGGTCGCGGACGATCCGACCTACGTCCGGGGTCTGGCCGGGCGCGACAATGCGTACGCAGGCGAAGAAGATCAGTGCCGCAGCGTTGAACCCGACACTCGCGAGCACCACGCGCGAGGTCTCCCGGAGCGCCGTCGAGGTCCGCTCCGGACGATGACGGTCCCGGACTGCCGCATAGGTAAACCCTGGTGCGAGCAGGATGATGAACAACAGCAGGCTCGTGAAGGTCGCCGGCATCGATCAGGAGCTCTCATCCGTAATCGAATCGTCGTCCAGGGGTCGTTGCACGTCGTCCGAGACCTCGATCGGACGGGGGATCTCTGCCCCCGGCGCGAACGCTTGCCCACGAAGGTCGTCGTCGCCAAGCAACGACTCCAGTTCGTCCGGTAGATCACCCACGTGTCTCATCACATCCCCACCGCCCAGGCCATGGTTCACAGCCTCACACCGTCACGGCGTCAGATTGGCAGGGGCGGCCGCACACGACAAGCCCCCTCATAATGCTGACCTCGTAGCCACTGCCGATGTCCGCCTAGGTCAAGACCAGAGCGTGCGACCGGGCATCGCCTCCTCCAGGCCGCCTGGCAGGTCGGACGCCCAGGCGAGGCAGATGCGCGCCGTGATCGCGGTCGGAGACGCCCTCTTCGACCTTCTTGAACGCAGGCCTCGATGACGCTTGCGCTAGCTGACTTCGAGCTCTCGGCGCCCCTGTGCCTTGCCTGCCGTCCGCGTGATCATTTCGTTCGGCATGAGTTCGCTCTGCTCTGCTGGTGTCCGGTCCGGCGGCGGCAGCATCGGCAGGGGCGCACACCGCCGGACTCGCACAAGAGTGTCACCCGGCTCCGGCACATCCACCGGGATGGCACCCGTGCGCGCATGCCTTACTTGAGTGGGGTGACCCTGTCTTCGCCGCAGCGTCGGGCTGAGCGTGTGGAAGATCATCACCATCTTTGCCGGTGCCGTCATCACCGCCGGACTCGCCGGCACCGCCACGGCGGCCGCGCCTGGCGATCCCGCTACTGCGGACGGGCGCAGGGAGTTCTCTGTCGCCCGCACCGTCTAGGCACTGTCCGGCGGATCACGTGACCAGGAACCGGAAGGCCATTCTGACTAGACCGGTTGACACGACAGCCCTTTCAGTTCTTACGGAGGCGGTGGGCCATGGCAACGAGTCTCCGAGGCAGCTTCGGCCCTGCACATGCGTAGTCGATCAGCAGGTTCCGGTAGGTGGTGTTCGCGATCTCTGGCGCCAAGGTGATCAGGGCCCTCAGGTCGTCGGACGAGCCGGCAAGGCGTGTGCGGTAGGCGGCGCTCGCCGCGCGCAGGGTGACTTCGTGAGGTTCGTATTCCAGGCCCTGTTTAACGAGGCTCGCGGCTGCGGCGAAGTCGCCCTGCTCGGCACGCACGTCCGCCAGGTCCAGGTAGAGGGACCAGTTGGCGGAGTCCAGGAGTAGGGCGGATTCGAAGGCCGCAGCAGCCTGATCCAGGTCGCCCATCACGCGCCAGGTGGCCGCTCGTGCGACTGCAGTCCACGTGACCCGGTCGACGGCATCGGCGCGGTCGCACAGAGCGAAGGACAGTTCGTACCGGCCGCAGGCCCGAGGCAGTCGTGCCATGGCGGCCAGCGACTCTGGCACGGGATCCCGTTCGGACACCACGTCGAGGGCATGGAACCAGGGCTCGAACCGCTCCCGCATCTCGTCGGAGTCCAGGTCGTGGCCGTAGTCCAACGTCCGCAGACACGCCTCGGCCAGCGCCGCAGCACTCACCGCGCCGAGACAGCGCGCATCGCCGAACCAGGGGGCAGCGCCCCATGCCACGTCGGGCCGCACACCCGTGACCGAACCAAGGGCCATCACCGCGTCGTCCATGTCCCCTTCAAGGAACAAGAAGTACGCCTGCGCCAGCACAGCGCTCAAGGAGCCGTCCTCTTCGAGGCTCTCCTTCAGCTCCGACCTTCGGTCCTGCCACAACTCAGCGAGGGCCGCATAGGGCTCCGAAGCCGCTGGCGCCGAGGCTATTGCCCCCACCAAAAGCTTCACGGCGCCCACCAGGCTTCCACCGCAGTGCGCCATCACACCAGCGAGACTGACTCCCGCCGCCACTGACTGATTCGACATCGCCAGAGAATACCCGTGGCCAAAGGTTCAGCGAGTACTTCCGTATGGACGGCAGCACCGCTGACAGTGATCTGTCAGTGACGGCAACCCTGCAGGCAACGACGGCGCACAAAGGCGACGATCACCCCAGTCGGCGATCAGAGCAGGAGGGAGAGAGCCCCTCTCCACGCATCGCCCGATCCTGCCGGGTTGCTGGCTCGTTAGTCCAGCATGGGGCGGGGTGATCTGACCAATGCTGAATGGGCCCGGCTGGAGCCGCACCTGCCGACGTCGGGACGGCGCGGCGGGCAGTGGAACGACCACCGCAAGGTGATCAACGGGATCTTGTTCCGGGTCCGGACGGGCATACCGTGGCGGGATTTGCCTGAGCGTTTCGGCAGGTGGAAGACCGTCTATGAACGGCACCGGCGCTGGTCGGCGGACGGCACGTGGGACCGGATTCTGCGTGCCGTCCAGGCGGAGGCCGATCTCGCGGGCCGGATCGACTGGACCATGGTCAGCGTCGACTCGACGTCCTGCCGTGCTCATCAGCACGCGGCCGGGGCCCGAAAGAAGGCGCCACGCATCCCGAAAAAAGGAGGACGCCCCGGCACCACCGTCCCGACGAAGGGCTCGGACGGTCCGGGGCGGCTTGACCTGCAAGATCCACCTCGCCAGTGAGGGTGGATGCCGACCCATGGCCTTCCTGGTCACGCCAGGTCAGTGGGGCGACGCACCGCAGATGATCGAGGTACTCGAACGCCTCGCCGTTCCCCGGCCGCAGGGCGGACGGCCGCGCACCCGGCCGGACCACCTCGGCGGCGACAAGGCATACAGCTCACGCCGCAACCGCCACTACCTTCGAAGACGCCAGATCAAGCACACCATCCCGGAGCCGAAGGACCAGCGGGCCAACCGCAAACGACGCGGCAGCAAGGGTGGCAGGCCCGCCGGTTTCGACAGCAAGATCTACAAACGCCGCAACGAAGTCGAGCGCACGATCAACCGGCTCAAGAACTGCCGAGCCGTCGCCACCCGCTACGACAAGAGGGCCTACGTCTTCCAGGGCACCGTAACGGTCGCGGCGATCCGTTTATGGCTCCGCCCGTGATCCGCCGGACAGTGCCTAGGGCCGGAGCAGATCGAGCACACCTAACGGCGGATCAGGCTGCGCGCTAAGCAGCGGCATTCCATATGCTTGGTGTCGGCACCACTGACAGGACGGTGCACCCTGTGGGCCGGTCCGTGTCCCTTCGCACGTACGCGGACCGGCCGCGCCACACTCGCGGCGGAGCCGGTGTGTTCTCCCTCTGTCGCACCGCGCCTCCGTCTCCGTCTGGCGGAGCAGTCGTGCATTCCACTGCCGGTGTTCGGATCTTCGGCCGTCTCGGAGGGCGCGCATGACGGCGAATACCTTGCCAAGGATGACAGCACCGTTGCCGGGGTTGTGAGGCCTCAGTCAGACCCGGCCGTTCTCACGGCGCAGGAGCTTGACGGTGGCCTCGCCGACGAGCACGGCGGCCACGATTTCGCCGTGAATCAGCAGGTTGGCTTTCCGTACGTTGCCGGTGTCGCCGTTCGTGAATAGCCACGTCGATCATGCTGTCTCTGACCACATTCAGCTCGAACAGGAGCCCCTCGCCGAGCAACTGACGGCCCGCGGTCATGATATTTCCGTAGAAGGAGTCCCGCGTGGGGCAACACTGCCGGAACTGGAACTTGAGGCCGGCCCGGGCTCCGGAGCTCAACCTCGCGCGCTACATCAGAAACGGCTCCGTCACCGATGTCGATAGTGGAGAGTAGGAGAGGGCGATGAGCCTGTTCGGGGACGGCTTGGACGCCGCGGTGCGGAAGTCGTTCACCCGCCCGGCGCCCAAGAGCGCCGGCGCGCAGATGCGGTACCTGGTGAGGCAGCACGAAGGCAGCACGAAGGCCGTCTCCGAGCTGCTCGGTATCACTCAGCGCACGGTCGAGCGATACGTGAAGGACCAGATCAGGAGACCCCGCCCGCATCTCGCCGCCACGATGGACAGCGAGGTGAAGAAGCGGTGGCAGCCGCAGATCCGCGCCAAGGCGCGACTGAGGGCGGCGACGACCGACGGCATCGTCATCGACACGCGCGCCCGCCTCGGCTACACCGCGCCGATCGGCTCCACGGACCAGGACCGGATCCGCCACCTCACCGTCGCATTGCCGCCCCACCACGCCGCTCGCCTCTTCGACGCCCAGGAGCAGGGCGCCACCGAGGACCGGCTCCGGGAGATCGCGGCGGAAGCCCTCAAGGAGGTCTACTTCCAGGACGGCGGCCGCCGCGCCGGCTCACTGGAAGAGGTCCGCATGCTCGACGTCCAGCACCTCGAGTTCGAGCTGTAGGCCCTTACGAACGGCCCGCAGAGCCAGACAGCTGCGGTGGCCGGGCGACGTCTGCAGCCGTCGTGCTGCGTTGGCATGCGCGTCTGCTTCACGTCTCGTCTCATGGCGCGGCATCGGAACGTCCGAGCCGGCCGTCGCGGAGTGTGGACCTCGGCAGGCACCAGACGGGCCCGCACCGCAGCTTCCAGTGGTGTCGACTGCTTGGGCAACATACGTAGCTCTGCCGGCATCCCTGCTGGCCGCGCTGCCTTTGCCGAGACGAACCGAGTGGTGGAGGAGCTACGTAGCTCGACTCTGCGGCTTGCAAGGGTTTCTCTCATCGAGGCTCATGGATCGGTGCCCCTACTGACATGGCCCGGTGGTGCCACAGCTTTTGTACCCGGAGCGCGCGCAGGGCGCTGGGCATTCTGACGAAGGCGAGGAAGTGTCCGCCTTGCGTTCGTAGCGGCGGTGGAGCCTCCGACAGCCTGCACAGGCTCCGCCAGGAGTTCCAGAGCTGGTCCGGCACTACTGGCGGGCACAGCGGCTATGGTCCGGCTCGTACTTCGCTCGTCCGTTGGTACATCGAGCAGCAGAATCGTCTGATGTGACCTGCGGTCAGAGCAGCGTTGAGGATCGCTTCACCACCGGGCTAAGAAGTCGCTTCTTATGGCTGAGATGGCTCCGCAACCCGTCCCTGTGGCGCATGCCGTGATCATCTCGCACGCCCGATCACGATACGTAGACGGGTGACCACCGGATGCCTGCTCAGGTGGCCGTCGACTGGAGTTGGTGCGGCATGTTCCAACCCTCAGCGAGCCTCGACGGATGAACGTTAACTCCGCCGCCGAAGAACTCGCAGAACTTCATGATCAGCGGGTCCCAGCCGAGCGGGTCCACATAGCGCGTTCCGGGGATGACCAGGTCTTCCTCGACATGGGCGCGAAGGACTTCAACCTCGAAGGCGGTGGCGTACGACTCGGGACCGCCGAAGGGATGGGCCGAGACCACCTTGCACTCCAGCTGGACCGGACATTCCGCGGCCCTGGGAGGCCGGACCAGATCCGATGCCTGCTCGGTCAGATGGGCTGCCGCAAACTTGTCGGACTCGTACCGGTAGCCCTGCTCCTTCTTGTGGCCCGGTATCGCCTGCTTCCCGGTGGTGAGCGCGATCCGGTCGACAGCATCGACCATCGCCGACGAGGGCAGATTGAGCACGCACTCGCCCTCCCGCAGCAAGTTCGCGGTGGTCTGGGCGCTGTTGCCGAGACCGAGCATGCAGGACTCACCCAGCCACCACGCCGAGGACATCGGCGCGAGATTCGCCGTGCCGTCCTCGTTGAGCGAGCTGATCAGCACCACCGGAGTTCCGAAGTACAGGACCTTGAGCCCAGGGACGACATGCATGCGCTGTGCCTTTCGCGAAGTACCAGACGATCAGGCCCGCGATCGGGAACACGAGCCTTCGCTCACTCTCTCGTGAGTGAGCTATGAGCACTGGCGGAAATGCGACGTCGCGTTTCGGACGGGCGGAGCGATCATCCGATGACAGAACCAACCCGGCGCTGATTACTAGGGTATCGCCGCGAAACGGATCAAAGGGGCAATGAGTTGATCTTGAAGCCCTGTCAGCTGGCGCCTTCGGCCTCGCCGGTGTCGGCGAGGATGGGGTAGACAGTGGCGACCGAAGGCCGCTGGCCCTAGTTCTTGCCCGGGGTGATGACCTGCTTCTGGGTAATCTGCGGTACGGGCAAGCCGTTGGCCCGCAGGCTGCGGGCGTAGTCGGCCATGTCGTCGTCGACGACCTTGGGGCGTCCGCCGTGACGGCCGCGCTCACGGGCGAACGCCTTGCCCTCCAGGGACTTCTCCCGGATTTACTCGCGCTCCGACTCCGCCATGCCGGCGAAGAACGCGAAGAGGGCGGCGCCGTGACCGGAAGGGTCGTAGACCCTTGAAGGGAGCCGGTGACGAGTTCGAGCTGAACGTCGTGGTAGAGCAGGTCTTCGGCGATGGCCAGAAGTTCGGCGGCGCCGCGGCCCAGACGCTTCATCTCGTGCACCGAAAGTCCCCCGTTGGTGGGGGACGGCCTTCTTGATGGTGCGGGCGAAGTCCATCGCGTTGACGAACTCGGGCCGGACTTTGACCCGGGTGCTGATCTTCTCCGAGAGGACCGGGTCACACCCGGCCTCGGCGAGCGCGTCGAACTGGCTCCCGAGTTCCTGCTGGGCGGTGCTGCACCTCGCGTAGCCCACTCTCGTGGGTTTCGTGGTGGCCTCGGGCACGGCGGGGTCAATGGCCGGGGCCATCTCCCATGCGTGTCCGGGGCCGCGGTCGGCGGGGTACGGGCTTCGAGTTCGGCGCGGCGTTGGGGACGAGCATGAAGCGCGGGGTGTGGTAGTCATTTCTGCTGCAGGCTGAGTATCGAGCGCCATGCCTGTGCAGTGATGTGTGGCCGGGCACGGCGCTGGCGCCTGACACAAGGACGGGGACTCGGCTTGAGGCTTGCAATACCCCTACGATCGTCCGCCGCTACCTGGGTAGCACCGTTTGCTCTCGCATTGCCACTGTTGTACTCCATGGTCGGCCCTGGTCATCCTCCTACAGACAACTTTGGGCACGCACCGACCATTACCTCTTACCCGCTGATGTTCACTTACCCGTTCGCTTATGCGGTTGCATCGTCTCTGGCTTTGTGGGAATCAGGCACTTTGCGACAGGCTGGCGTGTGGGAAATGCCGCTGGGGCGTTCCCGAGTCCTGATTGCAGCGCAGTCCCTCCTTCCGGTGGTGATGCTCGCGTGGGCCTCGCTGATCCGTCCCGTCAGCATGGCCTTGCTTATGGAAGGCGTGTGGCCGACGTGGCTCAGTCTGCGTCCCCTGGCCATGGGGCTCATCGTTGCTTTGTGTCACACCGTCATTGGTTTTGCAGTGGGGAGACGACTGCCGAGGATCATCGGTGCACCTCTCCTGGCTGTGACGACGTGGGTGGCCGTGGCCTTCGCGGTGACGGTTGACGCTCCTTGGGCCCGTCACATCTCGGGGCAGTTTCCGGAGCAGTTGATGTTCGGGGAGGCCGCCGCATTCGACGCGTTGTGGCCGCATGTCGCAGTTGCCGGAAGTCTCGCCCTCGCCGTGGCTCTTCTGTGGGCTCCAACTCGGCTGGTGTGGCTTCCGTGGGCGCTCAGTCTATGTGTCCTTGCCGGCGGGATCGTTGGCACGTACTCGGCGGTGGAGGACTATGACTACAATCCGCCCTTGCTGACGGCAATAGCGGACATGCCCTGTGCCCGTAGCGCACCCCAGGGCCCCCGCGTCTGCATGCCGCAGGCCACCGCGTCGTCACTTACGCAGGCGGTTGAGTACACCGAGCAGGTGTTGACGTCCCTCCGTGATGCGGGCGTTGAGCGCCGCCCGGAATTGGTAATTGACAGCCTTCCTGACGGCCGGTTTTCCAAGCCCTCCACGGCCACCACCTGGCGGGCGCCGCTTACGTTGGCCGCCCAGCAAAAGGATCTGAAGTTCGCCCTCGTTGTGACAGCGGTGAGACTGGACTGCGGCCGCCCGGACCCGCTGCTGCGGCGTGTCACGATCGCTTGGGCGGCCCGAATCACGCACACCGAAGAGGCGTGGGACCGGTTCCGGGCCGGCATCGACCGAGGGAATGGACAGAGCTACGGAGTGGTCGACCGGAAGCTTGATGAGGTGTCCGCACTCAGCCCTCAGGCACAGGCCGCCTGGTTCAATGACAGCGTTTCGAAAGCGTGTGCACGCTGATATGCGGTGGTGGATCAAGGTTCGGCGCATCCCGTTCGTCGCCGCAGGAGCAATGCTCAGCATCGTGCTGTCTTTGTGGGTGGGAGGCGAATCAGTCCTCATGCCTTCTCTGTTCGCCGGCAGTCAAAGAGCTGTGCTCACGATGTTCCTGCCCGTGCCACTGGTCGTCGCGACCGCGCTCGCTCTCGACTCACATGTGCCCGCCCTGGAGACAAGCGCGGTTCGTCCTGTCTCCCGCTTCGACGTCGCTCTCGTCCTTGCAACTCTGGCGCCTGCTCTCGTCCTCGCGATGGCCGCGGATTCTGGCGTCCTGATCTGCGTGCTTCGCAACGCGGCCTTCCTGACCGGACTGTTCCTGTTGACACGCCCGTTGGCAGGACAAGCGTCTGTCATGACCCCCGTCGGCTGGATCGCCGTCGTAGTGTTCTTCAGCAGCAGACCCTGGCCCGACCCCGACCCGTGGACCGTCCTGCCTGAACCCGCAGGTGCCCTTCACGCCGCCGTAGCCGCGATCGCCAGCCTCACTGCTGGTGTGCTAGTCCACCTTCATCTCAGTCGGGGAGACAGATGAGTATTCAGCTCTCGAACTGTACGTTCCGGTACCGACGACGGAAACCGTCTGTCCTCGACGGCCTGACGTTCACCGTGCCGCACGGACTGTCGATCCTGCGCGGCCCCAATGGCGCTGGGAAGTCCACTCTCCTCAAGCTTGCCGCCGGCGTCCTCACACCGAGGGCAGGGACGGTGAAGCTAGAGGGGCAGTCCTCGAGCGAGGTGGACTACCGCAGGAGGGTCGCATGGATGCCACAGAACGTCACGCCGATGCCACGGCTGACCGCTCGCGAGTACGTCGCCTATGCAGGCTGGCTGAAAGGCATGTCTACCGACCACGCCTACGAAGCAGCGAAGATGGCTCTGAGCCGCGTAGATCTCACCGCCCAAGCCGACGCCAGGACTCACCACCTCTCCGGAGGTCAACTCCGACGGCTCGGCGTGGCCGCTGCTCTCGTCCACGACGCCCGGATCCTCCTCCTCGACGAACCCACAGCTGGAATGGACCCCCACCAGCGGCGCATCTTCCGCGACCTCGCCGGCGAACTCTCGGAGCACGTGCACGTGCTCATCTCCACACACGACATTGCCGACCTCGCCGAAGAAGCAGACCACGTCTCGGTCCTTGTCGCAGGGAGCATGGTCCACAGCGGAACCACCGCCGAGTTCCTCGCGCTCAGCCCGCCCGACGTCGCCGAAGGCCGCAGGGCAGAAGCCGCCTACAGCGCGCTCATGGTCTGAACCGGCCCGTCGTCGCTGCCAGCTCGTCGCCCGAGCCAAGTTCAGGTGGCTTGGCTGAGGAAGGCAGCGGTCAGGTCCTGTTCGCACAGCGGGGTGGAGTCGACGTCCAGCGTCGGGGCCGTGGGCCGACTCCTGGCGCTCCGTCGGTGTGCAAGTAGGCCACTAAATTAGTCGCTTGAGTCGCTCGGAACGGCGGGCGCTGCACCCCCCTCCCAGGCTCTGCCCCCAGCACCGCCTGGGAAGTTACCGACATAGCATTCGGGCACTGCTGCCGCTACTGGATGACGACGAGTGAAGCAGTAGCTCGGGCTTGCGCGTCCCAGCTGCAGTGGGCGACGCGACACGCTCGGCCGCCCCCTCACAGCCTGAACGGAAGATCCCCTGCGTGAGAGCCGTGCGGCTGGCGCACACGGTCTTACTCTCGGCGGCATCGAGCACCGCCTCCGCATCGCGCGAGACTGCTGCCAGTATGACCGCCGGCCGCTGTAGTCAACGCGTGCCCGACTACGCGATTTCCTCTGTGGGCAGGTCGTTGCTCCATGACCACTGCGTGTAGGCCGGCTTGCGTGGTCTACTCCGCGAGTCCGCTCGCGCAGATCTGCGCCGTATCCGCGGGTGCAATGGAATGGCCCGCGGGCTGGCGCCGGGTCAGCGCCGCTCGTCTAGTGCTGTGACCGGGAAGGTTCACCGGGTTCGAGAGCTGTGAGGGACCGGACGAACGGTTCGCGTGCTGGGGTGAGACGATCGGGCCGTGACCATCCACCTTCATGACTTCGATGGCGAGCACTCGCTGACGTTGGATGCCGGCGGCCTGGCTGCCGATGCCGCAGTAGTTGCCGCCGGACACGAGCCGAACGGGTACTTCTGGGAAAGTCTCGTGCGGTTTGCCTGGCCGGTTATTGCCGAGCACGTCGATTTCGACAGCGAGGCTGGCATGTTCTGCGCGGTCGGCAGTTCGAGCGACCTCGCGCGACTCAAAACGGCCGTCGGATCCGTCATCACGAGCCCCGAGGCAGTCCGCGACATCATCGCCCGTGCGGAGGCTTCGGGCTTCGAGTTCGACGACTAGTGCTATGCCCTCGCCGGGTTGAGCGGGGTCAGGCTGCGGCCGGCAGTGGCCTGCCGCCCCAGCGGAGACCTCGTTCGCTGCGGACGCGTGCGCGTTCGCGGCGTTGGGCGGCCAGGACGTCGGGGTGGCGGGCGTTCTGGTTGCGCCAGCGCAGGTAGGCGTGCAGGGCCGGGGTCTGGACGGTGTGGTTCGGATGGTGGGAGTTGGCGAGGGGGTGAACTGCCGCAGCGGCCCGAAGTGGGCCTCGATGGGGTTGGCCCAGGACGCGTAGGTGGGTGTGAAGCACAGCTCGACCTTGTTCCTGGCCGCCCACCTGCGGATCTTCCAGTTGAGGTGGGCGGAGAGGTTGTCCAGGATCACGTAGATCGGGCCGCCGTCCGGGCGGGCTGCTCGGATCGACCGCAAGGCGGCCCAGGTGTGGTCAATGCCCTTGCGGCGCCGGTTGACACCCCACGGCTTGTCGTCGCCGACGGAGTAGCAGCCGTGGAAGTAGGTGATGCCGTGGGTGCGGCGGTAGGTGGCCGGCAGCCGGTCGGGGCGGCTCTGTTCGGCCCAGCAGGAGCCGGCGGTGGGGCGGATGCCCAGCGGCCCGAACTCGTCGAAGACGAACGTGCAATCAGGACGCTCGTTGATCGCGTACTCGATCCGGGCCAGCTTGGCGTCGAAGGCCGGGTCCGGGGACTCCTTCCAGGTCTTCGTTCGCTGGAAGGTGATCCCGCGGCGGGCCAGTAAGCACCGCAGGGCCTCGCGGCGATCCGGACGGGCCTGGCTATGTTCCGGCGCAGGTGGTCGGCAAGTTTGCGGACCGACCAGCGGGTGAAGGGCTTGCCCAGCAGGGTCGGGCGGGTGGTGGCCGTCTGGATGACGAAGTCCTCGTCGTCACTGCTCAGCAGGCGGGGACGGCCTCCCGCCCACTGAGGGTTGAGGCATGCAAGCCCGATCTCGTTGAAGCGGTGGATCACGTCACGGACGGTGTCCTCGTCCGCCTGGACCAGCCGCGCGATCACCGGGACCGTGCTGCCGCCGGCAGAGGCCAGCAGCATCATCGCCCGCCGAAACCGCACCGAGCTCGTACCACCCCGCCGAACAATCTGCTGGAGCTCCTGCCCCTCCTGCTCCGTCAGCCTCCGGACCCTGACCGGTGGTGCCATCCCGCCTCCCCTGCTGGTGGGAAGCGACATCGCTTCCCACCAGCACAACGAGCAACCCGGTGAACCTATGCGGTCACAGCACTAGCAGTGAGGATGGCTGCCCATGCGATGCCCGACCTCATTGCTGTTCTCGAACAGAGGTGCCTATCAGTACTGCGTGAAAGCGGAACTTGCCCACATCGGGTAGGCAATACCGCTAAACATGAGTCATGTCTGCAGCAGCGCGCTCGCGTCCCTTGATCGCCGTCGTCGGCAGTGTCGACAGAGTACGTAACCTCAACCCGCCTCTGCGCGATGCGGAAGCGGCTCCGGGGGCGTGCAGACTGTTGGGAGCAGAATTGCTCCGGGCAGGCTGCGACCTAGCCGTCTTCTCAAGCAAGTCCACGTACATCGAAGCGGACGTCGTGCAGGGTTACGCCGAGGCTGGCACGGCGGAAGCTCCTGGCAGAGTCTTCGCCTACCCGCCGCGTCACAAGTCCGTCGACTTCGCTCTGCCGCCCGATAGCGCTGTCACCGTGCAGACGGTGCGGGACACCAGCGGGGAGTGGGAGGTGTCCTATTACCGGACTCTGCTCAACTGCGACGGTGTCCTTCTGGTCGGCGGAGGGCAGACAACCCGCATCGCAGGAATCATTGCTATGTCTCAGCAGATACCTGTGCTGCCGATCGCGGCGTTCGGTGGCGGAGCTGGCCAGGTCTGGGTGAATCTCGACAAGATTCGCAACGGCCTGGGTGACACGAGCATTGCTCTTATGGGGGACGACTGGCATCCCGATACTGCGCCGAAGCTGGTCGCTTCGTTGCTAGAGCAGCGGGAGCTTCGTCGGGCGGCCGAGGCGGCGGCACTGCAGACGGACCGGTGGGCCGCCCTGCGGGCGAGCGCCAGTCTGGTGCTTTCTGTCTTGTGCATGGTGCTGGCTGTCGCGGCGATCGTTCTCGCCCCGCCGGCAGGCCCGGCGGGTGTCCGGAGTTTGTCGTTGCTGCTCCTCGCCCCGTTGGTCGCATCCGTTGGCGGGGCTCTGATCCGGCACTCTTTCGAGGCCGAATCCAGTCCGTTGCGTGCTGCTGTCCGCGGTCTGGGGGCTGGCCTGGTCTCGGTGCTGCTGTACTGCGCCTCGCAGCTGCTCACTGTTCCGACGCTGCTCGACGCGCTCGATGTGCGGCGCCTGCTGTTTTTCACCGTGCCGCTCGGTTTCAGTGCGGGATTCACCTTCGACCTTGTTTTCGAACGTCTGCGGTCCGGAGCGGCTCCTGCGGGGGTCGACCCGCTGGCCAGCGCGGCCCCGACGCCTGCGGTGCCTGGGCAAGGCGCGCCAGCGGGTGCTCAGGCGGAGGCTGCTCCGCCGAGGTGAGCTACTTAGGGGGGCCTATCTTCTTCTGCGGCGGGGTACATACCGGGCAGCGGATGACGAGGCCGTCTTGGGTGGATTCATCCATACTTGTGCCGTGAGTCGGGATCCGCTGCTAAGGGGGAGGTCGCGTATGGACGAGGGGCTGTCGGCAGCGCTGCTGGTCAGAGTCGCGCTGGGAGTAGTTCACGGGCTGGCGGAAGAGCCGGAACGTAGTGCCTGGACCCGGCTGGGTGATCTGGTAGCCAGAACGGAACCGGCACACGGGCAGCTCATCCCAATCGCTCAGCGCGAGCTGCTCGAGTTCGAAGCCTCCCCGGTCGACCCTGCGCGCGCGGAGGCGCTCTTGCATGCTCTGGACCAGCGCGCACAGCGCGATCCTCGGTTCTCTCGAGAGCTGGCCGGCTGGGCGCAGGACGCGAGGCAGCGCTCCTTCACTCACGATCACGGTCCTGACTTCAGGAGCGCGTCCCTGCACGGTTCGGTGGTGCAGTCGGGCCCGGACAGCCTCGTCACATTTGTCACCTACGGTCCTCCTGCGCCTTCTCGTCATCCTTGAAGGCTGGCGTTTCAGGAACTCTGGCCTTCTGGGCCGTGCGAGGTGTCCCGTTCTGCAGATGCCTCTACCTGGAGCGCCTCAGCGAGAGTGGCTTGTGCTTGCTTGTGCTGTCCGGTGGCGTTGAGAAGGTCACTGAGCAGTAGGAGGGAATCGACGAGGCCTGTGGTGTCCCGGCCCTGGCGGAAGGCCTCGGTGGCTGCACGCAGGTGCTCCACGGCCAGCATGTCGTTGTCGGTATGGGCCATACGTCCAAGTGCGTGAAGCGCCCGTGCGCGGGAGGTGATGTCGCCGAGTGATTTATGGGTCTCGGCGCTTTCGGACAGGGCGGCGTGTGCTCTGCGGATATCGCCCAGTTCCACGCTGGACAGCCCCAGATTGAGCAGTGCTTCGGCAAGCGCCCGCTCGTCTCCAACGCCTCGCAGTTCACTGGCGGCTCTGGCCAGGGTGAGAGTGGCCTCCTCGTGACGTCCTTGGCGCCGCAGAGCGTTGCCCACGTTGTTCAGGCACTGGGCTGCTGACGCAAGGTCATTGATCGAGAGGTAGGCGTCTCTGGCTCGCTCCAACTCGAGGAGGGCCTGTGTTTCCTCGCCGTCCTCTAGCAGTGCGAGCCCCAGGTTGTTGCCTGCGCGCGCCTGGCCGGGCCTATCGTCTAGTTTGCGGTAGAGGACAAGGGCTCTGGAGAACAGGCCGATGGCTTCCTCGAAGTGTCGGACCTCGAGCATGGCCCGGCCTAGGGCCTCGAGCACTGCGCCTTGGCCGCCGGCTTCGCCCATCCGCCCGGCGCGGATTGCTGCGAGCGAGAGGTGCGTCAGGCCCTCTTCCGTCCTGTCACTGCGCAGCTGAGCCGTCCCGAGAGCGGTGAGCAGAATCGCCTCGTCGTGGATGGAGATTTCGACGTGTTCTGACGCTTCTAGAGCCCGCTCCAAATGGGTGACAGCGACGCCAGCTTCGCCGAGGTCGAGCAGAGCTGTGCCGAGGTTGATGAGGACCTGCGTCAATCCCATGCGGTCGTCGATCGCTGTGAAGCGATCGGCTGCGTCGGTCAGGACCCGGACGGCGTCCTTGTGTCGTCGTCCGATAAGAAGGGTCGCGCCGAGGTTGCCGAGCATCAGTGCGTAGGCGGCGGAGCGGTCGCCTCCTTCGCTTCCCAGGCGTGCCGCGTCTTTCAATGCCGTCATGGCTGCGTCGAAGTCCCCGGTGGTCGCCATGGCGACTGCGAAGTTGTTGAGTGCTGCGGATCGCGTGTATCGGTCCGATTCATCGGCCGCAGGTGAGTTCAGCACTGCGTTCATGACACGCAGCAGGTCGCTGAACTGCCGTGTCTGCGTCAGGAACTCTGCCAGGGCCAGCGCGATGGCCTGACCGGTCTGTGCCAGCCCTTCACGCAGGCAGATGTCCACGGCTGCGACGAGGTTCTCTCGCTCGTCTTCCAGCCATTGCACTGCTTGTTGACGTGAGGAGAAGACGATCCTCTTCTTCTGCTCGGCCCTGGTCCACGTGTCAGCCTCGCGCGCGTACTGCTCGTAGTAGCCCATCAGCCGCATCAAGGCTCTGCGCTGATGGTCTTCTAGTGCGTGTCTGCGGCACAGGTCCGCCGCGTGCTGCTTGACGAGGCTGTTGATCCTCCATTGGTCAGCTGACTGCGCCGATCGCCTTAGCAGGTGCAGGTCGGCGAGCTTCTCCAGAAGGCCGTCAGGGGCAGAGCCGGTCAGAACCAGTGCAGCGGTTCCGGAGAAACTCTCGCCAGGCATCAGTCCCAGTAGACGGAAGGCGGATGCCTCCACGGGCGTCAGCTGCAGGTACCCCCAGTCGAGAGCATGACGGACCGAGCCGTCACCGACGGGAAACACATCGGCCATGATCTGGGCACGCTGCAGCTGAAGGAGCAGCGTCGTCACCGTCAGAGCGGGGTCTTCTTCCAGTAGCTTCGCCGCGGCAGCCAGCGCCAGGGGAAGCCTCCCGCAGCTCTCACTCAGGGCTGCTATCTCGTCCATAGCCTCACCTAGTCGGGTACCCGGCACATGCGCGGCTGGCAGGATGCGGGTCAGCAGCTGGACGGCTTCTGTGGCACTCAGCGGATCGACTGCAATTGGTTCGGCAGTTGGGGGGACCGTTGACCGGGTGGTGAGGAGTACCGACAGACCTGGCGCGAGGTTGCTCAGGGCAGAGTGGTCGCCCCGCGCCGCGCCGTCGAGAACCAGTAGAGCTGGCCGGGCGCCCGCGCCTGTGACCTGGTGCATCAGTGCCGAGCACAGCAGCCACGCTTCGTCGTGGGACATGGTTTGCGTTGCAAGGGGTGGCATTCCCAGCGCGCTCAGAAGTGTTGTCGGAGTGAAGGGCTGCTCTGCCAGGCTGGTCCACAGCACCCCACCAGGAAACCAGCCACGTTCTCGCGCTTGGTGCACCGCTTCGACGGCCAGTGCCGTCTTGCCTGAGCCTGGCATCCCCGCCAGCGCCGCGATCATTCTGTGGCGCGGCCCCGTGTCGGCCCACAGCGCGTGGAGTCGCTGCATTGCAGCTGCCCGCCCCGTGAAGTGGATGGGGCGTTCCGGAAGATGGCTGGGGGCTTCGATCTTGTGACCGGGTTCTGCGGCTGCGGCTCGTGCGATAGCTCGGTCGCAAACCCGGGAAACTGCATCAGCAGCCGGGGTTGTTTTGCCTTGTTTACCAGTGGCTGCCTGAACGAATAGCGCTCCGGACGCCAGGGTGTGTGCGGCAGGCCCGAGATCCGTTCGCATCGCAAGATCGGGTTCTGCTGTTGCGACCATGAGGACAGGGGCAAGGGCTGGATCGGCAAGTACCTTGGCGAGAGCGCGTGCCAGCTCCTCGCCGGCGTCACCTATGAGGCTTCTGTCGAGATCATCGAGCCACAGCACCGTGTGAGAACCCAGCCGGTCGTCGTTGACCGCATCCACCAGTGCCTGGCGGCGCCCAATGACCGGAGGGCTCCAGATCCACCAGTCGCCCAAAGCCTGACGGACTGCCTCAAACGCTGCCCTCGTGCGTCCGCTGGACGGGCCGCCTGTCACAACCACCAACTGACTCTTGTGAGATGCCTGCTTCATGAGCAGCGGAAGTGCGATGTCACTCGCGCGGGCCATCCGCGGCGTAAGGTCGGTCAAGATCAGGCGGTCGGGCTCGGTGATGGCCAGAGTTCTGGCACTTCGCGTGACCAGGCGTGCCGCGATGCCAAATTGCAGCGCATCTCGGTCACGCAATTCCGTGATCCGTGTCCCGAGCAGGCCGCGATGGGGGGAACGGGATGCGCGCTGCGCGGGATAGGCCAGAACATCCGAGGCTCCGCGCGCCCCCAGCTCGTACACCACCCCCCTTGCGGTCCGCAGGAACACGGGAACATGGGCCACGGGCAGCGCCATCTGTGCACCGCGGGGAACACGTACCTTCTGTGCGTCGTCCCAGGCGTGGACGTGGGGTGCGACCTCGAGGACTCGTGGCTGCGTGTCCGGGACGAGGATCCCTTCCGCCGGCCAGCGGGGATCACCGATGGTCACATGGGATCCGTCGTGCCGCACGGCGACGATCACGTCCTCAACACCGTCAAGGTGCGCGCCCGGGACGGGGGCGATGGTTCCTGTCCGGTCTAGGGCGTAGTCTTCACCGCCCAGCACCCCAAAGAGTTCCAGCGCAGCTGGAGTCTGGCGGACCCTGTCGGGGAACCGCTGCCAGGCTCCAACGAACCATCGCTGGAGCCTTTGCCGACGGTCTGGAGTCTGTACTGCTGCCCGCAGCGCCCGTTCCAGCAGGCGGTCGATATCGGCGTCGGCCTCCTGCGGGCGAAAGCCGGCGTCGGCACACACCGCTGCCCAGGTCACCTGCTCTTCCAGCGCAAGGGTGGGGGACAGATGTTCATGCACGCGGAAGATGACTTCTCCCGCCTCACGCACCAAAGCTCCATCCGCGCTTCGTTCAAGTTCCGCGCGCAACAGATCCCGCAAGGGACGCAGAAGATCATGGTGCAACGCCATGGAGCGGGCTGTGCTGCGCAGCGACCAGGGCCCGAACCATAATGCCGCCTCGGCAGACACCGTCAGGTTGGGACGAACCTCGACTCGGATTGCCCGCACTAGTTCGGGCTCGATGCGTGTAGCGGTGCACAGGACGATGGCAAGCAGTCTTGCAGGCTCTGGGAGATCCTCCACCCGAGGGACCTCGCGAGGGTCGCTGTTCCGGCCCCCGATCATGAGAGCGCGGAGTGGACGCGGGCGGTCGTGGTCTGACGGTCCCAACTGAGTACGGGCATCAGCCGCTGCAGCCAGGGCGGCCACAGTTCAGGCGGTGAGGGGATCAGCGCCAAGGGCCGGCACGCTGCACGCCGGATGAGCTGCGCCGTCTGTCGCCACTCGGTCTCGAGTTGGGGTGTCGCGCCTCCCGTGTGCGCGCCGAAGTCGCTCAGAACCAGAACCCTCGCGCCGGGCGGAGGTGGCTCATAGGCCTTCCACGTCCATCCCGCCGCGGCTCCGCTGCGTTGTAAGGGGGACTCTGAGAAGTACTTGATGT
Source organism: Streptomyces sp. NPDC013457 (assembly GCF_043089925.1). Lineage (NCBI taxonomy): Bacteria > Bacillati > Actinomycetota > Actinomycetes > Kitasatosporales > Streptomycetaceae > Streptomyces > Streptomyces sp. NPDC013457. The sequence continues at coordinate 124,734 of NZ_JBICBL010000013.1, forward strand.
CGCAGCTGTGCTCTCCTGCCAGTGCGTTGACTCGCCGCACTAGCTCTGCCTGGTCTCTGTGGAAGGGTTGCATGCCCACGCCGAGGTCGACGAGGACCTGGACGCCGAAGCGCAGCGTGCGGACAGGTTCACGCGGGAGCTGCGACAGGACGTCTCCCCGGCATACGGTGTCCAGCAGAGCGGCGACGTCGACTGGTCCTTCGCGCACCACTCGTGACAGCAGCAGATGAAGGGTGGCGGACTCCGACGTGGGTGGAAGCAAGGGTTGGTGGGGTAGCGGCTCAGGCTTGCTGCGTTGCTGTTCAGCGAGCGCGGGTTCGCTCCATCCGCGTTTTGAGCCCGGCGTCTGGGCGCTTACCGGGCGCAAGACCTGCAACGGTTCCTCGGGGAGTTCGGCAGGCCCGCGTGAAGGTTGGGACGCCGGCTTGCTGGGCTCCGCTGTGGGGCTCACCGTGGCCTCCAAGGATAGGGCTCGTTGGAGGCGCTCGTCACCGGCAGGCGGCCGCGCCGGTGCAGCCTTCTCCATGCCCAGCAGTGCCGCGATGCGGCTCAGTGTCGCGTGATCGGACGTCTCCACGCCGAGCGCGGTAACGGCCCGTGCCATGTCCGCGATCCAGTTCTCGCCGCGGGGGCTCACTGGCAGGGCGTCTGCCTGCTTCATCTGCGCTCTCACTTCCGCAGATGCTGCGGCTTGACGAGAGTCAGCCCGCGCACAGCGTCCCACTGGCCTTGTCCGACCTTGATTTTCAGTTCGCGGCATGCCCACAGTGCGTCGAGGTATTCCGCTGTGCTGGGTTCGCGGACCCCTTGGCGTCGTGCGGACTCGCGCACCGTCTCGAGCTCATGTGCCAGAGCCTCTGCCAACTGCATGTCGCTCGGCGCTGGTTCTGACTTGAGCCGTACCTTCAGGTGTTCCTCGGCGATTTTGACCAACTGCTCGGAGGTGGAGGGCGGGGTGAGCTCCGCGATGACGCACCGGCGCAGAAATGCCTGCGGCAACTCCCGCTCCTCATTGGTCGTGATGACCACCAGATGCTGGTGGAAGGGGCGCCCGGGCATCGCTTCCGGGTCCGCCTCAACCGTCACCCGTGTCCCGGATTCGGCGACGGTGAACTCCTGCAGAGCGAGCGGTACCAGGAGGCCATTGGGCACATCGGGATCCGCCTTGTCGATCTCATCGATCAGGACCACGGAGTGCCGGGCGAGACGGCCTTCGTTTCGCAGCTCCTCCGGATGCTTGTACTCGGTTGCTGCCGGACTGCGCAGCCGGGCGCTGCGCGCTACATGTTCAGATGCCGAGCGCGGCGCAAAGGCCCACCAGAGTGGGCCCGGCTCCACGTAGGAGTCCGCCTCCAGATGCCTTGGGCCCCTGAAGAGACGGTGGCTCTGCGCGTCAGCGAGCCGGCGCACCCCGTCGAAGGTCCACTGCAGGTCGCGGGCCCGGGTCTGGGAAGTGACTACGTAGTTGTAGTAGCGCCAGTTCCGCTCCTGAGCTACGTAGGGAGCCATGGAACTCTTTCCTGATCCCGGCTTCCCTCTCAGGAGCAACGGCCTGCCGGCAGCGAGCGCAACCTTGATGGCGAGGTCTAACTCCTCGGGCATGACATAGACCATGCTGTCGTCGGGTGCGTCTCCCCGCGGAGCTTCCGTCACGGCCGACTCCTTTCCATATGTGTTATCAACTAGCAATGCCAGCCACGTCCTCGAGGCTTCGCATGAACGAGTAGGCGCGCATCTCCAGGCTCTTCGCCAGGTCAACCTTGACCGCTCTTGTGAGGCCGAGATCGTCAAGTAGTTTTCCGGCTGGGAGGGGCTCAGGATGGAGCACGATGATGACAAGCCACGGGTAATCCTTGTGCAAACTGTTAACGACGCTGGCCACGTCCTCAAGGTCATGACCACTCGCGTTGATCACCAGATACTCACGACATCCAGGGCGCGGTTGCACCAGGCCGGGGTCCAGGGTGTACCCCGGGGGAATGTCGAAGATTTCTTCGAGCGCAGCGAAGCAATCGTTCAGCAACTCTTCTTCGGGGGTGCTCTCGTCCATCGGAATAGCGCCATTAGCATGGAGCGCGCGGCTCGTAAAGGCCCGGGGAGCATTACATAGGGCTCGTTTGATGTGTTGCTCCGCCGCCCAGGAACCGCCGGCGCGCAAGAGAATCAGAGGGGCTTCTTCGCTGCAGGAAGGGGAGGGTACGAAGCAGGCGGCCGTCTCAGGATCAACCCACGAGGGCATGAGCTCCGCCGCGAGGCCCGATCGGCCTGCGCCCAGGCTAGGCCGGAGTGCTGCGACCGCAGCAGGAAGGAGGCTTCCCTGCCCCTGCTGCACGAGCTCTCCCGACCGGAATAGCAGGTGTGCCAGGAACAGCTCTGCCCCCACGCTGGCCCGCACGTGCAGCAGTTCCTCCGCCGAACAGCAGAGTGCCCCTGCCATGTCGTTCAACGACTCATAGTCACGCTCCCGCGCGACACGAAGATATCCAGAGACCCGCTTCGTCCACTCGAAGAAGGCGGATTCTCCGCATGGACCTGCAACAGGCGCGAACTCGTCAAGAACCCACTGCGCGATCCGCCGCGTAAGCTCCCCCGCCGGCAACGGATTCTTCTCACGCTGCCCGAGTTCGGCCTGCAGGGTTAAGAGCGCACCGAATCCACGCTCTCTCGCCGTCTTCGTATTGCTGGCGCCGAGAAAGCATGGGATAACGGTCTTTAAGCTGCGCACGATACGCCGTGACATTAAGATTTCGGCCTCTCGGCGAACCCATGGAGATTCCGCGATCGTGTTGGGGCCTAAGAGGACGATCGCGGCATCACACAGGTACATCTCCTCGTAGAGGGCCGGACTCCACTGCTCGCCTACGCGTAGCTTTTCGACATCCGTGAAGACGTCATAGCCTCGGTCGGACAGCTGAGGCGCGATGATGTCTAGTGCTTCCACGACCTCCGCGTCCTTGCCGCTGCCGTGACTAATGAAGATCTTCAGCGCACACCCACCCCTCGCCTCCAGCACCGGCCACCTCGCTGGCACCGAGCGCTACCCCTGCACTGATTGTGCTGGACATCCGTATGCCTCGGCAGGCGGTTGGGCAACATACGCACGCGGCACCCCAGCCGGTGGGCCTGACGACAGAATCCCCGACGCCCGCGCAGAGGCGGGATCGCCAGGCGCGGCCGCCGTAGCGCCCCGGCGAGTCCGGCGGCGATGACGGCGCAGGCATGGTGTGAGCTTCTACGCGACTAGCCCAATACTGCGGCAAGGACAGGCACGCAGCATTCGATCAGGTCATACGTCCACAGGCGCCATCCCGATGGATACGCCAGCGTCGAATGGCACGCTTGTGCGAGTCCGGCGGTGCGCGCCCACGCTGCGCGGTTCCTTATGAGGGGCTTGCCGTCGGGAGCGGCCCTGTCAATCTGACGCGATGATGGTGCGGGGCTGTGAACCATGGCCGAGCGACGGAGGAAGTGACGAGTCACATGGGTGATCTGCCGGACGAACTGAACGCGTTACTCCATCCCGATGTGGTACTTCCTCAACCTCTACCTCCAGCAGGTCCTGGGCTACGGGGCTTTCGTCAGCCGCGAGCGCCGGCGGCGCGCTCGGCGCGGCCCTGCTGCCGATGACCGCCCTGCTGATGGTCTTCATGACCACCCTCACCGGGCGTCTGGTGGGCCGCTTCGGGCCCAAGCGCCACGATTGCCGCGGCCGCGACATACACGCCGCCGAGGCCGACCGCGACCGTCACCGCGAGGGCGGCGACGATCGCGGAGGGGCGACGATGGAAGACGGCTCTGCACCCTCCTAAGACGTCGTTTCTTATGGCGTGATTGCTCGTTGAGCCGCGCATGGCCGGCAGGCTGGTCTGCAAGTAATCGTCTGCACCTCTGGGAGTGGGTGAAGCCTGCCGCTCACCCACAGTGCCGAGCTACGCCCGTCTGTCCAGCACGGAGAGCTCCGTGCCGCAGTCGGTGCAGACGGCCTGTCCGAACATGTATGGCAGCCCGTGTGCCACGACTCTCTGGCCATCTGCCAGGGCCCGGCGGTACAGCTGCTGTACCGCACCGCCCGCTTGGGCGGGGTCGATCGGACGCAAGGGCGACCTCTGCGCTTTCGGGTTCGCGTAGTCCTCGCTGGACGCGAAGTGGCCTTCCTCTCCGAAGACGATGGTCAGCATCACTCCGCAGTAGGGGCAGTCGACTTCATGCTCACCCTCCGCAAGGTTCTCCAGATTCCGGTCCCAGACCTCGGCGCCCTGGAACGCCATCCATGACTGGAGCAGGAAGACGTAGTCCACTGCGGTCATGGGTGTGGTGAGTGTTTCCTCTGTCAGACGGCAGAACGCGGCCGCTTCCAGGGTTCCCATCTGAGCTGCCTCGGGTGAAGAACGGGCGCACCGCGTGATCGCTCCCGCCAGGTAGAGCACCTCCAGTCGTTCGCCGGCCGCTCGTCCGGCTGCGATCCCAAGAAGGCGGGGCAGGGCGGCGAAGCTTGCGGAGAAGGCGGTGTCGTACATCGGGCAGAGCCGGTCAACCAGCTCCGTTGAGACAGCTTCGGGGTCCGCCTCGTACCGGTCAAGCAGGTCGGGCACCCCTTCCGCTGAACCGTATGCGTCGCTGAGCCTGGGCCAATCCGTCATGCCCGGCATTCAAGCATCGCCCGTCCAGTCCGAGGCAGCAGGGGCCTACAACAGCAGGTTTCGCTCTACTTGGTGAGGCGGCGGTGACAGATCAGGGTCGCGGCTATGCCGACGAAGGCAAGGAAGTGCTCAGGTTTGCGCTCGTAGCGGCGGTGGAGTCGGCGACAGCCGGCGAGCCAGGACACGGTCCTCTCGACGACCCATCGGTGGCGGCCAAGCCGCTGCGAGGACTCGAGCCCCTTGCGGGCGATGCGGTGGCTGATGCCGCGCTTGCGGAGCCATCGGCGCAGGTGGTCGTAGTCGGTAGCCCTTGTCGGCGTGCAGTTTTCCTGGGCGACGACGGCGAGGTCCGCGGCGGGAACGAATGGGCGGGATGCCCCGCACAAGCGGCTCAAGGCCCTGACTGTCGTGCATGTTGGCGCCGGAGATGCCGAGCGACAGCGGCAGTCCGTTCCGGTCCGTGATCAGGTGGATCTTTGAGCCCATTTTGCCGCGGTCGGTCGGATTCGGTCCCGTCAGTGGCCCCCTTTTGCAGCCCGCAGACTGACCGAGTCGATCGCGCACCGCGACCAGTCCAGCTCGCCGTAGGCTCCGAGCTCGTCGAGGACGACACGGTGGAGCCTCGCCCAGACGCGGGCCCGGCTCCACTGGGCGAAGCGTCGGTAGACCGTCTGCCAGCTCGGGCCGAACACCGGCGGAAGCTGCCGCCACGTGCAGCCCGAGGTCGCCACGAAGATGATCGCCGCCAGGGCCTCGCGGTCACCGGCCCGTCGCCGACCCCCGCCCTGAGGACGTATCACCTCGGTCGGCGGGACCACCCGCCGGAACAACACCCACAACTCGTCCGGCACCAGCCGCTCAACCAGATTCGCCATGCACTGCTCAACGAAGGATCAAGCCATAAGAAACGACGTCTAAACCGCGCCTACCGCGAACCCGGATGACACAGACCAACGACTTCTTGCGCTCCGTGAGCATCCACCGCGGCCCCGCGGGCCGTCGGCAAAGATGAGCCCGCGATGCGCAAGAGCCCATGTCTTCGGAACCGCGGGGGTCGACGTCGGACCGAGGACCGGGTCGCGCTATTTACCGGTTCGCGAGGCCACCAGTTCGCGGCCTGGCCAGCCGATCACCCTTGCGGTCGATCGCGCCTCATACTTCGCTGAGGGACACCAGCATTGGGGTGCAGACCGCCGTCCTTTCCACACGGAGCGCAATCGCGGCAAGAGTGGTGGCCAGCACCAGGGGCACTACCTGATGCTGGCCCGGGCCTCCGGAAAGGACGGGGTCCGTTCAAGAGGGCGGGCCGCCTGTGAGAGTTGAACCCCTCTCAGGCAGCAGGGCGAAAGCCGGCCGAGTTGCTCTCAGGGGCAGTTCAGCCTCACTTGGGAGCCATGTCTGATCCCGCCTTCGGCGCCACGCCCGAAGGGGCGCACCCAACTCGCTTGGGCGCCGGGCCCCAACCTTCTTCCCCCATTGCCCGCCCACGCCCGGGCCGTGCCGCGCCAACCGAAGGAGCACTCGGCGCGTGCGTTGTGCTCCATCCCGCCACCTTCACTGCCACGCCGCACCCGGGCCCGGGGCCGCCGGCAGCGATCAAAGAAGGAGCGCCTCCACCCTGCCTGGGTGCCTGCCCCAATTCCACCGTCGGTGCTACGCCCCACCCAGGGTCAGCCATGACCGTCGTCGCGCCACTTGTATCGCTTATCAGCAGTGCGGCGGCTGCGGCAGCGCCGGCGATGCTTGCGAGAGTCGAGCGCAAATTCTTCATGGTCTCCGCTTTCATGAGAGGTTGTTTCGAACCTGCTGGCTGGATCGGAACATCTCCGCCCACGCCACGACAGCGCCCTAGGCTTCCGCGCCGGAAACCTTGAGACAGCCGTTAGTGAAGTAATGTGCGTCCTTGGGGCGCGCGGGGTCATGAAGGGCCGGGCTGGGAGATCTGGTCAGGTGAGGAATATATTTGGAACAGTGGATATAGGCCTCCTCAACGCTCAAATGCACCCACAGCTCGGGTCCGCGCCCTGGTGCGACCTCGGACGGTAATCCGCGATGGAGCGAGCGCAGGTCCGCGTCGGTGTACAGGCGGGCCCTGCCGTTGACGTGAAGCCCGACGCGGTCGTGAGTGAAGTCCACAAACAGCATGCCGAGATGAGGGTTTTCCGAGATGTTGCCGGCACTGGCGAGCACGCCGTTGCCCCGGAACTCTGGGTAGGCCAGAGTGAGTTCATCGATGACGTGAACAAATCCCGGCGGACCTGCTCGGAAGCTGGCGTCGCACTCTCCGCGCGAGTCGGAGGTGGCAAGGAAGACCATGGACTGACGAGAGATGAAGTCCCGCATCTGGGATGTGAGGCTGGGACGCACCTGCTGGTCGTAGAACCTGTGGGCGCGGTCGGTGGTGCCTAGTTGCTGCTGCAGAAGGTGTTCACCTGCTGATCCGGAGGGCATCGAGCGCGAAGTCACGGGGTGTTCTCCTACAGGGAGGGAAGGGGAAGGCGGCAACGGCGGGTGCGGGGCCGCCCGGTGCCTCAGGAGGTGGCCAGGACGGGGGTGTCGAACGGGTCGTGATGGATGCGGTCGCTTGCCGTGCCGCCGAGCGTGAGCGTCTGCCTGGCTGAGGCGACCATCGGAGGGGGACCGCTGAGGAAGACGTCATGCTGGTACCACGGCCCGTACTCGGCCAAGACCTCCGGCAAGGACCCCCGGATCCCAGGAACGTACTCGTCGGAGACGGCGCCCCTGACCGTCAACCAGTGATGCTGCTGAGCCATGCGCAGCATGTCGTTCACTCCGTACAGCTCGGCACCAGTCCGGGCGCCAAGGAAGAGGCTCACCTGGTGCCGACCGCCCCGGCGGGCAACCTCTTCGACCAGCGCGCGAATGGGGGCGAGGCCGGTGCCTCCGGCAACGCAGAGCAAGTCGCGGTGTACGGCGGAGTCCAGCACCATGTCGCCCATCGGCGGGCCCAGGTGGACCTCCTGGCCCACTGCGGCCCGGTGCACGAGCGACTGACTGACCGAGCCACCGGGCACTGCCCGTACGTGGAAGGTGAGAGTGCCATCCTCGCGTGGTGCGTTGGCGGGGGAGTAGTAGCGCCACTGCTTGGGATGCCACGGTGTTTCGATGCTGGCGTACTGACCGGCGGCGTACTCGTAGCTCGTGTGGGGCTGGAGAGTGACCTCGGCGATGCTGGGACCGCAGCGGACGGAGTGCACGATCGTCGCAGGCCAGAGGGCGGGCCGCGCCTTCGCGTCTTCCTCGGCAGCGCTGATCATGGCGTCGGCGACCACTCCGTACGCCTTGGTCCACGCGGCGGCGGTGTCCTGAGTCCAGGCGGGGCCGGCGTAGCGGGCCAGAGAGGCGAGGAGGCATTCGCCCACGGCGGGGAAGTGGTCGCGGAGTGTGCCGAATTTGCGATGGTCGCGTCCGAGGTGTGCGCAGAAGCGGACCAGCCTTTCCGGATCGTCGACCAAATCGACGATCCGGAGCAGCGCGCGCAGAAGGCGGCCCCGCTGGGAGTCCATCCCCGCCGGGAACATGGGCCGTACTTCGGCGTAGCGTGCGAAGAGGATGGCGTAGAAGTACACCGTCATGTCTGCGGCGAGTGGCTCGACCACAGAGACGGATGAGCGTATGAGCTCAATCTCGTGGGCCGACAGCGGCGCTTCGACACCTTCTAGTTCACGGGTGTGCTCGGCCGCGACAGGTGCCGAATTCTCCGAGTATGGGAGGTCAGGGGTGTTGCCTGAACGTCTGATGCGGAACCTCAAGTGATCAGAGCTCCGTCACCCGATACTGGCGGCATTTCGGAGGACTGGAAGGTACCGCGTTGTGGGAGCGGTGCCCCCGATGGGTCTGACGAACGGGCAGTTCACTGACGGGCATAGGTCCTCAAGACATGGCGGGCGCATCGAGGCACCATGAGGTGGTCGGATTCTGGGTACGTACGGGCTTGACTCACAGCGAGGCTGCGCAGGCTGTGGGGTAGCTGGCGAACCGTACGGGGGAAGGATCCGTGTGCCTGGCGCCGGGCAGAGGCTTGTTGAGCCGAATCGACCGTTCGAACTCTGTGCGGCCTCACGAAGCGACTGTCGAGGCATGATGGGAGCCTATGGTTCGGGGCGAACTCACCGGATGTCAGATGCCTAGCAGGTCGTCGACGAGATCACCGACACCCATGACCACTCCACCGAGCCCTCCGTGATCGTTCCTGGCAGGAGGTTGCTCGCTGCTGCCCGAGGAGTCCGGATCGACGGCGGGGGGCTGAATGGGCTGCTGCGCGGGCGGGCTGTTGGGAGAGGTGGGAGACGCGGGCTCCACCGGCAGTGGGGAGTGCGAGGGCCGCGTCACCGGTCGGTCATGCACAGGACCGGACACCCCTGGGGCAGGAACGCGCTCCTGCGGGGGCGACTGTGAGAGCCGGCGTTGCGCCGCGGAGTGTGTGGCCAGGTCGGTCGGGGCGGCGGAAGCGGTGCCACGTGAGTCGATCGCAGTGATGGAGGCGACTGTGAGAGACGGCATCGAAGTATCACCGGATTCAGACGACGCCTGCACGCGAGCGGGGCCGTCCGAAGCGGAATTGACGCCCACGGCGGCGATCGCAGTGGCAACACTGAGGGCTGCGGCGGCCTTGACGGCTGCTGATCGCGTGTGGAGTGTTCCGCTGGCCTTTCGATGCCTGCCCACGTCGCCGTCCGTTCTCCTGGGGTCGATCGTCGTGTAGCACTGTACTGAGGCGCCCAGGGCGGAAATGCGGTGCGAGTGGGACGAAGGCAACATACTGATGTCCAGGTGACGCAAATACGCCGTCTGGGATCGCGGCCCTTCATGACGGGCCGTCGGTTCGTTCAATGGACTGCTCGCCGAGTGCCAACAATTGCGCATTCGGAACGGCTCTGGCAGAAATCTGAATGGGCCGTATTCCAAGCACCCATTGGTGTACCGCGGACCGTGCCGCCCCCTGATTCGCAAATCCGTGGAAACGATGCTGGGGAACCGGTGAACAGTGATGGAGCAATCATTGTTTCCTCGGCTCGGCTTGAACCAAGCCCCGAGGCCAACTGAACGGTTCGAGCAGCACCCGCGTCCCGACACCCTCAGGGACAACGGTGAGCGGTCCCGATGTCATTGACAGCTTCGGGACCGCTCACCTGGCTCGGCTACCCCCACGGCGCCGTGCCACATGCGGGAAAGGCCGTAGGCGACTCCCCCCGGGAGGCCGGATCCTCTCGACAGTCATGACACCAGACCATTACTCAATTAAAAATAGTATGAGGTGGCGTAATTGCGTCAATTCAGTGCCGCCTGCCCTGCGGAGATCAGCCGTGATCCGGGTCAACGCGCCGCCGCCTGACCAGCCAAGGGTCCGCTGCTTCCGGCAGTGTCACTAGAAGAGCCGTACAGGAAAGAGGTCACCGCTCAGAGCCAGGAGGTCGCGTTCGCGAAGCCAGCGGCCAAAAGTCATCCTGCAGCAGGGCATGGAGCACCTCCAGCGTGGCCCCGGCGGCGGCGGGAAACGCGTATTAGCCGGCGATCTCTGCCGGCCCGAGGAAAGTGAGGGCTGATGCCATGGCTGCGCGTCGAGGGTGAGCAGTGCAGTGATATCGGCCGCCCGGTGGCCGTCACACGCTTGCTACCAATCGCAGATCAGTTCGGCGATGCCGGCGCACGCCGATTCACTGCTGTTCCTCATGCTCGATGCCGGCCCTGTATGTCAGTGCAACTGCCGACTCCTGAAGGGGGTCCGGGCGCACTGTCTAGCCTGTCCGCGCCATCCGCAGTTTCCGTCGGCGTCATTGGAGAAGGCCCTGCCCCCGCCGAGCATCATTCTTCGGTGCTGCTCGGAGGGGCTCGGGCAAGGAGCGGAGTAGTCGTGTTCCCGAGCGACTCAAGCGACCGTGGCACTGGCGTATTTACGCAACGTCGGTGCGTCAGCGTGGGGCTGCCGGTCGTCTGACGAGTAGCAGGGCTGACGGACAGCGACTCATGCAAAGTGACTGGCCGCCGGTTGAGTCGCTGCCCCCTCACCCCGGCTAAACCTGCAGGTCAGAGGCTTGAAACGGGTTAGGAAGCGACTAAAGCGCCCGAAGGGCGACGTATATGAAGCCGTCTAGGGTGTGCGTGTGCGTCATAGATGGAAAGGTTGAGTCGCTTCGGTCGCTACTGGCTGGGGTCCACTGTGCCTGACCTGGAGGTTCGCACCTCGCCCGGGGGTAGCGACCAACCGCGCGTCAGTCGCTACCCCCAACCCCCGGGTCGCTGGTCCACACTCTGCTGTTGGAAGCGACAGAGAAGCGTTGCGCTTGGTGCGGTGGACCGTCCCCCTGACAAGCAGCGTTAGTCTGCGTTCGTTGTTGAGTCGCTTCGGTCGCTAAGAGGGGGAGTCGCATGGCTGATGATCTGCGCATTTCGCACAGCGACTCACATCGCGCTCACCCCGGATTTTCAGCCGCTGCCTCCCCCCTTGCCATTGCCAAGTGGTGCGCAGCCAGGGGCTGGCCCGTGCATCCTCTCGCCCCTGGTCGCAAAACCCCCGCTGCGAACTGCCCTGCCTGCCTCCCGGCAGACCACACCCACCACCTCTGCAAATGCCGCAGCGCAGGCCGCTGGTGCCACGGATTTCATGCAGCAACGCTAGATAAACAGCGAATTCACCGTTGGTGGGGCGCGACCCCCAGCTTCGGCGTGGGTGTCGCCTGCGGCCCCGCAGGCCTCGTCGTCATCGACATCGACGCACACCACCAAACGCCCCCCACTCGAGACCGTTTGCTGCCAGGCATTCCCATCGCAGATCAGATCGACCTCTCGGGGCTTGCCACTGGCTACCACACCATTGGCGTCCTCGCGGCCCTCAGAGGAGCGACCAGCCCAGCGGACGACACAAATACCCTGCGTGTGCGCACCCCTTCTGGTGGACTCCACGTCTGGTACCGATCACAAGGCGCCCACACCTGGCAGTGCTCCACAGGATCCGGCGCAGGTCGCGCCCTGGCGTGGCAGGTCGACGTAAGGGCCCACGGCGGCTACATCGTCGCTCCCGGCACCAGCACCAAGGCTGGCACCTATACGCCGGTCGGCGCTGCACGAACGCCAGCCCTCCTTCCGCCTTGGCTCGCCCAGGAACTTCAGCGCACGGGTCACCAGCCCGCTCCCCGCGTTCCCGCCCCCCGCCCCGTGCCTGCCCGTGCCCTTCAGGCAGTCATTGCCGCCGGCGGCGGCCGCGATCACGCCAGCCGCATCCTCGCCAAGGCGCTTGCTGACGTCGCCGACTGCGCCACGGTTAACAGCGGCGCAGGGTTCTCCGACAAGCTCAATCGCGCCGCCTTCACGGCAGGAGGCTTGGTTGCCAGCGGTCACCTGCCTGAGGACCAGGCGGAACACGCACTGAAGGAAGCAGCAGAACTGGCCCGCCCGGGGCAGTCCCGACGCAGCGACGGCATCATCCGCAGCGGCCTGAGCGCCGGGCGAGCCCACCCACTGCAGCTCGGGGCCCGCCCGTGACTCCCCAGAACGGCAAATCCGTCTTCGCCTTCGACCCACAAGCTGTTGCCGCGCAAATCCTTGCCCAGGCCACACCCCCCGTACCTGCACAGTACGCGGAGAACACCCTTCCATCGCAAGGAAACGGCCCCGCAACTGCAGCGGGACTCCTTCCTGACACTCTCTCCGACCGCGGCAACGCAAAATTGTTCGTAAAGCTGTACTCCAGCGACTACCGCCACGTCCCCGGCCTCGGCTGGTACCGCTGGGACTCCACCCGCTGGCAGATGGACGAAGACGACGCCGTCGTGTGGTCCGCAGGCGACCTCGCAGAAAACCTGGCCGTCCACGACCCTCGAGGCGTCTTCACCTCCAGCGCCCTTCAACAGCACCGCAAACGGGCACTGTCTACATCCGGCATGAACGCCATGCTTACCCAAGCCCGCTCGGCCCCCGGGATGGTGCTCAACGCAGCCCTGCTGGACTCAGACCCCTACGCCCTGTGCACCCCCGCCGGCATTGTCGACCTGCGCACCGGACTCATCCGCACAGCCGAGCCGAACAAGGACTTCCACTCACGCTCCACAGCCGTAGGCCCCGTGGATGCAGCCACCCCCAGGTGGCTGCGCTTCCTCTCCGACACCTTCGGCGACGACGCCGAAGGCCGGGAAGTGATCGACTTCCTGCACCTGCTCCTCGGCTACTCCATCACCGGAGACGTCGGCGGCCAGGTCATGCCCTTCCTCTTCGGATCGGGCAAGAACGGCAAATCAGTGCTCCTTGACGTCCTCATGAAGCTCCTCGGTGACTACGCGGATGCCGCCCCACCCGGATTCCTCATGGCCCGTCCCTACGAAGGCCACCCCACCGACCTCGCCGAACTCCACGGCCGCCGGGTCTTCGTCTGTTCTGAGGTCAAACCCGGAGACAAATTCGATGAAGCCCGAGTGAAACTCCTTACTGGTGGCGACCGGATCAAGGCCCGCCGGATGCGCCAGGACTTCTTCAGCTTCGCTCCCACCCACAAACTATGGCTGCTGGGCAACCATCGACCCGAAGTCGGCACCGGAGGTTTCGCGTTCTGGCGACGGATGCGCCTTATCCCGTTCGAACGCGTCGTCTCGGACGACTGCAAGATCGACAACCTGGCAGATGTCCTGGTCGCAGAAGAAGGCCCCGGTATCCTCAACTGGCTCGTAGATGGAGCACGGCGCTACCTCGCCGGCGACAAAAACCTCACCGGCCCTGCCCGCGTCCGCATAGCTACCAACGCGTACGCAGAAACCGAGGACCACACAGGGCGCTTCCTCAACGAATGCTGCGCTCTCAGCCCAGACCACCGGGCAGAACAGACCAGCCTCTACGCCGCATACAAGTCCTGGTGCCACAGCGAAGGAGCGTCTGCCGTCTCGTCCCGGGCATTTGCCACCCGGGTACGTGAACTGGTCGGACTTGCCTCTCCCAAGGAGATGATCTTGTCCAACCAGCGCAAGTACTACCCGGGAATCGGACTGCTCGAGGAGGAGAAGACAGGATGAGCGCCCTCATCACCGAGGACGAGATCAACCACGAAACCGACCTCATCTGGCTCGAAGACATCACCGACCTCGACTATGTACGCCAAAGCCTCGACCGGCTGCCCACCCGCCGGGCCAAACCCGCCTACCATCGCGACGGTCGGATGGTCGGCTACGCCCAGCTCGGCCCGCGAGCCAAGGCATCGCGATCGTCGGGCACCTTCCGCCGCAGAGTGTTCTGGCTCCTGCCCCACGACCGAGACACCGACCCCAAAGGCGTCTACGCCACCGGTGCCCCCGCGGAAGCCATCGACCCGAGAACGCTCGAGCCCCGCTGTAAGGGAAGCAAAACAGAACGCTCCGAAGGCGGGCCGCCCTCCTCCGCGATGCAGGAACTTGGCATAGAGCTCCCCCTGTGACTCCACACTGCCCCAAGGAGGCATGCCCCAGATACACCTCGGGACGATCTTGAACCTTGCGGGCCCCGCCCGTCACCCGTTCGGCTCGGTGTCGCTGGTGGTGACGTCGCTTTTCGTCTGGGGCGGGGTGGGTAGTCACCTCGATCGACAGTGCCGCGTGTCCGCGGTTCAAGCGGCTGATCACCGCGCACGAGCGGCATCTGTTCTTCGCGCCGAGTCGTGACGAGGTCGAGAGGGCTGCCGCTCGTAGCGACAGTGACAAGCATCTGCCGGCTCAGCTGCTGGCGCTGAAGCCGTACCAGCGCATGGGGTGTTTCCCGAAGCTGGACGAGATGCCAGAAACGGTGGTCGACTTCGTGCGCCGCACGGTGGACCTGCCGGAAGGCACTCCGCACAGAGTCGCGAACCGTACGGCGGAGCGGCAGTCACCGGTGTCGACCACCTGCAGGCCCCTCCGCTCACGCTATCGTCCGGCCTTGCCTCGGCACCGAGCGCGACACCACATTACGCAGAGTTCTTCCGATCTTGGGCGAAGCCGGTGCTCAAGCCCCTCATCAGCGGTCCGGCGATGCCACCGGGTCCGGTCCCCCCACCGGATCATCAACAACAAGGGGGAAAGTCATGCCGGATCCAAAGGCTGGAAGCTCCGGCGCGGAGCCACGAAAGGTAACGAGGGGTTTGTGGCGGGCAGGGCGCCTTGCCTCATCCCGCTGCCACAGCCATTCACGGAGCACTGTCAGGGACGGGGAGTCGGGGGCTCCGCGAGGATCGTGCCGTTCTGCTGCATCGCAGCGACCGATGACCAGGCTGATCAGCGGTCTGACCAGAGGTCTTTGCCGTACCAGATCTCCATATACGGACCCGCGCAGTACGCCGGGATCTCGGCGTAGCCGTGGCGGACGTACAGTGCGCGCGCTTCGATCAGGTCAAGGCGCGTGTTGAGGACCATCTGACGCGCGCCGAGTGTGCGGGCCTCTTTCTCCAGCAGTTCCAGCAGGAGGCTCGCGCCGTTCTTTCCACGGAAGGCTGGGCGGACATAGACCCGGGTGAGCTCAGCTCGCTCAGCGTCCAGCATCAGTATCCCGCCGCAGGCCGCAGCCTCTCCGCCGTAGTGCCCGACGACGAACTGGCCGGTGGGCGGGGTGAGCAGTTCGACGCCGTCCCCGGCCAAGCCTCGGTCGATCTCCTCGGACGTTGCTGGCCGCTTCCAGTAGCGGCTCGCAACCTCGTCGTAGTAGCCACGGCGCAGACTGCTCGCACTGACCGAGTCGAAGGCTTCACAGGCCAAGGTCCAAGACGTCATGACTCTATCTATAACGGGGGCGCAACCGGCAGGGCCAACGCATTTCGGGAGGAGCCGAATGCCTCACCTCACACCACTCGGAACGCGGGCGAGTAGTCCAGCACCCGCCGGGTGAGTGTCAGAAACGATCCTATGCCCGAGCAAGATCAAATGGGACCGGACGGAGATCACAGCATCCACCGGGCACTCGCCGGATAGGAAAAGACCCAGGCGCACCCCGGCCACTGAAACAGCACATGCGACTTCACTGCCCTGCAGCAGCGTGCCCACAGTCGTGTCTAGATACTCAGAGCTACACGCCGCCTGGCCGTAGCAATACGAGAACAAGGCCCACGCCGTCGCCTGCGCAACTTGAGGCAATGCTCAGCGTGCCCATCGCGGTGAGCGCGGACGGCACCAACAGCCCAGACGGCTCCGAGGTCGTCAGCAGGGCTGCACACCAACTTTGCCGATTTCGCAGCCCAGGAGTCCCGCACCCATGCCCGGAACGGCTTCAGCGTGCACCAACCGCAAGAAGGAGGAGTACCAGCTACACCACCTTGCACACATATGGCGTCGTGGTGCTCAGAAAGACGAAGCCCAGACGCTGCAGGATTGGCCGGCTCTGGGCGGAGGCGTCCACCTGCAGGTAACGGTAGCCGTGGGCGGCGGCCATCTTGGCGCGGTGCGCAACCAGCGCCCGGTAGATCCCCCGGCCCCGCCATGCAGGCACCGTACCCCCTCCCCAGAGGCTAGCGAACTCGGTGCCTGGGTGCAGTTCCATTCGCGCCCCGCAGACCGGCACGTCGCCAGCCATCGCCACAACCATGCTGACCGTATCCGGGCTTTCGGCCAGCACGTCGAGCAGACTCGGCCGCAACCAGTCCGCAGTCGTCTCGAACGCACCCTCGTGTGCGGACAGCATGAGTTCTACGTCGGCCGCAGTGGACACCGGGTGCAGTCGGACGCCCTCAGGCAGACCGTCACCATCCGGCAGATCGGTGATCCGGGCGATCATCAGGGCCTCGTCGGGCTCCGCCTCGAACCCGGCCCCCCGCAGCAACTTGCCCAGATCCTCCGGCTGGTCGTGAGAATAGAGCTTCCACTCGAACTCACGGCCCAACTCGGTGAAGTACCGCACCTGCTCGGCGATCGCCGCCCCCGCTGTGGCTTGGTCCAGATCGGACCAGACGATCGCGCTCCAGCCGCCCTCGACACCGACCTGCCGCACCACATTGCCGACGCGCTCGACCCGGGCGCCGGGCGCGTCGGGGAGGGTATCCCGCCGCCTCTGACAGTCGAACAGTGCGAGCACCTCAGCAGCATCCATCCTCGCATTGCAGCACGGGCACGAGGGCTCGGCAAGCGGCTTCGAGCTGCCCAGAACGGGAGCGGGGGCAGCGGTCGCACGAGCAACCAACATCGCGATGAGACGGCGCGGCTGTCGCTGTTTTGCTCGGTGAGTACGGCTCGCCGGTCCTGCAGCTTCGGGCGTGTAGGTGCAGGTCATGGTGCGGGCGAGGTAGCTCACCCTGGCGATTGTGAGGAGAGGGTGTTCTCTTGCTGGGCGAGCGGGGCCGCGGGTGCGGCGTACATGGTGCAGGCGCAGCAGAACCTCAAATATCCAGAGGTCGGGCCGCCTCTGGACACGAGGCGGCTTAGCGCCATCAGAGACCTCTTCTGTTGACGCCAAATGGTCCACACCTGTTTGCTCGGTTCACTTTGTGATTCCTGTGAACTCTGAGGTGGGACTGTGAAGCGGGGGAGGGGCGTGCGGTTCCGCACGCGCATAGCCGGTCTGGGTATGGCGTCGGCGCTGGCCGCGTCCGCGGCAGTGCTCTCGGTGGGTGCGTCGCCTGCTACGGCGGCGGCGTGCACGGCGGGCACCGACTCGGACTTCAACGGAGACGGCATTCGGGACATGGCGATCGCGGATCCGCAGGCCACGGTCGGCGGATACACGGCGGCCGGTTTGGTCCGTGTGGTTCTGGGCGGCGGCAAGGGGGTCAGCGAGATCTCGCAGGCGCTGCCGCAGATCTCGGCGAATCCGGAGGCCGGAGATCAGTTCGGCTATGCCATTGCGGCCTACGACGCCAATCAGGACGGCTGCAGCGATCTCGTGGTGAGCGCACCCTACGAGGATGTGACCACCGCAGACGGCCCGCAGGCGGACGCCGGGTCGGTCTACATCGTCCACGGCACGACCTCAGGCATCGGGGCCGGGTCGCCGATCACGAGCTACACGCAGGCAGGCCTCGAGAGCTCGACGAAGACCGAAGCGGGTGACCTGTTCGGGTTCTCGCTCGCGGCGGGCAACACAGCAGGCAAGCCCTTCCTGGCCATCGGTGTGCCCGGGGAAGCCGTTGGCAGTGCAGCACAGGCCGGCTGCATTCACTACATCCAGGGCACGGCCAAGTCGACGGTGAACCAGGACGACCCTGGAATCCCTGGAGCGGTGGAAGCCAACGACCGATTCGGCTACGCGCTGGCAGCGCAGAGCAAGTTCTTTGTGGTCGGCTCGCCAGGCGAAGCGATCGGCACGGAAACCTTTGCCGGCGCGGTGACAGTGTTCAACCACACGCTCACCGACGGACGGCCAACCGCGCTGAGCAACATCGACGAGAACCATTCGGCGCTGACCTCCGGCACAGCAGAGAAGGACGACCGTTTCGGTACGGCGCTGGCTTTGGTGCCCTACCGGCCGTCAGGCGCTGCCTCGGAGACGGATGCCCTGGTGGCCATCGGGACGCCCAACGAGAACGTCGGCAGTGTCGCGGATGCAGGTGCGGTGACGGTGGTGCATGTTAAGCCGACCGGTGCGCTGGCTGAGGTGAGCCTGATCGACCGACTGTCGCCGAACGTAGAGGGCGAGCCGGTCGTGGGCGACTTCTTCGGGCAGCGTGTACAGATTTCCAACACCGCTCCTGGCGAAGTGGGTTCGGCCGCGAACATGCGCCTTGCCGTGAGTGTGCCGAACCAGGAGGTCGGTGCGGCGGAGAATGCCGGCGCGGTCCACGTCCTGCCCGGCATGGGGGCCCCGGGAGACGGGGACCGGATTTTGACCCGGGGAGCGGGGCTGCCGGATGCGGCTGAAGCCCGCGACTTCGCCGGCCTTGGGCTGTGGTCGACGTCGGCGGAGCTGTATGTCGGAGTTCCGTACAGCAAGTCGGACGGGCTGCAGAAGGGCGTCGTGTACGCGATGCCGTGGTCGGTAGCCACCGGCGGCACGGGGACAGTGCGCACGCTCAAGCCGGGGGCAGACGGCATCCCGGACGAGGGCAAGGCCTTCGGCTCCGCGATCCGCTGACATCCGGAACGAACACGCGCGAACGCTCACGACTGCGAAATGGACCAGGTGGGGACGATGACGAGCCGATTCATCGGGCGAAGAAGGCAGCCGACAACCGCCAGACACAGGCTGGTGGCGGCCGCGTGCGCGCTCGCATCGGTCCTGTCGGTTGGCATGGGGACCATCACAGCAGCCGCCGCGTCTGACAACGCCACCACCACAGTGGCCGCGGAAGGCGATCGGGAACGGACGAAGACGCCCTCGTCGGCTGTGTCCGAGAACGATGCTGTGAGCGCTGCGGCCAAGGCTGGCCGACGTGTAGAAATTTCCACGCTGCGGGACGATCGAAGCCAGACGTTCGCCAACCCCGACGGGACGTTCACCGTCAAGGAGTTCGTCCAGCCGGTGCGCACGCGGAAGGACGGCAAGTGGGTCGACATCGACACGACCCTCGTCGCCACGCCGGGCGGCCGTCTCGCGCCGCGCGCGGCGAGCGCAGCGATGAGTATCTCCGCAGGCGGGGACACCACGTTCGCGACGCTGGCCCGCGACGGCAAGACGATGTCGTTCTCCTGGCCGAGCACACTGCCCCGACCCAAGGTGACGGGCAGCACGGCGACGTACCGGTCGGTACTGCCGGACGTCGACCTGGTGGTCACCGCGCAGAGTGACGGATTCTCGCACGTCCTGGTGGTCAGGTCTGCCCAGGCCGCCGCCAATCCCCAGCTCGCCGAACTCGCCCTGCCAGTTGCCGCCCGTGGCGTGACAGTAGAAGAGGACAACGGCGGTCTCGTAGCCAAGGACAAGACGTCCGGAGGCCGGGTCTTTGAAGCGCCCCAGCCGGTGATGTGGGACTCCAGCGGGGCGGGAAAGGGGCGCGACGAGCACCCGGTACAGGCCGGCCCCGGCCCGCCCGAAGGCGCGCAGGTGGCCAACGTCGGTCTGGCCATGAAGCACGGGAAGATGCACCTCACCCCGGATACACGGCTGTTGCACGACAAGCGCACCCGCTACCCGGTCTACATCGACCCGGTCGCCAAGACAGTCTCACGGACCAGCTGGACCTGGGTGTCCTCAGCCAACCCGGGGCTCGAGGGCTGGAAGTTCTCCAACACCGCAGACGGAATCGAGTCGGGCAAGGGTGTGGGCCGTTGTCCCGCCGACGTCTCGGTGCGCTGTACAGGCAGCAATGACATCCAGCGCCAGTACTACGCCCTGCCGACAGGCAGCCTTGAGGGCAAGACAATTCTGAAGGCCGAGTTCGCGATCACGCTAGTGCACACCTACAGCAGCGAGGCCCGCTCGGTACAGCTACACCGCATGAACAGCTCCGGCGGCAGCGCCATCAACTCGGGGACGAACTGGTCCAACCGCCCTTCCAGCAAGGACCACATCACCTCCGAGTCCCCGACGAACCCGACCGGTTCGTGCACCACGACGAACCAGAACGTGCGGTTCACAGTCACGAGCACAGTGCAGAAGGCGGCCAGCAGCGGCTGGGACACAACCACCTTCGGGCTCCAGGCCGCCAGCGAGGACTCGACCGCGTCGTGGAAGCGATTCTGCAACAACGCCGCCCTCGAGGTGACCTACAACCGGCTGCCGTACCAGCCGGCCATGAGTGAACTGACGATGGACCCGGGCGGCACGTGCGCCTACAACGAACCGAACAAGCACTACACGAAGAAGCCGCCGACCCTGTCCGCAATCATCTGGGACCCCGACCACGGCGATGTGCAGGGCAACACCGAGCAGCTGCGTGCCCAGTTCAGGATCTTCTGGACGGCCGCGGACGGCAGCGCCAAGAGCTATTCGGTGACCACTGACTACAAGCAGTCCAACAGCGACCCGGACCGTTCCAGTGGCTGGGAGCGCTTCATATACACCGTGGGTGAGGACATCCCAGGAGATGGCACGGGGCCGTTCACCCTGCCGGAGAACACGGTGATCGGCTGGGAGGCACGGGGCAGTGACGGCACCAAGGACAGCAGCGGCAATCCGGCCTGGGGGCCGTGGAGCAGCACGGGAGATGCCACTCGCTGCGAGTTCATCCTGGACTCCACCAAGCCTGATGCCCCCACGGTGACCTCCACCGAGTACCCGAACGACGATCTGTGGCACGCCGGGGTGGGCGATTACGGCACGTTCACCTTCTACTCGCCGGGTACCGATGTCGCCAAATACCTGTATCAGTTCACCGGCGAGGCCGAGAAGGTCATCGAGCCCGACGAGCCCGGTCGCCCGGCCGCGCTGCGCTGGATGCCGGACAGTGAAGGCACCACCGCCCTGATCGTGAAGGCCGTCGACCAGGCCGGAAACCCCCAGTTGGCCACCTCCAGCTACGTGTTCCGTGTCTCCAAGGGGCGTTCCCCGAAGGCATCCTGGGCACTGGCCGACCCGCCAGGCTCCCGCGAGGCGGCCGGCACCGACAGCGGGCCCGCGGCGGCGGGGTCGGGCGTGACGTTCGGCGTGGACGGCCCTCACGGGTCCGTCCGCACAGCAGCCTCCCTGGACGGCACCACGAACGCCTACCTGAGCGCCGGGCAGCACGTCGTGGATACCGACAAGACATTCTCTGTGGCGGCCTGGGTGATGCTGCCGCAGCTCCCCACCACCTCGATGAGCGTGGTCAGCCAGGACGGATCAGCCCAGTCCGGGTTCTCCCTCGGCTACGACGCGACCTCAAAGAGATGGTCGTTCCAGGCCCCGGACAGCGAGATTGACTCGATGGTCTCCTGGCAGGTCCTCGGCCCCAGGCCGGTGCCTGGCGAGTGGACCCACCTGGTCGGCGTATACGACATGAACGATGGCGGCCCGCCGGGCACCATGCGCATGTACATCAACGGCATCCCGGTCTCCGGTGACCCTCAGGAACGCTCCACCACCTGGAACGCCACCGGTTCGCTCCAGATCGGGCGGGCCCTGGAGCCTGCCGGCTACACCGCGAACTTCAAGGGCACGATTGCCGGTGTCCAGGTCTTTGACCGGGTGGTTGCGCCTGGGGAGAGCGCGAAGCTGGGCGGGATACCGCCTCTGCAACTGGCCTACTGGGACATGGAGGAGCTGGCTGACGGCAAGATCCCGGACCGAGCCAACGGCACTGGACTGACCCTGCACGGGGCGGCGAGCTTGTATCAGCCGGACGACAGCTGCGACCCGGGCACCGACCCAGAGTGCTTTCCCCCTGCCCAGCCCGTGTGGGGTGACGGCCACCTGGCAGTGGACGGAACCAACGGCTACGCAGACCGGCCCGCCGGCCTGCTGAAGGCGAAGGCGAGCTTCACCGTGACTGCCCGCGCCCGCCTTGCCACACCGAACCCGACCGCAGACGAGACAGTGCTGTCGCTGCCCGGCACCGCGAATTCGGCCATCACAGTGCGCTACGACAAGGACAGCGGACGCTGGCAGATGGCCCTGAGTGAGCAGGACACCAGCGGTGCGGTGCTCACCGAATCGGTTGCGACCGGTTTCATGCCGGGCAGCGAGGGCGATGGGGACCACCTTGCGCTTGCGTACAACGCCGCGTTCGGCGAGGTGCGCCTGTTCGTCAATGGCCAGTGGACTGGGCAGCGCGTCGACTGGCCCAACACCTGGGATCTGACACAGGCCGGCGTCCAGGTGGGGCGCTCCGGTGTGGGAACCGGCGGAACGCAGTACTTCTCCGGGGCGATCGACGAAGTCCGCATCTTCGAAGGTGCGCTGGACGAACAGCTCGTCGCGATGGTGGCGGGCCTGGAATCCGGCACCAGCATCGTCGGCACCACGTAACCCCCGCTCCGTGGTTGGGGGCAGCCCACAGGGGCTGCCCCCAACCACGGCATGCCCGCTGCCTCGTGCGTCCTGTTCTGTCCTTCCTGTCTGCCGTCTGTCACGGAGAAATAGTCATGGCTTCGTTTCGTCCGTTCCGCACGTCGTCCCGTCTGCGTCGCCACCGTGGCATCGTTGTCACAGTTGGGGTCGTTCTCACGACTGCCCTGCTGCCGCAATACACCCCGGAGACGCAAGCCGCTGGCAAGGGCGGTCCGCGTTCCAAAGTGCAGCAGGATCTGGGCGCCCCGGTCGAGGGCACGACGCTGAAGTCCGAACCCCATCCGGCCAACCCGGCCAAGAAGGCCAAGGTCACCTCCCCAGCCAAGGTCACCTGGCCCATCTCGGGAAGCAGCGAAGTCACGCTGGACGGCTCGAAGCCGGTTGCGGCGGCGAGCTTGCCGATCGAAGTCGGACCACCGGACAAACAGACCGCCTCCAAATCGGCCCCCAGGGTCGTCCGTGTGACGGTCGCCGACCGCAAGGCAACCAAGGCGGCGGGCATCGACGGGGTCCTGATGACCGTGGCCCCCACCGGCAAGACGGACAGGTCCGGATCGGCGCGAGTGACGCTGGACTATGCAGGCTTCGCTGACGCATACGGCGCCGGCTACGGCACCCGACTGCGGCTCGTGCAGTATCCCTCCTGTCTGCTGACCACCCCCAGCAAGAACGGCTGCTCGTCGGGCAAGCCGCTGACGACCGCCAACAACACGGCGAAGCAGACGCTGAGTGCCGATGTGGCCATCGCCGCAGACCAGGAAGCCGGCGGTGTAACCGTGCTGGCCGCCGAGGCCGGCGCATCGGGTGACCAGGGCAGCTTCGGTGCGACCCCGCTGGCACCCTCCGCGGACTGGAACGTGTCGTACTCATCAGGTGCGTTCAACTGGTCCTATCCGATGCGCACTCCACCAGCACCAGGTGGCGTGGTCCCACACGTCACGCTGGGGTACGACTCGCAGTCGGTCGACGGCCAGACGTCCGCCACCAACAGCCAGGGTTCCTGGGTCGGCCAGGGCTTCAGCTACGAGCCAGGGTTCATCGAGCGCCGCTACAAGCCGTGCGCGGATGACGGCCACGCCGACACCAACGGCGACCAGTGCTGGGCATACGACAACGCCACGCTGCAGATGGCAGGCGGCAGTTCCGGCGAGCTCATCAAGGACGACACGACAGGCCAGTGGCGAGTCGAAACCGACGACAACCTCAAGGTCGAAAAGCTCACAGGCGCCGCCAACGGCGACGACAACGGCGAACACTGGCGGGTGACGAACACCGACGGCACCCAGTACTACTTCGGCCTCGACAACCTGCCCGGCTACGCCTCCGGCAAGGAGCAGACTGCATCCACCTGGACCGTACCCGTCTACGGGGACGACGCCGGCGAGCCCTGCTACAACTCCACCCTCGCCTCCGCACACTGCACCCAGGCCTGGCGCTGGAACCTGGACTACGTCGTCGATCCGCACGACAACGTCATGTCGTACTTCTACGGCACGGAGACCAACTACTACACCCAGGGCCTGCAGACGGGCGAGAACGGCAAGCCCTATATCCGCGGTGGCTACCTCAAGCGCATCGACTACGGCCAGCGCCACGGCAAGGTCTACGACACCGCTGCCCCGGCCCGCGTGATGTTCACCACCAGCGAGCGCTGCCTCGGCGCGGACACCGACTGTGAACCCGAAGACCTCACCGACGCGACCGCCACCCGCTGGCCCGATGTGCCCTGGGACCTGAACTGCAAGAAGGACACCAAGTGCGAGGGGCAGAACTCCCCGACGTTCTGGACCCGCAAGAAGCTGTCCAAGGTCACCACGCAGATCCGGTACGGATCCGGCTACGCGGACGTCGACTCCTGGACTCTGGACCACTTCTTCACAGACAACGGCGACAGCTCCAAGTCGCTGTGGCTCAACACGATCACGCAGACCGGGCACGCGGGCTCGGGCACGGTCGAGATGCCGCCCGTCGAGATGGTGGGCAAGCAGTTGCCCAACCGGGTCGACAAGGCCGGCGACAACATCCAGGCGATGAACCGCTACCGCCTGTCCGGCGTCGACAACGACACCGGCGGCCACCTGGACATCGTGTACCGCGAAGCCGAGTGCAGCGCCGACAATCTGCCCGCCACAGACGCCTCCACCAAGGCCTGCTATCCGGTGAAGTGGAATCCGCCGGGCGCTGAAGATCCGATCACTGACTGGTTCCACAAGTACCTGGTCCGCACGGTCACCCAGGACGATCTGACCGGTGGCGCCAAGGACTCCGTCACCGAGTACGAGTACATCGGCAACGCGGGCTGGAAGAAGGCCCGTGCGGACGGAATCACCAAGGACGAGTACCGCACCTACAGCGACTGGCGCGGCTACGGCAAGACCCAGGTCACCAAGTCCGGTGGCACGGTCAGTCCGGCCAATCAGCGCACCGAGCACACCTTCCTGCGCGGCCTTGGCGGTGAAGTCACCGACTCGATGGGCGTCAAGCACGCCGACGACGACGACCTGTCCGGCTTCGAGCTGGAGACCACCAGCTACAACGGGGCATTCACCAGCGACAAGGTCGTGTCCAAGAGCATCAGCACCGCCTGGCGGCACACCACCGCCACCCGCAAGCACGACTGGGGTACGCGTACCGCCGCCTACGTACGTCCCGCCACCACGTCCTCCTACACAGCGCTCGAAGGCGGCGGCTGGCGGGAGACGAAATCGACGATCCGCTACGACGACACCAACGGCCGCGTCACACAGACTGACGACTACGGAGCCATTGGCGACGCCACCGACAACCAGTGCACCCGCACCTGGTACGCCGACAACGCAACCAAGCACATGGTCACCCTGGTGTCCCGGGTCGAGACCGTATCGGTCACCTGCGCCGACTCCCCGGACCGCAAGACCCAGCTGATCAAGGACGATCTGACGTTCTACGACGGCAAGGGGCTCAGCGAAGCACCGACGAAGGGCGACACCACCAAGGTGCAGCGCCTGGCCTCACACGACGGGACCAACGCCACCTACGAGACCGTCACCTCGTCCGCCGTCGCCGACTTCGACCAATACGGCCGTCCGCTGAAGGTCACCGACGCCCGCGGAAACTCCACCACCACCGCCTATACCGAGACCGACGGCCTCACTACGCAGAAGGTCGAGACCAACCCGCTGGGCTGGACCACGAAGACGGAATACGTGCGCTCCTGGGGCGCCCCTTCCTCGCAGACCGACATGAATGCCAAGCGCAGCGACCTCGGCTACGACGCGCTGGGCCGCCTCACCTCGGTATGGCTGCCCGATCGCTCCAAAAGCAGCTTCACCCCCTCGATCAAGTACACGTACCTGATTCGCAAGGACGCCCCCGTTGCCGTCAAGACCGAAAGGATCGAGAACGACGGCAACTCCTACGGCGCCGAGTACCAGCTGTACGACGGTCTGCTGCGGCCCCGCCAGAAGCAGACCGAAGGGCCCGACGGCGGCCGGATAGTAGCCGACAGCTTCTACGACGGCGTCGGAAACCTGATCCAGACCAACACCGACTACTACACAACGGGCGCCCCCACCGACAGCATCTTCAGCCCCACGGGTCAGGTCGCCGGCCAGTCGGTGACCGAGTACGACGGAGCAGGCCGCAAGACCGCCGACATCTTCAAGGTCGCCGACACGGAGAAGTGGCGCACCACATACACCTACGGCGGCGACCGCATCCACACCGACCCACCCGCAGGCACAACACCGACCACAGTCATCACCGACGGCCGCGACCGCACCAAGGAAATCCGTCGCTACAAGGGCGACAAGCCACTCCCGGCAGGCACCACCGCCGACTACGAGTCCACCACCTACACCTACACGCCGACCGGCCAGCTGAAGACGACCAAGGACCCGGCCGGCAACGTCTGGTCATTCGCCTACGACCAGCGTGGCCGCAAAACCTCGGCGACCGACCCTGACACCGGCAGCTCCACCTTCGAGTACGACGCCCTGGACCATCTGACCTCCACCACGGATGCCCGAGGCAAGAAGAACTCGACCAAGTACGACGTCCTCGGCCGGCCCGCCTCCACCTGGGAGGGCGAGCCGGACACCGGAACCAAGCTGACCGCCACCACCTACGACCACCTCGCCAAGGGCCAGGTGTACGGCACCTTCCGGTACGAGGGCGGCGTAGTGCAGTCCTCCACGCTCAACACCGCGCTGGACGAGATGTACCAGCCCACCGTCACCCAGGTGAAGCTGGCCGGATCGGAGGCGGCCGAGCTCAAGGGCACCTACGAATTCGGCACCCAGTACAACCAGGACGGCACCATCCAGTCCGTAAGCTTGCCCGCCGCTGGCGGCCTGCCCTCGGAAACCCTGACATACGGCTACGACTCGCTCCAGCGCCCCAAGTCCCTGAAGTCCTCGCTCCACGGCTCGTACGTCGGCGACGCTGGCTACGCCCCCACATCCCAACTTCAGCAGTTGACACTGGGCGCGATCAGTCCCGAAGGCAGACAAGCCCAGCTCACGTACACCTACGAGAGGGGCACCAACCGCCTGACCAACTCCCGCGTCGAAGTATTGGGCACCACGACAGTCACCTACGACGCCGACTACACCTACGACCCGTCCGGCAACGTCACCTCCATCGCCGACACTCCCACGGGCGGCCCCAGCGACGTTCAGTGCTTCACCCACGACTGGCAACAGCGCCTGACGGCGGCATGGTCCACCTCCAACACTTCGGACGGTGCCGCCGGTTCGGGCACCCAGAACGCCGCTTGTACAAGCGACGCAACCAGCAGCACCATCGGCGGGGCGGCCCCGTACTGGCAAACCTTCGGCGACTACGACACCGCCGGCAACCGCACCTCCCAGGTCCTGCACGGCGTCAACGGCGGCCCGGACATCACCCGCACCTACACCTACGGCAAGGACCCCTCCGGCAACGGCGGCCCGCACACACTGACAAAGGTCGTCCAGCACACCCCGGCCTCCGGCTCCAACCCGGCCGTCACTCGCCAGGACACCTTCACCTACGACAAGTCGGGCAACACCCAGCAACGCATCCTCAACGGCAACACCCAGGCCCTCACCTGGAACAGCGAGGGCAAGCTCGGAACTGCCGGGACGGACACCTCCTACGCCTACGCCGCCGGCGGTGACCGACTGCTGCGCAAGGAGAAGGACAAGCACACCCTCTACCTGCCCGGCATGGAACTCAGCCTGAACACCGCAACCCGTGCGGTCGAGGGCACCCGCTACTACGCGTTCGGCGACCAGACGGTTGCCCTCCGCACGAGCAAGGGTGTGCAGTTCCTCGCCGGCGACCATCACGGCACCATGTCGATCGCGATCGACGCCATGACCGGCGAGGTGACGCGACGCCGCATGGACCCATTCGGCGTCGAACGCGGGGCCGCCGCGGAGCCCTGGGTCGATGACAAGGGGTTCCTTAACAAGCCCGTGGACGCGTCGACCGGCCTGACCCATATCGGTGCGCGTGAGTACGAGGCGGAGAACGGCCGGTTCATCACCGCTGACCCGATCCTGGTCCTGACCGATTCGCAGCAGATCAACGGCTATGCATACTCCGGCAACAACCCGGTGACGCACTCCGACCCGACGGGGCTGTGCAACGAGCCCGCATGCCCCACCATCGATGAAGCCGGCATCAACCACACACCACTGCCACGCAACTCGCCGCACCGCACACCCTGGCACAGCTCGACATCGAAGGCGGCAAAGCAGCACTACGCAGTCCAGGCGCGGGCCGAGTCGAATGGAGCGAAGGCAGCAGCGATCGCCGCGGCGAAGGAACTGTCCGGGATCCTCGCCGACGAACTCGGCATCACCGATGCTCTCGACTGCTTCACCACCGGCAGTATGGGCGCCTGCGGCGCCACTGCGCTGAACGTCGCAACCAGTCTGGCCGGTGGCATCGTCGGCAAGCTCGCCAAGAAGTACGGTCTGCCCTGGAAATGGAAGAAGTCCTTCGCCCTCGGCAAGCGCGTCGTCGGCCTCGTCGACGACATCATCAACAACTTCAAGGCCTGGCGAAAGTTCGATAAGACCGCCGACAAGCTCGAAGGCATCGCGAAAAAGGCGGACCCCAACGAAGGGGTGAGCTGCCTCGCCAACAGCTTCACGCCGGATACCAGAGTCCTGATGGCCGACGGCACCACCAAAACCATTAAGGACCTCCGGATCGGCGACAAGGTGATCGCCACGGACCCCAAGACCGGCAAGACGACCTCAAAGATGGTCACCGCCGAAATCAAGGGCCACGGCGTCAAGCACCTCGTCAGGATCACCCTTACCAGTGGCGACAAGCGCATCTCACGGAGTGACGCCAAGGCCACGGCGACCACGTCCTCGGTCACCGCCACCGACGGACACCCCTTCTGGGTACCGAGTCTTCGTAAGTGGATCGACGCCACCGATGTGCAGCCGGGAGAATGGCTGCAGACCAGCGCCGGCACACGTGTCCAGGTAAGTGCCGTCCAGCGGTGGACCGTCCCAGCCGCCACCGTCCACAACCTCACAGTGGCAGATGCGCACACGTACTATGTGCTGGCGGGCGCCACTCCTGTCCTGGTTCACAACTGCAACACGACGGTATATCGATTGCAGACGGACCACCCAGATAGCCAGCGTCTGTCGGTCGGTGGCGATGGGGGCGTCTCGATCAATGGTGACGGAATGCTGCATCTGAACATGAGCGGGAATATCGCGCACACAGAGCAATTCCGCGGCTCGGGTGGTCAAATAGTCGCTTTCGATGTTCCGAGTTCGTATGTGGCTCAGGTCCGCTCAGCTGCAATCGACCAGCGTCGTCGTGGTATGAGTAGGCGACAGTGGAATATCTTTTCGTCGGGGCGCCCGCAGATTGATGATCCTGGTAGGGGGCCAGATTTGTATGGGCTTCCATCGGAGATGTTCCCCGGACTCTTGGATGCGATAATTCCAGGATCGGGGAGAGTGCTGTGATGGATCTCTGGAGCGGATCACAGGTGCTGGAGAGATGACAGGGACCTCAGAGGAAGAGCTTGGTCGGCTGTGGGTTCGCCCCATGGCGTCGCCAACTGGTCCGCTGGCAGTGTTTTACGTGGAAGTTGGGCGATGGGAAGAAGTCGAAGACTTTGCCCGCCGCGTTCGAGGGCTCGTCGCTGCCGGTGTTGAAATTTCCCGACGCGGAGACTTCGAACTGGACCAACTTCCAGAAGATGTTCTTCCGGCATGGGCTAGAGGTGGCGATTTCTCTGAGGCGCACAGGGTTGCCCGCCTTCGGTACACCCTGCATCGCGGTGAAGAGGAGTGGACGGCGCAGGATATTCTGTTCTCGTTCGAGCCGAAGCAGAGGCGTTGGAAATGGTGGGATATAACTCAGCTTGGTGGGAATATGCTCCAGGTGTGGGTGGATTCCCTAGGGGAGCCGGTTTTCGCTTGCGACGAGTTGAGATGGATTCTCTATCTCAGCGGTGCCCATGCGGTCGTTGGGCCGTCGCTCTTGTCGCCTGATCTTTGGGGCCAGGAACGGTCGGCTGGCATCGAAGTTGGGTCCGCGAGTTCAGGCTGATTCGATTAGGTATTCCTCATGCAAATCTGAAGCCCCGTCAGGTGTGTCCTGGCGGGGCTTCAGCGTGGTCTGACGGCAGTCGTTGGCGGCAACGTCAGTGGACGGGGACCGCGCAGAGCGATGGGTCGTTGTCGCTGTCGTCGGGCTGGCCAGTCGTCTCCGCGGTGTTGTAGAGGGCGTGGCCGAGGAGGTCGATTGCGCGCCGTTGTTCTTGCCGCGTAGGCATCTGACGAGGTGCCAGGTCGTATGGCGGTGGAGGAGGCTGCGCTGGTCAGAGTCTTGCTGGGATGCGAGGAGACTGACGAGGAAGCGTTCGATGCGGACCATGTGCTCGTCGCGTTCGGGCAGAGCGCCGACGCTGACAAGTACTTGACGCAGATGTGCGAGGGGCTGGCTGTCGGGCAGTTCGCCGAGGGTCTGATGGGTGAGTGGCCGGCGGCCGGAGGCGAGATCAGCGAGAACCGGGGCAACGGACGGCTTGTTCAGCCAGCGGGTGGCGGTGAGGGGGTATTCGGCGGTGGCGATGTTGCGCCGGAGGCCCTGGAGAGGCCCCAGCAGCTCGTTGAGGCGCTGGTTGATCAGGCACGCAGGCCGAGCAGGAGGCGGTGCGGCGTTGGCAGGTAGGACACCACGGGCGACCGGTGGCGCGGGAAGTGCCGCAGGGCCTGTTCGCGCCGCATACGGAACAGGTCGCGGTGCGGAGAGCGGGGCAGCTCGGGCAGATCGGGCCGTCTGGCGTGCGGGTATCTACCAGGCGTCGGCGCCCGCAGTTGATGCAGAATTCGAGGTTCGCGGGGTCGGTGATCAGACAGTTCGGACAGAGCGGTCGGCCCTGGTCGTCGCGGGTGGCGGGTTCCCGGCGGGCTCCGCAGCGCGAGCACTCCTCAAGGCGGCTGTGGGCGATGCAGATGCGGCAGACCCGCTGTCCGTCGAGTGGTCTGTCGATGCGGACGACTCTGTGGCAGCGAGGGCAGGCGGGTGGGACGACTCCGGCGATGCCCGCGGTGTGCAGAAGGTCGATCAGTCGCAGAATGGCGCGAAGGGGTGAGAGGTGCCCGTCCCCGGTGAGGGGGAGGGGGGCGGTTTCCAGGGCCCAGGCGAGTTTCTGCTGGTCGCAGGGGCGTGGTGCCGACCGGCGGACCGCATCGGCTACCACCTCGCGATCGGCGGCTGGGTCCAGCGCGGTGACCACCCTGTGGATGACGGTGATCGGATCCCGGCCGTCGACGTCCGGACACATCTTGCAGCGCGGTCGCCCAGCGCGGTCCCGCGTCGTGATGCGGCGGGTGTTTCCGCAGGCAGCGTGGAAGGAATTCTACGAATAGGACAAGTGCTGACCATTCGTCTCTGCATCGCCGTTGGTCCGGTACACGATGGCGGACAGGGCGTGTTCTGGTGTGGCGCGCTCCACGTCATGCGGGGCATGGCGTCGATTCTGGTCAGGGAGACGCCATCCCTGTACGAAAGCATTGCGGCCCGCCTGGTCACCAGGCGGGCCGTTCGCACGTCCCCGACACGTGTTAACCACTTGCGGCAGGTACGGTCGCTGCGAGACTGCGAGGTGAGCACCGTCTTCCGAGGCTTCCGGACGTCCTCGATGCCGAAAGCGTTGTTGCGGGAACACACCGACCAAGCCGGCCCTTGGGTGCTTACCTGCCCTGTCTGGTGGACCGTCGGGCGTGACCTACCCGACTCTACGGTTGGTTGAGCTCAGAGGTCCGTCCGTGACGGCCAGCCAGCAGGCCAAGAACCCTGCGGAGCTTCTCGCGGACCCCGGGATCGGTGATGAATCCCTCCGCGTCGACCATCTGGGGGGCCACCGGGACCTTCACGCAGGCCGCCTCCACGATGTCTGCGCCCGTGTAGCCGAGTACTTGCCGAAGCGTCGTCTCCGCGCCATGGCCCCGGCCAGAGGCAGCGGCGTTCACCCAAGCTACAGGCTTGTTGCAGATCTCGGTGCCGCCGACCGTCCAGTCCAGCAGGTTCTTGAACGAACCTGGCAGAGTGCCTGCATACTCCGGGGTGCAGATTAACAGAGCGGCTGCCTCGCTGATCGCCGCCCGCAACCTCGCCACGGGAGCAGGCAGCGGTTCGGTGTCATCGTCGGGGTTGAAGTGCGGGAGCCCCGCCAAGCCGTCGTATAGGACAGTACGCACTCCAGAGGGAGCCAGGGTCTGGGCAGTGCGCAGCACGGAGTTGTTGGACGAACCAGTTCGGAGGCTTCCCGACAACAAGAGGATCACAGGCAGCGTAGACATTCGTCCAACCTATCGATCTCATGCTGTCGCCTGACAATCTCGCTGTCGTGCGGCAGGTATTCCACGGGATTGCGGTGCGGTGACGAGAGAGGATTGCGTCCACAAT
Source organism: Streptomyces sp. NPDC013457 (assembly GCF_043089925.1). Taxonomy (NCBI): domain Bacteria; kingdom Bacillati; phylum Actinomycetota; class Actinomycetes; order Kitasatosporales; family Streptomycetaceae; genus Streptomyces; species Streptomyces sp. NPDC013457. Next base: position 157,088 of record NZ_JBICBL010000013.1, read on the forward strand.
CTCTCTCAGATCATGTACCCCGCGCTGCAGGGCTGATTCAAGGTCTGGGTGATCTCGATGGAGTGCAGGTCGGGCCTGTCCGAGCAGGTCCAGCGGGCGGGTGAAGGGCGCGTAGGAGACCTTGCGCAGGCCGGCGGCGATGCTGTTGTGCCCGGCGGCGCGGAGAATGTTGATCGCCGTGTTCCGCAGCCTCGCCATGTTCTCAGGTCCGTGTCCGGTGCGGATCTTCGAGGCGTCCTCGGCGAACGCGGTATCCCTGACGAAGTGGACCCGGTTCTCGATCACCCATTGTGACCTGGCCAGCTGTCCGATCCGCTGCGGCGATGCCTGGCGGGCCGTCAAGTCGCTGATCACGTAGACGGTCTGCCGGTGACTTTGCCGGTCCTCGGGTCGGTGCGGTGCCGCAGGATCTTTGCGGCCTGCACCGCGTACGGGAAGCCGAGGCCGAGGTCGGTGACGGTCAGCACCCGGGTCGAGCGGGTCTCGCGGCGGCCGTGTCCGCGCTCGCGGTCGTAGCGCCTGGCGGTGACCTTGTTCCATGGCAGGGACCGCAGTGCGGCGGACAGACCACGCTGGTTGGCCTTGACCCGAACAGGTGGTGCGCGTACTTCTCCTCGACCAGGAAGCGGGCATGCTCACGCTGCGTGTGCAGAGCGTCGGCGGTGACCACGGTGCCTGCCAGGTCGAACGGGGCCAGCAGGCGGGCGAAGCCGGTGATCTCGTTGGTCCTGTCCGGGACCCGCAGCTGGCTGACGGTGTGTCCGGCCCCGGTGACCGCGGACAGCAGGTGGGCGGCCGGGACGTCCAAGATGCGTGAACCACGCGCACTCTTGCCGTCAAGTGCCAGGCTCTCGACCCCAATCGGGGCGTATCCAAGCAAGTTGGCCAGGCCGCCGGGGCACACGGCCAGCAGCACGCGGCGGTGGTGGAGGTACTCGGGGCGCTGCGCACGCCCAGGGCTCCGGCAGGCCAGGCGGGCCGCCTCGATGTGCACGGGACCGCACTCGACGCGCGAGGCACCGGTGAACGCCCTGCCGAGGGATTCCTCCCTCGCCCGGCTCTGCTCGTCACTCATCCTGTGTGCACCTTCTGACCATGTCGGGCACCCATGTCTCGCAGTTCTTGCACAGAGGGAATCTATGCGGAACGGATGGGGCAGGACGTTAGTCGGCGTCGCGTGCACCGACTTGGCCATGCGTGTGCGGGCGAGCTCCTTTGACCGCCAGGTCTTGCACGCCGAGCGCTTGGTTGTCGCGGATCAGCCGGGTGGGAGCTGGTGGTGGAACTCCCGCCGTGCGGTCGGCCACGCGTGCGTGTGCGCGGGCCACCTTGAGACGGGCCTTCTTCCTGTTGCGGGAGCCCTTGGCCTTGCGGCGCCGGCCGATCTCGTTGATCTGGTGGACGACTTGAGTCCCGTCCCCGACCATTGCCTTGTGGATCGACACCGTCTCGCCCAGCGGGTAGGTAGTGCTTCCCGCGGCCGCAACCCCGGGTCACTAGGGCGTGTATCGAAAGTGGATGCGGCGGCCGGCCACCGAAGTTCAACCAGCAGGACTACAAGGCTCGCCACGCGGTCGAGTGCGGCATCAATCGCCTCAAGAGGCACCGGGCCGTGGCCACGAGGTACGACAAGCTCGCGGTCCGCTACGAGGCGACAGTCCTCGTAGCGGCCATCAACGAGTGGCTGTGACCAGCACATTCGATAGGCGCCCTAGGAACACCAAGAACTAACGGCCTGGGAGCGATTACCAGTGACCGCTGGTTGGTCAGGGCGACGAGACGTTGAGCGGCAGATCTCGGTGGAAGACGGCCATAGCCTGGCCGGGGCCGTTGTAGTCATCGACGATCTTCGTGTTGAAGCCGAGGCTGTGGTGGAAGGCGATTGAGCCGGTGTTCTCGATTGACGTGATCGCCTTCAACTGCCGTGCACCGTGACGTTCCGCTGCTTCGGCGAACGCCGTATACAGACGACGCCCGAGACCGGTGCCACGGGCGTCGTCCCGCGTGGCGATCAGATGCACGTACCCGGTGCCGTCTGGGGTGACGAAACCGAAGATGTACCCACGGATGCCGTCTTCGGCTCGGGCAACCAAGCTGGTGGAACCGAACTCCTGCACCAGTGCCAGAAGGTGTAGTGAGCGAAGGTCGCGTTCGCCCCAGTAACGGGAATGATCAGCCAGGACCTGATGGAAGTCGGCCACCCCGGCCGTTGCGATGTGTATCCCCATGGTGACGATCATGGCAGGCATCTTGGCCGTTACGGGAGAGGGACCGCACGGAGACATCGAGCCGTTGCCACGACAAACTCGCGGTCCGCTACGAGGCCACCGTCCTCGTTGCCGCCATCAACGAGTGGTTGTGACGTACTGGTCCGACGACAACTCGAACACCCGTACTCGCCGACCGCAGGTGGGATTGACCGTCTCACGGACCGGATGCATCCCCAATTTGGTCATGATTCGTTCGGAGGCGTCGTTGCCCACTTGAGTGATGCTGACGATCCGCTCCAGCCCTCGCTCTTCGAACCCGAACCGCACAGCGGCCGCAGCGGCCTCGGTGGCCAAGCCCTGCCCCCAGTGGGAACGTCCCAGCCGCCAGCCGACCTCAACCGCGGGCAGTACCTCCGGCAAGAAGTGCGGCACCGAAAAGCCAGTGAACCCGGCCAGTTCACCAGTGGACCGGATCTCCACGGCGAACAGGCCGAAGCCCTCTGACTCCCACTCGCTCTCCCATGCCCGGATCCCGGCGCGGGTCTGATGTTCGTCACGGACGCTGCCGTCACGGATCCACCGCATGACCTCGGGGTCGGCATTGACGGCAGCCATGGGCGCGACGTCTTCCTCGCGCCAGCGACGCAGGATCAAACGGGGAGTCTCAAGCGTGATCATCCAATCATTCTGGATCACAAATAGGCGCTCGGCCATCCTCACCAGGCACTTTCGATACACGCCCTAGGTGAGGGCTCGATCACGGGCCGGTGGGTGTGGTTGCTGGAGCGGAACTTCAGCAGGTCCAGCAATCTGATCAGCCCGCATCGGTATGGGTCGGTGTACGACGCCTTCAGCGTTGTCTGCAGTCTTCGCGCCTGAGCCGCACGGAAGGATCTCGGAGCGGCGTCAGAAGGCGTACTGGCACGCGGGCTACGGCTCGGACGAGATTTGAGCTCTGCTCAGCGAGCTTGCACGGCCACGTCGCGCGCCCTGGCTGGACTAGCAGGAGTAGCTTTCGGGCGCGTTTCGAGACGGGTCGCTCAGGTTGCTGCGGGTCTCGTTCGGGCGTGGCTCACAAGGCCTCGGATGCGCGAGTGAGGGAGGCAAATAGCGAAGGCAAGGAGGTCCTACTCCTTGCCACTTTCAACTTATAGCGCAATGGGGGGCTTGTGGCAAGGCCCATAGTGTGCTGCAGAATCTCCCGCCGAAGGCAGAACTGCGAATATGGAGTAGGGAGTACAAGTGCTGTTGCAGATGACATCGCTCCGCAGGAATGTGACACAGGAGTGCGAGGGGTGTGGCCAGTGATCGACGCCGATGTGATCATCGCGGGTGCCGGCCCCACCGGCCTGATGCTGGCCTGTGAACTGCGCCTGGCCGGTGTGCAGCCGTTGGTCTTGGAGCGACAGAGCCAGCCCCTGGAGATTCCCAAAGCCAATGGGCTTGGCGGACAGATCCTCGAACTGTTGCGCTATCGAGGTCTGCTTGATCGTTTTGAAGCAGCCTGCACCGCCCCCAGTCCGCCAGCTCCCCGATACCCGTTCGGCGGGATCCACGTGGATCTCTCGCCCCTGAAGGACCCCCCGCTGCGGGGGCTCATGCTTCCGCAACCGCGCCTCGAGCGTTTGCTCGATGAACGGGCACACGAACTCGGCGCTCAGGTGCGGCGCGGGCACGAGATCGTCGGTGTCAGCCAGAACGGCACGACGGTGACCGCGGAGGTGCATGGCCCAGACGGCCCGTATCAGGCAACTGCCCGCTACCTGGTGGGCTGCGACGGCGGGCGCAGCCGGATCCGCGACATGGCAGGCATCCCGTTCCCCGGCACGACCTATCCGGAGGTCAATCGACTGGGCCAGGTCACCTTCGCCGAATCGGTGACCCGACTGAGCAACGGGGACCTCGATGTCCCCGGCCTGGGCAAGATGCGTGCGGGGACCTTCACCAGGACAGACCGTGGTGTATTCGGGTTCGGGTGGCTCACCTCGGAGATTCTGATGGTCTCCACCACCGAAGACGAAGAACGCACAGTCAACGACGACGTACCGATGACACTGACCGAGCTCGAGGACAGCATCTGCCGCGTGCTCGGCGCGAGCTTCCCTCTGGGAGAACCCCGCCGACTGTCGCGCTACCAATTCCAGGCCCGCCAAGCCGACCAGTACCGCGATGGGCGGATCCTGCTGGCCGGTGATGCGGCTCATCTGTTCCCTGCAACGGGCGTCGGCCTCAGCGCCGGCATGCTCGACGCGGTCAACCTGGCCTGGAAACTGGCCGGCGACATCCAGGGCTGGGCACCGGCTGCTCTGTTGGACACTTACCACCATGAACGCAACTTCGCCGGCGCGCGTACGATGCTCCACACTCAAGCCCAAGTAGCGCTGCGACGTGGACAGGACCAAGCCGCCGAGGCGCTGAGAGAAGTCTTCCTGGAACTGTTGACCGACGAGCAGCCACTACACCGCATCGCGGCACTTATCGCCGGCAGCGACATCCGCTACCCGGCTCCCAACCCCAACGCGCATGCCTTGACCGGCACCTTCGCACCCGACCTCACCCTGCAAACCGATCAGGTCACCACCAGCGTTGCAGAACTCATGGAGACCGCACGGCCCATCCTCCTGGACCTTGCAGATCGCCCGGACCTACGCGAAACCGCCCGAGACTGGAACCCTTGCATCGACATCCACACCATCAAGACGGATCGCCGACCCGCTGATGCGATCCTCATTCGGCCTGACGCCTACGTCGCCTGGGCCGCAGACATCGACGAGCCCTCCGCCACCGCCGCACCCGCGCTGGAAGAAGCACTTTCCCACTGGTTCGGCACCCCATCAGTACACGCCGGTGACTAGACAGCACTGTCATGGTGGAGTCCCTGACCTCGTTCGCGAGGCCTGTCTCCCGGGAGCTGTGCGCCGAAAGGACGGCAGTCACTTCGTGCAGTCCCCGAGCCGGTCGTAGGTCGCGGCTTCGGCCGGGTTTCAGACGGCGGACGACACGCCGGCCGGGTCACTCCCCGCCCCGGCCGGTGACCGCGGGCAACCCTGGGTGCGTTCCCGGGGCCGCGAGGATAGGCCTGGGCGACGCTGACGTCGACGAAACCTTCGAACTCATGGCCCGGGGACCGTCCCGGTCACCACTTAGACCGCCCCGGTGACTCACTGGAAGGTCATCCTGCCGGTGAGTCACTATGTGAACTCTGATCACCCGCAAGGTCTGAGCAGGCAAGCCCCCAAACTCGTGGTGCGCCCACGCCGCAGAACGATCACCAAGAGGCCGGGGCGCACCAAACCGCAGTACAACAGCAACTCTGCCTCACATCGGCACACCGTTGCAGTGAAAAGCACATTGGACCACCAGCCCGCTGTTCATAAGTTGTCGGTGTCCGAAGCGACAGGCCGAGCACGGAACAGGGGGCCCGCGTGTCCAGCACTCTGAGGATTGCCCCTTCTGCAATTGCTCTTCTCGCCACGCGGGAAACTTGCGGAAGCCTCATCGAGTGGCTGGTCAACGCAGGATACCGGCCGACCTGTCACACCGTCGCGGCTAATGGCGCGGCTATCGGACTGGTCCCGGGTGACGTAGCAGCCCCGTGCTCCTCGGGGGGCAGCACCCCAGCGCCACCCGGGACCCCTGTCCGCCATGTCGATGAGCTCCGCCTGCGTGAAGCCCTACCCGACCTACCAACCTTGGTGAGCTATCTTCCAGGCCACACCAGTTGCACCATCACCGCTGAGCTTCTCTCCCTCCTGCCACGGCCCGCTCTCTGGCTGCAGCTCGCCCCCCTCCCTCCGCGGACGGCATGCGCACTGCACGAAAGGGCCCGCGCAACGGGAACCACAATGCTGCACGCCCCGTACGACGCTGACCCGGGTCGCGCAGTCAAGCCTGCCTGCAAGGTGTTCGGATCCCGTGCGTTGAGGACCAGTAACCCGGCTCACGATTTGATCGCGGCACTCAGCAAGAGCGTGGATTGGCAGGAGCCCCTCCGCCCCATTTCTGCCATGCCCGTCGCCTGAGGGCACTCCCTACCTTTGGCCTTGCGCAGTGCCCCGTCCGCTAGGGCGGGGGTGAAACGCATCCTTGGTCCGGAGGCGTGAAGCGCCGGATTTCACTGCGTTTTCGCGTGACGGTCGGAGTGGAGGACGCGGCGAACCTGTTGCGCCACCCGGACGGTTGCATCAGCGAGGAAAATCTCGTCGCGGTCGAAAATGTCTGAATTGTTAAATTGCTTGGTGTGTACTCCAATTACTAACCTGCTGCAGCATGAATGAGCCCAATTCCCGGTCCGCACAGACCGATACCCGGTACAAGCGCGGCCTCGCCATCCTCAGTCAGATGTCCGGCCAGCACGGCGCCGCCGTCGTTGACGCGCTGGCCGACATCGCCCCGGACCTCGGCCGCTTCGTCGTCGAGTGGGCCTACGCCGACATCTTCGATCGCCCAGGACTCGACCTGCAGGAGCGCGAACTGGCCACGGTCGGCGCGCTCGCCACGCTGGGGGACACCGCACCCCAGCTGACATTCCACATCGACGCGGCCCTCAAGGTCGGCGTCACCCCCGTGGAGATTGTGGAAGCCCTCATCCACCTGGTCCCCTTCGCAGGCTTCCCGCGCGTGCTCAACGCGATCGGCGCCGCCCGGGCCGTCTTCGCCGACCACGAGGTCACGGTCGACCCGGTAGTCATGGACGACGACCGCGACCGCTACGAGCGCGGCGCCGAGAACCTGGTCAGAATCGACGGTCAGCACGGCCTGGACGTCGTGGCCTCTCTCAAGGACATCTCTCCCGACCTGGCCCGTTACATCGTCGAGTTCTCCTTTGGCGACATCTACCACCGGCCGTGGCTCTCGCCGCAGCGCAAGCAGCTCGTCACCGTCGCCGGCCTGACGGCCTTCGGTGACACGGCACTCCAGCTTGCCGTGCACATCGGAGCCGCCCTCAATGTCGGCCTGAGTCCGATCCAGGTCGTGGAAACCCTGACACAGGTGACCGCGTACGCCGGCTTCCCACGCGTCCTCAACGCCATCAGAACGGCCCGGGAAGTGTTCGAGAAGCGGAACCTCTCCTTGACACCGCCTCCGTCCTAAAGGACAGAGATTCCCGCCTGCCATGCCGTTTTCTGGCGTGGCTTCGGGTGGGTGCCCGTCTCTTCGCGTTGTGCCTGGACAGGTCCCGGACTTACCCGCGCTCGACAGACTGGTATCGCCAGTCCGGCGGCCGTGGCGACGCCGCGTTGATGTCCCGGTCGAGGACGGCACCGCGCACCCCGCATTCCCACACACGGATGTGCAGGGGCTTTGGGGGACGCCCTTGACGACGCAGTGCGAACCCACCTGAGAAGTCGGCTCGAACCGGCCAATACTGATAAGGGTGCGCCCGTACCGGACGGCCTTGTACTCCAGCATCGTCACGAACTGCGACCAGCTGGCGTCGTGCACGGATGTAGCCATGCGTGTACGGGCGAGCCCCTGCGCCAAGAACAGGAAGCTCATCCCCCTGCTCGAAACGCACATGCCGGCCTCGGCTCCCTGCGAAGTCCTCCGGCACCTCAATCGACAGCTAACACGTCCCACGAGCAGGAAGCCGACAACACAAGCGCGCCATGCTCCTACCCGCTGGCTTGAACGCCCACCCGCCTCCCGCACCTCGTACGACCAACAGCGCGCCCTCGGCAAGACCCAGAGGCGGCCAAATGGGCAGCGGCGAGGAAGCCAGTGCCGTCGCCGACGGTGACCCGCAGGACAGCGGCGGGCCCTGACGTCGAGGCGGGGCATGAACCTCGGAGTCGGAGAAGAGGGCTGGCCATGCGTTTGCGCAGGTGCGGGGCGGGAGGGCTCGGGCCTCGGCGGTCTGCTTGCTCGCCCCTCGTTGTCTCGTTAATAGAGGGACCACAAATGGACCGACGCATCGTTGCTGGCGACTGTCCACCACATCCCGGGCCCTGCGGACCGCGGACCGCCCGCCACGGAAAGGGGATAGGCGATCCGGCCTCGCACAGTCATGGACCGGGGATCGACCAGCCAATGCCGTGGCGTCTCGGCACACTCCTCCGTGCTCACGACGACACCGTCCTCGTAGGGATACGCGCCTTCGTAGCCCCACCGGGCCATGTCGTCACCGGGGACAGGGGGCAGCACCGCCCTGGCATCCACGCGCCGCAACTCCCGGCCATCTGCAGCGTCATGCAGATACAGAGCCCACTGACCGGGATCGGTGCATAGGAAATGGCCTCCGGAAGGGCTGACCGACTGGAGGATCTCGCCCTCGATCCGCTCCACGGTGAGCACCGCGCCGTCGCGCCGGCCCCACAGCACCGGGGAGTCGTCGTCTCCCTGCCCGATGGCCAACCCCATGAAAGCGGGCTCAGGATGCGTGAAGTGGACGGAACCAGCGCCCACGGTCCGCGTCTGCACCCGGGACAGCGCGGTTCCGTCGCCCGCGTCCAGGACCAACCACTCCTCGTACGGGCGGCCCCCGGCGTACTGCCTGATGTAGGCCCACACCGTCTTGCCGTCCGTGGAGAACGTGGCGGAACCCCAGTCGGGACGCTGATGGCGGGGGTCGTCCGCGTACGAGGCGAGCGAGGCCCCGGTCCAGACACACGTGGCGATGGCCCAGCAGCCGTGCGGCACCTCCCACAGAACCTCGCCCGCCCGGTCCACGGCCCGTACACCGTGCACCCCCGAGTACACCCCGACATCGCCGCCGGGCGAGACCGTCGCCCCGCCGAATCTTCGGGGCCAAGGAGCGGGTATGCGGAACTCCGAGCCCGAACCGCCTACTTCGACCGCGGCGAGCTCCGCGTCACCATGCTGGACGAGAAGTCTGCGACCCGGCCAGTGGAGCAGCCGAAGAGCATCAGCGCGCGTAGGGCCCAGCGGAAGGGGAACCGTGGCCACGAGGCGGGCTATATGGTGCATGGCGTGTGCATGCAGAGGGCCGGTGGACATGCATGGCATGCTGCCTACCTCGACACGCGGAGGCAAGCGGGATCCGCCCCTTGCCGAGCGCACTCACACCTGCACCGCCAGCCTCCACCGCCGCGTCCGCGCGGCAAGTACATCGCGTGGGGCTGAGTCGTAGCTGGGTCACACACTCAAGTCGCCCAACCTGCCGCAGCCCCGTGCCCGCGAGGTGAACAGTCTCCTCCCGTGCGGGTCGGTCGTCCTCGCGGATAACTCACCCGGGACATTCGAGAGCGCACGCTGGCGATCTTGTCTTGGTCGCTGTCGTCCGCTTGGAGGCCGGTGATAAAACTGGCAGGTCGCCGGCAGCGCTGCGGGTGAGCGAGCGCTGTTCCACGTCTCCTACGCCGTCGACGAGCAGATCGGATACTTCCGTCGCAATCATTTCGTTCCGGTCCTCGAGGCCTCCTCGCCTGTCGACCTGTAGGAGATGGTCGAGCAATGGGACAGGCAGGATGATGCCCGCCAGATCGGCTCCAGTCGCGGACCATCGCCAAGGACATCGCGCTCGAACAGCCGCTGCTGATGCCGTTGCCGGAGGAGCGCTTCGAGACCGGTCGGCTTTTCACACCGCGAGTCGACCGCTACGGGCAGATGTCGGCCCGCCCGAACCGCTACTCGGCCTGGCAGTGACGAAGCGGACCAAAGCACGTGCGGGGAGCCCATGACTGGGGCTCCCCGCACGTTCAACTCATGTTCGCTCCGTCAGCTCGTATTCAGCCCAACGGCGTGCCGTATGTGTAGTCCGGCGTTTTCGAGTACTTGTAGACCGCCCACTCCGTCTGCTGGAACCAACCCCACGTCTTCGAGGTGATGCGCCCGTCCGAGTGCTGATACACGGTCTGGAACGTATTCATCACGCCTGTGGGAGAGATCCCGACTTGCTCGCCCTGCTTGATGTCCACGTAGTCGTCGATGGCCCAAGTCTTGCTCTTGGTTTTCGTCTTGGATCTTGTTTTCGACACTTCGCTGTTCATGGAGGTGACGATCTTCACACTCACCTCAGCGCTAGCGAAGATGCCGAATTCTCCCGCTGCTCCGCCCTCCAAGGTGAGGCTCCCCCCACGCTTCTTGGTGAACTCGTCTGTAGCCGACTCTATTTGTGCGACGGATCGCTGCACTCTGACCTGACGCTGGGTCCCCGAGCCGTTGTAGCTGTAGGAGATGTCCGTGTCCGTAAAAGGTTCCCTGGCGAGAGCTGTCGTGTTTGAGTACACGACATCACTGCCCCCGGCGGGGGCGAATACACCTTCAGGCAGCTCCACATGGAGCGGTGGAGTGCAACCGTCACAGAAATGTGGTGCCGTGGCCGCCCCGCTCGCGCTGCCTCCGCCACTACCCCGGCTGCCGGTATACCTGTTCGATGCCGGGTCGCGCTCTGGCTTGTACTTCCCGGTTGTGCCATTGCTGCCCGAGCAGTAGTGGGGGTAGCAGCTCTCGTAGCCGGTCGGGTCGGAGAATGAGACCGGGTTGTTCCCGGAATAGCTGTACGCGTTGATGGTCTGCGGAACGTACGGTGTGGTGAGCGGGTCGGTCGACAGAAATCGTCCCAGAGCGGGGTCGTACAGACGTGGACCGAGGATATCCAGTCCGGTCGAGTCGTCCTCGGGCTTGCCGAGGAATCCTCTGTCACTTGCGGCGGCGAGGTTGTCCGTGGCGGAGCGAGGTGCGCCGAACGGAGTGGTGCGGCGTCGGGTGACTGCGCCGTCCGAGGCCGCGATAGACAGCTGCGTGGAAGCCTGCCCGTCGGACAGGAGCCAGGTCAGCTTTCCATTGCCGCCCGCGGGATCGGAGGTGCGCATCGCCAGGGACGTCCCCTTGGCGGTGTAGTAACGGGTTGCGAGCACATTGCCAGTCGCCGCCGCACGGTGCAGTTCGTGACCCTCGAAGTAGAGGACGTTCTCGGCTTTGGTCCTGCGCATCAGGATGCTGCCGCCGCCGTCATAGACGTAGCGGCTGACCTCGTCGCCAGTAGTCTTCTTCTGGGTGATGGACTCGACGCGGCCTTGCGGATCCCAGCCGACGACGGAGGCTACTCCGCCCACGGTGCGGGTCGTCATGCGGCCTGCGGCGTTGTAGTCAAGGGTGTCGGTGCTGTCCGGCGTCACGACGCCGATGACTGCGTGCGGGCGTGCCTGGCCGGGGGTGTAGACCGTTTCATCGGCGTTGTACCCCGGATACTTGTAGTCCCGCGTGAGGGCCGACGCCGATGCCGAAGCCTTTTCCGTGACCGACTGGATGTTGCCCAGCTGGTCGTAGGCGAAGGTCGTCTGGTAGGGGGAGGGCCCCGCGAAGTCCGACTGTGGCTGGGCGCCGCAGGTGGCAGCCGCCGTTGTCCAGGCTGCGGTCAGTCGCTGCAGATCGTCGTACTGGAAGCACTGCTGCTGACCCGCCACGTTCTCACGCAATGCGATGACTGCACTGAGGTCGTTACGGGTGTACGTGTCGTCCTGGACCTTGGTCGTGACGCCATCGGTCAGTTTGTTGGTGCTGACATTTTTCAGCCAGCCGGTGCCGGTGGAGTCGTCGTAGGTGAACGTCCGGGTGGCGCTCGTGGCGGTTCCTGCTGCGCCCAGAGAGCGACCTGCCACCCGTCCGAAGTCGTCGTAGACCACGGAGGAGAGGTAGGACTCCAGCGGGCTGCTGATCCTGGTGAGGAGTCCTTCGGTGTAGCTCGACGTTACCGTCTCGGCCGGAAGACCTCCCACCGACGGATACTGCACAGAGGTGGGATTGTCCGCCAGGTCGTATCCGTACGTGACCGTGTAAGAGCCGTTCAGACCGGAACCGTCGTCCGGGACGACAAGGGTCTTGGAGGTTTCCCGCATGCGAGCGTCGTAGCTGTCCACCTTGCTGGCGTAGGCGAATCCGCCGGAGTAGGTAGTGACCACTGCCACCTGCCCCTTGCCGCCGGTCGCCGTGTCGTAGCTGGTCGCGTTCACCAGCGTGCTGCCCTGCTTGACCGACGTGGGCCGCCCCATGGCGTCGTACGCATAGGTCAGGGCCCCGGTCGGGTCGGTTACGGTGGCCGGCTTGCCGTTCTCGTCATAGACGGTGCTGGAGGTGCCGGTGTCTGGGTCCTCGGTGGTCAGGCGGTCACCGGCCCAGTTGTAGGTGTACTGGGTGGTGTTGCCCCGCGAGTCATGGATGTACTTGAGCTTGCCTGTCCGGGTGTACTCGTATGTGGTTGAGTACTGCGCGGCGCCCAGGTTCTCCACCACCTCGCGGGTTTGCCCGAAGACGTCGGTGACGGTCTTTGTCGGCGAGGCCGCAGCGGGGAAGACAGTCTTCTCGTCCGCCCCCTGGTACTGGGTGACAGTCCGGTTTGCGGTCTGGACAAGCCCCTTCGCCTGTAGCTGCGACAGGATCGTGCGCCCGGCCCAGTCCGACTTGGTATCCGTATAGGAAGGGATGTTCGGCACGCTTGGGTTCACCAAACCCGAGCCCGGTGCGGAGCTGTTGTAGAACGGGGCCGACGTTCCGGCGACATTGCCTGAGGAGTCATACCGAGTCACCGTGACGGCCCGTCCGGTACCGGACGGCGCCGGAATCTGGCTCTCTCTCGCCCTCCCCAGCCCATCCGCGTAGGCGTAGGCATCCGTATATGTGGTGCCGGATTGGAGGGTACGAGACTTCACCCGGATCGGGTCACCGGTGGCGACCCGGGGGACTCCGGTGGCGGAGGTCGCAACGGGAATCGAGTACTCGAAGATCAAGGACGGGTTGCCGTCCGGATACGCGGCAGCCTCGGTCGGCTGGAACACCTTCGACGTCCGGCCGGCAGCGTCAAAGACGACGTAGGTGGCGTTGCCGTTCGGATCGACCGTCTTCCACGGCTGGCCGAAGTACCGGGAGTAGTAGGTCGTCCTGGACAGGGCTGTCGCAGCTCCCGCACCGTCCGGATCGGGCGTAGTGACCTTCACTCCGTCAACCGGCCACGAGGTGGCGGGCTGGTATGCGGTGGTGGTCATATTGTTCTTGCCGTCCCAGGACGCGGTAACGCGTCCCGCGGCGTCGTAGCTCTTGCGCGTAGTGCGGTAGACGGTCTCCGAGGTGTGAGTCCTGGACTGGGTCGGATTTCCGTCGGTCAGCTTGGTGTTGTTCTCGTCGAACGTGACGGCGCCGTCGTAGAACGTGACGGTACGGCTGTCCATGTGAGCAGCCGGCGTGCCTGCGGCCTCATCGTCAGCGACCGCATTGCACGAGACGCTGTAGTGCCGCTCGTCGTCCTGGTAGACCATCCAGCGCTGGGTTCCGGTGGAGTCCAGCTGGTCAGTGTTGTATGCGCGGCCGTACTCGGTGCAGCGGTTGTCGGATACCCCGCTCTCGCCCCAGTCGTCGACGCGCATCGGCAGGCCGAAGACGGTGGAGGCCTTCTCGGTGTCGTCGAATTCGGTCTCGACGATGTGCTCGCGCCAGCCGGTCCCGTCGGTCGAGTTCACGACCTTCTCCAGGGTGCGCACCTTGCTCTCGCGCACCATCCGGGCATCCGGCAGACCCGTGTACTGCGCCGTGTTGTGCTGCCAATACTCGTGCCACTCCCGCTTCTGCGAGTCGCCGTTGTGGTCACGCGTGGACATCTCCAGAGTCCGCCCGTTGAGCCAGGCGTGGTCCTCCCACTCCTTGTTGTCGGAGTCCGCCACCTTGACCGTGCGGGTCGCGTCCGGATCCGTCTTCGAGGTCCGGTCGCCCGAAAGGCCTCGGTAGAGCCAGTGGTACGTGGAGTGCCGGTTCTCGTTCGCTCCGGTCGTGACCAGCACCTTGCCGTAGCCACGCCAGACGTTCCAGGACTCGTCCTCGTCATCGGTGACCGGATCGTCCGAGAACTTCCAGCCAGGCGCGCCGTCGTACTCGTAATCCGTGATCATCGACGGGGATCCGTCGTCGGCCTTCCCGGGGTCAACCTGGACCCGGGTGGTGACGAACTTCTTGAACCAGCCGGACTTCGCGTCCGTCGCTCCCTCGGGAATCCACTTCTGCCAGAAGCATTCGTAATTGTTGGACGACTGGGACGGTGCGCCTGCCTCGGGGCACTGACGGTCGATGGTGCCGTCGGCGTCGGTGGCGTGACCGTATGTGGCGGTGATGGTGGAGCCGGTGTCGGTGAAGATCTTGTTCACCCGGCGGAAGTTCATCTCCCCAGTGCCGACCTTGTTGTCCTGCCACTCGCCGTTGAAGTTGATCGTCGGCAGGTCGATGTCCGTGCCGGAGTAGTTCCGGCGCTGGATGTAGTCCAGCCACAGCTGGCCGCCGACCGAACCTGACGGATTCATCAGCGCGTACTTGAACTGGTACTGCCGCACCAGCCCGTCGGCCCAGGTGTCGGTGTTCTTGTCCCGGACATAGACGTTGATGTCCCACAGCAGATCGCGCTGGAAGAAGGTGGGGTAGTACGTCTTGCCTCGGCAGGCGCTGTCGTCCGCGCTGCCGTCACAGATCAGGTCCACCGGCACGTCGGGATACGACTCGGGCTTGGAGTCGATGCTCGGGCAGTTGGCCGGCGTGTTGTTCAGGGGGTCCGGCTCGTTCAGCCGCTCCACGCACCGGTTGACGTGTTGGAAGTCGACCATCGCCGGCAGCTGCGCGCCGGGAATCTGTGAGGACCAGCCGTAGTCGATTCGCTCCAGGTAGCCGCCGGCGTCGTAGGGGCGAGCCTTGTCCGCTGCGGCGACCGACCGGTAGTAGTTACGTTCCTTCCGGTAGAAGTACGAGTTCTCCACCTCGTTGGCCGTGACGACCCGGTCCAGACTCCAGCGCCACGCCTGGGTGCAGGGCGATGGGTACTGGGCGTGGCACGGCTCTCCCGTGTCGTCCCCGATTACCGGAACGGTGAAGACCGAGTTGGTCGCCTCGCGCTCGCTGGCGTTGTTCAGACGCTCGGTGCGTCCCCACCCGAAGTAGTAGCGGGTGCCGTCCTGCTTGGTCAGGACCCAGAACTCACTGGTGCCGTCCGAACCGTAGCCCCCGTTCAGCTTCTGGACCTTCCAGCCCGGGTCGTCCTTGATGCGGAACGCGCCCGTGCCCGTGTTGTCCTGAATGAGATCGGAGGTGAGGCCATCGATGGTGATGGTGTACGCCGCGCCGTTGGGGTCCGCGGTGGAGTTCGGCGAGTCCCAGCACAGGTCACCGAAGGTCGGGTGCCCATCCTGGGCGCAGTTCCTGTACTTGCGCTCGATGGCTCCGACATTGAGGTCCCACCCCATGCCGACCCAGGAAGCCTGGTTGTTCGAGGCGGATGTACGGCCATCCACTGACTGCGAGTTGTATGTCAGGGCCAGGTTGGGCGCGATACCGACCGGGGGCTTGGGCACGGAGATGGGGACTTGATAGGTGAAGGCTCCCGACCCCAGCGACACGTCCCACTTCCCGGCCGGGTTGGTGGGGGAGGCGCGGTAGTCTCCTGCGTCCGAGGAGGACCCTGCAGCCAGCGCGTACACGGCGGGCTGTGCCGAGGCGACCTTGATGAACTTGGAGGGTTCGGGAGCGGCTTCGACGACTGCGGTTATGCGGCCGCTTGCGGTGTCGTTGCGCTGCGCCTGAACGGTCCTGCCGTCGGAGCAGCCGGGCGCCTTTGGCGTCGTCAGCGCACAGGCTGGCAACTTCACCAGGCGCAGCCGGGAGGCGAAGGCTCCTCCGTATGCCCGTGCGAATCCGGAGTAGTCGATAGAGGCCTCAACGGCGCCGGTTACCGAGCCCCCGTCTGCACGGACGACTGTGAGACCCAGGCCCACGCCGCCGAAGCGTTTAACCTCTTTGTCGTCCAGGATCCTGATCGTCGCCTGCTTCGGCGCCACTTGTGCGACATCTGAGGGGGTGGCGTTCAGCGCCGACGGCGTCACCGTGCGGAGCGAGACCACCTCCCCCGGGGTAGCAGTGGCAGCCGGCTTCTCACCTGCAGGTGACACAACCATCGTGGTCCGCTCGGCCTTGGGCCAGCGCACCTTCGGCGCTGCCTCCATGCCTGGCTCGGCCGGGGAGGAGATGGCTCCGCCCTGGCTGCGACTGGGCACGCTGGGCTTGCTTCCTGACGGTGTGGGGTCCGCCACCGACACAGTCGGAGCGAACACCACTGCAGATAGCAGCCCTGCCGCTAGTCCCTTCACTGTCGCCGTGGCGACAGCCCGACGTCTAAGCATCTTCACTCCAGTTCCAACATCAGCTGAAGAGGCTGCTCCTGTCACAGGAGGCGCACCAGCCCCGTGGCACGTATGGCCAACAGCGCGAAAACGTAGTCCTTCAAGAAGGTGCGTGGATCCCTAGTCCACATATTTGAGCAACGTTTGAGGTGCTACCAGAGACCTTCCCTGGGGCAGGTGTCATCTGGCAAGATCCTTACGCCGCGATGACATGCGCCGACCGGACGGCGTACCGATGTGTGTGCGCGGCCACCGATCACCGGTTAGGACCACATGTCGCACGCAAAGCGCCTCAAGACAGGCACCACCATCGCCGCGCTGTCCTTCGCCCTGCTCACCGCGGGCGCTCCACCCATTCACGCAGTAGCAGCGCAGGACACGATTGGTGTGTCAGCCGAGCAGTCCCGGGCCATCTTCAACAACCCGCTCGGAACGCAGGCTGAGCAACAGGCCATACGCACCCAGCTCTTGCAGTACATAGGTAGTAGCCCCACCGGCTCATCGATCAAGGTAGGTCTGTACCACTTCTGGGACGACGAGATAGCTCAGGCTCTTGCCGACGCCCACAAGCTGCGCGGCGTAGCCGTGCAGATCATCCTGGACGAGAGCACAGTCAGCTCGCGCCCTTCCGACCCGAGTTACGGAATTCTCAGCCAAGCACTCGGAAACGACACCACGCAGGGCTCGTTCGTCAGCACCTGCCCAGCAGGCAAGTCATGCCTGGGACGCCCAGAGTTCGGCAAGTCCATCAACCACAACAAGTTCTGGCTGTTCTCCCAGGTTGACGGGGCGACCGACGTCGTCGTACAGACCTCCTCCAACCTCTCGCCGTCCGCGTACAGCGCCTTCTGGAACGACGCGTACGTGCTCACCTACAACACCGGCATCTACCAGGCCTACGGGAGGTACTTCGATGCTCTCGTCGGCAAGAGCTGGTCCACCTGGTCCTACACCAGCCAGGCCTTTTCCCCATACAAGGCATACTTCTTCCCGTACTACCCGGGCACGGGCAACAGTACGGACACCATCTGGAACACTCTCGACAACGTCACATGCAACTACGCAGCTTCGGACGGAACGGCGAAGCACACGAAGATCCGCGTCGGCATGTTCAAGTTCACACGCCAGGGAGTCGCTGACAAGCTCGTCGCCTTGAAGAAGGCCGGCTGCACGGTTGAACTCGTCTACACGGAGACGGACAGCGCGGCCAGTTCGGCTGATGGAGCCACCCCTGGCACCTGGGAGACACTGCACTCGGCCCCTGGCTTCACTCCTGTCTGCTACAACGATGACCACGACGGCAACACGGCCACCAGCCGACGGATCATGCACTCGAAGTACCTGCTCATCGACGGCAAGTACGACGGCAACATCAAGCGAGTCATGTGGACCGGCAGCCACAACTACACCGGTCCCGCACTACGCGAGAACGACGAGGCACTCCTCAAGATCGACATAGCCGCGGTCCACGACGCCTATGTGACGCACTTCAATACGGCCAAAGCAGCTGCCGTTCCGGGAACCAACGACAACACCGCTGGTTGCAAGGGCGTTGTCAACCAGCCCGAGTAGCCAATTCGAGGCCTTCGCCCGATCGTCCGGCGCGCCGCGTTGCCCTGCAGGCGTCGCACCAGCCCTGAGCGCCCCCGCACGTTACCCCTTCACGAAACGAGGAATGATGCTTACTGCAAAGCTCACCCGTTCCATGGCACTGCTGACTGTCACCACAGCCGTCGGCATCTCGCTCTGCGCGGGAACCGCCAACGCCGCCGCCCCCGAAACCCCCTGGGATGCCACCGGCACGGCGGCTGACGTAGTGGGAGCGCACGCCTGGGGCTCCATTACCCCCGGACCGGCTGCCGGCACCTACCAGGTCAATGCGACGATCAAGGACACCAAGGCGGACAGCCACGGTGCACGCGTCAATCTGCGTGCATCTTGCGACGATGGCTGTGCTTCTCTGGTCAGCGTCAGCGCCTCTGGCCTCAACACCACGAGCTCACAGACCTTCACCCTGAAGGGCCCTGTCACCGTCCAGGAGTGCCTGACCGAGGCCGGCGTGGACTACATCTGCGGAGAGCCGTACACCATCATCCCCTGACCGGCACTACCTCGCCCAACAACTGCGTCACAAGCACCCGCTACCCCATCCGCTGCACGTGTGAACAGCACAGGCACGATGCAGACTCGGACGCGAGCCTCCCAACCCGGGGCCTGACGTGTTCGGCTCCACAATTGCCCAGGTTGCCGGGCTGGTTGGTGGGCTCAAGCCTGAAGGCTCTGCGCAACTCTCAATGAGTGTCGGACGAGGTCATCGAGCGTCCAGCATTGGTCATCGCCTTGAGTAGGGTGACCAGGGCCCTTCGTTGAGTGGGTGGCGGGTGCGTACCGCGCCGCCAACGGTGAGCCAGGCGAGTGCGGCATCGGAGCCTCACCTGCTGCTAGTCATCTGAGTCAGAGATTCGTCGGCAGTAAGCGGCAACTTTGTCGAGGATTTCGTCGGCCGTTTCGTCCAGGCGAAGGGTCTGGGGTGTTCGTTCCAGTCGGCGAGCCAGGACCGGATGTCGCGTGCGAGGGCCTGGACGGAGCGGTGGACGCCGCGCTTGAGCTTCCTCTGCGTGAGTTCGGCGAACCACCGCTCGGCCAGGTTCAGCCAGGACGCACTGACCGGCGTGAGATGCAGGTGGAACCGCGGGTGGGCCAGCAGCCACTTCTTGATGTCGGGCGTCTTGTGGGTCGCACAGTTGTCCAGGATCAGATGAACCTAGAGGTCGGCTGGGACTTCCTTGTCGAGCTTGGCCAGGAACTTCTTGAACTCCGCTGCCCGGTGGCGGCGGTGGAGGGAGCCGATGACCTTGCCGGTGGCTGCTTCGAGGGCTGCGAAGAGGGTCGTGGTGCCGGCCCGGATGTAGTCGTGGCTGCGGCGTTCGGGAACACCGGGCACCATCGGCAGGACCGGCTGGGAGCGGTCCAGGGCCTGGATCTGCGACTTCTCGTCCACACAGAGCACCAGCGCCTTCTCCGGCGGGTCGAGATACAGGCCGACGACGTCACGGACCTTGTCGATGAACAACGGATCCGTCGACAGCTTGAACGTCTGTGATCGGTGCGGGGCCAGGGCGAAGGCCCGCCAGATCCGCGAGACGGTCGATTGGGACATGCCCGTTGCCGCCGCCGTCGACCTCGTTGACCAGTGGGTCGCGTTTTTCGGGGTCTCTTCGAGCGTCTTGACGATCACCCGCTCGACATCGGTATCGGTGATCTTCCTCGGGACGCCGGGCCTCGGGTCGTCGCACAAGCCGTCCGGGCCGCGTTCGATGAAGCGGCGCCGCCAGGTGCGGACCGTGTCCGGAGCGACTTGCAGCCGACGGGACACCTCCATGATCGAGTGGCCCTCGGCGCACTCCAGCACGATCCGCGAGTGCAGGGCCAAAGCCTGGGCCGTCGTCCGGCGACGCAACCAGGCCTCCAACACCGCCCGCTGGGCTGACCCTTCACGACCCTGACGAGCTGAAGTCAGTCATCGCATAGGACGGCGTGAAGGGCCGGTCTTCGCTCCCCGGCGGGAGGGGAGACGGCCCCGATCTGTATCGTGGCGATCTTCGGGAGGCGTAGGCCCCCGGAGTCCCAGAGGTTAATCCCCATGACAATCGACGAACTGCCCGTCGCGTGGAGGCTGTCCCCCAAGGACGTCCAGGCGGGGTGGCGTGCGCTGTGGTGGACCGTGGGACCGGACGGCGAACTCGCCGTGATGCTGGTCCAGCGCCGGTACCTGAGCCGCGACAAGTATCCGCGCGGGTGGATTGGATGGCGTCCCGAGACACCGTTCGACGGAGAGCTGGTCATCACCTCCGGGCAGGGGCAGCGGCGCATCCCAGTCGAAGGGATCGACATGCGGCCCAGCCACCTGGCCCTGCTCCCCGGGTCCCGATTCCTGGTGGCGTCAGGCCGTACCGACCAGGACGCGGAGGGAGCCTGGCGGAAGAATGCCGTCGTGTACTCCCCCGAGGGCCGGCCGGAGGGTGCCTTCTGCCTCGGTGACGACATTCCGGCCCTGGTCACCGACCGCAGCGGGGGGATCTGGACCGCCTACGGCGACGAGGGCATCTACGGCGGACACCCGGAGTCCGCGGCCGGCCTTGCGGGCTGGAACACCCGGGGTATCGCGACGTGGGCACCGAAGGGGAGACTTCCCGACTGGCCACTGGAGGGTTGCACGGCCGCCACGGAAGGCGAATCTGTGTGGCTGGTCTGGTACAGCCCCAAAGGGACCTTCCTCACCCGGATCACACCCTCCACCGGCGAAGTCGCGAGCTACCGCAGCCCGGTGAAGGTCCCGGACGGCTTCGCCGTGCGCGGCACGCGGGTGGTCCTGACCAGCCGCGACCACTACAAGCGCAGGACCACCGTGACTCGCGCGGAGCTGGTCGGCGACGTATGCGTCGCCATCGGCCAGGAGCGGGTGCGGGTGCCCGGGCGGGTGGTCATGCACTGCGGCCAAGGCCGCGACGGCACCCTGTGGCTCCGTGCCGGCCGCACCTGGGTGCGCATCGACGCCTGAGCCCCGCGGCCGTCAGACCCGCGGCAGGGGGCCCCGTCGAGGCCCGCTGGTAGGCCGTCGGGGAGACCTCGAACGCCGTCGAGAGGTGTTGGCGCAGGGAGACGGCCGTGCCGAAGCCCGCGTGGGCCGCGACGTCCTCGACGGATTCCTCGCGGGACCGGCCTCTGCCTCAACCTCCCACCACCGGCACCCTGAAGCGCCGACGTCAGTAAGAGCTGCGCCTCGAACGATCACGCCGGCCTGCCGGTATGCGTCCACCTCCAATTCGACGGTTCGATCGTCGTGGTCAGGCACGACGATGACTGCCCTCCTTGGACTTGTCCGGACGATCAGAGCCGCCAGTCATCGGCGCGTTCCTGAAGCAGCTCCATGTGTACTCCGTCGGTGAAGGCTGCCGTCCCGTTCAGCGGGTGCCGATGGCGGACGACGATGAGAGAGCCCCAGTACCCCATGTGATTGCTCCATGTCCGAGTCGCTGACCTGGTGGCGCTTACCGCCGTCAGCCAGAGCCGCGCTTGCGCTGGAGGTGCGATTCTTGCAGGAGCCGCATTCGTGTCGGCCCGGACTCGGTCGTTCGTCAGGTCCCCACGTTTCAGAACATAATCACCAGACAAACAAGATCCACTTTCGCGGGAGGCCCAAGGACGCAGCCCACGGGACTGCTGTAGCCGTCTGTCATGTATGAGCGCTTCAGCGGGATCTAGTGCCGCATCAGGCAGCGTCCGCCCTGGTCTAGGGCCTTTACACGTGCGAGGTCGCTCACGTCCGGGGTGTGATCTCTTCGAGGTCGTTGATGGTGCCGGACATGATGGTCCGGATGTGTTCGGTGAGGTGCTCTGCGGGCCAGTCCCACCAGGCGAGGGCAAGCAGGCGGGCAATCTCGTCGTCGTTGTAGCGGGTGCGGATGTGTTTGGCCGGGTTGCCGCCGACGATGCCGTAGTCGGGGACGTTGTCGACGACTACGGCGCCGGAGGCGATGATCGCGCCGTGCCCGATGCGTACTCCGGGCATGATCATGGTGTTGTAGCCGAGCCAGACGTCGTTGCCGACGATGGTGTCGCCCCGGCCGGGCAGGCCGGTGATCAGGTCGAAGTGTTCGGCCCAGGAGCCGCCCATGATGGGGAAGGGGAAGGTGGAAGGGCCGTCCATGCGGTGGTTGGCACCGTTCATGATGAACCGCACCCCGGTGCCCAGCGCGCAGAACTTCCCGATGACCAGTCTCTCCGGCCCGTAGTGGTACAGGACGTTGCGGGTCTCGAACGCGGTCGGATCGTCGGGGTCGTCGTAGTAGGAGTACTCTCCGACTTCGATCAGCGGCGACGTCACCAGCGGCTTGAGCAGGACCACGCGCGGCTGGCCGGGCAACGGGTGGAGCACTGTCGGGTCCGCGGGAAGGTGATTCATGGCGGTCACTCTCGGTCGGCGGCTGGTGAATGTCCCTATTCTGCGCTGACCGCGCTGACCGCGCTGTCCGCGTACTTGTCGGAGTGCTCAGGCAGGTACGGATGGACGTGCTCAGCTCGACGTTCCGTAACGCGGGGGCTTTGAGGATTGCGGGACGCCGCAAGTGCGACAGACAATCTGGCCGTGTCTGAGGAGTTGACGCGCTGGTATCGAGGCCGCCTGGTCGTGGGGCCGTTCCAGGTCAGTGAAGTCGAAGGTCTCGAACGGGAGATCGAGCTGCCACTGCCTATCGCTCGTTCCTGGAGGCAGCGGGCGGTGAGAGCCTTACGTCCTCGGTCCGATTGCCGGCTTGCGACCCGGAGCTGCTCCAGAGTTTCGACGACCTCTATCAGCTCGGTCGTGACGAAGACGGCAACCTGGGGCACCCTGCTGGGCGAGTACTGCCGCAGCCGTGATGGGTGGCTCGCCCATGAGGTCTCACTGGCCGGCCTTCTCCCGATCGCCCGCAACGGCGGGAGCGACACCCTGTTCCTGGACCTGAACCCGGCCACCCATGGCCAGCTCCATGCCTTCGTGTATGGCATCCCTCACCCGGAACACCTGTCGAAGGGGGTCTTCACCAAGGTCACTGACGACGTCAATGCCTACCTCGACAGCCTCGTCGTCGATCCGGAGGCTACTGAAGACACCTGGACCGACGTCGTCGACAGTGACTTCACCGACCCTTGGCGGCAGACCGTCGAGGAATGGCTGGACAAGGATCTGCCGGGCTGGCGTGCTGAGCCGTGGGGGACAGCCTGAGTGGTCGGGCTGCGTGATTGATCAAGCCGATGCCCGCTCTCAGGGGACAGAGGCGTGCATTCTCTGGCCCGTGACCAAAAGAGTGCGGGTGCGGGAGATCGATGACGACGAGGGGCGGAGACTGCTGCGGATCAACCCCAGGGGCACTGGATCGGTGGTGACCTGGCGGCGGGCCCAGACGGTGTTGCTGTCCGCGCAGGGCATGCCAGTAGCGCGGATCGACGAGGTGTCGTTCACCAGCGATGACCGGGTCCGGGACGTCATCCACAACTTTCACGCCGACGGCTTCGAGTCGCAGGGCGTCTTCTTTTAACGCCTGAAGACCTGGAAGACCCCAGAGACCCCGACTACGCGACCAAGAAGGCCCGCGTCGGGCACCCTACGCGATCGCCGACGCCGAGGTCATACCCGAGGACGGTGAGCCCGAAGCTGTCTTCTGCATGTACGAGTTCGGACCGCTCACCCTGATGCCCCACCCGAGCTGGCAGTAGGCCGAGCGCGGCGGCGAACACAAGGACCTCAGCTGCGAACCGTGCCGCAGAGGCGCGCGACCTACAAGCGCTCGGCGGAGTACGGCACCAGTTCGCAGCCCTCGACCTGGCCAAAACAAGTTCTATGGCCACATCAAACCCGTCAAGCGGCCACCCAGTTCCTGGAGTGCTGCCGCTACCCCCGCAGCCTCTACCCGGCCCACATCCGCATCGCGATCGTTTGTGACTGGGCCGCGGCGAACAATGTCGAGATTGACTACACCCCGACCAACAGCTCCTGGCTGAACCGGATCGAAGCCCAGTTCATGGCTTCGCTACTTCACCCTGGACGGCACGAACCACGCCAGCCACAAAGCACAGGGCAGCATGATCCGCCGCTACATCATCTGGCGAAACCGCCCCGTCGACGACAGACGCCTACGCGTCGTCGTCGACGGTGCAAACGTTGCCTAACACGGCACTAGCGAGGAACCCTTCAGGCTTGGGTGGAAGGCAGAGACCCCTTCTCCCACCATTTGCGACACAGCGGCGGACAGCATCGATAAGCCGAGGGTTTGCCGGACCTGCATGTGCAAGGCACAATCCGTCCTCGCGCCGCGCCCGGCGCCACCTGCCCGGCAAGCGCTCATCCGCAGACTCTTCGCGGTCACCGCAGTCTTCGCACCATGGGCGAATCGGTTCACGGCTTGCAGCCTGGCCTGCTCCCCGGAAGGCCCGACGCTCAGTAGCCGGGTTCACGAATGGCGCATACAAGGGCATAGCGTATGTATCGCTGCCATCGCCACGCGACAACCCCCGAGACCTGAATATCCAAAGAACCTGAGGGGACTTCGCTCTGTCGCTGGGTTGGGTGATTTGCGCCATAGCCGGGCTGCTGCTCCGCCTGCGTGTCACAGGGCGCTGGCCTATTTCGTCTCAGACCTCGAAGAAATGTTCCGGAACGAACGCGCCCTACGGCAAGGAGCGGGTCATGAGCGATCGGACGGCACTTCGCACGTTCGTGCCGGCAACTGTGGCGACCAATGGCATCGTCCGGACCGGTATCCGAGCGGTGGCCGCGCCGTGCATGATCGTTCCTATCAGCGCTCACGACACGATGGACGCGGCGACAGCTAATCGATGGAAAGAAGCAGCGAACCAGAACCGGGAAGCCGTGGCGGCATGCCCTAGACACGATCGGCCTTTGAGGCTGGGTGTTGGCACCCACGTGCAAGCGTCTCGAGAACACCGTGCTTGGGTTCATCGTAGGACTTTTGGCCGCCGCCTTCCTCTTGGCCGGCTCGAGTGGACTGTTCGTTTCCTGGGAGGCACTGACCTTGGACTTCAGCGCTGCTTCCGCCAAGCCCCTCGGAGTACTCGACTTCCTGGCGGTCGCTCGCTGACCATGCCCCTCCCACTCGGCATCGCGCCGATTCTGGGGCCGCCGACTGCCCTCGGTTGTCGTCGAGACCGGTCTGGTGATTGTGGAGTTTCGCCTTCGAGACGACAGACACGTGCTCGACGTGATCTTCCTCCTCTCGGCGGTCGTGTCCGGTCCCTCCGGACACGAGCTATGCCCTGGCTGACCGGGCGACGCGCGCCCTCTTATCAGGCTGACAACCCCTGCACCTGCGACGTCCGGTTATGAGCCGTCAGTTATCTGATGCCCTGACGGCTCGACGACTTGCGGCCACTGGTTCTCGCCGGGGGCTGCCAACAGTGTGCGCGGCCCGTAGGTAGGGCCGCCCTGGCGCGGTGCGAGGGCCAAGACCGCAAGCGGTTGGAAACGGAGAGACATGCTCGAGCACGAGGAACAGCGCAGCGCTTGGAGAGCGCTGCACCATGTAAGAGATCTGCGGCACAACGGCGATATAGCAGCCGCGGTGCTGGTCGCCGAGGAAGCTCTTGACCATCTGGCCAACGGTGGCCAGATGCCACCAGAGGATTTCGCTGAGTTCCACGTGGAACTTATGGCCGAACGGGCGGCCGCGCTAGGGGAGATCGCACAGAAGCGCTCACGAGTGCGCGAGCGCCGGAGCGGGCGCCGGCGGCCACGCCCCTTCCCCCCGCGCCCCGCGCCTGCGCGACTGAGACCGCTGCTCCTTGCGATTACTCTTGTGGTCGCCGGGTGGACAGTGGGCAAGATTCTCGCCTTCTGGATCCAGCTGGGGCGGTGAAGTTTGTGGCCAGAGCTGGGAATTCTGATGGTTTCACGGTAGAGGTCGCTACTCCCGTGCGTGCCAGCCGCGCACCGGTCGTGTCACCTTGCACGAAACCCTGACACAAGTGCGTGCAAGGCGGCCCTGTGATACTGCCGACGACACGGCGCTGGTACGAGGCAGTTGCCGGCGCCGACTCCGCAGAGCTTGCGACGCTGGCGGTCTCGCCGCCCCATACCGGTCGGTGCTGGTGACTGTGACTGCGGTGGCCTCGCCCCACGTGGCTGGGTCGCCGAAGACGAACTCGCCGCCCTGCTTGGGTGGCCGTCCACCCTGCGGCGGGCATATCCACGGCACCGGCACGGGCTTGCGCATCACCCGGTCGGAGCGGAGCCGACCCAGCACTTCCACCGGCAGGTCGGCCAGGAGGTGGGCGATGCGGGGCCCGTCGTAACCGGCGTCCAACACGACCAGGATGTTAGGGGCCCCGTCCCGCCATTGCCCGGCGTCCACGAGGCGTTCGACAACGTCGCGGACCTGGTCGGCCGTGACCGCAGCGACATCGGCGTCGGGGTCCAGGCGGATCGCGTCCAGTAACGCGGTTTACGAGGTCCGGCCGGTCTCCAGCGCGGCGACGATCGAGTACGGCCAGCCAGGCACCATCTGGTGCTTGTCCCGGCCCCGGCCGAACGTGTGACAGAAGGAGCGGTCGGAGCAGGTATCGGCGTCCGGCCGCAGCCAGGGGGAAACGTCCACTGCCAACACCAGGCGCCCATCAGTGCGCCGGGGCAGGGGCACGCCGGCCAGGGCCCGCCGCAGCCGGGCGACGTCGATCTGACCTCGGTTGATGCCGGTGTACAGGGCCCCGTGGCCGCGCCGGTGTTCCGGCGCAAGTGCCAGGTCCACGAGTGTTCGGACTGGGCCGTCGGTGCACAGGAGCGCGTCGCACAGTTCGAACATTGCGTCGCTCCGGGAGAGCAGGCAGGCGTGCAGCTCCGACCGTAAGTCCGCCAGCGTCGTGAACGCGTCTCGTTGGACGCGGTGCTCGACCAGCCCCACGATCCCGGCCTCCATGCTGCGTTGTCTCTGAGCACAGGATCGGACCATGGCTTCACGCACGTCCGGGGCACTGGGGAAGGCTCGACCAAGTTCGAGCCTCGTTCGACACCGGACTAGAAATGATGGGCTTAGACTCTGCCGATGATCGAGATCCTCGACAACCTGGACGTGCTGTATGAGCCGCACCTCGACCTCACGACAGTAGAGATGGGCGGCATAGCCCTGGGGGCGCCAGCCAATCGCGTTCCACGCCAGAGCATCACCGAGGCCCAGTCCTCCATAGTCGCCCGGTACCGCGGCGGGACGGACGTCGACAGCGAGTACTACGACGCCGACGGACGGCGGCTGACCCTCGACGAGGTCCTCGGCCACACTGCCGAGTCAGATGGATTCTTGTACTGCTCCGACAAGCTCACCTACAAGGTTCGAGCCAGTACAGTCGTCGGCTTCGCGATCTACGGCTCACATCTCACCCACTACGCTCACCTGACCTCGTACGAGGAACTCCTGGACGCCTTCGGCCGACCCGACCGGGCGCACGAAGGCGAGGCATACGGCGACCTCATGGGCTACGACAACTACTACTGGGGCGCGCAAAAGCGCGTGCGGTGGGATGCCTGGGACGACCGGGTGAGCCTGATCAACCTGGGCCCCTTCGAGGGAAACACCGGCCCCTGACCGCATGCGCCAGATCCAGGCTCCGCTGTACTGAGGTAAACGCAAGCTAGTGCGTGTTGCACAATGCGAAGCGGGCATTTCCCAAGTATGGGTGGGGTGTTGAGGGCTGAGCCGTTGTGGGTGGAGACGTTCACCGGGCTGCGGATGTGGCAGTTCGAGCGGCTGCTGAAGGTGGTCCGGGAACGGAGACGGGAAGGGTCCCGGTGGTGGCCGGCCGTGGTGCTTGCCGCTGGCGACCGGGTGCTTCTGGTGGCCGTCTACTACCGCACCAACCTCACGATGCGGCAGCTCGCGCCGCTGTTCGGCTGCTCGTCGGCGACGGTCTGCCGGGTGATCCAGCGGCTGCGGCCGCTGCTCGCGATCGAGCCGGCTGCCCGGCCGGCCGGTGCAGTGGAACGCTGTGGATCGTGGACGGCACCCTGATTCCGGTCCGCGACCGCACGATCGGAGCGTCCTCGCGCAACTACCGGTTCTCGGCGAACGTGCAGGTCATCATCGAAGCCGACACCAAGCTGGTGATCGCCGCGGCCCGGCCGGTGCCGGGCAACACCGCCGATGCGAAAGCCTGGCGGGACTCCGGTCTGCCCGCCACCTGCGAGGGTGTGACCGGGCTGGCCGACGGCGCGTACATCAAAACCGGCCTCGTCGTCCCACACCGCAAACGCCCCGTTGGAGCCCTACCCGGCAACGCCAAGCACCGCAAGGTCCGGGCCCGCGTCGAGCACGCTTTCGCCCGCATGAAGCACTACAAGATCCTGCGAGACTGCCAGCCAGCGCGGGAACGGTCTTCACCACGCGGTCCAGGCCGTCGCCCAAATGCACAACCTTGCTCTCGTCGCATGACCAGACAGGCCACGAACCCGGCCCTGAACTGCCCCGACACGACCTTCTGCAACACGCTTTAGTCCTGGCGAACACTGTTCGACTGGCATGCGTTCACATCGGCCGCGTTACGTCAGACAGCGACCTGCCCTGCTCTCGGCAGGACGCTACCTGAAACCAGCAGCAGAGCGCCCAGAACTTCAGACACTCTTCCCGAGACTACCCGTCCGCCCAGGACCCGCCCCGCGGGCGGGAGACGCACCTCACAGTCCCCGCATGTCACATTGCGGCGAGTCGTTTCGTCTCGTGTGTAGCCCCATCCACGGCAACGGAGCTCTCTCATGGACGCACGCCTGAACCTCCTCGACAACCCGACCGCCGCCAAGTTCCTGAAGCGCGTGATCGCGCTGAGCCAGGCTGTCAAGGATTCGCCGCTGCCTGCCACGACACAGGAACTGGTGGCGATTCGTGCAAGTCAGATCAACGGGTGCGGTTTCTGTATCGACATGCACACGAAGGACGCCGCGGCTGCAGGTGAGAGCTCGGTTCGGCTTAACTTGGTCGCTGCGTGGCGGGAGGCCACGGTCTTCACGGAGGCTGAGCGAGTCGCGCTTGAGCTGACTGAACAGGGCACCCGCATCGCCGATGCCTCTGGCGGTGTCACGGACGAAGTATGGAACCGCGCAGCCGAGCACTACGACGAGGATGAGCTCGCCTCCCTGGTGTGTCTCATCGCCTTCATGAACACCGTCAATCGGCTGAACGTCATCATCCAGCAGCCTGCTGGTGACTACCAGCCTGGTCAGTTCGGATGACATCACTGGTGTCTGACAGTTTCAAAGTGCAGTGACACGCAGATGGCTTGGTCGGAAAGGCGCATGATGGGAATGAGCGACAGAGGAAAGGTGGCTCCCGCGGGTGGTGCCCCGCGCGGTGAACGCGTCGCCGACTTTCTGGACTCACGGCTCGGGATATACAAGGCTGGACACCTGGTGCGTAAGGTGTTTCCTGACCACTGGTCGTTCATGATCGGGGAGGTGGCACTCTACAGCTTCGTGGTGCTGATCCTCACCGGCGTCTACCTCACGCTGTTCTTCGAACCGAGCATGGCGCATACCGTTTACCAAGGCTCCTACACGAAGTTGAACGGCATCAGCATGACGGAGGCGTATGCTTCCACGCTCAAGATCAGCTTCGACGTACGCGGCGGTCTGTTCATTCGGCAGTTGCATCACTGGTCAGCCCTGGTCATGAGCGCTGCAGTCACAGTCCATACTCTGAGGCACTTCTTCACCGGTTCCTTCCGAAAGCCACGTGAGTTGAACTGGATGATCGGCTTCATCCTTCTCATCCTCGTCATCGGGGAAGGGTTCTTTGGCTACTCACTTCCGGATGACCTGCTCTCGGGAACCGGCCTGCGTATCGCAAACGGCATAGTGCTTGCCATTCCAGTAGTGGGTACCTATCTGAGCACGCTCCTGTTTGGAGGTGAGTTCCCCGGAGAAGAAGTTGCCCAACGGCTCTACAGCGTACATATCCTGTTGATCCCGGGAATCATGGCCGCCTTGGTGACCGTCCACTTGATACTGGTCTTCTACCACAAGCACACCCAGTTCCGAGGCCCGGGGCGGACCGAAAAGAACGTCGTAGGACAGCCCATGATGCCGGTCTACATGGCCAAGGCAGGCGGGTTCTTCTTCCTAGTTGCAGGCGTCCTTTCGGTGCTCGCCGCCGTCGCCCAGATCAACCCCGTGTGGACCTACGGTCCATACCGCGCGGACATGATCTCGCAAGGATCCCAACCCGACTGGTACATGGGCTTCCTTGAAGGTGCACTGCGTGCTTTCCCCGCCTGGGAGTTCGTCCTGCCCGGGGGATACACCGTCAACCTCGGCGTCCTGATACCGGCGGTAGTCCTGCCGACCATCATGGCTTTGGTGCTAGGACTCTGGCCGTTCCTGGAGGCGTGGGTCACCAACGACAAGGAGGAGCACCACCTCCTCGACAGGCCGCGCGACCAGGCCACTCGAACTGCGTTCGGCTGCGCCTTCATCGCCCTGTACCTCATATTGTTCCTCGGCGGCGCCAATGACCTGTTGGCAGAGCGCTTCCACCTGTCCATGAACGCCATCACTTGGACGGTACGGATCGGCATCTTCGCCATCCCAGTGGTGACCTACATCGTCACCAAGAGAATCTGTGTGGGCCTGCAACTGCGCGACCGAGACAAGTTGCTGCACGGCCGGGAGACCGGCAGAGTCAAGCGACTCCCTCACGGCGAATTCGTTGAGATACACGAACGCTTGGACCGGAAGCGTGAGTACACCCTCCTGTCACGCGGCGACTTCCAGCATCATCCGCCGTCCACCGCGGAGCCGGACGGCGCGGCCACTCCGGAACTGCGCCGCGCGAAGCTGCGCTACTGGCTTCGTCGCTGGCTCCAGGGAGGACAGGTGCCTATCCCCACGCTGGAGGAGCTGCAAAAGGCGTGGGAACACCAAGCGGAAGCGCCGGCTGAAATCCGGCAGGATGCCGAGCAGAGAAGGATGCCTGAGGAGACGCCGAACTAGCCGCAGTGCCAACCTGCCCGGCAGGAGCGCTGCTTCATCGTGATGAATGATGCTGAGGAGCGTGCCGACAGCCTTAGTGCTGGTGGGGCACACGCGCTGCCAGACTGCGGGTGGATCGGTCCAGTTGTGTGAAGATGATCAATGCGCGTATTCGGTCGGCTGAGAGGGTGTGCGCGATCCAGCTGATGGTGGGACAGCAACAGGCTGTGCGGAATTGGCAAGAGATGGCCGACCTGAACAGAGAACCCGGCGAACGATATGTCATTCCCGAAGGAGTTTTCGGGGGGCATCCCTGTCGGGCTCCCCAGTGAAACTGCAGACATAGCGGCGTAGGAGAGACTGTGACACCTGTAGAAGAGAAGTTGCTGCGTAGGGCGATCGAGCTTGCTGTCGCAGCTCGTGCGGCCGGCGATCCGCCCTTCGGTTCCCTGCTCGTCGGGCCTGGCGGGGAGGTTCTGCGCGAGGAATGCAACACCACCGTCACCGAGAATGACATCACTCTGCATCCGGAACTCAAGCTCGCTAGGTGGGCTGCGCGAGAGCTGGATGCCTCCACAGCGTTCGAAACCACGATGTATACGAGCTGCCAGCCATGCGGTATGTGTACAGGGGCTATCGAACGCTCCGGACTCGGCGGTGTTGTGTTCGCCCTCTCCACAGAGCAGCTGGGTGCGTTGAAGCCTCCAACTCCGATGCCAGACGTACGGATGCAGGGACCATCTCTCTTTGATCTTGCCAGTGCTGCAGTTGATGGATATTACGTCTGACCTGTCAGCTAGCGGCGAAGTGGTCCCTTCAAGACCAGTCGGAAAATATTCGAGGATCCAGGCTCGCACAGCCGGATCAACGTTCCGCTCGTAGATTTCTGTGAGCGCGGCTCCGTCCACAAGAGGAGAACCCTCAACCTAAGCCTCGTACCGCTCACACCGTGTTTGGCTACTAGGAAGTAGGGAGACGACCTTGTGCCTGTGATTGTTGGCGAGTGATCGACTTCTCTCCGAGGATCGCCCGCCCCGCTATGGCGTTCAGGAAGGCGCGCTCTGCGAGCCTGGTGTGGTTGCCCAGAGCCGCGAGACCCTCGAAGACACAGACGTTCTCCACCGCGCCCTCGGGCCAGACTCGCCAGCGGTCGCGTTTCACGGGCGCTCCGGAACTGCCGCACAGACTGGGCGCGTAGCGAAGGCGATCGTAGAACTTTCCAACGTAGCCCGCTAAAGCACATGCCCTGCTCAGACCACCGGAGAATCGAAGCATGACACATGCAAGTGTGCCAGGAGGCGGAAAACGGCTGCAGTGGTGGCCATCACCAACCCCCTGCGAAGCCGCGGAGAACGCATGGCTTCCTGCTCTTTCGTGTAGGGAAGATTCCAAATGAATGCGCGACGATCACGGGGGAAGAGCAGAACTGAAGAAGTTCTTACATACCCGCACCCCTGTTCCGACGCCATCGACGTTCAGATTCTCGGCCTTATGGAGGAAGGGTTGCCTGACTCCGCCATCGGTAAGAAACTGGCCCTTGGCCTGCGTACCGTGCAACGCAGGGTTCAGCGGATGATGGAAAGAACCAGCAGCCCAAGCCGATTCGCCTTTGGCATCACCATTTGCCAGATCGGTCTCCTACGGGAAGACGGCGTTGGCGCGTCGACAGCTCGTCCAGGTCTAGCTGGCGAAGCTCAATCGGACGATGAGCCGGACCGGCCAGAGGCCGACATGCATGCGACTCCTACAGCACCGAGACCGGCTGCGGCCCCTGCGACTTCTGGCGCGTCATCTCGTGCACAGCATCATCGATCATCGCGAGCACAGGGAAGTGCCCCCGCATCGGAGAGTAGACCTTTGTCCTGCTCCATCAGTTCCTGCTCCTTGCCAGCCCCTGGGAACGCCACACCGAACTCGACGACGGCATTTGTCTCTTGCCTGTGACCTCATCGCTGGAGCGCCGCCTCAGGGTGAGCACTCTTGAGGTGCCTCAAGCGATCTCGTGCGGCGCAGCATCTCTAGGGGCCGCAACCAACGGGTGCCGGCATCTGACCTCTGATCGGCTCTGCAGCGTATGCCTCGGCTGCGGTGAGGCATGCAACACCTCCTCAGCCCCTGCACCGACGAAATCGACCAGCACCACGCTCGCCTCGTCAGAAGTTCAGGATGGAGGCCGGATCGAGCTTCACAGGAAGCCGAAGGGCAGCGGCGGAAGGACGGGATGCCGTGCTCGAGCGGCTGCAGGTCCCCGGATGCCGTGCATGGTGGCGCCGGAGAGAGCCCGAACCGTGGCAGCCCCGTTCCTATTGGTGATCAGAGCCCAACCCATTGCCAGCGTTCGTTAAAGATCACGAGGTACAGCCCTGCTCAGTTCCTGTACCGCCCTCTTCCTGCGAGCCACTGTCTTGGCCTCCGCCCATTTCCTCCACGGCTGCTCACGCTCCTTCTGTTCCCGCAGGACCTTGACGCCTGGCAGCACGAGCGGCCCGCCTCGCACCGCACATGTACGTAGCACCGGTGGTGACCGCGGTAGGTCGGCGACGTCGATTACGGCCAGCGGATCGTAAGCGCATCGGATGTTCGCACTATGCGTCGCAGCTGCGAGCTTCAGTCTCGCCCTCTCCGCACTGGCCGGAACCGCGATGTTGGCGGAGTAACCCCCTCTGTCGGCGAGGCACGTGAGCAGGACCGAGACGGGTTGATCGCCCGCCGAGCAGCAGGGTGCTACTGCTACCGGCGACAAAAGGTCTCAGCGGGCGGGTTACATGCGTGGTGCCCTCGTTGGGCTAGGCGCAGACGGCGCGTTGGCTGCACGATCCAACCGGGCTCCCCACTGCCTCACACCGCGCGTTCAGAGCCCTGCGACCTGGGCCTGGCTCAGACGGCCAGCCTTAGGTAATCGTCTGCGCCCGGCAGTCCTGTGGCCGGCGTTGAGCGCTGCGTACAAGGTTGCGCTCTACATCGCTTCGTCTTCTGGGTAGCATCCGGCACTACAACATGTAAGCGAGGAGTGCATCACATGGCGGCTACCGACACCGCACTGCAGTCAGAGTACGTTGAGAAGGTCGATGCTGATCTCAAGCACAACCTCAGCGAGCAGGAGCGTCTGAGGTCAGAGGCTGAAGCTCTGGAACTGCAGCTCGAAGGATTGCGGAAAGATCATGATTTGCTGGTGAGCGTGAAGGCGGCCCTCGAGCAGCGGGCGATTTCTGGATCGGCCCAGAAGGCCCGTGGCAAGCAACGGGAGACAGGGGCGGCGAACAGCCAGGATGTTGCAGTCAAGCGCAGGAAGTACACAAGGTCGGCAGTGCCGTTGCGGGAGCTGGTGGTGGCTGTCCTTGCGGAACGTAACGAGCCGTGTTCCGCCGCTGAGGTGACAAAAGTCCTCGCGAGCAACCAAACTGACAGGGCACTCACGGTGCAACTGGTGCGAAACGCTCTCGAGTCGTCGGTCGCGAAGAACCAGAGCGAACGGATCAAGCAGCAAAATTCCGTCTACTACATGGCTCGAAACCAGGCTCCGGCCGCTGAACCCAGTAACGCACCTGAAGAGATGGCCTAACGTCAACGCTCTCTTCGATCGCAACTAGTCCCGCTGGCGTCACTGCCTGATCGCAACCAGTCTCTGTCTGCTTGGCGGACGGCACAAACTGCAGCGCTGCTGTCTGCAGGCAGTACTAACAACTGACGGGTTCCGTGTGCTCCCCGTCCGGCACCATTGTTCGTTGCCGACGGACGGGTAAGCATTGTCGTTCCCTTTTTCTGTGGCTGATGTGGCAGCCCTGCCATCCTGCCATGTAGGTGGCTCAAGCGAGAGGTGCGGAGGCCCGTTTCGGGATGCGCGGCGCAAATACGCCACATGCGAGAGGCGATCCGCTATGCCGCATGCTGATCCGCTGAGGTGTAACCATGGCTGTCGCGAGCCGCAGGGCACCTGCTGCGGAGGCCTCCGTCGTGTGCTCCTGCCACCGAACTCGCGATCCGGTGGCAGGGGTAGCGTTACGCAGACCGCGCAGCAACGCATTGCCGCCCGGTCTAGCGGTGCTTCGGACGGCTTACCCGGATCCAGCAGACGCACCGGACAGCTGGCCATTGTTGCGAGTGTGTCTTTGATGCGATGGGCGGCCTGGACCGGGCCTCGAGGCCCGGTCCAGGCCGCCACCGTCGATCAGCGCCAGTACGTGACCGGTCGTGGTCTGCGAGGGAGAGCGACGCCAGCGCAACGGGTGTCGACGGAAACCGACTGCCGGCGGAACGATGTCCGAAGCCCAGCGTTGCCCACTTGGCGATCACTCCCGCTCTCCGCTCCCGCCACGGGCGCGCAGGCAATGATGAGGAAGCTCGCGGTCAGCGAGTGCCAGCGGCCCGTCTTGCGCGCGGGTCGGGCACGGTGTCGAGCAGGGCCGCATGCCTGCATGGCCGTTGTTCAGCGGACCCAGCTCACCAGCACGGGCGGGATGAAGGAGATGCAGTGGCAGGCACGGGCCACCTCGTGAGCGTTGAGTTTCGACACCCTGATGATCACGAACCCGTGCCCCCTCTGCTCAGCACCCCAACCGGTCACCCGGCGCGACCAAACGCCCGACCCCGGGGTCCGCCGCCCAAGCCCTGGGTGCCCAGCGGGATGGGCTTGCAGAGCTCGGCCTTGCCCCTGACGCCGAAGAAGTAAGCGGACTTCTTGGTGGACTTGTACTCCTGCACGTTCTGAATGACCAGGGAGTCGTCCGGCCGAAGGGTCACGCTCCAGTTGCTGCCCTTCGAACCCGACGACTCGCGATTGAGTGACTTCGAGTCCGGATGGTCGTGCCAGCCCTGACTGATGACCTTTCCCTTCTCCTCTGCCATGCACGTGTAGCCCTTCGGCGGGTTCTGAATGCTGGCCCCCGCTCCTGTGGCCCGGACCTTCTCCGCCAGCTCGTTCTGTTGCCGCTGATCCAGCGTCAAGTCACGGACTGTTACGGCAATGCTGCCGTCCGCTTGCTTCTCCACCGCATACGCGACCGAGCCGCCCTGCACACTGGGCAGTGCGGCCGAACCGCCCTGCCCGCCAGCCAGTCCGAAGCTGAGCGCTGCCGCGCCGCAGGCGACTAGGCCGAGCGCCACTCGGCGACGGGTGACCATCCGGCGAGGCGCCGGCTGGGGACGCTGCGCCACCGACTGCTCGATCTCGCGCTTGAGCTCGTCGAGCAGTCGGTCGTCGAAAGTGTTCGTCATGCTTCTCCTCCTGCGTAGCTGAACTGCGTGGGCTCCGATACGGCCAGGGCGGCAGCGCGCAGCGTCTTGCGTGCGCGGTGCAGCCGTACGCGAGCGGTGACTCGGCTGACTCCCAGGGCCGCAGCTGCCTCGGACACGGTCAGCTGGTCGAAGGCGACGAGCTCGACCACCGCCCGCTCCCCCTCGGACAGGTCGGCGAGCGCCGCCATGGCCTGACGGCTCGCATGTTCGGCGTCGAGCCGCTCCTCGAGCCGGGTGATGTCGTCCTCGTCCAACAGCCGACGGCCGGCGATCCGCGCCCGCAGCTCGGCATGGCGGGCGGTACGGCGGTACTCTGCCGAGACGAGGTTGCGGGCAATGCCGTACACCCAAGCCGCCTCACTGCCACGGCCGGGGCGGTAGGTATGCGCCGAGTCGATCACCGTCAGGAAGATCTCGGCGGTGAGGTCGGCCACGATGTTCGGATCGTTGACACGCCGCGCCACGAAGCGCGTGACGCCGTCCAGATGACGCCGGTAAAACTCCTCGAACATCAGTGGGTCCCGTGCCGCCTCGGCCGGTCCGCCACGGTTTCTCGCCTTGCGCGTCATCGAGACCCCTTCACTTCTTTCTCCTTCTCGTCGCGCTGCAGAAGCGCGAAGAGCCGCGCCTGTGGGCCGCGCACCTCCACGTGGCCCTACTTGCACTTGCGTTACACCAGTACTTGGTGCGAGAAGCGAGACGCGTTACAAGAGCGTGCTGTGGGTGGTCCGCCGTGTCCGTCACATCTGTCGTCTGGAGCATGGCGACTCGACACGGGATGAAATCAGGAGGCAACGGCCGCGGCGGGCATAGCCTGACCCGCAAGCCCCGCCTCGCTTGCCCGGCTGCGCTGAACCCGCAGCCATCCTCGTGGGGACTCATCGGCTCAGCACTCGACCTAAACGCCCGCTCAAGCGGCAAGGTGCTGCTCGTGGGGGCACTCGCTGGCCCGTCTTGCCGAATGGCCGGGCGGCGCGTGTCATGGGGTAGTAGCAGATGATCGCTTCCAACGCGTAGCGGCTTTGAGCGGACCGGTACCATCAGGAGGCCTTGACGTGGTCGTCCGCGTCCAGCAGCGCATCCTTCAGCCGGTCGTCGAAAGCAGCAACGCCCCAGTGGGACAGCTGCCTTGCCGGCATGCACCGCCCCTACTGAAGATCACGAACGGGCGAGGCGGAACATACCGGCAGGGAATGAAACTTCCGCGCCCTGCGCGGGCTCTGCACAACTTTCCGAGCAGGAGCAAGCAGATAGCGACTACGTCACGAAGATCGCCCAGACAGGCCTCGGTCATAAGAGTGATGACGGCAGGATGTTCATACCAGGCGTAATGTCGCCATTGCCTACCAATAGACATGTTCGCCATGGAAGACTCTGGTCGTCGGCACACCTGCCACTGGCAGATTCAACCGCCAAGGGGGCACATCACCCGCACTCTCTTTGGTGGGCGGCAACGGTGGATGAGGGACGCTGCATGAAGTCGCCGGCAACGCCCCGCCTCCCTCTCGTCGGAGGCGGGGCTCCTTCGCCTCACGGACGCGCACTCGTGCCGCGGCGGGCAACAAGCATGTGCGGGCGTTTCGGGTACCCAACCATCGACGTCGGGGATCTTAAGTTCCGAAGCCAAACACTTTCTTGGCAGTTCAGATTCTCGCAACTACACTTTCACGCACGATGGCGGGCGATCAATCAGCGACTGACCTCCCGGATTGGTGGCGCGTCCACTTTAGTGGACGAACACGGCAATGGCCCTGGGTGTTGGTTCGAACGTTAGGCTCGCCAGATGGCTTCGCCAGCCACCATCAGCGGTCGGTACTCGAGTGGCCATACACGAATCGACCGCGCAGCGGTTGCTCGTCGTCTCGGCGCCATGCTGGCTGCTGCAGTTGCCCGTCGGAGATGTCGGCTCGCTGCTCCCTGACATCGCGAATCGACGACGTCTTCCACGCCTGTACATATCAGTTCGTTGGCCCTGACACCCTTGGAGAGATCTCATATCATGAGTGCGCCATTGCATCTTGCCGAAATGTCTCTGCCCTTCGCCTGGGTAGACGTCTTTGCCGACATCCCGTTGACGGGCAACCCCCTCCCCGTGGTGTGGGAAGCCGAACTGCTTGATGAGGGAACGATGCGGGCCGTTGCCCGTGAGTTCAACCAGTCCGAGACCACGTTCGTGCTCCCGCCAACTCTTCCGGGGGCGCACCGGCGCCTTCGCTCCTTCACGCCTTCAGGTGCCGAGGTGACCGGCGCCGGCCACAACACACTGGGTGCCTGGTGGCTGCTCGCCAGCGCCGGGTGCCTAGACCTGACCGAGGGCACAACCACCCTGAACCAAGAGATTGGGGGCCGAACGCTCCCTGTACGCATCGACGTCACCGACGGACAGCCCACTGCGATCCTGCAGTTCCAGGCTCCGCCCGAGATGAACGCACCGCTGGACATTCGCGAGGAACTGGCCCTAGCTCTGGGCCTGAAGCCTGAAGACCTGGACACGTCGATGTCACCCCAGGTGGTCTCTACCGGCGCTGCCCATCTGCTCGTCCCGGCAACCGACCGAGCCGCCGTCGACCGCGCAGCTCCTGATGCACCGCGGCTGGCCCGGCTATTGGCACAGGCCGGCGGGCAGGGCTGTTACCTGTTCACTTCGGAGCCGCCCAGCACGGACACGCATGCCTACACCCGCTTCTTCAACCCCACCGTTGGAATTTGGGAGGATCCTGCGACGGGAAGTGCCGCTGGGCCTCTTGCTGCATACCTCGTCGCCCATAAGCGCATCGCCGCAGGCATTGCTGTCAACATCGAACAGGGGCACCGCATGGGGCGCCCGAGCCGGCTCACTGTTCACACCGGGTCGGAAGGCATCGCCATCGCGGGCCGCGGCGTCACTCTTGCCGAAGGCCGCCTTCGCCTCCCGCACACACGCGAGTGAGGTGGAGGCGCGTCATATGATCGAGCGGATGTCGCTCGCCATGGCACCGTTAAGGTCCTGGGCATCCAGGCCACACCACCGCGGTTGCGCAGATCTGGGTTCTTCGGCTGTCCTCTAAGAGGTCGTTTTCTCCCGTTGTTTCATCCCGGAATTTGGTGTTTGGTCTGTGGTGTCGGGTCACGCCAGGAGATGGTGCTTTCGCCGGTGATGCGGCGGGCCATGAGGCCGGTCATGGCGAGGTGGATCATGGCTTCGGAACGGGTGGGCAGGGTTTCGTAGTCGCGGGCGAGGCGGCGGTGGAGCATGAGCCAGCCGTAGGTGCGCTCGACCGCCCAGCGTTTCGGGATCGGGGTGAAGCCCCTGGTCCCGGGCTTGCGGGCGGTGATCTCCATGTCAATGCCGAGGGTCGCGGCGTGCTCGACGAGGTGCTGGCGGTATCCGCCGTCGACCCACACTTTCCGGATGCCGGGGTGGTGGGTGGCGACCTGGTCGAGCAGTGCGGTGCCGGCGACGGAGTCCTGCACGCCCGCCGCGGTGACCAGCACGGCGAGGAGGAGTCCGAGCGTGTCGGTGACGATGCTCCGCTTCCGGCCCACGATCTTCTTTCCGGCGTCGATGCCCTGGCCGGCAGCGGGGACGCTGGTGGAGGTCTTCACGTTCTGGGCGTCGATCACACACGCGGAAGGCTCGCTTTCCCGGCCTTCCTTCTCGCGCAGCAGCTGCCTGAGTAGGCCGTTGAGCTGGGCGAACACTCCCTCGTCCGCCCACTTGGCGAAATAGCCGTAGACGGTGTTCCAGTGCGGGAAGTCGTGCGGGAGGTAGCGCCACTGGACCCCGGTCCGGTCCACGTACAAGATCGCGTCCATGATGTCGCGCAGGTCATGCTCGGGCGGCCGCCCGAAATCCAGAGCCCGGCCGCGGCGCTCGAACCGCCAGGCCGCAAGCACCGGCTCGATCAACTCCCAGCGGGCATCGGACAGATCACTCGGATACGGGCG
This sequence comes from Streptomyces sp. NPDC013457, assembly GCF_043089925.1. Taxonomy (NCBI): domain Bacteria; kingdom Bacillati; phylum Actinomycetota; class Actinomycetes; order Kitasatosporales; family Streptomycetaceae; genus Streptomyces; species Streptomyces sp. NPDC013457. The sequence continues at coordinate 197,071 of NZ_JBICBL010000013.1, forward strand.
TCGCTTCGCCATGCTTCCGGCCTACCGCCGCAGACCGAGTGCGCCCAGGCGCACAGTGACGCCTACCGAAGCACTCAGCCACGGAAGCCGGGCGTCCTGGGATGAGACAGGCGCAAGCCACCTCCCGCCTCACCCGTCACCCCACCTGACGAGCTAGAAACAACCTGCATCTCCAGCAACACAAGCACCACAACCCAGCGGACCGAAAATCGCCAGATACCTCAGCAATGCAGAAGAAAACGACCTCTAACTGGTGGTTTCAGAATGACTTGTGATGGCTCGCGTGCAGGCATCGTCTGACATGCGTAGGGGCCGCGGAGCCCGCTATCCACGGGGTCGCGGCACCGCCGGACAGGGGAGCGCTGTTCGCCCTGGACTGACGTGTCAAACCACTCGCTATCGCCCATGCCATGACCTCAAGTGATCATCTGCTTGACCTGATCCAGAACACGCCGGAGATCGATCTACTGCTGCGGTCATCGTTCGGCTTCGGCATCCATCGGAAGCACTGTGGCGACGGCTTGAGGCTTGCCTCGGGTGCGCCGCTGGAGGTGATTGCTGGGGAGGCCGCCGGTGGGGCGTACTTCCTGTGCGCCGAGCAGAACGGTTGCCGGCCCGTGGTGTTCGCGAGTTCCGAAGGGCAGGGCGGGGTGCTCGCCGATGACCTGGCGGACGCGCTGGAGATCATCATCGGCCTGGAGTGGCACGACTGCCTCTCGTTCTCAGGCAGTGGCGATGTGGAGGTCATAGAACTCCGCTCAACACCTCGTGCAGCCCCGTGACAAGTACAACCCGGACATCGACAACGAAGCTGCCCAGGTGGCCGCAGCCCTCTCGTTGCTTATCGTGCCTGTCACTGACCTCGTCATCCGGTTGCAGGCAGCCGCCTCGAAGACCGAACCGGACTACGTCGTGACCGACGACGACAGGCAGGCGTTCGACCCACTGTTTGGCGATCACCTGGAACCTCGCCACGGTGGCTGGCGCTGAACCCAACCGGGCGACGCCATGGTCGGATCGACACCGGCACCTCGGCCGATATCTGAACACGCGTCGGTCAGAATCTCCGACGTGTCTGCCGACCTTGTTGCCGACGATCTCTGGAGCGTATAGCTCCGCTTCTGCCAGCCCGGCCTGCCCGACGCCATCGTCACCCCGGACGACTACCGGTATCGGACCGGGTGGCACTGGCCGACATCGTCTACGTGCTGCGCAAAGGAGCGGCTTGGCGCGATGTGCCCATCCAGATCGTTGGCTGTTCAGGGGTGACCGCCTGGCGTCGGCTCCGGGACTGGACTGAGGCTGGCGTCTGGCCCCGCTTGCATGAGGTGCTGCTGGCCGGGTTGCGAGAGGCCGGCTTGCTGGACATGGACGACGCGGCGATTGACGGCTCTCACGTCAGGGCGTTGAAAGGGGGCTCACGTCGGCCCTTCGCCGGTCGATCGTGGCAAGCCAGGCAGCAAGCACCACCTGATCGTCGACCGGCACGGCACACCGCTCGCAGTCGCGCTGACAGGCGGCAACCGCCACGACGTGACCCAGCTTCTGCCGCTTCTGGACGCAATCCCACCGATCCGCGGCCTGCGCGGACGCCCGCGACGACGACCCCGCAGACTCTTCGCCGACCGAGGCTACGACTACGACAAGCACCGCCGTATCCTCCGCCGCCGCGGCATTACCCCGACGATCGCCCGCCGCGGCGTCGCCCACGGCTCCGGACTCGGCAAGACCCGCTGGGTAGTCGAGCGGACCTTCGCCTGGCTCCACCAGGTCAAGCGGCTCCGCAATCCGCTACGAGATACGTGCCGATCTCCACCAAGGTCTGCTCCAACTCGCATGCAGCATCACCTGCCTGCGACGACTCAAAACCTCATTCTGAAACGATCAGGCAGTACGACTGCCTTCGCTGATGCTTCCAGCCGGCCGGTCTCGGGTCACGCATCCCACCCGAGGATCAGATACCGGCGTAGGAGTGCATGCCGGAGACGAAGATGTTGACGCCGTAGTAGTTGAACAGCCAGCAACCGAAGGCGACCAAGGCGAGGTAGGCGGCCTTACGGCCCTTCCAGCCTGCAGTGGCCCGGGCGTGCAGGTAGCAGGTGTAAGCAACCCAGGTGATGAAGGACCAGGTCTCCTTGGGGTCCCAGCCCCAGTAGCGGCCCCAGGCGTCCCCCGCCCAGATGGCTCCCGCGGTGATCGTGAACGTCCACAGCGGGAAGACAGCCGCGTTGACGCGGAAGGAGAACTTGTCGAGAGACGCCGAGGAGGGCAGCCGGTCAAGGACGGAGGTGGCGAACCGTCCAGGAGCGCCGCGGTTCGCCAGCTTGTTCTCGTAGCTGTCCTTGAACAGGTACAGCAGCGCCGAGACGGCACCAATGTAGAAGACGGCGCCGCACAGGATTGCCGTGGAGACGTGGATGTACAGCCAGTACGAGTGAAGGGCGGGAACCAGCTGGTCGCTGGCGGTGTACAGGACGGTAACGGCGACGCCGAGATCGAGAAGGACCGTGGTGATCAAGAATAGTCCGAGCCAGCGCACGTGCATCTTCAGTGCAAGCAGCGCCAGGTATACACCCACGGCAACCGTGGAGAAGGTGACATTGAACTCGTACATGTTGCCCCAGGGCGCCCGCTGCACCGACAGGGCCCGCGTCAGCACACCCCCGAACTCGACAAGAAAGGCGAGGGCGGTGAGCGAGATGGCGATACGCCCGCTGAGGTCGCCTTGCTCGTCGCCCCCGTGCGCCCCGGCCCCGTCGGGCACGTCCCGCTGCCCGCCAGCCGCCCGCACGGCGACCTTCGGCCGCACCAGTACGGTGGTGGCGCCGCCATTCCTCACGGTGACAGCGGGAGCCACGGCATTCTCGGTCTTCGCCAGTGTGAGTGCGCCGGCGGTGCGGCCGACCTTGCTACGGCTGCCGAGGAGCCATTCGGCGATGTACGCGAAGAAGGCGAGGGTGTAGACGGCCATTGACGAGTACACAAGCATGTTGCTGACAGTGGCTAGACTCTCGTTTGTTGCGAGGGCCAGGTCGGTTGCAGCGGCGAGGGTCACTTCTCAGCCCCTTTGGCAGGTACGACTTGAGGGTGGGAGGTTGTCGTTCTGGTCCTCGAGAGCGCAGTGTCCCGAGGCCTGGTTGCAGTGGAAGAGGGTGAGGTAGCCCAGTTCTCAGCTACCTGGCGGGCGGGCTCCCAGGGGCGGCGCCACCGTCGGCGCCCGTGGCGGCCCACACTCACACTCGGCAGCGCTGGATGGACCGGGAGGCGGGGTACTGAAGATCGCGACAAGAGAGCCAGTTGGCGTCCAGCGGATTGCATGGTGCTGCGTCACCTGGCAGTTCACCCGACTTCCATCGCCTCTGGTGCTCATGGGTGGGACCAAGCCGACTCTGGTTGGGACCGCCCCTGAATCCTTCATGCCATTCGATTCAACATTGCGGGGGACTGGCAGGCGCGTTCGTTGGCTTCGACGCGAGTGGGATGGAACGGGGCCCGGCGTCCGAGCTGGCTCGATGTGCCCGTGCCGTCGCACTGGCCAGCCGTCCGCGACATCGAGGACACCAGAGGAGGGCATGTTCTCATCGAGGGGGGAGGAGATGCGTGGCGTTGGGGTAGACCACGCCGGCCGACAGACTTCGAACGTGATAGCGATCCATCGTCGCGGGCAGTGAGGGAGACTCTTCGAGTCGCTGATCTCCAGCGACTCGTTGATTTTGTCTGTGCCCTTCTGGCCCTTGCCGTCGACGCCCCTACTGTAGGAGTCGGTGCCGGCCTTGTATGTGCGCAGGGCAGGGTTCGGACTGAGCGCCACTCAACGGCCCATGGAATCTTCAGGTGAAGTAGAGCGGGTCTAGCAGTGCTGTCACAACCCTCGCCGGATCCAACTCCCTCTGCGCAGGCGGAAGCATGCGGAAGGAATGCACACATAGGTGAATTGCCCGCGCCCTGGGGCAACAGCTGAGGTCCCCATGCCGTTTTGGCTCTGTCGTGATGCATCTGGTCGGAGTGCAGGCAAGTCACGCTGGCCATCATGCCGTTCGGCGTTTACACATGGAGAATCAGGGTCAGTTGCGTCGTTCAGCGTTGGGATGCGGGCCTGATGCCGACGTGTCGCAAAGTGAGCCCGGGAGCATTCTACCTAGATGGCAGCGTCTCGTATGCTGGTCAAGATGATGTGGCGTAAAGCCGCCACATTTCTCGGGTATGAGTCTTCTTGGGCAACTCGGGGCTCATTGACTTCAATTGGCCCAGGAAGTGAGGTGAAAATTGGACCAGCCTTCGCAGCGAATCAATGTGTAAGGTCGAGCCATGACGAACACTCCCGCCAATGGCTCGAACCCTGCACCCGAAATCCCGCCTCGTATGGCTTGGGTAGACCTCATTCCTGACGTTTTCGAGGGTCTGGTTCGCCTGGACACCTCAGCCCGGTCCGGCCTCGACCGTTCTCTCCTGGAGTTGGTCAGGATCCGTGCCTCCCAGATCAATCACTGCGCCTTCTGTCTCGACATCCACACGAAGGCCGCTCTGGCGGCCGGTGAGTCGGTCGAACGCATCATCCAGCTGAGTGCTTGGGAAGAGTCGCAGCACTTCTACACGGAGAGGGAACTCGCCGCGCTCGAGCTGACAGAGGCCGTCACGGTCCTGACCGACGGATTCGTTCCTGACGAGGCGTACAACCGGGCAGCTGCGGTCTTCGAGGAGAAGGAACTTGCCAACCTGATTGCATCCATTGTGGTCATCAATGCGTGGAACCGGTTCGGGGTGTCGACCAGGAAGACGCCCGGCGGATTCACGCTGGCACAGGACTGACGACACGTCTGAGTCCCACGTGGCCAAGTGATCAGGTTCGTGGGCGGGCATCCGAACGAGGATGGATGCCCGCCCACGATTGCGTGCGACCGGCACTCGGGAAGGCAACCAGACATGGAAAGAGTCCCTTACGGGACTTCGGCTGGCCTCAGCCAGGGCATGGGTGAGGCCAGCCGATCACGACCAGGTTACTTCAGGGGACAGCGGTACCTGTCGTGCAACGCCGCAGATCCACGCGCCAGCGAAGCGATCTGAGCGTGCGGCAAATCTACTCCGAACTAAGCCTCGCAATCGTCTCTTGGCGCAAATACGCCAAGACTCCAGCGATCACGGGAGTCGAGGGGGACCTGCCCGTCCCTGACTGAAAGCTTCGAAAAACACTCCTCTAATGGGCTTCCCGTCAGGTATCAACACGGGCCGGGACGATGCTGTCGGCAACGGTGAAGAGTAGGTCTTCACGGCCCGGGGGACAGATGAGTTGGACGCCCACCGGGAGCTGACCCACGTAGCCGGCGGGAATGCTCAGTGCAGGGAAGCCCAGAAGGTTCCAAGGGCTTGTGAGGGCCAACAGCGTGCTGCGCACGGAGTGGGGTGAGCCATTGACGGTAACCTCACGCTGACCGAGCAGTGGTGCCGTGATGCCGACGGTCGGGGAAGCGAGCAGATCGAAGCGTTCGAGCAGTCCGCTCATATACACCCGCGCTGCTTCTCGCGCATGCTGCGCTCGGATGTAGAGCCAGCCAGGAGTTCCGGCGGCGCTCTGCAAACGATCGAGGACTTCGGCATCGAAAAGTTCCGGTCGATCACGGACCCGGTCGGCATGGGTGGCGAAGGCCTCACTCGTCTGGATGGCGCTGAATGCTTCCCACATGACGTCTGAAGCATCGTGCGGAACCTGCGTCACATCGTGCTGCGAGAGAGAGCTCCGCGTCAGGTCCGCCACCGCCGATGTCACGGGAGCCTGAGACGTCGCTTCGAGCCAGCCGATCCGCGCGACGGTTCCTGCGGGCGGGTGAGGCGCGGAGTGCGTAGGGGCCAGTGCATCCATGACCAGCTGACAGTCCCTGGCAGTGGCACCCAGCACACCTACATGATCGAGACTGGGCGCGAGAGGGAACACCCCGTCGCTCGGCACGCGCCCGAACGCCGGCTTATATCCGGCGATGCCGCACAGCGCGGCGGGGATGCGTGACGAACCTCCTGTGTCCGTGCCCAGCGCAACGGGCACCAGGCCTGCGGCGACAGCCGCCGCGCTGCCGCCGCTGGAGCCACCGGCCATGCGGCTCAGCTCGTGAGGGTTCCTGGCCGGACCGTGCCAACTTCGGTCTCCGGTCGGCCCGTAGCCGAATTCGTGCGTGACCGTGGTGCCGATGATCACCGCTCCCGCCGCCCGGAGCCGTTGAACACACGCCGCATCCTCGGCCGCCCGATGGCTCGCGAAATGAGCCGACCCTCTCGTGGCGGGGAGGCCTGCGACGTCGATGAGGTCCTTTACCGCAACGGGAATGCCGTGCAGTGGCCCCCGATCGATCCCGTCGGACAGCTCTGCGTCTGCTTGGAGCGCGGCACTCACAGCCCCCTCCCGGTCGACGACGGCGAACGCACCGAGCTCGCCGTTCTGATCCGCAATCCGAGCAAGGGCACGCCGGGTCAGGGCTTCGACCGTCGTTTCGCCGAGACGTAGAGCCTCAGCCAGTACTTCGATGTCACTCATGGAGGTCTCCGATCGGGAACTCGTGGTCTGGCGCGAGTTGGCGACGCCGGCTGCCTGGTGGTGCAGACGCCAGCGTCTCGCCTTCCACGACCGCGGCTGCCATCCCCGGGGCAGTACTACTCACAGCTCTGAGCGTGGGGCCAAAGAGCCTGGCGCGCCCGCACTGCGCGGCGGGCCTCGAGCGCCCCTCGCTGCTTCGACGCCCCCACCACGCTTGCTGCTCCGGGGGGGCGGATCCGGGAGCAGGGCGCAGCCCGCGTGGCCTAGGTTGTCGGCTGCTGGTCGGCGGATAGCAGCAACACTTGGCGCAACCGCGGTGGCGCGACTACTGAGACCGAGGGCGTGCTTGGTCCAAACCTGCCCGCCCGGCACCGGACTCGCTCGAGACGGCGGACATGAGGTCGGTCAGGGAAGCACCGTTAGCTGTACTCGAGTGGGGCACAGCGACCGCCGAAGAGGCGGACGGGAACCGGCCGGTCGTACCAAGAGGGGATCGTGTTGCACCTCATGGATGACGGGGTGTGAGCAGTGAGCAAGGGAAAGCGGCTCCCCGGATGCACCGCGAAGTCGAGACGTGCGGGCCGGAACAGATCAGCCGGCCCACTCGCTCGGTAGCTCGGTGGTCAATCCGCCGGCGTGGGAGGAACAGGGCTGCGCAGAGGCAGTGTGGCATCGACCTGGGCCGCGCGCGCCACATCGGAGCAGCGGGCGAACTGGACGTCGCCGCGGTTCTGGGCGTGCTCGATCAGGTTGCGCAAAGCTACCGCTCGCGAGGGCCGACCGCTCAGGAAGGGATGGTTGGTGAGGTTGAACAGGCAGCCGTAATGCCTCATGGCGTCCAGCTCGTCGGTCCACATCTCGAGCACCTTGCGCGGGGACTCGATGACAGACCCCACATGCGGGGCGGGCAGGAAGGCGTACTGCTCCCAGTCGTCGAGAGACCAGTGGACGGGAAGCTCCACGATCGTCCCGGCCCCGGTCTGCAGGTTGTAGGGGCGGTCGTCCCCCATGAGCGAGGAGTCGTAGAGCAGGTTGTACTCGGCGACCAGTGACGGCGTCAGCCACGTTGATGACCAGTTCGCGGCACGATGCCCGGTGATCGGGATGTTCTGGGCGGCGAACACCTCCATGCCACGCTCGAAGTCCGCACGTTCCTCGTCGGCCGTCATCTCTGTGGGCGGACGATGACTGTAGGAGTGGTGCGCGACTTCGTGACCGCGGTCGATGATGGAGGCGGCGAGCCCCGGTCGCTGTTCCGCCACCCAGCCCGGCACGAAGAACGTCGCGGGCACGCCGGTTTCATCGAGCAAGTCCAGGATTCTGGGCACTCCGACATCTGGGCCGTAGGACTGATGAGACATGGTCGATGCATGGGCGGCGTAGTGCGCACCGTGCGCGAGGATCGGTGCCTCGGCGTCTACATCGAAGGTCAGCGTTGCGACGGCGGCAGCTCCGCCTCGCCAGGAAAGGTCCATGCTTCGGCTCCTCGTGCCCGGCCGGCACATCAGTGCCGGCCGGTGAAGATGGGATGGGCGGCTTGCTCAGGCACTCATGTCACGGCGCCACTGTGCGGCATTGTCCAGCGACGCCCGAGGCTGGAGCATTGCGTGGTCGAACGTCTCCAGTTCGTGTCCGCCGGCGATCCGGCTCGGGAGGTCGGGGTTGGCCAGCGCCCCTCGGCCCAGGGACAGCACGTCGGCATGACCCCCTTCGAGAAGGTCGGCAGCCTGGTTCATGTCGTGCATGCCACCGTTGGCTATCACCGGAAGCCCGGTCACCTTCTTCGCGAGCGCGGTGATCGTGTCCCCGTCGTCGAGTCGCGCGGTTTCAATCCAGTCCCGGCCCTCGCTCGCGATGTGAAGGTAGTCGGCGCCGGCGTCGGCCAGCGACGTGAACACGACGCGGGCGTCATCGGAACCGGCCCAGCGGTACTGGAAATCGTTGACCTTGGTCTGCGAGAGACGTACCCCCACCCAGAAGTTCTTGTCGGGAATCTGAGCGCGGATGCGCTCGACGACCTGCGCCGTCAAGCTGATTCGATTCGTCACAGAGCCCCCATAGGAGTCGCTGCGCAGGTTCGTGTAGTCCGTCAGGAACTGGTCGAGCAGGTATCCGTTCGCTGCGTGCACCTCGATGCCATCGAAGCCGGCGAGCCGCGCGTTCAGGGCAGCGCCCACGAACCCCCGCACGGCTGTGTCGATGTCATCGTGGGTCATGGCACGCGGAGTGGGCCAAGGACCGGACCCGCCGTACTCGGGCATCATCTGCCCCATCGGGGGGACGGCAGACGGCCCCGCCGTGTCCGTTCGGAACCGGTTCCCCTGGGAGAGCGCCCCCGCATGCATCAGCTGCATGACAGCACGGGCACCGCCGGTGTGGATCGACTCGACGATCGGCCGCCACGCCTCGACGTGTGACTTGGTCACGATCCCCGGCTGACAGAAGTAGCCCTGGCTGTAATGCGTATCGGTGTAGGTGCCCTCGGTGATGACCAGACCGAAGCCGCCCGAGGCGAAGGCAGAGTAGTAGCGAGCCATTGCCTCGGTGGGCGTGCCGTCCTCACTGGCCGAGACACGGGTCATCGGAGCAACGGCGAGCCTGTTGGCCAGCCTGGAGCCAGCCAGGGTCACGGGCTCGAGAACAGGGTGTGCGACGTTGGTCATGCGGTTGCTCCGTCTTCTATCAGCAGTCTGAGAGGCGTGGGCCTGCCAGCGTTGATGTCTACGAGGTCCTGCGGACAGGCGGACACCACGACCACACAGTCGATCTCCGCCTCGAAGGTGATGCTGTCCCCCGGCCGGGATGTTGCCGTCTCCCAGCTGAGGACACCGTCCCTGCCCACGGGAATATCCATGAATATATTGATCGGCTGCGGCACAGTGTCGGCGGAAAGCCCAAGCGCCGCCAGGGCCGCATGCATGTTCTGAGCGCAGGAGGTGTGGTCAGGAGGAGCGGCGAGGGCCGCGTAACGAGCTGCGTCGCAGGCGGCGATGAGCATGTCGTGCCGGCCGGGCGACGAATCCTCGACGAGCCTGAGGATGGGACGCCGCAGGCTCGTCACGAACTGCTCACCGACCGCGGGAAAGAGGCGGTTGACGTGTGCCCGGGTGTGCGACGCGGAGTGGTGCTCCCGGACGTCATGTGTGAAGGCGAAGACGTCGCCGACCTGCTGACCTTCGACGTCGATGATTTTTACCCGTTGCCCCGCATGGACGAAGACTGCTCTGCCCTCGCCTGCGGGGATGTCGATGCTTTCGCATACCGGGGTCACTGGCTTCATGGAGACAAAGAAACCAGCGCACGGGCGGGCAGAGCGAGGTGGGAAGCGATACCATTTCGGCCCTATAGGTGTCGGAAGCTACAGCGATCATGCTCCACCTCCTCGCATCATGACTGCGGTATGTCCGCTGCGGCCCGCCCCTCCCGGCGCCCAGCTCCGTGCGCCGGCCAACGGCGGGACAGCGCGAAGTGCAGCGCACCTGCCACCAACATGCCGCATAGCCAGGAGAAGTCAGTGTTGCCGAAGGCCCTGGCGAGCGGTCCTTGCATGATGGGGACCAGACCGTACTGCCAGCTCCAGCCAGCGAGAATCCCCACGCCCAGACTGAGCAGGGCCCTGCCCTTGACGCCTCCGGCAGGGCCTTCTTCCTGGTAGAGCTCGGTGACGTCGATGTGACCGCGGCGGAGGACGAAGAACTCGACGAGCATGACGCCAGCCCAGGGGCTGATCCAGACAAGGATTGACGTCATCCAATTATCGAATGCGTGGGCGAAGCTCTCGGACTGCATGAAGAGGACGAGCACTCCCGAGGCCACCACGCCGGAGATCATTGTGACCTTCCAGCGCGCCACGCGGATCCCCACGGTGAGGGCCGCAAGCGAACAGGAGTAGAGATTCAGAATGTTCGTCGCGATCGGTCCGTGCATGATCAGCAGCAGCACCGGCAGCGCCATGGCGCCGAAAGACGCTATTACCAGCTGGGAAGGGTCGCCGCTGTTCCCGGCGCTGGCAAGACACGCGCCAAGCGCGGCAAGCCACACGGTGGGGAGGTACATCCCCAGCGCCGTCGCCCAGAAGACCTTCCGCCCCGACGTGCTGGGTTTGACGAACCGGCTGTAGTCAGCCGAATAGGGTAGCCAACTCACCCCCCAGCCGATACCGATCGCGGTGAGAAGCCGCGTGACCGCGGTGAACTTGTCGCTGGAAGCCGCGGTTCCAGACGTCCAGTTCAGATCGACCTGAGTCAGCGCGAGGATGGTCATAGCGGCCATGACGAGGGCCGTGAGCGGCACGGTGTACTTCTCAAAGGATCGAATGGCATAGAAGCCGTAGACGGCAAGGCTCAGCTGGACCAGCATGACGACCCCGGCCACCACATATTTCAGGCCCTCGCCTCCGTGAATCCCGAGCTTGGCCAGCATGGCGACCGCCAGGTCGAGGATGACCCAGGTGTTGACCCCGACCCAGCCCATGGCAAGCAGCCCCTGCACAATGCCCGGCACGATGGCACCCCGTCGGCCGAATGCTGCTCTTCCCAGCAGCATCTGATTGACCCCGGTGCGGTGCCCCATCAGGTTGAAGAGGCCGAAAATCGCACAACCGAAGAGGTTACCGACGGCCACGACGAGCAGCGTTTCGACCAGGCTCAGGCCCAGCGTGACGCCCAGTGCACCAAGTACCCAGTTGATGGGGGCGATGTTCGCTCCGGTCCAGATCCAGAACTGCTCCCAAGCAGTGGAACTCCGAGCAGCAGCGGGCAGGGGATCGACTCCGTGAGAGTCGAATGTCGCCTCCGCTGCCGGCGAAGCAGCTTCATTGCGATGCGATGGCATGGCGGCCTCCGAGACCAGACTGCCCACGAGGTGATGCTGGTCACAAAAACAGCAGGTCGCGGTGTAGGGTCAGTGGAGATGACGCTCTGCAATACCCACAAAGGGTGGTTAAGTAGACACCATGCTAACGCTGCGCACTCTCTGCGAGAATCGCGAGCTTGAGCTGACGGTCTTGGTACCTGGACCCACGGGCGCACTCGATACCGAAGTCTCGTGGACACACAACACCGAGCTACCCGATCCTTCGCCATACATCCGGCGCGGTGAACTGGTGATGACCAACGGCCTGTGGCACATCGCGGGACATCCGGCAGAAGCCTTCGTTGACCGGGTGCAGAGCGTCGGCGCATCCGGGATCGTCTTCGGACTGCGGCGTGAAATGCAGGCAACACCAGTCGATGTGATCAACGCCTGCCGCACGGCGGGCATGCCCCTGCTCGAGTTGTCAGTCAATGTCCCGTTCACCGCGCTGTCCCAGGCCGCCGCCCAGACATTGGCGGAACACCGGCAGAGCACTCTCATGGCGTCCGTCCGGCGCGGCAACGCGCTGGCCGATGCGATCAGCTCCGGAACCGGAGCCGGCGGCGTCCTGCGAGTACTGCGTCGCGATCACGATCTACGCCTCGCGGTGGTGGACCGCATGGGTCACCTTCTGGGCTCCGCCGGAGCAGACCTCACCGAGGATGACCTTGCGGTGGTGGCACGAGCCGTCGCGCGCCGCCCGCCTCCACTGGAGCTGACGCTGTCGAACGACTCGGCGGTGTTGTACCCCGTAGGGGCTTTCGGAGAAGCCGACGCGGTGCTCATGTGCCTCAGGCCAGCCGCCTCTCTCGACGAGGCGGAGCACGGAGCTCTGGAACAGGCCGCGCACTTTCTCAGCATGGAGACTGCCCGGCTGCACGCCGTGCAAGCCACAGAAATGCGCTTCGCAGGCGAGCTGGTCGACATGATCTTCTCAGGCGCGAGCGCGTCACGAGAATTCGCCGCCCGCCTGAAGACCTTCGGAATCGAGGCAGGTGACCCGCTCGCCGTGTGCGCCCTCGCCGTCACGGACGAAGGTGCGGCAGTCTCGCCTGTGCCTGCCAATGCTGTGATGGCCTACTTTGTGTCCGAGGGCGTGCCGGCCGTCGTGGCCCCGGGTGGACGCGACACCGTGGCGATCTTTCCGTGGCGTCTTACGGAGGAACAACTTGCGGCGTCGATGGCCCGGCTGCTGGGCGTACTGGACGGGCAGTTCCCTGAGCAAAGAGTAGTGCTGGGCCACGGCGGACCGGCCGGGGACAGCACCAAGCTGAGAGTCCCGCTGATGGAAGCGCGAGAGGCGTGCCAACTGCTGGCCCGCGGCAGTTCCGCGTCCCGAATGGCTCGATTCGCGGAACTGCCCTCCCACAGCGCGTTGCTGGGGCGCTTGGACGGGCAGGTCGTGCAGCGCTTCGCAGATGCGCTCCTGACACCCCTGCGTGATCACGATGTCCAACGGGGAGCCCAGCTGGAGCTCACCCTGCGCACGTTTCTTGCCAACGAGGCGCAGTTTGCTGCCACGGCCGACGCCTTGTACATCCACGTGAACACGCTGCGGAAGCGGCTCACCCGCATCGGTGAACTGACTGGCCGCGACCCTTTGAAGTTCGAGGGTCGGGTCGACCTGTTCCTGGCTCTGGAGGCCGATGCGTTGATGAGAACTTGAGGGTCTGCGGCCTCCTGAGTGCCTTGACCACCTCTCCGCCCTGAAGGACGGAGATTCCCGTCGGCTCGCCCCGGTGGGGGTGGAGCTTCGGGTGGGTTCCTGCTTCTTCGCGCTGTGCTGGGAGAGGTCCTGGTCTTACCCGCGCTCGACAGGCTGGTACCGCCAGTCCGGCGGCCTTGGCGACGTTGACCGCCGCGTTGATGTCCCGGTCCAGGACAGACCCGGCATCCCCCGCATTCCCACACACGGATGTGGAGGGGTTTGGGGCCGTCCTTGACGCCACAGTGCGAGCACACTTGCGAGGTCGGCTCGAACCGGCCGATCTTGATCAGGGTGCGCCCGCGCCAGGCGGCCTTGTACGCATGGTCAGGAATGCCGACCAGTCGGCGTCGTGGACGGACTTGGCCAGCTTCGTGCGGGCGAGCCCTTGACCGCCAGGTCTTCCACACCGATCACTTGGTCGTCGCGGATCTGCTTGGTGGAGAGCTTGTGGTGGAACTCCCGCAGAGCGTCGACCACCCGTGCGTGAGCGCGGGCGACCCTGAGCCGGGCCTTCGTCCTGTTGTTGCTGCCCTTGGCCTTGCGGCTGTGTCTCTAGCGGGCCTTCTTAAGCTTCCTCTCCGCCCGGCGCAAGAAGCGCGGGGCTGTCGATCCTCGCGCCGTCCGAGAGGATCGCGAAGTGCGACAGGCCCAGGTCGACACCGACCTCGCATGCCGCCTCGGGCGGTGCATCGCCGTCCCCGGTCTCGACCACGAAGGAGGCGAAGTACCTCCCGGCCGCGTCCTTGACCGCGGTCACCGTGGACGGGGTGGACCGCCGGAAGCCCCGATGTCGGTGGTGAATCAACTACTGCTCGCCGTGAAAGCGCACGCTGACACCACTGGGAACGAGGGGGGTGTGGTGATGAACTCCTGATGCAGAACCTGCACCAAATCGACGGGTGGATCGGGATATGTGCCTTCGATGTGGCACTCCGGAGGCGGACCGCGCACCACCTGACGTCGCCGCCAACAAACTCGAGGGAACAAAGGTGTACGCGCATCTGCTGCCCGGCACTCACAGCGCCGCCCACACCTGCAAGATCACGAGTGAATCGAGGTACTAGTGTCCGAGCCGACGCACATCGAGGACCGACCGGAGGGCGAGATCGACTGGCCCACGGTCGTCAGCGCCACGGAACTGTCCAACAGCTTTCTCGGCAATTTGATCGAGATCTGCTTTGTCACTCGCAACCACCGACGGACCATGGAAGGGCTGGTCCGCCTCGGGATCGGACCCTGGCGGATCTACACGTTCGACTCGCACACGGTGACACAACGCACCTACCAGGGAACCGAGGCGGACTACGCGATCAAGGTCTGTTTCGCCGATGTAGGCGACCTAGCCGTGGAGATTATGCAGCCGCTGTACGGTCCGTCGATCTTCCAGCAATATCTCGATGAACATGGCGAGGGCATACAGCACATCGCCTTCGACGTTGGAGGGCGGCCTTGGCCTGAGCGGATCGAGGAGTTCCAAAGCCGCGGGTTTCCCGTGAGCCAGTCCGGCCAGTTCGCTAATCAGAACGCCTTCGCGTTCTTCGCTACGCAGCAGGCGACAGGCACGACGTTCGAAACGTACGACATCCCCCCCGGCTTCGTCTGGCCCGAACCCGAGGAGTGGTTCCCCGCGCCCCCGCCGGGCGGGCAGCAACCTCCGGCACACACCCAGAGTCACAGTACGTGACGACGTACCCACACAGCTTCCACATCTGACACAGGAGTGCAGGAGGCCAACGCGGTTGCAGTTGCGGCCCCGTGATGGACTCGGGCGATGAGCGCCTCGCAGGGGCGATGACAGCACGTGCCTCACTTCTCGGGCAGCCAGTCCGCGATCGAGGTCCCCGATAGGAGATCGACGCGAGGGTGCGCTCGCGGATCACACGAGGACGCCACTCTGTACAAGGAGTTGAAGGATGTCGGGTGCCACCGGCGAGACGGCCCGGAGTCGGTAGCAGATCCTCCGCGAGGGCCGAATAGGTGGCCGTGATGGCGTACATTCCTGCCCGAACTGGACGCATCTGACGCCTCGGTGCTCCCTTCTGGCCCTCAGCAAGTGGAAGGTATCCCGACGTCATGACTGCCGACGCCCTGGAAGCCGGCGGTGTACCCAGCCAGAAGCCCTTACGGCAGCCGGGCGGGGTCCCGACAACCATGGTCGTGACGCTGATAGGCAGTCGGATCTCCATGGTGGCGTCCCCTGGTGAGTCATCGTCGCAATCAGGGGGCGCCACCCAGACCGGAAATTGGTCGCTTTGGGACATGACTCCCTGCGTGGTGGTACAGGCGCTCACCCGACCGCTGGTAGACCGGATCGGGCCCGCGGTCCGTCTCGTGAACCACCGATCTGGACAGCGCGACCGCAGCCGAGGTTCCCCTGTTCCATAGCGGGAACCTGCCGTCCTTACAACGCTTGCTGGCTCTGGTTGCGCGTATCGGCGCGAACCGAGCGACCTGGAGACCTGGCCAAGGAGGTGTTGGTTCCGGGGGCGGTCGAGCGCGGGCCAGGTGCTGCTGGAGCGGACCACCAGCCGCGGGTGGCGAGCCCTATTGGGCGAGCTTATGCCCGCTTCAGGTCTCGCGCCATGGGTGGCGAATCAACCACCGATCGCGATAAAGGCGCACGTGTTCACCACTGAGAACGCGGGTCGTGAGGTGCTGAAATTGTTCCACCTCCTGATTCCAGGATCTGCACCAACGTGACGGAGCATCGGGCCATGTGCCCTCGATTCCAATATCGGAAAGATCGGGGAAACCAAATGAAGCTGATCCGGAAGCGTTCGGCGAAGGCCGTCGGCATCGCTCTTGCTGCGGTCGCTCTGGCAATGGGCACGGCGACGAGCGCGTCGGCCGGAACCATCGCGCATGCGTACACCACCGACGACAACCCTGGTGGCCACGCGTGGCTGATGGACGAAGGTGAGCAGTTCCGCGTGCAGGACAAGGATTCTGACGGCTACCGAGCCTCGGGCTATCTTCGCTTCAACGGGAACACCTACCGTCTCGACGACGCCAATGGTGCCGCCACCGGGGACAGCGGCGGCTGGGTGAGCAAGGACTTCAGCATCGCCGAGGGCACCAGGTACGAAGTCATGGTCTGCCTGCGAGATGGGGCCGACGGCGTGGCGAAGTTCTGCAGCGCCTGGCACGCGGGCCTGGCCTGAGGCGCGCCAAGTCTCTGATGCCAGGCAATAGGTGGGGCCAGCCGTGTCAGGACGCCGGCCTCCGTGGCACCCGTGCCGCTGAAGGCCGAGCCTGACGGGGGTGACCCCTGGGACCTAGTGCTCGGGGGTCTTCTTCCTGGAGGTTTGACATCCTCACTGCCCTGAAGGGCGGAGATTCCCGTCGGCTCGCCCCGGTGGGGGTGGAGCTTGGGGTGGGTTCCTCTTCTTCGCGCTGAGCCGGGACGGGTCCCGGTCTTACCCGCGCTCGACAGGCTCGTACCGCCAGTCCAGCGGCCGTGGCGACGTTGACCGTCGCGTTGACGTCCCGATCAAGGACGGCCACACTCTCCGCAACTCCACACGCGCTGGTGCAACGGCTTGGGGCCGTCCTTGACGCCGCACTGCGAGCACACCTGTGAGGTCGGCTCGAACCGGCCGATCTTGATCAGGGTGCGCCCGCACCAGGCGGCCTTGTACTCCAGCATCGAGACGAACTGCGGCCAGCCAGCGTCGTGCACGGACCCGGCCCGGTGTGTGCGGGCGAGTCCCTTGACCGCCGGGTCCTCCACGCCGATCGCTTGGTTTTCGCGGATCAGCCGGGTGGAGAGCCGGTAGGACTCCTGCCGTGCGTCGGCCACCCGGGCGTGTACGCGGGCGACCTCGAGCCGGCCCTTCGTCCCGTTGCTGGACCCCTTCGCCTTCCGACGTCCTGCTGGGCCTTCTCAAGCTTCTTCTCGGCCAGCGCAGGCAGCGCGGGCTGTCGATCTTCGTTCCGTCCGAAAGGATCGCGAAGTGCGACGGGCCCAGGTCGACACCGACCGCACCGGCCGTCTCGGGCAAGGTCTCGTCCGCACCGGTCTCTACGACGAAACTCGCGAAGTACCTTCCGGACCCGTCCTTGACCACCGTCATCGTGGATGGGGTGGACGGCAGGGACCGGGACCCCCTCACCCGCACGTCACCGATCTTCGGCAGCCGAGCAGATTCCCGCCGGCAGTGATCCGCCAACCGGCAGGCCGTGAACCGCACGGCCTGCCGGTTGCCCTTGCCGGGGCGCTTTCCTTTGAGACTGTCGAAGAAGTTCTGGTAGGCGGTATCCAGATCCCTCAGGGACTTCTGGAGGATCACCGACGACACCTCACCGAGCCAGGCCCGCTCGGGAGTCTTCGTTACGGCGTGAGCCGCTTGGACAATAGCCGACGGGACGATCGGCAACCCAACAGCACGGGCTGTCTGTTGAACGCCCAGCGCGTCGTTGAACACCACCCGATCGCACCCGGACACCCTGGCCAACGCCGAACCCTGAGGGCCGTTCGGGTACATCCGGAAGGAGTACCTGAGCTGCATGCCGTGGGTGATAAGCGGCCACTCCGACCGGCACCCGGAGAGGCAGCGAGCTCCGGCGCTGCGCGCCTCCATACCAACGATGCGCTTTACCCCCGCCCTATAGGGACGGAGCACTGCGCAAGACCAGAGCTGGACGGTTGTCCGCCGCAGGTTCCGCGACAAGGTCAGTCCTCGGGCGTTCTGAGCTGGCGATTCTTACCGGCACCCGAGTAGCACCGGACATGGGAAGGCAGGCCCTTCGCAGCGGCTATCTGCTGCGATCCCTACTGGTGGCCATGCTGAGCCCCTCCTCGGGTCGACAAGATCTTCGCCCCAGGTGGCGAATCAGCCACCGGTCGACATAAAAGCGCACGTGTTCACCACTGAGGACGCGTGGGGTGAAGTGGTGGAATTGTTCCGTCTCTTGATTCCAAAGATCGTACCGACTCGAAGGGTGGATCGGGGCCATGTACGGAGTACGCCATATGGAATTCTGCGCTTCCCTGGTCGATGACCCAGTGGCTGTACGCACAGCGCGTCAATTCACCGTCGAGACTATGAGAAGGATCGGACTGATCTCTGCGAATAGTCCGGCCGACCGTGACGGGGGTGAGGCGGCCGTGCTAGTGACGTCGGAACTCGTGACGAATGCTTGCAGACACACCCCTGGTGTTGTAGGCCTTCGGCTTATATGGGATGGCAGCACACTGACAATCGAGGTCGACGACAAGGACAACATGGCGTGCTCGCCCGCCGTCGTCCCCGCGCTCGAACGCGGTGATCACGGGGGATTCGGGCTGGACCTCGTGGACCAACTGTCTGACACATGGGGCACATCCTGCTACCGCTCGGGCAAGACGGTGTTCGCCCGCGTGCAAGTCACGGCAGGTGCGGGGCCCACTAACGAGGCTGTGTGACCCGTGGATATATGGCGCAGTTGTACTCCCGCAAACATGAATTCTTGGAAACTGCAAGTAAGGGATGAAATAGAAAACCCTTACCCGCACCCGTGTGCCGATGCCCTCGACGTCCGCATAGTCGGGCTCATGTGTGAGGGAATGCCTGATGTTTCGATTGGCAGAAAATTGGGCATCGGCTTGCGGACTGTGCAGCGTCGCGTCGGCATAATGATGGAGAAGACCGAAAGTCCGAGTCGATTCACATTCGGGGTAAATCTGTACCGCATGGGCGTGTTGCGTGAACAGCTGCTGCGGACCAGAGAGACGCTCGTCGGGCGCGATGCCAGCTGAGAATGAGTGAACCAAAGTGCGCGCTGGGGAAGATTGGTAGATCGACAGCCTGCAAGGCGATCCGTCCTACGTCGCGTCATCAGCTCTACTCAGTTCTCGGGTTTACGGCTCTTTCCGGGCGGATTGAACTCAGCCGGCCGGGCGACTGAGTTCCTCAGCGCTCTGGGTGCTGCGGTTCGCCCGCACCCCAAGCTCTCTGCGACTGTCGCAGTCGCAGACTTGTGAACCTGACGTGGCATACCTCGGCCAACGCTCGCACCTCAGGTTCACAAACCGAGCGTGCGCTGCGCTACAGGCTCACGGCGTCGGTCCCGCGACGGGTGACAGCAAGCAGCGCAAGCGACTGCAGGGAAGAGGACATCCATGTTCGTACGTCTACTGGGTCCAGTGATCGTGGAGGGCGAGGCCAGCGCACTTCGCCCTGCTTCAGGCCGCGCACGCACACTGCTGGCCCTGCTTGCCTCGAGGCACGGCCACACTGTCCCGGACGAGTCGCTCATTGAGCGAATCTGGGGCGCCAACCAGCCCGTCGATCCGATGGATGCCCTCTACACTTGTGCGAAGCGTCTGCGAAGATCCATCCGTCAAGTGTGTGACATCAACCCAGTCCAGCGGCGTCAGGACGGGTACTTGCTGAGCAAAAAAGCTGTGACCGTTGACATCACCTGCTTCCGGACGGGCGTCCAAGAAGCCCGCACCGCTACCCGGACCGGGCAGGACCACGCAGCGCTGGAGCTCCTCACTCCTGCTCTGGAGCTGTGGAGAGGTACCCCACTGTCCGAAGTACCCGGACACTGGGCACACATGATGCGTCGTACGCTGTGCCGCGAGTATCAGCAAGCCCAGCTCCTGCGTGCCGAGATCGGTCTCCGGTTGGGACACCATGCCCAGCTCTTGCCAGCCCTGTGGGAGGTAACGAGCGACTTTCCGGGCGACGAGACAGCGGCCGGACTGCTGATGATCGCGCTCGACCAGTGCGGCCGACAGCCCGAGGCACTTTGTCACTACAGAAGACTGCGCCGCTGGCTGGCCGATGAGATCGGCGTCGAGCCGGGGCCATGGCTACGCCACCTGCACGAAAGCCTGTTGTGCGGGGCGTCCCTCATCCAGCAGGTGCCGCAACCGGGGTCTGGCGAATCCTGTGCTGACGCTCGCGTTTGACTTCGCTTCCATCGTCATGCGTGTCGAGCGTGATGCCGGACTGCATCTGGCATGTGAGGGGTTGAGGTGGCGGCGACTATCGGAGCACTGGTCTGTTCAACGTGAAGTGCTGGCCTTGGCAGCGCGTGACTGGGCAGCGAGCATGGCTGCCTGCTCTGCGACAGAAAGTCAGATCAGCCACGAAGGGGTCCCTATTGAGTCTTTGAAATCAGGTGCTCGATTCGTGGGACGAGGTCGCGCATGCGCAGCCCCATCTGAACTCCGTCCACGTCCTCGTCGGCGAGGACCGCAAGGAAGGCACTCGATCCAACGGCCATCAGGAAGAAGAAGCCGGCACTCATGTCCATGGCGACCAGGTTGATTCGGCCGCTGCTGTCCGGCAGCTCGGGGGCGATAGTACCCGCCGCCCTTTGGAGCCACGTGCACGCTGCCGCCATCCGGTCGGCAGCGTCGCTGACTGCATCGTGCTGACCAATGCGTACGCCGTCCGAGGACAGAACAATGACACTCCTCGTATGCGGGACCTCATCCGCCAGATCCTTGAGCATCCAATCCATGATGGTCTGGTTGGACTGCGAGTGATTCATTCCTCAGGGAACCTTCCTAGTCCGTTCGGACCGGTTAGCCGTCGACCCATGCGGCACTCTTCGCCAGTAAGAGGCGAGAGTGCCCAGCGGGTGATGCCTTATGGTCTCGCGCTGCGATCTCGCACTCGGGAGTCATCACCTTGAGATCAGGATCTAGCAGTGCGCGCACTGTATTCCGGGAGGAGGGGTGGCGCACGCAGGGCGCGGCCGATGTCCGTTCCCTGACGCAATGATACGGACGGTCGAGGTCCGCCCGGGTGCACACCGACGACTGCTGGGTTGAAGCCGAGCGCGGGGGCTCCCGCCCGTCGACGGTCGGTGCCCTTTCCACCAGCAGTATCACCTGAACAGGCACGATCCCTGCATCCTCGAACAGCTCACGATGCGATGCCTGAGGCGACCGCCTCGGGATCGCGCCGCGGTCGGCTGGTCCGCCCGGAACTGGTGTGAAACGTAGCGGGACGCAGGCCCGGCTTGAGGTTCGCAGTGCGGCCTCAAGGACGGCCCCAAGCCCCTGCAGCAGCGCGTATGGGAATGCAGGGCGTACGGGGCCGTCTGGACCGGGACGTCAACGCGGCCGTGAACGTCGCCACGGCCACGGGACTGGCGGCACCGGCCTGTCGAGCGCAGGTAAGACCGGGACCTGTCCCGGCACAGTGCGAAGAAGCAGGAACCCACCCCAAGCTCCACCCCCACCGGAGGGAGCAGGCGGGAACCTCCGTCCTTCAGGGGAGAGGATGCCAACAAGCACCGCAACTGCCGCGACTCTCGTCCTCTGGTCAGCAAGGGGTCGAGCAGCGGCCTAGGGCGTTTCCTTCGGATCATCCGATCGTTGGTTGATCTGTGTCGTTGACTGACGCCCAGTGGGCGAGGATCGAGCCGCTGCTGCCGGACCGGACGCCGAAGCGGGGTGGCCGGTGGCGTGATCACCGGCAGGTGATCGACGCAATCGCGTGCAAGTACCGCACTGGAACGCCGTGGATGGACCTGCCCGAGCACTTCGGCTCGTGGAAGGGCGCCCACAACCGCCTGCGGAAGTGGGCCGCTGACGGCACCTGGGAGAAGGTCTTCACCGCTCTGCTGGCCCAGGCCGACGCCGAAGGCGATCTCGACTGGGTCGTCGCGGTCGACTCCACCGTCGTCCGGGCTCATCAGCACGCCGCCGGGGCCCGTCAAAAGGGGCCCCGGCCAGCGACCCGGACGACCATGCCCTTGGACGGTCCCGCGGCGGACTGACCACCAAGATCCACCTCGCCGCGGACAGCCGATGCCGTCCGCTCGCCTTCGTCATCACGCCCGGCCAGGCTGGTGACGCACCCGCGTTCGCCCACGTCATGGCCCGCTTACGAGTGCCGCGGCCGATCGGCCGCCCCAGGATCACCCCGGAGTTGGTCCTGGCCGACAAGGCCTATTCGTCTCGGGCGATCCGTAGTCATCTCCGTCGGCGCGGCATGCGGGCCGTGATCCCGCAGCCCGCCGACCAAACCGCGAACCGCAAACGCCTCGGCAGCCGCGGCGGCAGGCCACCGGCCTTCGACCGCGAGGCATACAAGCAACGCAACACGGTCGAGCGGTGCATCAACAAGCTCAAGCAGTGGCGCGGCCTTGCCACCCGATACGACAAGACCGCCACCATCTACCTGGCCGGCCTTCACCTTGCAGGGATCTTCATCTGGTCGGACAGATGACCCCCAGGTGTGGCTAATCTGCCCGGTCGAGTGTGACTTCGATGTCGATCGGAGCGGACCGCCACATCGCGCTGAAGAGCGGGTCCTGGTCAACGAAACGGCGTGTCTCCGCGAGCGCATCCGCTCTGGGCTCGCCGATGGCAGCGTGATCGAAGCCGCTATCTCCGCCACCGCTGATGTGCAGGTCTGCCCAGGCGGGGTCCTCGGCGAAGCATGCCTGGAACTCAACCTTCCAGTACTGGGGCTGCCAGTACTGATCCTGCCGATCGCCGTCCTCGTTGACCGCCAGCAGTCGTCCAAGAGACAGCGCGGGCCGGTTCTGGGTCCAGTCCCAGACGCCCCACTCAACGATGAAGCCGTCCCCGTCGTCCTCAGGCCCCTCAATGCCCTCGAGCGGTACCTGCACGAACTCCTCAAAGGCAGCCCACGCCGCCTCCATGGTGCAGGCGCCAGCGGCCACGCCATGCCGGCCCAGTATTTGCTCGAACGCTGCGGCGCTGGACCGCCATGAGATGGACATGCCGTCAGGCTAGCTGCACCGATCACCCCCCCCTCCAGCCTCAGGACAGAGGCCCGCTTCGTGGTCCAAAGGAAACGGCCTAGCCGATCCGGACGCCTGTCCCGCTTACGCGCACCCGCTCGTCCTCTGCGCATAGTTCCACGGTCAGCACTCCCGGGCGGCCCATGTCGGCGCCCTGGTGGAGGGTGAGCACCGCGTCGTCCGCCACCAGCCCGAGTTCCCGAGCGTACGCGCCGAATGCGCCCGCGGCGGCGCCGGTCGCCGGGTCCTCTACGACACCGCCGACCGGGAAGGGGTCCCGTACGTGGAAGACATGATCCGACTCGCGCCACACCAACTGCACGGTGGTGAGGTCGAGCTGGTGCATCAGCACTGTGAGACGGTCGGTGTCGTACGCGAGGTCGGCGAGCCGTTCTCGGGTAGCCGCGGCGATCACCAGGTGGCGGGCGCCAGCGAAAGCGATCCGCGAGGGCAGGGCGGTGTCCAGGTCGCCAACGGGCCAGTCGAGCGCGGCCAGTGCCTCGGCGAGGTCCGTCTCGGCGATGTCCTCGGTATGCGGCCTGACCGTGGTGAGCGTCGCCCGCAGGGTTCCTTCCGTCTCGCGGACCGTCACAGGCACGACGCCAGCTGCCGTGGCGAAGGTCAGGTCGCCCGGGCCGATGCGCTCGCCTAGGGCGACCGCAGTAGCGACGGTCGCATGGCCGCAAAACGGTACCTCAGCCTTCGGGCTGAAGTAGCGGATTGTGAAGGTCCGACCGGGTTCCCCGTCGAGGCCCTCGGGAGGTGCGGTCAGGAAGGCCGACTCGCTATAGCCGAGGTCGGCGGCGATGGAGAGCATGGTGTCGTCGTCGAGCCCGGAGGCGTCGAGGACCACGCCGGCCGGGTTGCCACCCTCGGGGTCGGCGGAGAACGCGGTGTACCGCAGGACATCGGGCTTCGTCGTCATGCTCGCGGGAACCTGCGGAGCTGGCCGATTGTTCCCGGCGGCTCCCGGCACGGCGGGAAGCCGCCGTGCCGGTACAGTCCCCACCAACCGACGGTCCGCTGGGCGGAGAAGCCGCCCCACTTCCCGTCTGAGAGTTTCGCCCGCAGCCTGATGCTGTACCAGGGCGCCTGGGGGGCGTCACGGTGAGGTCGCCGTGGGGCACCGCGGGCTGGGCTACCTGCACGATCTTGGTGATCGCCTTCCCAATGCCCGGACTGCGGGAGGTCTGCCGTGACATTCTCTCCGTTCAAAAGGACGGAGATTCCCGCCTGCTCGCCCTGTGGGGGTGGCGCTTGGGGGTGGGTTCCTGTCGCGAAGTCCTGCGCTTAGCGCCTCCGGACCGAGGATGCGCTTCCCCCTGCCCTAAAGGACGGAGCCCCGCGCAAGATCAGTGGTTGGCGGCGACGTCTTCTCCAGCGGGAGTCTCTGCGGCTCAGCTCAGACGCGCTGGCCCCAGTCCAGACGGTCCGCCATGCCGGCGGTGGCGAAGGCGGCTGCCAGCTCCTCATGGCCCTCGGTGAAATGTGCCCAGCTGTCGTAGTGGGCAGGCACCACACGGCGGGCGGCAAGCAGATGGGCAGCTTCAGCCGCCTGAGCACTGTCCAGGACGATCACCTCACCATTGAAGAGCCCGGCAAAACGTGGCGCGCCAGCGAACAGGATGGCGGTGTCCACCGGGGCGAAGCGCTCGGCGATTTCCTTGACGGCGTTGAGGGATGCGTTGTCGCCACTGACGTAGACGGTGGGCAGGCCCTGCCCGGTGAGGATGAAACCGACGACTTCGCCGCAGATCGGCTCGACCTCGTCGCGTCGGCCCGGGCCGTGGATGGCGGGCACGCCGGTGACGGTGACCGTACCGCCGTCGGGGCGGTTGAGTTCGATCGATTCCCAATCAGGCAGGCCCGTAGCTCTCTCTCCGAGGCGCTGTGCGCCACTGGGCGTGGTGAGGGTGAGGGGAATGTTGGCGAGCAGCGCCCGGCCGGAGGTGTCGAGATTGTCGGCGTGCTCGTCATGGGAGAGGAGTACTACGTCGATGTGGCCGAGGTCAGCGGGGTCGCCGACGGGAGGGGCGGTCTTGGTCAGGACCACGGCGGGTGTCTGGTGGTCGCCGGGAGCGTCGAAGGTGGGGTCGGTCAGGAAGCGGAGACCGCCGTACTCGAAGAAGGTGGTGGGACCACCCAGGACGCGGACCGGAAACTGATCGGTTGCTGCAGATGGAGCAGACACTTCAAAGCACCTCACGGATAGATGTGGGTTAACCGTGAGAAGACCGTAGCCATTTCTCACGGAAACGCGCAAGCCGTACCATGAGGACATGGAGGAGCCCGTGATCGAAGAGCCCACCCTGCCGCCGGCGCAGGGGGAGGAACAGCACCTCTCCCTCGCCCTGGCCAACAGCGTGATCGCTCTGCCCGGCGGACATACGGTCGATCGTTTGGGGACTCCTGACCAGGCCAACCACTGGCTGACGGAGCGGGGCCTCGCGCCGGTCGACGTGGGCATGCGGGAAATGTGTGCGGCGCAGCTGCGCTCGCTGCGTGAACAGACCAGGTCGCTGTTCGCCTCCCGCGCTGCCGGGCTTCCCGCCCTGCCCGCCGCCGTCACGGCCATCAACGACGCGATGACCCGCGTCTCCGCCGCCCCGCTGCTGCAATGGGACGACAAGGACGGCCCCTACCGCGCCACCCGTCACCCCACCACCGAGATCCTCGACCATGCCTTGGCGGCCCTCGCAGCCGACGCAGCCGACCTGCTCACCGGCTCAGAGGTCGAACGCCTCACCTCCTGCGGCTCCCCGCCCTGCAACCGCTACCTGCTCCGCCACGGCCGCCGCCACTGGTGCTCCACCCGCTGCGGCGACCGCGCCCGCGCCGCCCGCGCCTACGCCCGCCGTAACCAGCCCAAGGCACCTTGACGGAGCACCGCGCGCCCCCAAGGGGCCCTGCACGACTCTACGAAGACCCCGCAGGTCGTACTCGGCGTGCGCGTCCTGCCAGGGACGCCGGTGCAGGCCCGGGAGCCTACGCCGTCGACAACTGCAGCCGGGTCCGTCCTGGCAGGCACGGGCACCACGAC
Source organism: Streptomyces sp. NPDC013457 (assembly GCF_043089925.1). Taxonomy (NCBI): domain Bacteria; kingdom Bacillati; phylum Actinomycetota; class Actinomycetes; order Kitasatosporales; family Streptomycetaceae; genus Streptomyces; species Streptomyces sp. NPDC013457. The sequence continues at coordinate 222,910 of NZ_JBICBL010000013.1, forward strand.
CGTCTACGCGTCTCCCAGCGACGACCAGCCAGAGATGAGGGCAAAAACGATGATCGCCGTACACATGGGAAACATGTCGTTGCCCTCCAGAAACAGACCATCAAGATGAGGCAACTGCAGCGCTACCACCAACACGGCGCAGGCCTGCAGAGTTGCTGCAGGTACGACGACCGACGGCACGTGCCAGAAGACACCCCTGCGTCCCGCGGACACGGTTACCTGCCCAAGAGGTAGCAGCCACCAGGGTCGGCGAGGAGTCATCGGACTCTCCCGGCACACGCGAACAGACTGCGCAAGTCACGCATCACAAGGGCACCAACCTTGAGCCGCTCGATCGGAAGAGTGATTCTGGACGGAGCACACTGCACCGCTTGTTGAGTTGCCTATGGGACTTCCTGCACGGCGCCCGGGTGAGTTTCGCCGGGTTACCGGTCAGGGTTTGGCACATGAATCGCTAGAGGTCATCGGGTGCTCCCGATCCGGGCCCGTGCTCTCATCCCTTGCAGGCACAGGCGGTTCCTTATGGAACCCTTTGACGCGGTTCTCTGCGTAGCCCATGCCGATGAGCACGACGAGACCGCCCACCACGAGGTTCCAAGTGACCGGCTCGTTGAGTACGAGGACACCGGCCACGACGGCCACGACTGGCACGACGTAATTGACGGCGGAGGCGGTGACGGCGCCCATGTCGTTGATGAGACGGAAGTACAGGATGTAGGCGAGGCCCGTGCTGAGCAGGCCGAGAGCGACGATGCCAACGGTCACGCGGCCGGTGAAGTTCGGGGTGCCCCACTCCAGGAACGGGGTGACAGCGGCTTGGATCGCGGTAGCGGCGATGAGCTGAGAGGCGGCACCTGCCAGCGGTTTGACGCCTCGGGGGGAGAGGAACTTCCGGACGTACACGAAGCCGATGGCGTAGCTCAGAGCAGCGCCCAGGCATGCCAGCTGCCCGCTGGCGGAGCCGAGTCGCTCGCTCCACGGGCCGATGAGGAGAACTACACCGACGAAGCCTGCAACCAGTCCGATGGCTTTGCGGCGTGTGGCCCGTTCCTCGGGCAACGCGAGGGCGGCGACGGTGAGGGTGAGCAACGGGGTGCCGCCGATGAGCACGCCCGCGATGCCGGCTCCGGTCGTCTTCTCTCCGTAGGACAGGAGCAGGAAGGGGATGACATTGCCGAAGAGCGCGGCGCCAGCGTAGTGCCCCCACACCTCGCCCGAGCGAGGCAGGGCAACCTTGCTGACCAGAGCGATGACGACGAGCAAAAGTGCGCCCATGAACAGTCGGCTCAGTACTAGTTGACTCGGTGTGACCCCGTGGAGGGATACCTTGATGAAGGTGAAACTGCTTCCCCATAGGACGGCAAGGAGTATGAAGCGGGCCAGGGACGCGTAGTTTTTCATGTCTCGTTTCCTTCCGCGCCGGGTGAGTCTCGACGCGGTTCCGCTGGAACTTGTGGAGGCCGTGTTCGGGTGGCTGGACCGTGGCAACAGCTGGGTGGGGTGGGTGGTTAGCTGGCGAGGCGTGCCCAGACTTCTCGGGTGTCGGGGGTGATGTGGGTTCCCCAGTCGGTGGCGAGGGCGGAGACGATGAGGAGGCCGCG